>NHBP01000049.1:31167-58012 GCA_002168195.1 Planctomycetaceae bacterium TMED10
TNAANCCNCATTTGGCCGGCGATNCGGTTGAGATTCTCATCGACCGTGAAGGAGTNCAACTCGGTAAAAAATGCGTCCTTGNNAACGAAGCATCGATTGCCTGGATTCAACCGCCGGCAGCNAAAAAGAAACCANCNCTACCGGGNGAATCGCCCAAACCATCCAAGCGGGACGCACTGGACCGCCTCTAAGTGCTTCGAGATCACTCGGCCGCCAGATGTNGCCAGATATGTGGGGTTTCAATNCCTTAAACCCGCTTTACCAAGCGGATGAGCATCAGCACGATGACAGCGCCTACCGTGGCGGTGATGATCAAGTCTAANTAGCCACCGCCCAAATCGATTCCGAGAAGATCAAAAAGATAGTACCCTGCGAATGAGCCNACAATGGCAACCACGATGTCACCCAGNAAACCGAAGCCTCCGCCGCGAGTGATCACCCCAGCCAGCCAGCCGACAAAAATGGCAATCACCAGCAGGGTTACAATCTGTCCCAGGCCTAACGATCCCATATTATCGAGCATNATTGTTTCTCCCGATTTGGCTGTGACACCTCTTTTTGTTTTTGTCGCAGCGGTTTGTGGAATGTATTATTCGCCTGCGGGGACTGTCTGTCCATCATCCTGGGNTGCACCGGGTGGCAATGCCTCATCATCGCTAATGACGTAGAGTAGCATCGCGAGAAGCATCATTCCAATCACGANCCAGGTTTTCCAGTCCTTGTGTGCTTTTTTCTTTTTTTGTGAATGCTGGTGATGTTTGTCGTGTTTATGCTGTTGGTGGCTCATGGTAATCCCAGAGTATGGTTGTTGGAACGATCAATATGTTTCAGGGTGTTTCAGAGTATTTTNAGGCAGCGTGGACTTCGACCGACTCNGCTTTTTCTTGGAGAATCTCGCGACCGNGCACGACTTCGGTNGCTGTGCCATGCAGGATAACCAGACAGCCGCCCTGACGGAGTTGTTTGTCGTAAAGGGCCAGAGANTCNTNNGAGAGTCCCAGGTGCAANAGGCCGGNAAACACCGCTTCAATTCCACCAAGCACCGCCCCNCCCTCNAGTCCGCCNACGATCATGCTCAGCAGCGGCCCCCCGACCAGCAGTGGACCGATACCGGGGATGAACAGNAAACCGGCACCTGCCAGGGCCCCGAAAAGTCCGCCCCAAAGAGCACCCTGTTTGCCCCAGAAAGACATCGATTCCCCGGTNGTCACGTAACCGTGAACGTGCGCATCTTCGGGGTGATCTTTGCCGACGACAGAAATTTTTTTCTGATCGAATCCGCTGTCCCGCAGCGCCGCAACCAATGTACTTGCCTGGTCGTGGTCTTTGGCAACGGCAATGCATACGTTGTGGTCAGACATGCGTTCCTTTCGCAGCGAAATGCTGCAGATTGGATGCCGCAGCGGATGACACCATTCTCACGACTCGTGATCCATTGTAAAGGGTGCCGGCTATTTACTCGTTACGCTTTCGGTTTCCGGTCCACCGGNGATAGTTTCTGTGCAGATGGGTGACTGGGGAAAGAAGCATCAAGGTTGAGGCCTTTGAGTCGCAACGCATTTCCGATGACCGAGACACTGCTGAGACTCATGGCAAGGGCAGCAATCATCGGATTAAGCAATAAATGGCTGGATATCGGATAAAGAATTCCCGCAGCCAATGGCACTCCCAAAAGATTGTAGCCAAAGGCGAAATAAAAATTTTGACGAATGTTCCGCATGGTAGCCCGACTCAGTTTCCGCGCCTGCAAAATACCGCGAAGATCGCCCTTCACTAGGGTAACGCCTGCCGACTCAATGGCGATATCGGTTCCTGTGCCCATNGCGATTCCGACATCCGCCTCGGCCANTGCCGGNGCNTCGTTGATTCCGTCACCGGCCATTGCCACTTTATGGCCAGCACGATGCAATTGTTTTACCGCCTCATGTTTGGCTTCCGGTGTCAGTGCTGCCTTGTAGTCGTCGAGATGAAGTTCTGCCGCGACAGTCGCCGCTGCCTGCACGTTGTCGCCAGTCAGCATCTGCACGCGGAGCCCACTTTTTTGCAGAGCCGCTACCGCACTCGGGGTCGAAGATTTGATCGGGTCGGCGATCACCAACATACCGGCCGCCTGACCATTGACTGCGATAAACACCACGGTTTTTCCTGCCGCGCTTTTGTCGCGAATCGATTCCAAGATGCCGGCGCCTGCGATCTCAAATTTTTTCAACAATCGCTCATTGCCCAATAAAACCGTATCGCCCAAAACGGTGCCCGTCACGCCTCCGCCTGTGACCGAATTAAAATTTTCCACCGCCGATATTTGAAGATTTTTGTCTTTGGCCGCCGCGGTAATCGCCCGTGCCAGTGGATGTTCGCTATTTTGTTCAAGGCTTGCGGCACGAGCCAAGAGTGCATCGCTCTGATAGTCGCTTACCGNGATNATNTCCNGCATGCTCGGTAGCCCTGCGGTAAGCGTCCCCGTTTTATCGACCGCAAGCGTGTCGACTTTCTCCAATCGCTCAAGGACTTCCGCATCTTTGATCAATACACCCTCACGCGCGCCGCGTCCAATGCCAACCATAATCGACATAGGCGTTGCCAGTCCAAGCGCACAGGGACATGCAATGATTAGCACCGCGACCGAGTTTACAATGGCCCAGGCCGGTTCGTCCGGCTTTGCCAGCAACCAGATCAAAAGCGTCAATACGGCGCAAAGCAGTACGGTNGGAACAAAAACGGAAGAAATCCGGTCTGCGATCTTCTGNATCGGTGCCCGNCTTCGCTGNGCATCGGCGACCCGATGCACAATCTGTGAGAGCAGCGTGTCACTGCCGACCCGACGTGCCAACATCAAGAAAGCACCCGTCTGATTCAACGCTCCGCCGATGAGTGGATCGCCCGGAGTTTTATCGATCGGAATTGGTTCTCCGGTGAGCATCGACTCATCAACTGCACTTCCTCCTTCAGTCAGTTCACCATCGACCGGGATTTTTTCTCCGGGTCGGACGCGCAGCGTGTCGCCCGCATGGACCTGCTCAAGAGGAATATCTTCTTCCTGGCCGTTGCGGACCCGATGGGCGATGGCCGGTGCAAGTGCCAGTAAATCGCGAATCGCTCCGCTCGTTTGATGGCGGGCGCGGAGTTCCAACACCTGTCCCAAAAGTACCAGCGTAATAATCACTCCACTCACTTCGAAATAGACTTCAATTTCGCCGTGGGCGCCCTGGAGACCTTTCGGGAAGAGTCCGGGAACGAGTATTGTTGCCACACTGTATAAATAGGCGGCGCCACTACCGATGCTGATCAAAGTGAACATATTCAGATGACGCGAGCGAATCGATTGAAGGCCACGCACGAAGAAGAACCTACCGCAGCCAAATAAAATGAAAGTCGAGAGGATCCACTGCAGGCCGATATTGACCGGATGCGTGAGATAGCGATCGATATCCAATCCGACCATCGGCAGCATCGCGAGCAACAGCAAGGGCACGGTCCACAGAGTGGCCCATCGGAACCTGCGCGTCATCGCATCCAGTTCCGCGGAATCGTTTTCCGCCGGAATCCCCTTCGGCTCCAGGTCCATGCCGCACTTCGGACAACTACCCGGGCCGATCTGCTCAATNTCCGGATGCATCGGGCAGGTATANGTCACCTGATCTGAGCGATGCGGTGTTGCTGCACTTGAGTGATCTGCAGCGTGCAACGGTTCGATGGTTTTACCAGCCGCTTGTGCGAGAAATTTTTCGCGGCAGTGCGAACTGCAGAAAAAGTAAACTTGATCACCACGCTCGGCAGAAATTGCCTTTTTTTCGTCTACCTCCATGCCACAGATGGGATCAGTTGCCATGCTCGGTTGCTCGCAATGTCTGTGTCGACGGCTGTCTTACGCGTGCAAAGGTTTCACTNTNCTATTCTGACGTGAACCAGATTCGGAGTCGATGGGTCCGAGAAAGAAGAATATACCGCATCGTCTACTTGGTCCGTCGCGGTCCGCTTGCCGATACATTTTGCGACAATTCATTCACAGACACGTGCTGACCGTGCTACGTCGCGGACATAGCTCCAGGGGCTCAGCGGAGACCATAAGGAATGCCCCCGGATAAGAGAACTCGGCTTGGGGACGATACCGGTAGGTCGTATCGGAGAAAAAAGTTGCGGGGACAGGATTCGAACCTGCGACCTCGAGGTTATGAGCCTCGCGAGCTACCGGGCTGCTCCACCCCGCGTCATGTGCCTCTAGTTTAACCTATGGTATGGCATGTGTTACAGGCCCCTGCAGGAGCCTCGACGGATTTTTGCTAGCCATTACCCACCATTACCCACCAGCCATTGCCGTTGCGCTTCATAACAGGCAATTGCAACACTGTTGGAAAGGTTCAAGCTGCGCACGTCCTCTCGCACGGGAATACGCAGCGCCTGCGGATTGGGGCCCCGGGTCCATTTTTTAGGCAAACCCGTTGATTCATTTCCGAAGATAAACGCGTCTCCTTCCTTAAAAGAGGCTTCATGATAGGGCCGCTCGGCATGGGTGGAGAAAAACCATGAGGTTGGACCAGGCAATTTTTCAAGCAATGTCTCCCAGGTGTCGACAACTTCCACGTTGAGATGCTGCCAGTAGTCGAGGCCTGCTCGTCGCAGGTGGTAGTCGTCGAGTTGAAATCCGAGGGGACGCACCAGCCAGAGTTTTGCACCGACCGCAACGCAGGTTCTCCCGACACTCCCCGTATTGTGTGGAATTTCAGGTTCTAGCAGGACAATATGCAGGCGTGGTCGATAGGGCATTGGCAGGGTAGAATTCTCAGGAGGAACAGCGGACAGCAAGAGCAATGAAATGGGCCCTGGTGGGCATGCAGTCCATCTGGATCTTGCCAATATCAAGTATCGCCTTTATTAGTTGATTATATGGAAATTTCTAGGAATCCAACCCGGTCAGTTCGTATTGGGTCATTGACTATCGGGGCGGGGCAACCGATTGCTGTGCAGAGCATGACGGCGACTCCCACCCGCGATATTACGGCCACCGCAGCGCAAGTGAATGCGTTGCATGCCGCCGGTGCCGGCGCCGTGCGGATTGCCGTAGATAGTAGAAAAGATGCAGAGGCAGTCGCCTGTATTCGCAATGANACAGAAGCCAATTTGGTTGTGGATCTTCAAGAGAATTATCGGTTGGCCGAACAGTTGGCACCGCATGTGGACAAAATTCGATATAACCCGGGGCATCTTTATCATCACGAACCCGAACGAGCCTGGCAGGATAAAGTACGTTGGATCGCCGAGTTGGCCGAAGCGAACGACTGTGCGATACGCGTCGGCGTTAATTGCGGGAGCGTTGATCCTGCAAAACTGGCCGAGTTTGATCCTGACGACGCCGTCGGCCCGATGCTCCAGAGCGCGCTGGACCATTGCAGTTTGCTTGATGAAATCGGGTTTACGCGATATTGTGTTTCGCTGAAAGACTCAGATCCTGCACATGTGATTGACGTCAATCGTCGCTTCGCAGCCGAGCGGCCGGATGTGCCGCTGCACCTCGGTGTGACCGAGGCGGGATTGCCACCCGATGGNATTATCAAAACGCGAATCGCTTTCGANCAGTTAATTGGCCAAGGGATCGGTGATACGGTGCGAGTTTCTCTCACGGTGTCGAATGACCGCAAGGTTGAAGAAATTGCGGCCGGTCGAGAAATTCTTGCAGATATTGCAGCCGGTCGCGTCCGCAGTGTCGTGCAGTTTGCCACAGATCGGATAAATATTATCAGCTGTCCGAGTTGCTCACGGGTGGAGAATGAGGCTTTTATCGAGTTGGCAGAGCAAGTGAAAGAGATGACCCGGTATGCAGAGGATCATGCAATCACCATTGCGGTGATGGGGTGCCGAGTCAATGGTCCGGGTGAGACCGATGACGCCGACCTCGGTTTGTGGTGCGGTCCAAAACATGTTTGCCTCAAACGTGGCTCTCATCAGGTCGGTCTTTACCGATACGATGAAATACTCGGTCGTTTGCAAGAGGAACTCGATCAGTTGATTGCCGCCAGGGTGGGCTAGGTGGGCGAACGGTACCTTTGAGATTGCCCTACCCCGATTTCGTTCGCGGCCGTATCATGTCCCGCAAAGTGAGGATTCCTTACGACCTTCGTGCAAGCCTGAAATCAGCTTATGATCCGATTGAAACTTTATAAGCTGTTGGGTCGTTTGAGTTATTTGTTTTGTTTGAGTTGCTGCGCAGGCATCTTCGCAACCGCGGGCTGTCGTCCGCTGACACCGCCGATGGAATTGCCGGTGGCCAGTAGTCTGGTGCTTGACGAGTTGGTTATCTATAGCGATTTCCAGCTACCAGAAAATCATCGACTGCTTCAAGACTTGGAAGATATGCGTGCGCAACTAACAACCACACTTGCTTTACCTGCTTCCAACGAACCTGTCGAAGTTTACTTGTTTAAGACACCGCGGCGCTACCATCGTTTTTTATCGCGTCGCTATCCGAAATATCCCGAAAGACGGGCATTTTTTGTTCAGACCGATACGCGTCTCTGTGTCTATACCTATTGGGGCGATCACATCGCAGAAGATCTTTGCCATGAGGTTTGTCATGGTTATCTCCATGCAGCGGTTCCTCGAATACCGCTCTGGATTGATGAAGGACTTGCCGAATTTTATGAATGCGATCGAGGTCAAACAGGATGGAATCCATCGCAGTATGATCTGTTGATCGCTGCCCGCGACAAAACCGATTGGCAGCCGAATCTCAAGCGACTCGAAAAGCGAACGCGGACCGAAGAACTCACCGAACTGGACTATGCGGAGTCCTGGCTTTGGGCACACTTTCTGCTCCGCACCACCGATTCTCGCACCGCCCTGCTTCAGGAGTATCTTGCTGATTGTCGAAGTGGCACTGGCGATATTTTTTCAGAGAAAATAAGGCAAGCGGAGCCGAGTTATGTCGAGAACGTGCTCTTGCATTTAGAGCAAACGGGACCAAATGGGATCAAATAACGTTCTTGCTCCACAGGGTTCCCGTATCGTAGTGGTCCATCCCGGCATTTTTTAAAAGTATTGCCCGATCATCGTTTTCCTTGTTGCATTGAGCAAGCACGTACTCAATGCCCTGCTGCTGAAGTTGCTTAAAACACTCTTCAAGTAAATACTCCCCCGTTCCGGGAGGAGCAGCAGGATCGGTGATGTCTAATCTTGAGAGCCCCATCGAACGCTGGAATTCGGGACCGGTCAAGGTTTGCATGTCCCAGAACAGCGCCTTGGCGAAGACTTCATGGCCGCCGACCGAGCGGGCCGTGGCGGAGAGTTGCGGCAGGCATCCCTGGGTACAAGCATCCCACCAGGAGCGTGCCGTGGGATCGGAGGCAAATTCAATATTAAGCGAGCGACGAAGTCGCATGATCGCGCGATTTGGTGTCGGTCGAAAGCCGCCAATTTCTTTCTTAAAGCAGAGAATTTGCGCGTTGGGTTGGTAAGCGTGCCGCTTAAAAAAATCAGTGCGATTTTTATCGGATTCAAATACGCCTGGAAGGTCACAACTGCCGTAGAGACCCAGGTAAAACGGGCAAAGTTCACCCAACCCGATGGCGGCAATCGAATGCGCGCCACGGTCAGCGAGATAATTCTCCGCTTCTGTAAGGAGGCCGTCCGCAATCTTCGGGTCAGGGCAATCGGCATGGGTTAAAAGAAGTGAAACGACACCGCGGGTGATATCCAATTCCGTTTCATCCTTGTTCGGGCCAAACCCTGCATGGACGAAACCAACAATCTGCTCATCCTCGATCGCCATGATGAGCCCACGTCGGTCAAAGTAGAGTTTTGACAGGACAAGACGATCAAAGAGATCTGCAGAAATTTCCTTGGCCAGCGCAGGGTCCGGTCCGTGATTTTTCCAGATAGCGACAATCGACGGAATGTCACCATTCAAAAAAGGTCGAAAAGAAATCAACGGACAACCTCACTCCTAAAAACAGATTGACATTTTACTGGCGTCGTCCGGCCGATTTGTAGATTATCTACCCGCCAACGAGCCCCTTCTAGGCGGCAGACTGCTGCCGTCGTTGTCGCATGGGTCGCTTCTTCCATCGTCGGTGCGCCCACCAGTATTGATCCGGAGCGGTACAAATAATTTTTTCTAATTCACTGGTATACCATTGAGTCAACTCAAATACATCCTGGTAACGCGGTTCCATTTGCTTGGGATCTGCAATCTGTTGGCAGCCAATTTCGAAGTTTAGTGGCCCAGGGGCGCGTTTCCCGTAAACGACGACTAACGGTGCGGAAAATGTCAGCCCGAAAATCGCAATCGCCTTATGGGTGGAGGCGGGCCGTCCGAAAAAATCGACCCAGCAATCCCGCTTACCAGCCGCTTGATCTCCCAGGACAACCAATGAGGTCCCCTGCGCGAGTTTTGCTTCAGCAGCCTGCGCACTGGCTTGCTTCGGTAACATCTGCAATCCATACGTGGCCCGCTGCGCATTAAAGAAATCGTCGAGATAGGGATTATCCAGTGGGCGAGCGATGGTGAACATCGAGAATCCGAACAGGCCTACGATCATTCCACTGACCTCGAAATTACCAAAGTGGCCGGATACGAGCACTTTGGGCCTTCGCTCAAGCAACGTATGAACCAACTCCTGCTTATTGCGAAAATTAATATGTTGCCGCCAATTGGTGAGATGGATTTTTCGATTTGCATTAGCGATCTCGTGGATCATTAACAACAAGTGCTGCCAATGCTTACGGCGGAGCAATCTTCTTTCGTCCAGTGATAATTGGGGAAAGGCCAAGCGGAGATTTTCATCGATCACGTCGCTGCGGATGCGAAGAACATCCGAGACAATTCTCAACAGAGGATCTGCAAGGAACAGACAATCCTTGGCCGGCACGATCTGGAGTACACAGAACACACATCGCACGGCCAGATAGATGACGTAATCAATAATTCTTCGCATCGGGCCGTCCGTGGCGTCTGTGGGAAAGAAGGNCGGCATTGTGGCAGGAAACATGTGCCGGGAAAAGGTCGAAATCATGCGACGGTAGCCATCGCTGGGGCAGCTTACAGTCCGCTTTTCTTCGACAAATGATGCGAAACGTTAGCTCGCCACCAGGCACCACATTATTTTCGTCGCGCGTTGAGAGTGGGGTCCGTTTTCAAGGGAAGCGTGATCGTTTTTCCCGTCTCTGCTGCCTTGTAGATGCCAAGAATAATTTCAACACTTCGTCGCCCTTCAGGTCCGTCAATCGCTGGTTTTTTTCCACTGCGAATGGCCCGCAAGACATCGCGAAATTGCATGGCGTGTGCATGATGGCCGATCGCAGAGGGGTCACTTGCGCCCCCGCCACCAGATCGCTGGGCAGCCATCCGTTTTAAAATGGCTGCATCCTTCGATCGCTTTTTGGCGAAGTCCCAGACTTTGAGATCTTCCTCTTCTAAAACGGCCGATCCCTCCGACCCATGTATCTCGATGCGTTTGAGGTAACCCGGCCATGCAGCGGTCGTCGCCTCAATCACTCCCAACGCGCCTGATTTAAACTGGAGTGTTGCGACCGCGGTGTCTTCGACTTCGATCCGACGATGCGCCAACGTCGCAGTTTGTGCCCGAATTTCTACGACAGGCCCCATAAGCCACGTTAAAAGATCGACGCTATGAATCGCCTGATTCATCAGCGCTCCGCCTCCATCCAGTTTCCANGTGCCTCGCCACGCGCCACTATCGTAATATTCTTGCGCCCGGAACCATTTGACATAGGCATCCCCCATCGTCAGTTGACCGAAGCGTTTTTGGTCGATCGCTTTTTTTAAATCCATACTGGATGTGTGAAAACGCGAAGGGAAGATTGTCGAAAGCACGACTTTGTTTTTGCGGCAAGCCTCAATGATCCGGTCACAACGCCGTAAGGTAATTTCGAGCGGTTTTTCCACAACCACATGTTTTCCGGCTTTTGCGGCAGCCACGGCAGGCTCCATATGGGCACCGCTGGGTGTGCAGATTGTGACCACATCGATATTCTCGTCGGCGAGCAAATCTTCGAGGCGTGTNTAAGCCCGGCAGCCTTGGTTTGCGGCTGTNCGCTCTGCAGCAGCAGCGATCGCGTCGTAGCAGCCAACTAGTTTTGCCCCGCGAATTTCAGCCAAGGCCCGTGCGTGAAAAGTGGCGATCATTCCGCAGCCGATAATCCCGAAACCAGTAGCCATCGTTACTCCCTGAATGTTGCCAGNTAAGGCGGTTTAAACACAAACTACGCGATGCGATTATAATCTGCCCGATATTACGGCATAGGGGACCGTAGGAGAAGAACTCCGGCGGCAACTGTTATTCGCTACTAAGTAGCATGAGCATGCTCAATCCGTTGAGAGCCATATGCACAACAATGCTGGGAAGAATCCGATGCGTTTTCGCATACAGGTATCCGAGCACGACGGCTAAAAAGAATAGCGGGATCGGGTCCGGTCCGTGCCCCGCATGGAGCAGCGCAAAGGTGACGGAGCTTAAGATAATAGGTTGCCACATAAACGTGGGAGCCGCCGGCGTTGCCAGGGCGACCTCATCACCACCGGTATCGCCTGTTAATTCTGCATTGACCAACACACGTGTCCGATAAAACGCTTTTTCTAGCCAGCCCTGTAAAATNCATCGAAACAGGAACTCTTCAATGATGGGAGCAGCAATGACTGCGGCAAAGATTGCCCAGAAGATGACACTGGTCGAACCATTTTCATGCAATAGTTTTTCAATCGGGTGGGCAGCTTCTTCGTCCGCAAATTGATTGTAGATAGACTTGAGCACAAACTGCAAGAAATAAATGACCGGCGCAACGGCGATAAACGTCACGAGCCCCAGGCGAATGTCTTTTTTAAGCTTATTGAGTTGGAGTCCTAAATCGGACAGGGATGCAGCAAGATCGATGCGCAAAAAAGTAACGACCATGGTCATGGCTGCAAATTTTAACAGGCTGTCACCAGCCAGAAGCCAGGCAATCACTTGTGGTAATTGAGTAAAATCGGAATCCGGAGTGAGTTCAAACCAGCGTTGGAGCAGAAGTAACCATACGAGCGGCAATATGACATAGATAAAAAACGCCAACGCAACATGAGGGAATCCATTCCAGGGCACGAGCAATCGAGGTTCGCTTGCAAGAATGGTTCCTTGCCTGCGGTAGCGATTGTAGATAATGAGCCAGCATAAACCGCTAAGCGGTATCAGCAATGTGACGAGTGCCGAAGTGATGATAGTTAAGTTCATGTGCTGATGGGGCATCGACACAAGCGCGGTCAGTGCGTTGGGAAAGACCATCGCGCTTCTATGATGCCATTACTCCCGGGCCATTTTTCGCATGAGACGCCAGGCCCCAACGACATACTCGCCACCGGAGTAGAGCGTCAAGAGAATCGTCGCCCAGAGGATGCCCCGGACGGTGTATGCAAGGCTTGCCACGGGTGGTTCTTCACCGGTGGTTGCCAGAAGATAGAGGCTGGCCAGTGCCGCGATACACTGCAGTACCATTTTTAATTTGCCGGCCATCTTTGCCGAAAAATCGGTCCCCTGCTGCTCAAAAAAACCTCGCAGCGCGGTCACTAAAAGTTCACGGCCCGTGACGACAACGGCCATCCAGGGTGCGACCTGTGAGTGAGGGCTACCGACCAGAAAAATAAAGGTTCCGCAGATGATTACCTTGTCGGCGAACGGATCAAAAATACGACCGACAACAGTGACTTGCCCATATTTTCGCGCCCAATACCCGTCGACCCAATCGGTGCCAGCGGCAATTGCAAACAGCACCAGAGCAATCCAGTAGCAAGTCGATTGTTGTGCCGCGTCGATCGATTCGGATTGCGCGATTCCAATGAATAAAAAAAGTAAAATCGATAGAAACAGACGAATAGCGGTCAAAAGGTTCGGGACGTTCAGCGCGGCTTTTAGAGAGACGTTTTGGTTCACGCGACGATTCCTTTATTCCTGATCGGCGGGGATAGCGATCAAATCGTAGCCTTGGCTGGTGACGATTTCGCAGGAACACATATCTCCTTCCCCTATTCCCTTTCCGGTGACAAAAACAAGCCCATCAATGTCCGGTGCATCAGCATACGTTCTGCCGATCCAGACATCGGGCTCTTCGGGATGTGCCCGATCGATGAGGACATCGAGTTGTTTTCCGACTTGCGCAGCATTCCAGTTGAACGCAATTTCCTGTTGTGCTGCCATCAGTGCATTGCGACGTTCTTCCGCAATGTTTTCCGGGATACGGCCATCCAGGCGGGCCGCAGGTGTGTCCTCTTCGAGGGAATAAGTGAAGACGCCAAGTCTTTCAAACTGCTGTTGCTGGACGAATTCGATCAGTTCTTGGAACTGCGGTTCTGTCTCTCCGGGGAAACCGGTGATCATGGTGGTGCGCATCACCAGGGAATCGATCCGCGATCGCAGTTTTTCCAGCAGGATTTCGGTTGCTTCTCGGTTGACCTTTCGCTGCATGCGACGAAGGACTCGATCGTTGATGTGCTGTAGCGGGAGATCCAGGTAGGGGATGATTTTCTCGCTGCTAGCAATATGGTCGATCAACCGATCGTCGAAGTACATCGGGTACANATACATCAGTCGAATCCACTTAAGGCCCTCGACCTTTTCCAGTTGCTCGAGTAATTCAGTCAACTGACTTGTACCGTAGAGATCACGACCGTAATAAGTCGTGTCTTGCGCTACGAGGATTAATTCCTTGACGCCATCTGCAGCCAGTTCGGTTGCCTCGCGAACCACTTCTTCGATCGGCTTGGTTGCGTGTTTGCCNCGCATCTTCGGAATGGCGCAAAAGGTACACAAACGGTCGCAGCCCTCNGAGATTTTNAGATAAGCGAAGTGTCGCGGTGTAATCCGCATCCGATCGTGGTCGTTCAGAGCTTGGAGTGGAGCAGGATGGAAAATGGCCCGCTGCTCGGCAAGATCGCCAAAGAGTCGATCCGCTAATTGTCCGATTTCGTCTCGAGAAAAAACTCCNGCGATATGATCAATTTCCGGTCTTTCGGCAAGCAGTGTTTCTTTTTGCCGCTCGGCCAGACAGCCAGAGACGATTAATCCTCGCAGTTGCCCTTGTTTCTTCAGAGCGATCATTTCGTCGATAACCCCATAGGACTCGCGTCGCGAAGAGGCAATAAATCCACACGTATTGACTACCGCAAAGTCAGCCTGCTCCGGATCGGGGACAAGTCGGTAGCCCTCNANCTCAAGTCGTCCCAGNATCGTCTCGCTGTCGACGAGATTTTTAGGGCATCCCAGGCTNACCAGGGCGTACGTTCCCTTGCAGTCCGAATTTTTCAGTTGGTCAGTAAATGTTCCGGCCACAATAATTCAAATGCCATCAGAGGTTTGCTTACNGGGAAATGCGGGCGCTCACAGATACCCACACGGGTTGATACGCCCGTCCCCCCATCCTACCTGAGAAACGTCAATGGAGGGAGTCGGTGCCTGCGGTCAGACCCCGCGATTCAGTCAAATTCAAGCAACGCTCGGCGTTGTTTCCGCTGTTTGCTGCGCATCAAGGAGTGCCGCCAACCGCACGAACATATCCTCAAGGTGAGTCGGTTTTGACAGGATTTCAGCTGCGCCCAGCCGAGTGGCCTGCTCCAGATCGTCGATTCGTGGGAAATCCAATAGTGCTAAAACCGGAGCTTGCCGATAGCGATGATGTGTATTTTGAAGATCACGCAGTTGATCAGGCGACCCCTCCCATAAAATCGCATCGGGGCCCTCCAGGCGTAGAGGATAGCGAGGATCGAGCCACGCCGCCGAATAGCCCTGACTGCGGCATGCCGCTGCAAGCATATCGGCCATGTCTTCGCGTTGACTACGGATCGCAATCAGCTTTCCCTCTACCCGGGCTGGAAAGTGGCGCAGCATNGTTCGGTCGTGTTCACTTGTTGCAACTGGAAGTCCGAAACTCGGTAGGCGATTTTCCGCCAATCGAATAAAATCTTCCTGCCAATGAGAAAGCCAATTGTGCCAACTTGTGTGGAGCATTCCGGGCCAGGGCGTTCCACTTCGTTTTTGTCCTTCACACCAACTCCCGCTGATCGCCACCATCCGTGTGATCGGCGCTGCACGTTGGATTTGATCAAGTTGCCCCGGTGAATGCTCTCCGGGCCACCGTTCGGCCACGANCGCAAGATCGAAAATAGCGCGATCACGCTGGAGTAACTTGATCGCTTCTGCGCAGCAGGTGGCCGTCTTAACCTCGGCGAAGGACGGAAGAGANACCTTCANTGGTTTGAATTCGCGGCTCGAAAAATTGCCAATCAGCAGCACAGAAATTATTCTTGTTGACTTGCAATGCATAGCACGTCGCGATTGTGAGGGGCGAAAGCTAGTGGCAGTGACAGCACTACAGGCAGCCGGTCATGCGACTTCTTGCTCGAAACCGANTCAATCTTTCTCTAATCATCGGGTCTTGTCCAGATCAACTTGACAGTCTGCCNCTGTTCGAACACATTTGGCTTTTCAAATTCACTTGCCTATTAGCAAGGGAATGAAAATTGGGCAGACAGGATGGTCTGCTGACACGAAATAGCTGGTTCTNGGTGACCCGTATGCCATGAACCGCTTAGGCAAGGAGGCCTACAGTGCAAAATCACGGTTTTCTAAAAGTTCACGGTCTACCCCTGACAGAAATTTTCCCCGGGGGCCGTTTATTCGGTGCCGAAGAGGTGTGGTTTTCATCGTGCACTTCTGATGCCCGCAACTGTCGAGATGGGGATCTTTACGTTGCTATTTTGGGTACGCAAGGCGATGGCCATCTGGAGGTCGCCAAAGCGGTAGCTGCAGGTGCAACCGCCCTGGTCACCGAGCGATTGGTCCCCGCGCAAGCGATCCCGCAGTACATCGTATCGGATACCCGTATTGCATATGCACAAATGTGTCATGCCTTGAGCGGATTTCCCAGTCGCCGCCTGAATGTTGTTGGCGTTACCGGCAGCGAGGGGAAAACCACCACGACCTGTTTGATTCAATCGATGATTCGCCATGCAAGTCTTCAAAGTGGAATTCTCAATACGCTTGGCTATTGCGATGGAGCAAAAACAACACCCGCCGACGAAAGCACGCCGGGCCCGGCAGTGATGGCCGATTATCTGGCCAGGATGCGGGCAGGTGGTTGTTCACACGCGGTCTTAGAACTATCAGATCGGGCGATTGTGCAACGACAGACTGCCGGTATTGATTTAGATGTTGCCTGCATTACCCGCTGGAATGAGGCTGAACTGGTTTCCAATGGCAATCAAGAAGAATTTCGTCTTAGAAAATCGCGTATTTTTGAGCAACTCCGTCCCGAGGGCTTGGTGGTGCTTAACGCGGACGATCCCACGTGCCGAGCGTTCGAAGAAGAATTGCATCACCCGGTGCTTACCTTCGGCATGAAGCATCCAGCATCGATCACCGCAACGCTCGTCGAGCGGGTCGTGAGTGAACAGACTTTTCTTCTCGAATGGGGCCCGGAGACGATTCCGGTGCGGACCCACCTAGTTGGCGATCATCACATTTATAACTGTCTGGCTGCTGCGGCAGTGGGTCTTGCCTATGGTATCGAGCTTGAAACGATTGCTCGCGGACTGGAGCGAGTTGACCGCATCCCGGGACATCTTGAACGGATCGAATGTGGCCAGCCCTTTGCACTATTCGTCGACGGAGGCCACACGCCTGCTGCTTTGCGTTCGAGCCTCCGCACGCTACGCGAAACGACAGCCGGTCGCCTGATTTGCGTTTTTGGAGCTCCGGGAGAACGTGATCGGGAACTTCGTTCGCACTTGGGCGGGGTGGCCGCAAAGTATGCAGACAGCCTGATTATCACCGATGGCAATCCCGCACGTGAAAATTCAGAGGCCATCATCGATGGCATTTTGAGTGGCATACCCGAGGATGTTGACTTTACGATTGAACTGGATCGAGCCAGTGCTATCGAAATTGCGCTCTCCGGAGCCGAGGTTGGCGACTGTGTATTGATTGCAGGTCGCGGGCATCAGTCCTGGCAGATTGTTGGTGACCGGAGATTTCCGTTTGATGATCGCGAAGTGGCTCGCGGGTGCTTGCGTGCAGGCCGCTGGGGCGAATCGTTTGGTGGCGAGAGGCATGCCGCATGATTGCTGGCAAGGACAGCGGGTCGCGATTTTGTCGTGGATGCGGAAAACAGAATTCGACAGAATTTTTAGACCTTCTCCGACTTCTTCAGAAATCGCCCTTGGCACCGATATGTGAATTTGGTACTTCACCCCCGCACCGCACGAAGCAGTGCAAAAGACAGTGGAACTATTGAGGTTTCATCGTTAGCGTGAAGGTTGCGGGGCCTGATCGCTGCCCTTCCTCCTGGGTAGGAGCACATTATCCGCCAGTCGTTACGGTTTCTGGGTCAACCAGACTAGCGGTAGCTTCACGATGGAACTTGTGACTGGGCGCTGGGGTGGTTATAAAACCACCCCAGCGACTCAGGGATTTACAGCGGATAACTCCAAGTGACTAGGCACGCAGTCTCTTAGGCGACTGGGTGCTTTTATTTTAGAGGGATAGGGCCTCATCGAGTCCTTGGGTAATTTTTCCGCGTAGGGCGAATCCTCAAAGCAAACAATATTTTTATGCATGCAAATCCACAACATACCGTTCAAGGTTCTGGGCTGGTGCCTCACGTGGTGTTCGCAGGTGGCGAAAAAGGTGGAAATCTTTTTCCCGGACTTGCGGTTGCAGATTCGCTTCGTCAATTGCATCCGCAGATTCAAATCACCTTCACGGGCGCAGGAAGCCATATTGAACGGAGGGAAGTGCATGCGGCAGGCTTTGCCTACCGTGGTCTCCCCTGTCCTGCATGGCCTGTTTCCTGGAGCGGTATCTGGAAATACTTGAAGGATCAGCGACAAGCCTTTCGTGACGCTCGTCAATTTATTCAGCAGACCGGTGTGGTGGCGGTGGTGGGACTTGGGGGCGCGTCAAGTTTGCCGATTGCAAAAGCCGCAACGAGTGCGGGTATTGCACTGGCGCTGCTNGAGCAGAATGCGATCCCTGGAAAAGCGACTCAGAAATTATCGCACGCCGCGTCGTTGGTTTGTCTTTCCTTTGCTGCTTCGCGTCATCGTCTTACGTCCGCCAGACGAGTACGGATTACGGGCGGTCCGGTACGACTGCATCGATTAAAAGCGGTTGCCGAGCAGTCACGAGGCTCGAGGATTTTGATCACGGGCGGTACCTTGGGTGCGCAGGATTTAAATCATGCGGTTCCCCGAGCACTCTACAAAGTCGGTCGTTTCGTGCGGAACTGGCAGATTGTGCATCAGGCAGGTCCTGATCACGTTGGAGCGACGCGAGAACTCTACCGCAAGTTTTCTCTCCCTGCACACGTTGTGCCTTTTCTTGATGATCTTCCGAGTTGGTTTTCGCGGAGCGATCTGGTCGTTTCGCGTGCCGGCGGGGCAACCCTTTCCGAATTGGCGGTGACGGGAGTTCCGGCGGTTCTAGTCCCCGCTCCGTTAAGCACAGGGGATTGCGAGCGGGTCAATGCCCGCTGTTATACACAGGCNGGCGCAGCGATCACGATNGATCCCTTCGACCATGGCTCTAGGCTCGATGACGAACTCGGTATGCGACTCGTCCCTTTGTTGGATGATCAGTCACTCCGGGTGGCTATGGGTCGCAGCATGTCCCATCTCGCCTTCCCGAAGGCAGCCAATGATTCGGCTGCGGCCATTGCGGATCTTATCGGGNCCAGACCGTTTGCGAATGTCGCCTAATCGCCCTGCATTTGCGGTGCGATTGCCGGGTGGGTTTGTGATAAGCTGAGCATCGACTGCAATGCATCCGGCGTATCCCTTGAGGCGAGGTGAATCGTGAAANCCAGAATATTTTTTTCGCCGAGGTGTTCTGTTTCGGGGATTGTTTTTGTGTGTTTTGGTTACCTGCTCGGATGTGGGACAAACATTGCAACCTCGCCAACGGCGACAGCAGACCGAACCGGCGACAAGCGGCTGAAAAATGTCCAACTATGGGATCTGCAGGGCCGTTCCATTTCGATCCGCCCACAAAATCACGCGGCAACCGTGTTTCTTTTTACCCGAACCGATTGCCCGATCTCCAATCGCTATGCGCCGACGATCCGGCGGATGTACGATAAATTTTCGTCACGTGATGTCGCTTTCTATCTCGTCTACGTCGATCCAAAGCAGTCGCCGGACGAAATTGTCAGGCACCGCGAGGCATATCAATATTCGAGTCCTGCAGTTCGCGACGTTGATCATCATTTTGTGCAGCAAGTGAGTGCCCGCGTGACACCGGAGGCGGTCGTCGTTGATCCGCAGGGCAATGTGGTCTACCGGGGACGGATTGATGATCGCTTTGTAGACTTTGGTAAAACCCGGCAGTCGCCCACACGGGAGGATCTAAGTCTTGCGCTGGACGCGGTGCTCGCGGGCCGTACGGTCGAGGTGCCGACGACCAAAGCCATTGGATGTTTTATCGACGATTTAAAGCAGTAGTTACGGCGTGAGCTTTGAGCGGAGGGCATCGATCAAAGGCGGCCATTGCTCCCCATGCGGCACAAAGGTGAAACGGCGTTGCTCTTCGCTGAGAACCTCAATCTTAATTTCTAGCCAATTCGCGGGCATGCAGGCTCGAAACCGGTCGGCCCACTCGATCAGCGTGATCGCACCCTGCTCGAGAATTTCATCGGCGCCCAGTTCATCCCACTCATCTTCATCGGCCACCCGGTAAAGATCGAAATGAAAAATTGTGATCGGCCCGGGATATTCGTGCAGGATGACGTAAGTGGGGCTGACAACGCGCTGCGGATCGATGCCACGCGCCACCGCAATGCTCTGGACGAGTTTCGTTTTTCCGCTTCCCAGTGTTCCGACTAATCCCACCGTGTTGCCGGCTGTCAACGTTTCTGCCAAGGCAACACCGAGTCTTTCGGTGGCTTGGTGACTATCGGCATCAAAAAAAAAGAATTCGGTCATGTTAAATGCGGTGTTCGTATCCGGTGACAGGGAGCGGACGGAAATTTTCGGTTCCTTGCCAGAGTCCTGGGGCCTCGATAAAAGTGCCGATTTTCGTCAGTGGTGTCGCGAGTGGTTGTGCAGCAATGAGTGCCTTTGCCTCATCGGCGGGTACCGCCAGCAAGAGCTCAAAGTCTTCGCCATCACCGAGCGCACGGTCGGTCGCAGAAAGTGTATCATCTTTCGACGCCATTTCCCTGGCGGCCCCTGAGAGGGGAATCGCCGGAAGATCAATCGCCACGCCACAACCACTCTCTTCGGCCAGACGAGCTGCATCCAGGGAGAGTCCGTCGCTGCAGTCGATTCCCGCATGGAGCGTATGATGCTTCTGAAGATACAAGGCCTCTGCGATGCGTGGCGTAAAATCAAAGTGTTTCCCCATTCGACTACCACCGAGCACGCCGGTAACGAGAAGATGATCTCCCGGTTTGGCTCCGCTGCGCAAAAGCGGTTGGTGGGGGCATCGTCCAATCAGCGTGATGCTCACTACGAGCCGTCCATCCCACACATTTGTATCGCCTCCGGCCAACGCGACGTCGAATTGCTCGGCCAGCGGAAGCATTCCGTCGAGGAGATTCTCGGCGATGCTCGCTTCATCGCGAGGAAGCGCAACGGCAAGAAACGCGGCAATCGGCTGCGCTGCCATGGCCGCCAGATCGCTCAGATTCACGGCCAGGGTTTTGCGACCAATGCTCAGCGCCGAGTCGGTGCCAACCGAAAAATGCGTTCCGTCGCAGAGTAGATCGCAGGTGACGACCGAACCATCCGGGTGCAAGATTGCAGCATCATCTCCCGGGCCCACCGCTAGTTGAGGGCTGTGAGGCAACCGTTTTCGCAGCGAGCGAATAAACTCGATTTCCATGGGAGGTGTACTGTCGGCAGGGATCGATTCGTTCGTTAAAGAGTTTATGACGCCGCACAAAGAGCGTCAAACGCCCCGCAGATGGCTGTTGCTCTTGGAGGCTACCGACTGACGGCCGGACGTGGGCTGCCTGCCACTTGGAGGTGCCCGAAGAGGGTCTGATTGCCCCGTAGAATGTAGAATTTCAACGGGCCTTTATTGGTGATCCGATCTTGTTTCAGCACGTACGAAACGTTGTCCAGCGAGACCGTTTCCCAAACATGCATCCCGACCAGCACATCACCGCGACGGATGCCCTGTGATTCGGCAGGACTCCCAGGTCGGACGGCCATTACCGCCAGTCCACCGCGATATTTACTGTTCGAGGTGTCGCGGAGCTGGTTCGCTGAAAGTGGTTGCAGTCGCAGTCCCAATTGACTCCAGGCTCGATCCGGTTCTTTCGCTTTGGCGATCCTCGGAGAGGTTGCCGAGAGGACCAAGTCGAGCTCAATCGCTTCACCGTCGCGGTGCACCGAGAGGGGAATGTTCCGTCCACCTTGCCGACCGAGCAGCGCGATTTCCAGTTCGACCGGCCACTCTAAATCTGCTGCGCCGATGCTTTCAATGCGATCGCCGGATTCGAGGCCGGCTCGATCGGCGGGACTGCCCGCTTCCACACTCGATACAAGCAAGCCTTTATCGCGATCTTCAACCGGCTTGAAGTTGATGCCATGCGTGCGATTTTCGAGACGCCGCAAACTGCATAAGTTTGCAGAAATCATCAAAACCTTATCTACGGGCAACGCGAACCCAATCCCCTGAGCACCCACCCGGACAGCGACGTTGATTCCGACCAGTTCGCCGTCAATATTCAAAAGCGGACCACCTGAATTTCCAGGGTTGATGCTGGCATCGGTTTGGATCAGATCGTGGTAATACTGTACATCGCTGACCTGGACCGTTCGGTGCAAAGCACTGATAATGCCTCGCGTTACCGTGTGTTCGTATCCATAGGCGTTGCCAACGGCGATCACTGTTTCGCCGGGCATTAAATCACGGGATGTGCCCAGTTGAATCGTGGGGAGTGATCGACTACCGGGATTAATCTTGATGATTGCCAGATCGGTTTTCGGATCGTGAGAAATAGGCGTGGCTACCGAATGTGTACCATCGGCGAGTGTCACATTGATGGTGGAGACACCATCGATCACATGAAAGTTTGTGACAATGTAGCCACGACGATCCAAAATGACTCCGGTTCCCATTCCATTGACCCGTCGTTGGCTCTCACCCCGGTCGGCCGTTCGCGTGGGCACCAATTTCTGCCCCCGGATATTCACGATCGCATCGCGAGCTCCTTCGACCGCACGAACCAACGCAGTGCGTCGGGCCTCAGAGGCGTTTGCCAACGTGGGCACCAGGAGGATGCCGAGAAGAATGGCCACGACCCGACCGACACCAGAAGACCGCACATCGTAGATGCGATCAATGGTCTGTCCACGATGGGCCTGGTGCGCACTCTGGTCCACGCAATGCTCCCGGTCTGAGGAGAGATGGAAATTGACGTAAAGCGAGATGAGATCGGAATGAATTGTTCATCGGCCCCGGAAGAAGACCCTCTTCAGGGACGGCCACTGTGCGCCGTACAGTTCGCCCATCCTTCCCAAGGTTGTGAAGATAGAGGAGGTGCTAGCACGCCTGGGAGACGTTTGGCAAGAAATGACCGCTGGCTGAAGGGCAAACATGCGGGCGGCGGTCGGTCCGCACTTTGGGTTTTCAGTCGAGAAACCTTGCCGTAGCCTCGGCAATTTGACGCCCCAGTGCGAGGAGACCCTCCCGGTGCTCCGCATTGGTCATGTTCCCCTTGGGATCAAAATCCTGGTGGATGTGTGGAATGCTAACCTGCTGTGGGAGCACCAGGACGCCGATGCTGCTGAGGATGGACCGTACGTGGACCAGTCCACGGTGTCCGCCGAGGCCACCGGGCGATGCACTCATGAGGGCGGCGATTTTTCCGCTGAATGCGGCGAGTCGTGGTTCATCTGCCAGGGGACGAGAAACCCAGTCAATCGTATTTTTAAGCAGCGGCGTGATCGAACTATTGTATTCCGGGCAAGCCAGCAGCAAGGCATCATGCTCGGCAAAAAGTTTTTTCAGCGCGTGCGAATTTTCACTGTGCCCATCGTTCTGTTCGAGGTCTTGATCGAACAGTGGTAACGGATAATTCCGAAGCTCAATGTGCGTGACCGTTGCNCCNGCNTCGGTCGCCCCTTCGGCCGCAATNTTNAAAATGCGTTGGTTCCAACTGTCGCTTCGAGTGCTTCCGGCGAAGGCTAAAATGCGTGGTGACGTGGCCATGAAAGATAGGATTCCTCATTGCTACATGTTGTTGATTTGGCGAATCGATCCGTGCGACCATTACGAGGTTCGCAGTCTACCTGAAACTTGCGGGAATTCAAGCAATTNNACACGATCAGCAGGGGAACCGATGCGAGCGTACACTGCCATGTCTTGCCGGTGCAGCCTCGGTCATTTCTGTACGCGGGCCATCCCGCCATCGACGCCGAGCGTCTGACCGGTGATCCAATCGCTACCTGGCAGAAGCAGCATGGTGACCGCTTCGGCGATATCATCCGGAGTGCCCGTTCGCTGCAGCGGATACATGGCGTTCATCGCCGCTCGCTTTTCGTCGGTGGTAAAAAACCGGGCAGCCAGATCCGTTTCAGTAAGCGCCGGGGCGACACAATTAACGCGCACTTTGGGTGCCAGTTCGGCGGCCAGTGTCCGCGATACCGCTTCGAGCGCTCCCTTGGCCGCGGCAATGGAGGTGTGCATCGCCAGCCCCCGAGCGACTGCCACGGTGCTGAGTAATACGACACTCGCCGTTTTCTCGGTCGAGGCTTTGAGCCCCGGAAGTGCCGCCTGCAGGAAGCGAATGGCACTGACGCAATTGATTTCAAAAGCGGTGCGCATCGACTCTGGTTTCACGCGATGGACCGGGGCAAGATCGAGCGACCCGGGGCAATAGACNATTCCGTCCAATGGGCCGGTGAGATGTGCGGTCGGTATTTCGTCGGCACTGGCAAAGTCGTGAACGATGTGCTCAGCGCTTTCGATCGATNGAATTTCTCCTGCTTCACGTGAAAAGACAGTCACAGAATGTCCGAGTGCAATCAATTTTTTGCTGATCGCCAGCCCGATACCGCGGCTGCCTCCAGCGATGGCGAAGTGGCCCATGGAATCTCCTTTGAGCACGNTTGGTGTGGGGGATNTGNGGTACTTTAGGTTTCGCATCGNATCCGACAAGACCGGGGGTCAAAAAAGCGTTTTTCGACATGGCGCAGATCGTTGCGGCTTGTGGCCTGCTTGTGGCACGATTGCGGCCTGACGTCTTACGTCGGTTTTCGTTTTTGCTCGACCGCAGCCCGAGCCTGTTTTGGCTACCGGCAGCGTGTTGCCAGGAGATCATGGTTGTTTTCGGCGTGCGTTTGCTCATTTCGCATGCTCGCAGATGCGTTACACTAGGGAGCGTTGCAGGAAACGCGACCGATCGGTTTCAGCGGAGTTCGTAAAAAAAACATCAACCAGCATGGCTTGATGCAGTAAAGGAGACTTGCATGTTCTCGGGCGGCGATCCAAATTTTTTTCCAGGTGTGCTTCTCGCAAGTTCTTTGTCCAACTGGCTCCGGGAAATTGCCCGGGGAACGCAATCGCACTTTTTTCTCTACCCGATCGTGATTGCCGGATTGCTGTTGACGCTGTGGCTGATTTATCTGGTTTTTAGGTTCCTGATTTTCAGGCCGATTGCAAAGAGCCAATTTGCCTCAAAGAGTGTTCATTTTAATCAAATCATCGAAAGTCGCATCCTTGGAAGNATGGCAAGCGTTGTGGCCGTTGTTGCCATTGACGTTGCGGTCGATTGGCTGCCTAACCTCGATAAAGACTTTGTTGTTGTTGCACACCGGGTCATCGGCTCGATGTTTATTGTGATTGTGGCGCACATGCTGATCCGAATTGCGCGNCTTGCAGATGCCTATTATTCGAGTCTGCCAACAATCAATCGAAAAAATGCATTTGCCGGTTATATCACGGTGGGTTCGTTTGTCGTTTATAGCATCGCGATTATCCTTGTGATTTCAGTGCTGATGAATAAATCGCCTATCTATTTTGTCACCGCGCTTGGTGCGATGTCGGCAGTGCTGCTTATCGTTTTTCGTGANACGCTCCTTTCGATGTTTGCAAATGTGATTGTGACCACCGGTGATCTGGTGCGGGTAGGCGACTGGATTTCAGTGAAGGGCTCCGAGGCCGACGGCTATGTGACCGAAGTTTCGTTAAACGTGGTCAAGGTGCAGAATTTTGATAAGACGATTACCAGTTTGCCGACCTACACGCTGGTTCAGAGTGCGTTTATTAATTGGCGGGGCATGTTTGATGCGGGTGGTCGGCGGATCAAGAGGTCAATCTATCTGGATCAGCGATCGATCCGGATGCTTGCCAAGAGCGAGTTGGAGGAAATTGTAAGCATCCCGCTGATGGACCAGGCACTGACTCTGGAACAGCAGTCGGTGGAGGGAAACCCTGAGTGTGCCGGTGGTCTGCGAATCACCAACAGTGGTCTCTTTCGGCAGTATGTGCTTGCCTATCTGCAGCAGCACCCGAAGATTCATCACACAGGGATGACCCTGCTGGTGCGTCAATTGCAACCGACGCCTACCGGTCTGCCGATTGAGTTGTATTGTTTTACGACCGATACGCGATGGGCATTCTATGAAGATATTCAGGCGACCATTTTTGATCATCTCTTTGCGATGCTCCCGGTATTCGGGCTTCGGGCTTATCAGAGTGAGAGCGATTTTGCTGAAACAGACGTCACATCACGGATTGTGGATTTAAAGCGTGACGCACTGGTGCCGTATGAGGGTGCGGCCGACTGATTGGTTCATCGCATCTTGTGGTGACGATTTGCTGCAGACTATAGGCGATACAGTGCGGTCGTCGCGACAATCAGTAAAACAGCCCCGAGAATAGGCCCGGTTTTGGATCGATAAGCATAGGAACGTCGCCGCATCCAGTTGGGGTCTTTTGTTAATCGCATGGAGTCGGGAAGTGGTTCCCACCACGTTTCTTGGCCAATAAGGATAAATAAAAGCCCGGCAGTCGCACTGCAGATCCACGTGATGTGCAAGTCGTTCAGATGATTTCCTAGTCGCCAATAGCGTAGCGCGGCAAGGATAAAAACCACAATGGCAGCAATTTGCGACCAATACTGTCGAAAGATTGCGCCGATGATATTCACGGAATTATTCTCTTTCGTCTTTCAACGAACAGCGAGTGATCGCTCTCTTAGGCGATTCGGCGTCGCTGCAGGGCGAAAAGCAGAAGGCCCGCAAAGGCCAGAAGCAGCGCTGAAGGTTCGGGAACGGTCTGGGCCCCGGTGTAGGCCTCGCCCTCGATGGTGAGGTAAAAGACGGCATCGTTGAAATCGTCGTCACTATTCCCTTCGCGGTTGATGTCTTCAAAGCTCGTCGCGAAAAGATCATATTCTTCGTTATAGATTGAGACGACGTGCCGCCTGAGTGCCGGATCAGATTCGGGATTGAAAAATGCGGTGGCAAAGAACGTGTCCATGGCAGAGGTATTCCACCCGTTTTGGGTCAAATAGGTGCCCAGACTGGTCCCGGCGGCAAAATTTCCCAGATACACTTTATCGCCCGACTCTAAACCGCCGCCGCTGTCCACGGCTGAAAAATTTGGGAACACCGAATAGGCCGAATCGATCACTTCAGGCCTATGAGGTGGAGATCCCGTATCGTAGGTGTAATATCCGACGCTGTTGCGCATTCCAGCGCCTTCGTGAACAAACGTCATCCAGACATCGGATGGCTCCGTAAAGTGAATTTCCTGTCCGACCGACGGTGGCAGGCTATCAAGATCGAGAGGGGTCATTTCGGGGAGTTGTACATCCAGCCAATCATAAAACTCCAAGGGAATCACATCGCCGACCGGCTCAAGATAATCCGGCACGCCCAACGGGTTGTGGCTGCCAAGTGGAATGGGCGAAAATTGCGCCGATGCAACCGACGCGCAGCTGACGGCAACCACCCAAATAAGAACGAAACGTCGCACGAGCTTCCCCTGTTAATTACTGGCCTCCTCTAGTTTAACGGAAATTGCAGTCGTATCAAGGAAATTGCGAGGTAGAAAACGCGCCTTTTGGTTGCATTTTTGCGTCTATTGTGATGCTGCATCGCTCGTTGACGGTAGATGAAATCCGCTCGGGCCCCGGGAGTCTACTCGACAATGCTGGACGATGGTGACAGTTTAGTGTCTGGTAATGCCCCCTGCTCTTGCGTGGATACTTTCATCTATGCTCAAAAAATCATGCTCAAAAAATAATTATGTCATGGTATGTCATGGTAAGTATAGCCAAACCTCTGCTGATCGTGTTGTTGATGGCGAGCTATGCGTCTGCCCGTGAACCGTCTGCCCGTGAACTATGGTTGCGGCACACGATTGATAATAGCTCGCAGGGTGCCGATGGCGTCCGCTTGGCGGATGTCAACCAAGACGGCTTGCCGGATCTGGTCACCCCGTGGGAGGAAGGGGGCATGGTGCGAGTTTACATCCATCCCGGGCCCAAGCGGGCCAAGCAGCCTTGGCCACACGTGACAGTCGGAAAAGTGGCGTCGCCTGAAGATGCGGTGTTTGTCGATCTCGACGCAGATGGTGCGATGGATGTGGTGAGCAGTTGCGAAGGGGCAATAAAAACCATGTTTGTGCACTGGGCCCCGCGGTCGCCAGGAAATTATCTCAAGGAGGCAATGTGGCGCACGCGTCCGATTCCTGCGACCGAAGGCGAACAAGCCTGGATGTTTGCCCTTCCCCAGGATATCGATGGCCGGCATGGGGTCGATCTGGTCGTCTCCTCTAAAGGCCCCGGCGCTGGTGTGGGCTGGCTCGAGGCCCCTCAGGATGCGCGTGATTTAAGGCGTTGGAAGTATCACCGTTTG
>NHBP01000050.1 GCA_002168195.1 Planctomycetaceae bacterium TMED10
GATCCACATCCAACTCAATAATTTCTTCGGGATAACCGGTCTGTTCGACCACAAAATCGATCAGGAACGCTTCAATCTCTGTAGCGACCTGACCGCTGTCGAGAGAAACGGGAACGGCAGGTGATGGCGAAGCGGAGGGCACCACTTTGGGCGAGGCTGCAGGCGTGGCATCGAGCCATTCAGCCTTCCCTCCGGCACCGGTGAGCAAACGCACAAGAGCGTCACTATCGGTCGCCCCCATCACACGCTCCCGGTCTGCGGCTGAAAGATCAAACATCTCGGCAAGTGCCCGCCAAAAACGATCCACAGCGCCGGCCGGTGATTCGGCTAATGGCGGGACTACGCCATACTCCGCATACATTCGGCTTAAAATTCCGGCCAGCGAATCCCCCTCACCGGTCGGTCGTAGACGCGATCCGGTGGTCACACCCGGTGAGGCAGTCAGGGCTTGCTCTTTGGCAGCGGTCTGCGGTACATGTCCATTTCCATTACTCCCCGTACTCCCGAATGAGGGAGACCCCGGTGTCGTGGCCTCGGCATGCTGGGCAACGACGACGGCAACAGGTTTTGCTTTTTCTGGCTGCAGGTTTTCTTTTTGTGTCGTCGCAACTGGCTTGACCTTGCCGCCCGATCGGTTTCGTGCACGTCTCCGCTCGGTTGCATCGAAAGCGACAATACTTGTTTTCTTCTCTCTTTTCTCTTCCTCGTGTTGCATAACGACCTCAATCGATTCCTCTTGTGTTGTAATGTCTTGTTTTTTCTCTTGTTTTTTGTCCTCTAACGCACCGGCGGCCGCCAACTGCTTGCGGAGCCGGGCAATCACCTGAGGTGCGGCCTCTGACTTCTGATCGAACTGGATCAGTTGGATGTCGGTTTTTCCTTTCAGCACGCGGCGCACGAGTCCACTGAGGACACCCAGTGGCCCCACTTCGACAAATGTCCGCACCCCTTCTTCGTACAACCGCTCGACCACACCGACCCACTGCACGGTTTCGGTCATCTGCCTCGCCAAACTTTCGCGTATCGCGCCGGTATCCAAAACACGCGCGGCGGTGGTGCTGCTGTAAACGGGAATTTCCGGAACATTGATAGTTAGATAACTAATGCCTAGAGAAAGCTTGAGGGCGGAGGCAGCAAGGAGCGGGGTGTGGTAAGGGCAGGGGACTGCCAACCGCTTGAAATGAATTTTCTTCGATTCGAGAACCGCTTCAACCGCCTCCACATTCTGGCTTTGCCCCCCAAGCACCACTTGATCGGGACTATTTTCGGCACACACCCAAACGCTATTTTCAAACGGAGTCAGGATTTCCTTGACCTTACGCCGCGATGCGAGTACGGAGAGCATGGCACCATCTTTGGGGCCGACCTGCTCGACCGCATCACCCCGACATCGCGCGGCGCGACCGCCGACTTCCGCAGTCCACGCGCCTGCCGCCGAAAGCGATGGAAACTCGCCAAAACTGTGACTAGCAATTACATCGACACGCATCCCCATGTCACGCAGAACCTCCCAGGCGAAAAGATCGCCAAGATAGATTGCCCACTGCGTTTCCCAGACTCCCACACCCAGCATGTTGTCACGTTTCCAGGCGATATCCGCAAGGGTTTTCTCGCCCAACTGCCGGGCCAATTGATCAATCCGCTCCATCGCAACGCGCGCTTCTGGAGAAGTCGCAACCAAATCGCGAAACATGTCGGTATACTGCGAACCTTGTCCGGGAAACAGCGCCGCAACGCGACCCTCTGTTTTTGGCATGGCTGTACGGAGAGGCTGATTGACTTGCGTCGATCGTGCTTGCTGCGGAAGAGGCTTTCCATTGTCGATGATGACGTGTCCTACCTGCTTCTCGTCGGCAACTGTGACCGTCGCTGCGCGGTATCCGTTGGGATCGGCGGCAACAATTGGTAGCGCCCGCTTCGGTGAGGCCTGAAGACGGCTGCCGATATCTTCTGCACTTCCCACGTTCACCGGCATCATGCCACCGGAAAGGGCATACGTCATTTTCAGCACACCGGCTGTCCCGGCGGCTGCACCCGTATGCCCGACAATTCCATCGAGCGATCCGCATGCGGTTCCCCCGGTTTTGCTACCTGGGCCATCGCCATACTGATCGGCAAGTACCTCCATTTGCTGTTGCTGTCCACGTACATCACCGCTTCCCGCGACTTCAACAGCGCCCACCCAGTGGGAAGAAACCTTTGCCTGCCGCGTGGCCTCGCCGATAGCGTTACGCGTCGCTTCATGTGGCGTACGAGCCGATTCCACGGCCGCTCCACGGATCACGCCGCGAATCGGATCACCTGCAGCCACCGCATCTGAAAGCCGCTTGAGTACCAGCACCACCGCGCCCTCACCCGGAACCATACCCTGGCTTTTGCCACTCGGTGATGTCGGCTCAACGGCCAGGCGAGAGGAAAGAGATAAATCTTCAAAGGCTGCCAAATCGAGATACCGATCACCCGCTGCGCAAAGCACCATGTCATTTTCGCCACTGCGGAGCATATCGAGCGCCGCGGCAACCGCCATCGCACCAGAACAATTTCCGGCATCGAACGCGAGCGCACCGCCCATTAAATCAAAGGTCTTGGTCAAGCGACTCGCCAGTGTACTGCTCGTGAAACTCCCGGTCTCATCAACCAGCGATGGATACCGCTTGAGTACTTTTTCTTCGTATGCTGCAATAATGCGTTCAATATCGCCCAAAGGCACTCCGCGATCATGCAGAAGCCTGCGGAAAATGCGCCCGGTCTCCGGAAGCCGAAGTCCCATCTGTAGCTGATTCCTAAAATCTCCACCAAACATCGTGCCGACGATCACCCCGGTTCGCGTCCGGTCAAAATCTTTCTCGAGCAAGCCCGCATCAGCCAGTGCTGAATCGGCTGACTCCAGTAACATAAACTGTAGCGGGTCCGCGGCAGCAATTTGTTTCGGTGGCACCTTGTGCCTACGCCAATCGTATTCGAACCCGCGGACGAATCCGCCGAGTGCGGCCGTTGTGTGATGGGTCTGCGGCGCGGAGGGATCAAGCGCCCTATCCGCATCCCAGCGATCCTCGGGCACCGAACCAATCGCTGATCGACCGTTTTGAAGAAGTGCGAAAAAAGCTTCGCGATCGAGCGCATCGGGCAGCACGCAACCGGCACCGATGATCGCAACAGGTTCGGGACTGGTCGCTTCAATGGGCTGTATTTTTTCAACGGCCTGATATTCACGTAGCGCAACGTGGACATTCAGCCCCCCGATCCCAAAGGCATTGACTGCGGCAGTTCGCACTCCAGACACAGAGCGCGGCCAGGGGCCGAGTGCGCGCGGAAGGGTGAATGGTCCGTCTTCCCAATCGAAATCTTCGTTGGGTGTCTTACAAGTTGAACCGGGTGGAATTTGACCATGCTCCATCGCGAGAACAACCTTGACCAAGCTCGCCAAGCCTGCGGTCTCTAGAGTGTGACCAATATTGGCCTTCACGCTGCCAAGAGGAATCTGGTGCCCGGGACGGATATTTTTGCTCACCAGTGATGCCAGTGCGCTGAGTTCTGTCGCATCACCGACCTGCGTGCTGGTGGCATGCGCCTCCATGTAGTCGACTTCCGCCAGTTCCTGCATGTCGCCGTAGGCTCGCTGCACCGCGAGAACTTGACCTTCACTACGGGGAGCCCACAGACTACGACCCCGCCCGTCACTTGATATTCCCAGGCCCCGAATCACGGCACGGATGCGGTCGCCATCGGCAACGGCGCGCGAAAGTGTCTTGATCACCAGGGCGACATAACCTTCGGCCGTGACCAGTCCATCGGCTTCCTGGCCGAATGGATAAGAACCGTTGTTACTCACCGACTGCGCGGCTGAAAAGACGACGTGACTGTCTGATTTATAATAGGAGGCTCCGCCTACAATCGCCTGATCAATCCCGCCCGCATGCAGCGACCGAGCTCCGATGGCCAGCGCCTGTAGCGATGAGGCACAGGCGGCGTCCACAACGAGATAGGGCCCTTCGAGCTTGAGTGCTTCATGAACAATTTTTGCGCCCCCCAGGGGCTGCAGGTCAATCGTCTCACCCGGCCTTCGACCCGGATACCGTGCGCGAATCTCGTCGGTCACTGCCGCTGCCACCGCCTCTGCGTCGTCACCCAAGATTTCAACGGCTTCGGCGAGATCCGAGAAAAACGGAGCCGTCTGATCGATGCCTGACGCATAGATGAGATCGTTTATCCGACTGCTACCCCCGGTGTGTCCGAGATAGACTCCCGTGCGCAGACCGCCCGGCATTGCAAAAGGATCGAGACCTGCATCGCGACAGGCGAGCGATGCTACCTCAAGAAACAAATGATGCGCAATGTCATAGCGGGCACGCATCTCTTCGGTGATCGGACACTTTGCGTCATCAACCCTGCGGTCAGGGATCAATGCCCCGAGTTCGGAATAACTTTTACCACGCTGATTTTTTTCGGGATGAAAATAAAGATCGCGAGGCAACTTCTCTTCAGGCAGCGTGCCCCAGGCAACGTTCCCCTTCGAAATAAGATCCCAGAACGCTTGTAAACCATCCGCGCCGGGCAAGCGGCACGACATACCAACGATCGCAAGTGGTTCTTGCACCTTGAAAATCCTTCTGCTTTAGACGACCATCTGCCCACACGCAGTTACACTAGGTGGGCTCACGATCTGATATCTGATTCGGCGTAGAAATCGAATGAGTGGTAGGGGTGCATCGGTGCACGTAAAACAGCACCCATCCGTGGCGGCAACGCCCTCCCTTAGGTTCGGGCCGAGGTTGCCCTGCCGAGAAGATTCAAGCCAGTGACATCATCTCTCAACAGGCCTTCCAGTCTGAACGGAAACCCTCTCCGATTCAAGGGGTTGCGACTAGAACGGAAAGGAAGAATTTACCACTCCGGGGGACCCAAAAGAGTCGAAAGCAGGGGGTGATTCTCTTAGGTTTTACCGGCACTTGCTAGACACTCGGTATGGATTGCCGCAAGGAGACGCTTCGCGGCCGATGGACCGAGGACTCTTTCATCAGCCAAACATGACAGCCAGAGCCGGTCTCCGTACCGAGCGATTCCCATCGAGGCGGCGGTTCGCGGGCGTACCGGAGGCACCCCAACCACGTGCGTAATCACCACATCTCCAGCCACCTGGCCCTGCTGCGAACCGGGAAGGTCGGCTCGCATGGATCGCTGGGCGTCTCCTAAATTGCTGACTACCGCGGTGGAAAAACAGACCGGCAGGCGAAGGATCAGCCATAACAAGCCCGGTATTTTTCTCAGAATCCCCAACGCTGTAATAAACATCCCAGCTGCCCCTGATTCCTTGATCCATACACTTGCCTCGGCAAGTGTGCGAATTAATTCTTCACGATTCTGGCAGTCAGCAAACTTGCGATCCAGAAACGCATAACCGATACGATTTTCAGCAGGGCGACGAAGTTCATCCTGACGGAGACTCACCGGCATGGTGACGCGAATGCCACCTTTCGCTCCGGTNGCTTCTTTNTTCCACGCGGCAAAGACGCGGATNGACGCNGCAAGNATCANTGCGTTGAGGGTCACCGATCTTTCATCNGCGATTGATCGTAGCGTNCGAATTTGATCTTCCGTGAATGCGCAGAGTCGATACGGTGGCAACTCTGATGACCGAACGCTGCTGTTCGCATTCTCNANNTCNAGTGGTANACGNGNTGGTGCNGGAACNNNTAAACGACCAAGTGCCNNCGGANAAAATATTAAAAAANGCAGTGCTTCGGCAAAAACGGCCGAAAGCCTNTGAGCAATGGGTGTCTCTTCTTTTTCGCTACCNACAGATTGATTCTCTTTTTCCGAANNTGAATCAGTCGGTGCATCTTCGAGAGTCGCAAGAGGAGGCAGCGGATTATCCGCATAGTGGGTCCANATTTCACCTAATAATTCGCAGGCGGCTAATCCATCACACACTGCGTGGTGACCGAAGAGTACGATCTTCCAGGCCGTTGCAGTTGGGTGATGTTCTGGAAAAACAATCAATCTCAAGCCTGATTCGGTGACTAAATCAAAGGGCCGCCAAGGATGGGTGCCCTCGGCGACCGGATCCCAGAAGAGCTTTGGACCGCACGTGGTCGATTTCCAGAATGGCCGACCGGCCTTCCATACAATATGACTTTGAGCATTCGGGTGCCGCGCTACCACCACATTGAGAGCACGCCGTAGTCTTTCCCGGTCGAGGGGGCCTTCGCAGCCACATTCGACAAAAAAGCCCATCGGATATCGGGGCCGCGTATCGAGGAGCATTAACTCGGCCAGAGGATCAAGCGGTCGGAGCGGTCCCTGTGCCTGCACACCATCTTGCATAACGCTGAACCTTCATTCGAAGTCATTCGAAGTCATTCGAAATATTTTTTTGCCCANCGACTCAACTTAGACGCCAAAAGGCCATTTACAAGGCACCTGCGAACGGTTGACCGGCTGAAATCATCCGCTGTCAATGATAGCAAANAAAATGGGCAAAGAAGCTGGACCAAGAAGGTCGATAGGGGCGCTATACGGTGCGTTATGTCGTTTTTNTCATCCGTTCAATCCTGAATCTGGCAGANNNACTGGTGGCAGCTTTTTTCCCATTTCGGCGTACGACTTTCCTCGTGCAATCCGCATCGCTGGCGGTGCTTTGCGGGATCGTTGCGACGTCACCCGCCGCCGAGTTGCCTGCCCCGTCGCCTGCCCCGTCGCCANGNNCCGTCGCCTGCCCCGGCGCCTGCCATAGAACGGTTGCCTCACCCCGCTTCGGTGATGCCAACGAACGAATCGCCGCAGCGGCTGCCATCGCCGTCCGATGATTTTCCAGCAACTCCGCATTACCAACCCCAGCAGATCCAGGCAGAGACCATTTTGCCTGAGTCCAATGCCCACCTTTCCCTGATCGACCTGGAGACCATCGCGTTTGCCAACAACCCGACACTCGCACAAAGTGCGGCCGAGGTCAGTGCCGCGAGCGGGCGGTTTATCCAATCGACACTCGCTCCGAATCCGATCGCAGGTTATCAGGGACAAGAGATTGGAGACCAAAATTCGCCCGGCCAGCAGGGATTTTTTGTCAATCAAGAATTTGTCCGGCGACAGAAGCAACGGCTCGCTCGGGCTGTTGGTAGCCGCGAGGTCGCACTGGCACATCAGAATGCTGCCATGCAACAACTGAAAGTACTTAATGATGTACGGTGTGAGCACTTTAATGTTCTGATCGGTGAGCGTGCACAGACGCTTGCAAAAGAGGTTCATTCACTGAGTCAAAGAAAGCTCGACAAAACGCAACAACTATACGATGCACAATTAGTGGCTTATCACGACGTCCTGCAAGCCCGTATCCAAGCCCATGCGGCACATATCGCAGTCGGTAATGCCCGCAATCGCTATCTCGCTGCCTGGCGAAGACTTGTAAGTCTTCTGGGAACACCAACCCTCACGCCGCGAACCCTGAAAGGTGATTTGCAACCGGAACTTACGCCCCTGGAGTGGGATCGTATTATCCAGCAAATTTATGCCCGTAGCCCCCAATTAAAGCGCGCGTATGCAAACGTCGCCTGGAAACGAACTCTCTTGTCACAAGCAAAATCGGCAATGCATCCGAATCTGCTCTCTGTCGTCGGCCTGTCACAGGATACCGAATCGGATGATCTTATCGGCAATGTACAACTTGGCATGCCACTCCCGCTTTTCAACAAAAATCAGGGGAATATCCAAGAGGCATATGCCGAATTGCGGAAAGCCGAACTGGATGTCGAACGGACGAAACTCGCCATCCGCAGTCGCCTTGCTTCGACCTATGAAATCTACATGAACTCGTGGAATGAGGTCAATCAATATACGCAGCATATCCTGCCAGATGCACGTGCGGCCCTTGATCTGGTCGTGCGTGGGTACGAACA
>NHBP01000051.1:0-29372 GCA_002168195.1 Planctomycetaceae bacterium TMED10
ATGATGTTACCTATTGTTGCGATTGCTGCTCGGTTGGCTTGTGTGGGAACGGTGCCGATTATTCGAGAAACTGAGAGTCGACCCGTAGCCGAGGTTCAACAAGGATGGATTCCGCAGCTGCTTAATCGACTCGGCATGAAAATGGCGTTACGGTTAGTGGCCCCGGCAGAAGAGGCGAAAAAATATCTGCAAAAAAGATATCACATGCCGGCGGATAAAATTACGGTTATCCATAACCCGGTAAACATAATCAACATACAAGATGCCGCGGCGGAAACACTCGTTTTTCCTGAAAAAGTGTTTCATCTCGTCGCGATCGGGCGGCTTAAATATCAAAAGGGGTTTGATTTATTGCTCGATGCGCTTGCCGGCATCAAGGGCTTTGCCTGGAAATTAAGGATCCTCGGGAATGGCCCTCTCGAGGCGGAATTGCGTGAACAGGCGATTTCTTGTGGAATTCACGAGCAGGTAGAGTTTATGGGCTTTCAGCAGAATCCCTACGCAATTATGCGTGCCTCTGATCTCTTCGTTCTTTCTTCACGATGGGAAGGATTACCTAATGTCGTGTTGGAGGCCATGGCCACCGGTGTGGCGGTATTGGCGACCCGTTGCCCGACAGGGCCGGAAGAAATTATCACTCCGGGAGTCAACGGAGAATTGTGCGAGATTTCAGCGGATAGCCTTCAGTCCCAGATCGAAAGATTAGGTACTTCTCAACCGTTACGGGATGCTTTGGTGGAAGGGGGACGCCAGCGAATAGTTGATTTTGACTTGCCGCATATCATTCATCGATATGAGCAATTTTTTCTAAGTGCCATTGATTGATGGGAGAGGATTGCATTGACTACTAAGCATATCGTCTTTGCGGTGTTACTGCTAACCGTGATGTCTTTGTCTGGCGGGATGACGGCGATTAACCAGTTAGCGATCGCGCATGGTTCGCAGAAGGAGTCGGTCGATTCTTTTCGCTACAGCGAAGGGATTACCCGAAATAAAGAACAACGTATTATCGGTGTTGATTTACGAGATCGCCAAGTCAACTTATCGGTTGTTCAGGAATTGAAAGCACTGGAACATCTGCAAAAAATTAACCTTGCCGGTAACGCTTTGTCGGCAGGGATGTTCGAGATACTCGGCGCAATCGACTCTCTTGAATCGCTCGATCTTCGCGGGTGTCGCTTGGACGGGGCCGACTTATCGCACTTGCGATCGCTCAAAAAACTCAAATCAATCAGGCTTTCGGGCAAGAAAACCCCATTGCGACTGGGCGACAATGATCTGGCACAACTCGCAGCAATTAAAAGTTTGCGTGCATTATTTGTCGACTTTCTTCCGGTGCGTGATGCGGGAATTGCCTCTTTTTCAAAGCATCCCAATATGCGCGAACTAGGATTGGCGGGAACGCAAATTACGGACAGTGCGCTATCCTATCTTGCATCGATACCGAATCTGAAAAAGCTACGAGTCGCGAATACGACAGTGACCGGTCGTGGATTGCAGGCACTTGAGGTACACCCGGAGATCCAGGATATCGATTTAAGTGGATGTCAAAACCTTGAGCAAAAAAGTTTGGCTTCGATCGGGAAAATCTCTAAGCTCAAAAAACTTAATCTTTACGATACCAATATTTCGGACGATGGCGTGCAGCAATTGAAGGCTGCCGTCAAATTAAAATGGCTCAATCTAGACAAAACGCCGATCACTGACGAATCGCTCAAGGTGGTGGCGAAAATGCAGAGGCTAGAGTTTTTGCATCTTGGTTCGACTCAAATTACAGACGCAGGACTGGGAGAACTCGAAGACTTGAAGGCATTAAAAAACCTTGTAGCAACACAAACATTTGTTACCGATCAAGGCGTAAAGAAACTCAAAAATGCTATTCCGACCGTTAAAATCAAGTCGGGACCGAAGGGGGAATGATTCACTCGGTATTGGTCTCATTTTTTTAAACGGTATCTGATCGGTCTTCTCGCGATCGGGTCCCAAGATTGCCATAGCGATGGTAGTCAATCGATAGGCTTTGCTCGCGGAAGTACCAGGCCAATTCAATCATCCCGTTCGCACTGATTGGTGCGTCGATGATCGCAATGCCAAACTCGTGTGCTGCGGTTGCCACGTTGCGAGATACGTTGCCAGCAGCAGAAAAACGTAGTCTCCCGTAATTTCCGGTGCGAATCAGGGCGATCAATTCCTGTTCGCTCAATACGGCCGATTTTCCCTGAATCAATTTATAAAGCTTGCTGGTGCAAAGTTGGGTTTGATGACTTATGAAAGCCTCCCGGGAGAAAATGAATTCGGGTTTGCTGCCTGTGAGCATAACTGCGGCAGCACGAAGTATGGTGTCCCGCACCGAGTCATCCGATTCAATGCAGATGGCAATATGTTTGATCGGATGGTAATAGCGCAAGTTGTCTTGGCCGATCAAGCGAAAATGATCGTGTTGCTTGAAGTATTCCTGGACACAATATTGTTCATAGCTTTGAAGTGTATTGCCGATCTGCTGGATGTCTTCAGCCGAAAGATTCCAGTGGGTGGCCTCACTCGAGACGGTCTCAAAGAGCGGTTTGAGTGTCCCCTGCGGTGTGTTTTCAACTTCCAGTCGGCAATTTTCAAAACGAGTGAAGAGATTAACATAGTGCGGTCCACCTGCCTTGAGTCCGGGGCCAAATGAACTATTGCGGATGCCCCCGAAAGGCTGTCGGAGGACAATGGCACCGGTTGTTGGCCGGTTGATATAAAGATTTCCAGCCTGAATAGCACTCGACCAAAGTTCTTGTTCCCGGTCGTCCAGGCTCTCAAGCCCCGATGTCAGTCCGTAGGGTGTTTGATTGGCAATCTCAATCGCGTGGTGCAAATCATCTGCACGCAATACACTAAGCAGCGGCCCAAAGAATTCAGTTTGATGGCAGTATGAACCGGAACGCACACCCCACTTGATGCCAGGGCTGACAAGCCGCGGATTTAGGATGTCGATTTCCGGTTGCAATGCCCAGTGTTCACCCTCATCCAGGGTGGCAAGCCCCTTCTTCAGGTTCTCATTGGGTGGATCAATCAGGGGGCCCACGCGTGTTGATAAACTCCAGGCAGAACCCACCGGTAGACTGGAGGCCGCATCGACGAGTGACGATTTGAAGTGGGGGTCATCGAAAATCTCGGCTTCGAGAATGAGTAGGGATGTCGCTGAGCACTTCTGCCCGCTGTGAGCGAAAGCCGACTCGATGACATGTTTAATCGCCAATTCGCGGTCAGCAAGGGAGGTTACGATCGTCGCATTTTTTCCACCGGTTTCGGCAAAAAGTCTGAGTTTAGAGTTATGGTTTAATAGCGCCCGAGCAGTTTTTGTGGCTCCCGTTAGTACGACAGCGGCAATCGCCGGGTCATGAACCAATTGCTCCCCGGCCACCGATCCGATACATGGAACGCATTGAAGTGTTTTGCGTGAAATACCACCCTCCCAAAAGCACTCACAAAGTCGAAGAGCCGTGGCGGTGGCTGATGGCGCTGGCTTCAGGATGACACAATTTCCTGCGGCGAGCGCGGCGGAGATACCACCGCAGGGAATTGCAATTGGAAAATTCCAAGGCGATAGCACGACGATGGGGCCGGATGGATTCGCGTGGACACCCTTGAGGGCTGAGAAGCCATCGGCTAGAGCAGCATAAAACCGTACAAAATCAACAGCTTCAGAGACTTCCGGGTCACTCTCCGTTAAAGTTTTTCCAGTTTCCAGTAAGGCAGTTGCCATTAATTCGGCACGATGCGCCTCGATACTATTCCCGATCCGCCGCAAGATTTCGGCCCGCTCGACCGCTGGAATACGGCCCCAGTGGTCAGGGTCCGTTTTACTGCAAGTTACCGCTGCAGCGATATCTGCTGAATCCGCTAGTTGCACTTGAACGGCCCGTACGTGCGGCCGGGAGGGATCTTCGCGGTATATCTCAGATTTTGTGCGCCGAATTTTATCTCCGTTGATGACGGGTGTGGCCTGCAGGGGACCATTTTGAATCAACGAAGATGCGATCTCTAAGGTGGCATCGATGACCTGATGCCCTGTCTGTTGGGTAAAGTCTGTGTTCGGTTGTCCCGAGAACGTCTGCCATGTCGTTGGCAAGGTTGTTGTTTGTGAAATGGTATCGTGCTTCAGCTTACGACGAGATTCGAAGCTTAGTTTCGGTAGGACAGAAAAAGAGGCAAGAAATTGTTGTTCCAGAGCATGCCACTGGGGACTACCGGTCTCCAGTTGAAATGCGTGCCGGAGAAAATTATCGGGCCCCGTATTCTCGTCTAATCTTCGTATCAGGTATCCAATGGCATTGAGAAAGTCGACCTGCTTGCACGCTGGCGCATAGAGCAGCAGATTAGAGGCAATTTCATGCAAGGCTCGCCTTTGATGGTTCGCCATGCCTTCTAGCATCTCAAACTGCACCGAATCGAAGGCACCAGCATCGGCGGTCAGAACAAGCGCGTAAGATAAATCGAGTAAGTTGTGCGAAGCGACACCGATGCGAACTGCCTGGATATGTTTCGACTGTAAGCCGTACTGGAGCATCCGCTTGTAATTGGCATCTGTTTCTAGCTTGGTCTTAAACGGGGCCTGAGGGAATCCGGCGAGCGAAGATTCCACTCGCTCCATTTCCATATTCGCACCCTTCACAATACGCAGGGTGATCGGATACCCACCGGTTTGCATTCGCTTAAGTGCCCATTGGGTCAGTCGTTTCTGGACCGAATGTGCATCAGGAAGATAAGCTTGCAATGCAATTCCTGCACGCGATGAATGAAGCCCCGTTTGTTGGAGCGTTTTCATAAATACCTGCGAGGTGATTTCCATGTCTCGATATTCTTCCATGTCGAGATAGATCATCTTTGCTACATGGCAACCATCCGGTTGCTTGTATTGATGTCGCGTTGCCTCTCTCAAAAGACTTTCCAGTCGAGCACAGAGAATCGGAATGCATTCTTTCATCGCGATGGATGTGATCTGTGAATACAGATTAGAAATCTTTACGGACAGGACCTCAACTTCCTTAAGCGAGAGTAGATGAAGATATTTCTTAAGTCGCTGGGAAGCTTCTCCTTCACCAAGCACCATCTCCCCGAGGAGATTGACGTTCATTCGCAAGCCGGCCGTCTGCCTGCTGGCCAGGTGCTCAATCAGGTGATCATCTTCGGCAGGAAGGATTACATTCGCGGTTTCTCGCTGCATTTTTTCCTTCACCAGCGGTGCAGCAACTCCTGGAAGATATCCACCAAAAGATCGTATCCCCTGTAGCAGGGTGCGATCGATTCGACTAAAAAATCGAGGGATGCCCTGAACATCAAGAATATGGATCAACTGATCCATTGAACGCCGCGGCGAATTGGAACGGAATGCCTGGTCAGTGATGCTCGTAACGGTTGCTTTGTCCGAAGGATTCTGAATTAGCTGATCAAGTTCTTGCTGCTGCTCTCGTTCTTGCGGGGTTTGCAATTCGGTTGCCCGCGACTGGATAAGGCGGGCAATCTCAAGCGCTCGCCGTTGCTGATGTGCGTTCGTTGCGCCACCTGCTTGCGAGGGAAACAGTTGCGAATGCACATTTTTATGGAATGAGTCACTCATTGCCGGCGAGATAGGGCCCGATGAATTAAAAACAGGCGATCTTCATTCATTACGGTATTCGAGGGAAAGATTCGTTCGCCGAACAACCCTCTTTGTCCTTGTGGTTTGCGTCGCTTGATCAGATAATAGCGAAACTCGTGATCTGTCCTCGGCGACGATCGCATCTTATCATACGCCGTTGAAGTATAGGGTCCACGGCAGAAATGTGAGGTTATTAGCGCATGGAATTCTGGCATCAGTTTATTGCAATATTTATTTCGTTATTCGTGATTACCGATCCGTTTGGAAATATTGGAATATTTCTGAGCATTACGGACGGCGACGACGAGGCATATCGCCGCAAGCAGGCGTTGAAAGGCTCCATCTATAGCTTTGTGCTGATGTTTGTATTTTTTATTGGCGGAACGTATATCATGCACTTTTTCGGAATTACGCTCGACGGCATCCGAATTGGTGGTGGATTAATTGTGTCCAGAATTGGATTTTCGCTGCTATCGCCCAAGGAAGAAGATTCGCATTCAGAAGATGAAAAAGACGAATCGAAGAAGAAGTCGGATATTTCATTTTGTCCGCTTGCACTTCCCTTAATCGCAGGACCGGGTGCGTTGGCTGTTGTGATTGCCGCTTCTGCAAAAATAGGCAGCGAGGCAGGCAACGCAATGTGGTTCTCTTACGCAACAATTTCACTGGCGATTGCAGCGGTGAGTTTCTTGACCTGGTTATGCCTGAGGCACTCTGGTCTGTTGCTACGTTTGCTCGGCGTCAATGGGATGAATGCAATTACTCGCATTATGGGATTTCTTTTAATATGCATTGCAATTCAGATGATGATTACCGGATCGGAGCAACTGCTTCATAGCTGGGGACTGATCGCGGACGATGCTCACCATGCATTTTCTAAAGCAACTAAAAGTTTTGCTTTTTAAGACGTAAAGCGAAACGATTCGATTGATGATTCCCTGGTTTCAGGTCTGGCCTTGCATGCATTGACGCGTGTCGACCCAAGAAACACCGCGCAAAGAAGCCCCGCAAGCCAAGTCGTGTCATCTGCGTTACGACTGAGAAAACGCAAGTTGATGCCGACCTTGCCTGAAGGTCAGTTCAACCGAATCGGGGTCAATATCGCAAATCGGATTGGAATCAATCTCGGGCAGCAAGTCTTCACTTACGTAGAGGCTTCCCAGATGCAGGGTGTTGGGGATAAACATCCATCCCTTTTCGCCATAACGCGCAGCAATCCTGGCTACAACTTCCTCGTCATCGGCCAACGTTGCTGGAATGCGCATTCGCTGCATGTCCCCTGTGGTGTAGCAATTAATGAATGTTTTTTCCTCGTTAATTGCATCCCGTAATCGCTGAGTGCAGAAGTCGGCAAGGCCAATGCCCAGTGCGTTTCCCTCTGACTTTTTTGATAAATTGAGTGCGGCAATAATACGAATATTAGGTGTTTCAAGGTCTTCGTGACCTTTGACGCCTCGATACCCGATGACGTTCGTGTCCATTCCGGTGCCGCTGTATGTTTTTCCTATTTCGTCCACCAGTAACACGCTTAGATCATCGACGGGTAACCCCGGAAAATAGCGGCGATGTTTATCGACCAACGTCGGTTCGGTATCAAGGATTTCTGCGGCAGGCACCGCATGCAATTCAGCGGTTTGGTCAAATCCATCTTCGAGGATAGCAAGTCCGGCCCAGACTTTCCCAGAATTGAGAATGACCGGACCCATTTCTAAGAGCATGTCCCGCATTTTATTTGTGGGCGCCGCGTGGAAGGTTTCTGCGGAGCGGATCTTTCCCATTCCCACAACCATCATTTTTATCAAGCCGCTTTGAATGCTTCCAGAGAAGCACGTGTGTAATTTGATTCGATTGAGTACCAGCACGCCTGCCGATTCGTACGCATGGCGATCCATCCACACATCGCCCGTAGCCACCGACCCGATTTTTACACAATCCATACTCGCCCGAATGGGCATCCCCATCTCCTTCTCCGTGATTCCCAACGATTCGACCATTTTTCGCTGGCCTTCAGCGGTCGCGCCATTATGTGAACCCATTGCGGGAATAATAAATGGATTTGCCCCGTGATCGCGCAACCAATCTCCAGCAACCTTCGTGATGGTTGCAATATTAGAAATACCACGACTGCCGGCAGTGATGGCAACGTCACCCTGTGGCACATTGACTTGCAGTGCATCGAGTTGAGATCGAACTTCCGCAGCGACATCTGGAAGCGGATGAGAAATAAGATTCTGGTGAACTCGTCGAAGTTTCATACAGGATACCTCGATGTAGGAAGACGCCGGAAAAGTCCACGATTTAGTGCAGATATATTGTAGTGTAAAACGCGTTCAGGAAGTCTCTGAGGGATAGAGTAAGCGGCCACATGACGTGCAAAGGACAGATTCTTTCAAGGCAAGTTGCGCTACCATGTTCGGAGTGACCTGTTGGAAACAACCTTCGCATATCTCGTCTCGCACAGAGGCAAGCGAGTCGTCTTTTCGAGTTTTTACAATTCGTAAATAATCCGGTTTAATTTCTTCAGGAAGCCCGCTTTCAGTCCCTGACAGGTCGGAACGTAGTTGGGATATCTCGGATTTTAAGACTCCCTCTTCTTCATTCACTCGACTCGATTCCGCCTTCATCTGTTGTTTGGAATCCTCCACGACAGAGGTCGCATCCTTGACGTTTTGACCGAGGGAATCGACGTTTTCCATGCACTCTAGAATCTCATCTTCAAGCACACTTTCAGCCATTTGATCGGCGGCTATCTGTTCGAGCAGTGCTTGGTACTCACGATTATTGCTACAGGTATTCAGTTTGGTTTGTAGGTCGAGTATTTTTGCTTCGGATGTTTTTAACTGGAGTTGTTTAGAATCTACCAGCATCCGTGCTGCGGTCAGTTGTTCACGGGTTGCGTCCAGTTTTGATGTGGCGTCATCAACACGCGTTTGATGTGCCGCGACACGAATAGGACCGCGTTCGAGTTTTTCCCGTTTTTCAGTAATCGACTTCAGAATCTGATGGAGAGACGCCATGATGTCGGTAGTTGCAGTGCTCATTAGGTATCGCCTAAACAGAGAGAGTGTGTTTGGTTATGTCAATAAAAAAAGCCGCCGGTCCTGGGACCAGCGGCTTGGTAGCCTTTTTGCGGGCTGAATTATGCCGCTTCAGCAAGGAAGCCCTCGAGGCGATTACTGCGTACAGGATTTTGAAGTTTTCGAAGTGCTTTGGCCTCAATCTGTCGAACCCGTTCACGGGTGACACGAAAGATACGGCCGACCTCTTCAAGCGTGTACGTATACCCATCGTCGAGTCCGTAACGGAGACGGACAATTTCACGCTCGCGGTAGGTAAGCGTTTTAAGTAGTTCATCAATCTTTGTACGCAACAAACCATGATTTGCCAATCGCAATGGGTTATCGAAGGTATTATCCTCGATTAACTCGCCGAAGCTATTATCTTCGCTTTCTCCGACCGGTCGGTCAAGACTCACCGGATGCCGGCCAATATCGAGTACCCGGCGGGTCTCTTCCAGGCTGACGCCCGCTGCCAACGCCGTTTCCTCCGGAGTAGGTTTGCGTCCAGTTTCTTGTTCCAACGACTTGGACACACGGCGGAGTTTGGTCAGAACATCAATCATGTGGACAGGAATGCGAATCGTTCGGCCCTGATCCGCGATGGCTCGCGTAATCGCCTGCCGGATCCACCAAGTTGCGTAGGTCGAGAATTTATAGCCGCGACGATATTCGTATTTATCAACCGCACGCATCAAGCCTGTATTTCCCTCTTGGATAAGATCGAGAAAGCTCAGTCCGCGGTTTCGATATTTTTTGGCAATTGAAACCACAAGACGTAGATTGCTTCCTGAGAGTTCTCTTTTTACATTTTCAAAATCGTTGTAAAGCCGTCTTACCTTTTCGACACGTTGTGCCAAGCTGCGAGGACTTTCCTGGGTCTCCATCATCAAGTTATAGAGTTCTTCCCGGTATTTTGTCGTCTGTGGACTTAGCACAGGGCTGTTGCGATTCTGCTGAATAAGCGAACGCAATTTATTCATGCGTTGAGAACATTGCTCGAGGTGCGCAATCAGAGGGTGGATACGTCTTGAACGCAAACTCAACTCCTCAACTAATGCGATGCATTTGTTCCGATTGCGTAAAAATCGAGTTCTCGATTCGGTCCATTCGGATCGGTGGGTTCGCAGGCTGATAAGTTTTGAGAAATACTTCCGAGAGTTTGAGGCAAGATGTTTGAGTGTCGGGAGGTTGTGCGGCATTCTCGCCTGCACCTCTTCCTTGGTAAGTCGCTCGGTCAGCGAGACCTTAATGGTACGATCAAAAGGTAGAATTCCACGATGGACTTGATCGAGGGTCTCTATCGTTTGGTTGAGGGCATATCCTGATGAGAGTAATGCCCGGCGGAATGATCGTCGGGTGATCTCAATTTTTTTGGCAAGCGCAATTTCTTCATCCCGCTCAAGCAAGGGGATTTCTGCCATTTGCGTAAGATACATCCGGATGGGGTCCGAATTTCCTCGCATGGCTTCTGGTGGAGCTAATTGCAGTGTGGGTTCAGAATCGATTGATTCGGGTTCATCGATATCTGCCGACGCTTCTGTGTCGCCACCGATTGCCTTTGCGACGAGATTGATTTTATGGTCGTCGATTGCGGAAATTAATAGATCAACTTTTTCAGATCCCATTTCCTCGTCGGGAAGATAAGAGATTACCTGATCGTGAGTCAAAAAGCCTTGACATTTTCCAAGTTCAATCAGCTCGTTGAGTTCTTTATCTAGTTGCTTCACGGTGAATCTCCCCACGCTTCCTGCGCGATAAGAGTTATTCTATTTGACCGTCATCGCTACCCATCCGTGGGTTCGAACTGTACGGTCTTCCTCCTAATAAAACTAATGTGGCGGGTGTTGGTGTCTTTTTTTTTCTTGAGCAATAATTTCAGTTAATGCTTCAAGCTTTTGTTCTTCACCAAGATGTTTGCCTTTAATGGCAGCAGCTAAATGCTGCTGTTGATGCTTCGTTTTACGATTCTTAATACTGGCAACGATATCAGGTAGTTGTTTCGCAAGATCACTACCCCCTCTTTCGCGTCCTCGATCATCTAAGGTTACGAGTAAATGTTTCATCGCTGGATCATCAAACGCTGTGATTAGACATGCAAAGTTGGGCGTGGTGCCCTGCTGGGCAAATTCGATTGCGGTTAAATAAATTTTCTTTGCGACTGAATCCCCAAGTTCGTTCGGGGAAATTGCCTCGGCGGACTTGAGTACCGCCTCAGGTTCCTGAAGCAGAATTTCTAGAAGTTCTTGCTCCCAGGCGTCTTGGATTGTTAAATTCAGCGATTGGTCGGAGTTTGTGAATAATTCGCTAGATTTATCTCGCCGGTTTTCGCGGGATGCCCGGAGTTCCAGGAGTCTAGAGCGAACCGATGTCTCGGGGACTTCAAAATCGCGCGCGATTCTCGAAAGGGTTGAATCTTCGCGTAGTTTGTATTCGCTGTCCCCTCCCTTTTGTAATGATGGAGCTTGGGCAATGGTTTCTATAATGCTTTCAAGTGCTTGGGCGGCCTGATGGCTACCGATATCGAGTCGCGTACCACCGGTGAGTACGCGGATTTTGTGTTCGATGGCATCTGGGGCACCTTGAAGTGCGTCTTCAAACGAATCTCGGCCATGCTGTTGGAGATAATCACAGGGGTCCAGATTATCAGCGAGTGAAAGTATCCTCAGGTCGAGGCCACCTGCTAAGAAATGGTTAAGCGCTCGATCCGCAGCAGCATGTCCAGCTTTGTCACCGTCGAGTACCAGGATGACCCTGTCGGCATAGCGTGAAAGAAGTTGAACATGACTTTGGTTCAATGCGGTGCCAAGGCATGCCACGCTGTTTTTGAATCCATATTGATGCGCGACCAGGCAATCGGTGTAGCCCTCGGTCACAATCAAGGTTCGCGGTTCTCCAGAGGGCGGACGGCATTCCTTTGCAATTTCAATGGCGTAAAGTGAATTACTTTTTGAAAATAAAATCGTCTCGGGCGAATTGATATATTTTGCAGGGTTGTCGCTTTCCCAGGTTGGTAAAATCCTACCGCCGGTTGCAATAGGACGGCCTTGGGGATCACGGATTGAAAAGAGCACACGCCCCTTGAAACGGTCGTAAGGTTTGCCGGTTCGCTGCGATACGCCTACCAGCCCAATGGCGGTGAGGTCGTTTGTGTCAATCGAATCTTGTCGGGCGCGACGAATGAGCCATGTCCAGTCATTCGGTGAAAAACCAAGGTGAAATTGTTTGATGGTCTCAAGCGTAATGCCACGCTTTTCTAAATAGTCTCGCCCGGGTTCTCCGATAGGATCCTCAACCAAAGCGTGATGGAATGCCGACTCGGCCCAGGCGGCCACGTCAAATAATCGTTTTTTGTTATTCTGATGTTGGCTGCCGCCGGAACGGCGATGTGCGATGCCAGCGCGATCGGCTAGCATTTCAAGCGCTTCTGGAAACGAAAGGCCGTCGCGTTTCATCACGAAACTGAAAGCATCTCCGCCGATGTCGCAGACCCAGCACTTCCACGATTGACGTTCCGGGTTCACCTGAAGACTCGGGCGGGAATCGTCGTGCCAGGGGCATATTCCCCTATACTGACGGCCTTCGCGCCTCAGCGTGAGAGAAGATCCGATTAGCTCGACAATGTCGGTTGCTTCTCGAACCTGTTCTTTGGTATCTGTCGCCGATGCCTGGGACACCGATTGCTCCTGTGACGCTCACCAATCAAGGAAGATGCGCAATTCAATAAGCGCCACAGCACGAGTCTTCCTTGACCCTCCTATTACTACGCTCGGCTCGTTTGCGGGGGCCGAGTCTTGTCATCCAGACAAGGCCGGGGATTATAGCGCGGCACTCTTTGCAGGTCAACGCGAAACCTGCTTCAGTATTGGCGACCTCAGGCCGCTGCTCGAATTATGTCAAATCCCCCAAAAAGCTCAAGCATGCATGGCAAGCATGCGCGCAGCGCATGCCGCTTAATGCACCCTTAATGCACCATGGGTTTTTGTCCTACAGTCACTGGAACTGTTAGCTTTTTGCCGTTTCTGGAAATATCCACNGNAATAACNGTTNGNGGNNGNGTGGTCNNGACNCGTTTNGANAAGTCACTTGGTGTATCAACGGCGTGACCATCCCATTGAAGNACAATATCTCCNCGTTTCAGGNCAGATTCTTCTGCNGGCGATTNTGGCAGAATTGCGGTTAATAACACGCCACTGGAAAGCTCGTATTGTGCAAGTATTTCCTGGGGCACCGCGTGCAACTGAACACCAAGCCAACCGCGTTGCGTGAATCCTTTTGATTTTATTTGCTCAAAAATAATTCGCGCTTTGTTGCTCGGGATGGCAAAACTGATGCCGCGGTGACTCGGTCCCACAATGGCCATATTAATACCAATCAGATGGCCTTGCGCATTAACAAGCGGCCCGCCACTGTTGCCTGGATTGAGAGCGGCATCCGTTTGAAGTAGGTCGTCATAACCCCCNCGGCCAATGCCATCGCGACTCGTCGCACTCACAATCCCGAAGCTTACGCTGTTCTCCAGGCCATAGGGGCTCCCAATAGCCCAAACGGGATCTCCAGCAGCCAGGGTTCCGCTATCTCCCCAGGTCGCTGGNTGTAACAGACTTTTTTTTATTTTTAAAACAGCAATATCNGTGTTTGGATCTGCGCCGATTAAGATTGCCGGCAGCTGCTGATTGTCATGNAGCGTTACCAGACAGTTTTCNGCGTCTTGAATCACATGATAATTTGTCAGAATGTAACCATCGGAACCCACAATCACCCCGGAGCCCTGTCCTCCTATGAGTCGTTGCTGGGGNTGCATTGAATTTTGCGTAGTGATGTTTACTACGCTGCTGGAAATCGCTTCCGCGACGAGTCGCGACGTGTTGCCAAAGCTTGTCGGACTAAAAGCGTCGAGTGTCTCGTGCGTAGCCCGAACACGTCCTCTCGCGATTCTATATGAGAGCCATTCAGATAGCGAAGGCAGCAAAAATATTGTTGTTAATAATGAAACNGCAAACAACGCTTGGATTACGACGACTCGCCAACGTTTGTTTTTTGGATTGTGGGCCGGTTTATTCCTGTTTGTTGGGAATTGGTATCCGGGGCTTGGCTTGAATGGGTTGTCCATGACCTGCTTTCAGCGGTGGATGCGGATTGACCCAAATGAATAGTAATCCGTCTTTAATTATAAACGATCAGTGCAGAATTCCCACTATAATCGGTTATCGCACCACCTTCTTCATTGTTAAGACAGTAATGCCATGGGTATCCGGGCGGAGCCAAATTTCTTTCCTTCACCGTCTTCCGCAAATGCAGAAGGGATTCTCTGTGTTGGTGGTGACTTATCGGTAGAGACCTTGGTGGACGCATATTGCCATGGCATATTTCCTTGGCCCGTTGAGGTGGAAGACCTGGACGAGGAATTGTTGGTTTGGTGGTCTCCTGACCCGAGGGCGATTGTAGATTGGGAAATGTTTCGGATCCCTCGGCGATTAGAAAGAAAAATACGCAATAGTGATTGGACGATAACCTCGGATAAAAAGTTTCCTGANGTTATTCAAGGTTGTGCCACCGAAAATAACCGTCANGGTAATACATGGATNAATGAGGACATCACAAACGCTTATTATGCATTGCACCTTGCCGGATATGCGCATAGCGTGGAGGTGCTCGCCGGAGAAGAGTTGATCGGGGGGATTTATGGTGTTGCGATCGGTGGAATGTTTGCGGCCGAGTCGATGTTTTATCGTAAGCCGACCGCGTCGAAGATAGCCCTTACGGTGTTATTGGCCCATTTGAGAAGCCGAGGATTCAAGTTATTTGATATTCANCAGATGACGCCTCATATGGAGTCGTGCGGCGCGATCNANGTGGACAGGAATAACTTTCTTGACAGGCTGCATGATGCAGTCTTGGAGAACGTGAGCTTCGGCCACTTCGAATTAAATTTGCCGGCATCCCCGGAATGGCTTCGATCCAATATTTGATCAAATGTTGTGNCNCGATAATCTGCCCGAGGGCATTACGCAGTTGCNCGCTGTTTCACTGGATTAAAAGAATCACCACCANCCGATGAGTTTCCAGTACACCGATCCCAGGCCGACCCAGATGACGAGGTGGAACAATGAAACGAGAAATCCGATACGAAACCAGCGGGCCGGAGCAATGTGGCCCTGGTTNAAGTAAATAATGAAGGGCCCGGTTGAATAATTGGTCAGGCAACCACAAAGACTTGAAAGGTAGGCAATGAGTGGAACCATCAGCAAAGCGGGTGTACCGGCTTGCTGNGCGATTAACAGGAAGGCACCGGCAAACGCGATAATGTGGCCGGTNAGCATGGAGAAGCCGTACATCGAATAGAAATAGACCAACGCTAGGAGGATTCCCGCAAGCAAGGGGTGAAAAAGGGTAACTTCTGATTTCGCCATATCCGANAAATATTGAATCACCCCGTGGTCCTTAAGTGCGGTTGCTAGCGTCAGGAGACCTCCGAGCCACACGAGGGTATCCCAGGCTTCGGCGTGCCCCGCCATGGCNANCCAACGATCGACCCGAAAGAATAAAATTGCGGTGACGCCCCCCATGCATACGAGTGTTGTAGGAAGCTTGTGCCAAGAACTCGTTGCCCAGAGCAGAATCATGGCAATAAAAATAANAANCAAACAAATTTCGTTGCGCTGCATTGGACCTAATTCGCGGAGGCCGTCCTTTGCACGGTGATGGGCGTTCTGGATATTGGACTCCCGATCGCGGAACATCATCCCGATAAACGGCGGAAGAAGCAGTAATCCAACAAGCCCCGGCACCACAGCACCGACGAACCAACGCGTCCACGTGAACGGTAGNTCGTAAACCTCTTCGGAAAGTTGGGCGACAATCGGGTTGGCTGCCATTGCGGTTAAGAACATCGCGGATGTTATTAGGTTGGCGTGGGCCGCTGTGGTNATAAGATAGCGATTGGTATTGTTTGTTGCCGCNCCTNTTCCTCCCGATAATGATTCATTAATNCCTCGAATCACCGGCGCTAAAATTCCGCCTCCCCTCGCCGTATTCGAGGGTATAAAAGGGGCAAGAACTAATTCGGTCGCACACGCAGCATAGCCGAGGCCCGCAGATGTTCGGCCAAAAAANGTAAANCTGAGCAGAGCTAATCGCGTGCCCAGNCGGGTGCGGATAATCGTTCCCGAAATAAGAATCGCCGAGACCACTAACCACGTGGTNGTATTTCCGAAACCTGAAAATGCAGTCGATAAGCTGATATAGGTTTGGTCCGATAAGGTGTCCGCAAAAACGAGAACCGATAATGAAATCAATACAAGCGGTGCCATCGGCAGTGGCCGGAGGATAAATCCCANGATCGTTGCACTGAAAATAGCAAAAATTCTCCATCCCGATGGTGTGAACCCTTGGGGTGGCGTGATTACCCATAGAATCGCTGCGAAAGCGACGCAGATTAGAAAGCGACCCGTTTCGGATCGCATTATTTTCGTAAATTTTCCGGTGGCAGGTGATCCTTGAAGCATGTCCGTAAGGTAACGACTGGGAATTGCCGGATCAACGCGAGACCGAATGCCTGCCTGCTCTTGGACAGGCATCCCACGATCCTTAAGCTAAAGGGGAGCCAGATGGCACGATGTGACCCGTGCGGCGACGACAGCGATCAAACCATAACGTTTAGTTGAGTAATGCATGAACACTGAGCATTCGAGCCGCGGAGTGCTTTCTTGGCAAAACTGTTGGATACTGGCCGTTAGCTATCCGATGATGCTTGCCTTTATCTTTTTAGGTAAATCGTGGCAAAATGCGAATCAGGGACCCTTTGCGATAGGGATCGTATTTACCGGACTCTTTCTCGTGATGCTCGTCTCCTCATTTTCTGTTGTGCGGCATGCAGAAAAATTGGCCGAATATTTAGGGGAGCCCTACGGAACTTTAATTCTTACACTTTCTGTGGTCGGGATTGAGGTCGCAGTCATCTCCAGTGTGATGGTGCACGGTGCAAATAATCCAACCCTGGCGCGGGACACAATTTTTGCCGTGGTGATGATTGTGCTCAATGGCGTCGTGGGGGTCAGTCTCCTGGTGGGCGGAATACGGCACTTCGAACAGTCCTATAACCTCCGGGGAGCGAATGCGTATTTAGGTGTGTTGATCCCTCTCTCCCTCCTGGGTTTGGTGCTCCCACGGGTAGCCGATTCCGCAGCGGGCGGCCATTTGTCCTACATGTTGACTATTTATTTAATTATTTCCACAACATTGTTATATGTTGTATTTTTGGGAATACAGACCACGCGCCATCGCGATCTCTTTCGTGCCGGCGGCGACGCGCAACCAGAAAGATCCGGAATTCAGCCGGGCAACGTCATCTGTTGCATCTGGTACGGGGTGCTTTTGGTGTTGACTATGATTCCGATTGTTGCCCTTTCAGAACCTCTCGCTGAAATAGTTGATCGCACACTAGAAGAATCGCATTTTCCCGCGGCGCTCGGGGGCGTGCTGGTTGCCACGTTAGTGCTTTCGGCAGAGGGGATCACCGCGCTGAAGGCCGCCCGTTCGGACTTGCTGACGCGTTCAATCAATATTAGCCTCGGAGCAGCGCTCTCCACGATCGGGCTGACCATACCGTGTGTCTTGGCAATTTCGATGATCTTCGGAAAGCCGATTATTTTAGGTCTAAATTGGGTGGACGCTTTTTTACTTGGGCTGACGTTGATGGTGGCGGTCGTCACTTTTGGCAGTGGAAGAACGGGTGTGTTGCAGGGCGCGGTCCATCTACTTTTGTTTGCGACTTATATCGTTTCTATTTTTGACGCAGCACCGTAAGATATTGCTTCACGCGTGCGATAGTTTTAAACAAATTTTTTTATGGAGTATCAATATGGCAACGGCAACGGCGCGGCACATTCTTGTAGAGACCGAAGACGAATGCAATCAGATCAAAACAACGATTGATGAGGGAGGTAGTTTTGAGGAAATGGCCAAGACGCATTCAAAATGTCCATCAGGCCAACGTGGTGGCGATCTCGGATCATTCGGACCTGGGCAGATGGTGAAAGAGTTTGACGATGTGGTCTTCTCCGGAGAGGTAGGCGTCCTGCACGGTCCGGTGAAAACTCAGTTCGGATACCACCTGCTGGAGGTTACAAGCCGCGTCCCTTAAAAAAAGAGCCTGTCTGCACGGCTGTAGAGTCGATGCGTGTGCCTCAAATGCAGACAGGCTGTGAAGCGGTTAACCGACTGGCCTTCATGTCAGCCGCTCAATAGTTACGCGATAATCGTGCGAAATGTGGGCAATGAACTTGCATGGGACCTATAAAAAAAGGTTGTTATCGCTGCTAAGGCCAGCAAGCGTTTAAAGATACGCCGATCTAGGTTATTCTTCTGGTATTCGAGCAGGGCATCAGCCCCGCAGCGTTGGCGCTTTTTATGGAGTTTTCGCGATGACTAATAAAACGGATCGACCGCATCCATCCAGGCGGCAATTTTTGTCGGTGGGAGCCACCTGCCTATTGTCGCTGACCGTTCAAGCATCGGCGGACGCGATGACGCGAAAGCGACTGCTTCGCCGACGGAGCCCGGCAGTACACACGGCCAAACGTGGGAATCCACCGGTGGTGGTCGGCGAAAACGAACATCGTTACGAAGTCGAACATGATTGGCCTCAATTGCCGGAAAAGTTTTCTTGGCAGACGACTCACAACGTGGCAGTCGACCGGGGAGGAAACCTGTATGTGATACATGAAGGCCAGCGCGAGCTTGCTGATCATCCAGCGATATTTGTATTTGATCCTGAGGGTCGATACGTGCGGAGCTTTGGCAGCGAATTCCAGGGTGGCGGGCATGGTCTAGAAATCCGGCAGGAACCCGACGGTGAGTTTCTCTACGTTACGGGTTATCAGCATCTGAAAAACTTCGCGAAATATGATCTCCGTGGCGAACGGGTTTGGATGCAAAGGGCGCCGATGGAATCGGGACTTTATGCAGACGGAGAGCACGAAGCGACTACCGGTGCCTGGGGAAGAAATCGATTTATGCCGACAAATTTTGCCTTTCTTCCGGATGGCGGATTCATGCTTGCCGATGGATACGGTACGTTCTCAATCCACCGCTATGATGCAGCTGGTAAGTGGGTTTCAACCTTTGGCGCCCCCGGTAAAGGAGATGGACAATTTAACCTTCCTCATGGGCTGTGGCTCGACGATCGACAAAGTGAACCCATGATCGTGGTAGCGGACCGTGTGAATGGACGCCTTCAATGGTTTAACCTTGAGGGAGCGCATAAAAATACACTGGATGGTTTTATTCTGCCGGCAAATTGTGATGTGCACGGTGAGTTGCTCCTCGTGCCGGATTTGAGCGCTCGGATCACGCTGCTCGATAAACAAAATCGGCCCGTTGCGCAACTCGGTGAAGACGCGGCGTGGCGCGAAGCGGTGCTCAAAGATGGAATGGCTTTGAGGTCTCGTCCTGGGGAGTGGCAAGAGGGAAGATTTCTTCACCCTCATGATGCGTGTTTCGATAAGGACGGAAATATTTTTGTGGCAGAGTGGGTTTCGCCAGGAAGAATTACCCGCCTGGCGAAACAGTCCTAAGCCAATTTCGATGATCAGGCGATAATATCGTGTACGACGTGCCCGTGGACGTCGGTTAACCGCATGTCTCGTCCACTGAACCGAAAAGTCAACTTTTCGTGATTGATCCCGAGAAGGTGCAACAGGGTCGCATGGAGATCGTGGATTTCTAGTTTATTTTCAACCACCTTGTAGCCGAAGTCATCGGTGGCTCCATACGTGGTTCCTCCGCGAATTCCCCCACCGGCCATCCACACTGTAAAACCGAATGGGTTATGGTCTCGTCCGTCGGTGCCTTGCGCAAAGGGCGTTCGTCCAAATTCACCCGCCCAGAGGATGAGCGTTTCGTCCAGTAAGCCGCGAGATTCAAGGTCGGTGATGAGGGCAGATATTGGTTGGTCGACAGCCAACGCGTTTTTGGTGTGTCCCTCCCTGAGTCCACTGTGTTGATCCCAGCGATCGCCATTTCCGTCCGTGCAGGTTAGCTCGATGAATCGCACACCGCGCTCCACCAATCGTCTTGCCAAGAGACAAATGCGGCCATAACGTCGCGTGTTTGCAAAGGGTGCGTCGAGACCNTACATCGATTGGGTCGCCTGGGTTTCCCCGCTGAGGTCTGCCAGGTCCGGTACCGCTGTTTGCATGCGGGCTGCCATTTCATAATTTGCAATAGCAGCTTCGAGCGCGTCGGTATCTCCGGATGCGTCGAGATAATTTTGGTCGAGGTCACGAATCAAGCGGAGTTTCTGGCGTTGCAGCACGCGATTTGTGGCCTGGGAGGGGATATTAGCGACTGGGGAGTTGCCGGGCTGGAAAANCGAAGCCTGATATGTCGCCGGAAGATAGCCACTATTAAAGTTGTCTAATCCTCCTGGTGGTGTGAGCCCTCCATTCAATACGATAAATCCTGGAAGATTTCTGCATTCGCTCCCTAACGCGTATGTAACCCACGAGCCAGTACTCGGTCGGCCCTGGATTCCATGACCCGTGTGGAGAAAATAATTTGCAAAAGTGTGTTCAGAAAACTTGGATGTCATCGAACGCACGAAGGCAATTTTATCGACGTGCTTTGCAATCTGGGGAAACAACCCGCTCACCGGGATACCACTTTCACCATATTGCTTGAAAGGCCAGAGACTTTTAAGGGTGAGCCCCATGTTGTTGAATTGCAACGTTTTCTTGTCGATGTCCAGGGGGAACGGTTTACCGTGTTCCCTGTCGAGGAGCGGCTTGGGGTCGAAAGAATCGACCTGGCTCGGACCACCATCCATATAGAGAAAAATAATATTGCGCGCCCGCGGAGCGAAGTGCGGATTTCGCGGCGTGAACGGTTCCGGGGAAGGGTTGGCTAAGAGGTTGTGCTGGTTCTGTTCGCTCATCAGTGCAGCAGCCGCCAGGGCACCGAAACCGGTCGCCGTTCGACGTAGCATATGTCGACGACTGGTCGGTAGGGCAGCTATTTTATTGCAAGGGTACACCGAGACGAACTCCGGAGGGTTTCTCTTATGATAGTCTCATTTACGGCAAGTAAATAAATTCTTTCGTATTTAATAGGGCATGTGCGTAATCAGCCCACAAATCGGTATTTTTCAACCAGTCGGTCTGGTCTAGGTTGCGTTCCGCCGCAAGCGTTGAGAGAAATTCAATTGCGATGCGCCGTTCATCCTCGGTGGGCGATCGCGAAAACGCGTCCCGATAGAATCCGTTGATGATCGTATGGAGCGACTCGCCTTCTGCTGTAATAATTTTTTTCGCCCAATGGTGTGCCTGGTCAATCACAAAGGGATCATTCAGAAGCGCTAAAGGTTGCGCCGGAACATTGGATTTATTGCGGCGTCCAACGGGGCCCAGCGGAATGGGCGTATCGAATACAAGCATCCAGGGTGAAAGAAAATTTCTTCGAACTGCCAGGTAAATGCTACGGCGTCCATCGCCATCCAAAGGTCCACTAGCGGGTCGCCCCCGCCCGCTTGTAAATTTCGTTAGATGTATCGGAACACTGCGTCCTCCGACTGTCGGGTCCAACTGTCCGCTGACCGTAAGAATAGCATCCCGGATAATTTCACCCTCAATGCGACGCATGGGCATGTGAGAGAGGTAGATGTTTTGCGGATCGAGTGTCGCTACGTCCTCGGTGACCGGACGGCTTTGCTGGCGGAAAGTACGGCTAGTCACGATTTTAAATATCAGGTCCTTGATGCTCCAGCCATTGCCGATAAAGTCGGTCGCCAGATAGTCCAGCAGTTCCGGGTGCGAAGGCTGGGCTCCTAAATGCCCGAAATTATCGACCGATTTAACAATGCCTTTCCCGAACAGATGGTGCCAGACGCGATTGACGATGACCCGACTGAGCAACGGGTTTTCCTCGGGATCCGCCAAAGCGCGTGCAAGAGCAAGTCGGCCACTACCTGCTTGTTCCGGTGCGGCTGCATGACTACCTAAGGCGGCTAAATTGCGCCGCGGAACAAGGGTTCCAGGGTTCCTGCTTGATCCGCGGATCAGAACATTTTCATTTTCGGCATCTCCGTCCCAGATTGCCAACGCTGTCCTGGAGTGAGTGCGAATCTCCTCGAGGAGCTTATCCTCGCGATCNCAGTAATCGAGTAGGAGGGATTGAACGGGTCCAGTGAGCTTTTCTGTGATATGAGGATGGGCCATTGCCCAGTTTGCCAAGGCAAGTTTGAGCGGATCGTGCGCATCGGCGCGTTGGTTCAAAAGGCTCGCTTCGAGACCTTCGATGGTCATGTCGACATATGCGTTAACATATTCATCAAACGTGCTGCCGCCAGCTGCATCTACCCGTCGCGCAATCAACTCACCGGTCGGTTGTAGCGATGGTGGATGCTCTCCTGTCACAATCTTTCGAAGCTCAAAAAGTTTGTCTGCCTCAGGCACAAATTCAATATGTGCCCTCTCTCCGGTGTAACGTGGAGTTTTAAAGGTGACCCATTTCCATTTCTCACCCGTATCGAGCTTCTGTACGAGATCATTGTGGAGCGGTCCCTGTATCATGCGGTGCGATGCCACGACAATCTGAAGTGCTGCTGTTCCACGAACGAGGCAGTGTACGGAGTGGTCCAGTTCAAAAGTATTGGTCTTAAGCGTACGGCCCGGGCGGTTCAGTTTTTCCAGAAATCCCTGGTCTTTCTGGGTTCCTCGCGTAAGGGCCAACGCGGGCCATCGCTGGTCATGGTGTGCCACAGGTTTGTCCGCAATTTGTAATTGTGGGGTGCCCTGCCGTTCGCCAATCCATAATTGACCAGCCGCATGCGGCTTATCGCCAAATGCGAACCCATCCTGCCGAAGTGTTTTTGTGTCCTCGTAATCGAATGTTACTCGGGTTGGGCTTCGGTCCGGTGCGGATTGATTATCAGGGGCGATTTTTGTTAAAGAACGCCTCCAGGAGATATCACGTTTCTCGGGCGTTACGGAAGCGGCTTTGGCGATTACATAGAGCGGATGCGAAGGATCGTTTTTAGCGTCATAGAGAATCTTGGCCCAGCCAACAGGATCCAAAGAGGACTCAGGAGCGGTAAGGCCGGCCAGCAGTTCAGCGGCAATCGCTGGTCGGGTGTCAGGCCAATTTCTTTTCAGCGTTTCGGTAGCAGCAGAAATAACATCGCGCCGCTCGGCCCATATTTGATCCGCAATTCGCTGATTCTCAATCATCGTATCGAAACGAACTTGCCGATAGGAAGAGCTTTGTAAATAGCCAGCCAGTGCGTAATAGTCGTGACTGGATATAGCATCGAATTTGTGATCGTGGCAGCGAGCGCAGGCGATGGTTAAACCGAGAAATGCGCGGCCGAACACGTCGATCTGATTATCGATCCGCTCCATTTCGTCGGCCCGGATATCGGTCGGCGAATGAATCCAGTCGCCCAGGTACCAGAAACCGGTTCCCAGGATCGACTCATTCGCTGAGCGGCTCCCTTGGGTTCTCGGTTGAGATAGAAGGTCCCCCGCAATATGTTCGATAAAGAACTCATTAAAAGGTAAGTCGGCATTCAAAGCCCGAACGACGTAGTCCCGATAGTGCCAGGGGTTTGGCGTCGTGTGATCATATTCATGTCCACGTGATTCAGCGTACCGCACGAGATCAAGCCAGTGGCGGCCCCATCGTTCACCGAAGTGTGGTGAGTCCAAAAGCTGCGCAGCCAATGCTGCGATCGCTTCGTCATCTCCTCGAGGATCCGTCAGAAACGCATCAAGTTGTTCGGGTGTAGGAGGCAACCCGATGATGGAGAAGTAAAGTCTTCGCACCAGCGCGTTTCGATCCGCATCAGGTGCTGGATTGAGATTGCGCTTGTCGCGTTGGTGGGCGACAAATGAATCGATTGCATTTCGGCCCCAGGCGGGGTCGCTGGTTGGGGGTATGATTGGTTTTGAGAGCGGCTGCCAGCACCAATGGTTGTTTTTCCGCTCAGTAAGCGGGAAGGGTTTGCCGGTTAATTCCGTTTCGTCAGCCGGTCCGTACCAGGGCGCGCCTGCATCGATCCAGCGTTCCAGGATGGCAACTTCTTCTACCGGCATTTTGGTATCGGGAGGCATTTCTAAATCTTGCCACCGCACCGCATTGATGAGTAAGCTTTCCTCAGCGTCTTCCGGAATCAACGCGGGGCCGGTATCACCGCCCTGCAGCATGGCCTTCCGAGAAGTCAGCAGCAGCCCACCTCCGGGGTCATCGTCCTGACGAATTTGTTTCGGCCCATGGCACGTGTAGCATCGCGACTCGAGAAGCGGAAGTACTTTTTGCTGTACAAATTGCTCATCCACAGGGTGTGATTCGGTGTCTGCACTGGAGGCTGCCCCTAAACAGCAGAAGATAATTGCTGCCGGAAGGAGAATCAGAGATCCGGGGTGGCGTAAACTGAGCAGGAATTCCATCGTTTTATTTTAACCTGTGGTCCCCAGATACGTAAACAACACCTCTTTTACAGAGAACCGTCTATACGGGTGATTGCGATCAAGAGGGAACCGCTTTTATACTAACGTGACCAAAACATCGATATTCACTAAGTGGGTCATTATGAAGTCGACTTTTTTCCGGATCACCGCGCCAGCCATTCTGTTTTTTCTCATGGTTACGCGATCCTGCTTGGCGGAAGACGCGCCGAATGGTTCGGACTTCCCCCCTGCCCTGACCCACTGGAAAGCGCATCCCGAAAATCCAGTGTTTGTGGGCGGGGGACGGGGTGCTTGGGATGAACGAATCCGCGAGCGCGGATATATTTTGCGCGAAGGTGATCAATGGCATTTTTGGTACACCGGATATAATCTCGCCCAAAATGATTTGCGTCGACTTGGATATGCCACCAGTCAAGATGGAGTGCATTGGAAGCGAGTCAGTACGAGACCGCTACTGGAGAATGACTGGGTCGAGGATATGCATGTCCTCAAGCACGACGGAAAATTCATTATGGTGGCCGAAGGCCGCGGTGATATCGCGCACTCGTTAATTTCTGATGATGGAATTCATTGGACCGATTATCAAAAGTTGGACGTGCGACAGACCAATGGTAGCCCCATCGAAGCGGGGCCCTATGGAACCCCCACGCTTTTTTTCAATAACGGCCTCTGGTATCTATTCTACGAACGCGGTGATCGTGGCGTGTGGCTAGCGACCTCCAAAGATCGCAAGGTTTGGACCAATGTACAGGAAGACCCCGTCATCAAGCTTGGTCCCGGTGCTTATGATCGCTATGCCATTGCACTGAATCAGGTTATAGAAATTAACAATCGATATTATGCGGTTTATCATGCGAATGCAGATCCTCAGTGGCGTGGCGACTGGAGGATGTGCCTTGCCGTCTCAGATGACTTGGTCCACTGGGAAAAGTATCCAGGTAATCCAATACTCGAGGGAGATTTTTCGAGCGGGCAACTTGTGCCCGACGGCAATGGGTTTCGGCTTTATACGCCGCACCCGCAATTACGGATCTTTTATCCAGTTCATTCTGGTCAATAAACATTGAAGCAGGAACGAAAGCAATATTTGTCTTTCGGGGTGCTATCGAGGTGATAAATGAATAGCCTTTTGGTCATCAGTCTTTTGCTCAGCCTGGCAACCGACAAGACGTCCGAGTATGTAACTCAGGGAATGAATCTTTTTCGAGACGGTCGCGTTCGGGAGTCATTAACGCAATTTGATCGTGCAATTGAAATTGCTCCTCAGGTTGAACCTTATCTCTGGCAGCGCGGCATCAGTCAATATTGCCTTGGTGATTATGCAGCGGGTCGACGGCAGTTTGAATTGCATCAAGATGTTAATCCGAACGATGTAGAAAATGCGGCGTGGCATTATTTTTGTGTCGCGAAACGTGAAGGAAAAAAGGCAGCGCAAAAAGCTCTGCTGCCAATCAAGACTGAACATGATCAACGTGTTCCGATGAAACAAATTTACCAATACCTTGCGGGAGAGGCGACGCAGGAAGATGTCCTGCGAGCGGCGACCCAAGAGAATACACCTTTGGCCCGCATGTATGCCCATCTCTACTTAGGGCTCTGTAGCGAAATTCAGGACGATGGACCGCAGGCGATGCATCATCTGCAAATAGCATCCTCCCAGAAGCTCAAAGGATCCTACATGCAAGATGTTGCCAAAGTCATGCTTGATCAAACGCGACCCAGCGGAAACAAATCAGACACCAATAAACATTAAGGACATCATGGAAAATCGAATACAAATCAGACGTAATGTTCAATTATTAATGCCGCTGCTATTCGGGATTTTAGGAATAGTAATCCTCGGAACGGGAACACGGCAGGCGACTGCCGATGAGCACGCCGAGGAAGGTTGGGTCGAACTTTTCGATGGATCAACGCTTGTCGGCTGGGAACAGCGCAATGGCACCGCTCATTACAGGATTGAAGATGGTGCAATTGTCGGAAAAACGACCGATGGCAGCCCTAATTCATTTTTATGCACGACTGGAAAATATGGTGACTTTGAAATTGAATTTGAAGTGAAGTGCGATCCCAGACTGAATTCGGGGATGCAGATACGCTCAAAGTCGAAGGCGGATTCGGGGCGAGTATTCGGTCCCCAGGTGGAGATTGAATCGACGAAAGCTGGAGGGTTGTCGGGTTATGTCTATGGAGAAGCAACTGGTCGGGGATGGCTTACAAAAGAGCAAGATCGTAAACGCCACAAATATTTTGATGATCAGTCGTGGAATAAATATCGAATCGTTGCGAAAGGGCCAACGATCGAGACCTGGATCAACGGAAATAAGGTGGGTACGCTCGTGGATGAGGAGGCAGGAAAAACGCACCCGGAAGGTTTTATAGGGCTTCAGGTTCATGGCATCGGTCGCGGTCAGGGTCCCTATGAGGTGAAGTGGCGAAATATCCGTATCAAACCTCTATAGTCCATTTGTCACTTTAGGAATCTGGAGATATCGAACATGCGGAATAACATCATTGTCGTTCTCTTCGTGGTACTCACCATGGGTATCGGTTGTTCCTCAGAGCAATCAAGATCTGATGTTTCACCTAGCCAGGGAATGATCGGTGTATCGATGATGACATTGACGAATCCGTTCTTTAAGGTGATCGGCGATACGATTGCGGAAAAGGCAACGACGCATGGATATGATGTGGTGGTGGTCGGTGCAGATGAAGACGCTGCGAAACAGGCAGCGCAAGTCAAAGATTTTATCGTGAGTGGAGTTTCTGCCATTGTGCTGGCTCCCTACGATTCGCGCGCTATCGGCCCGGCAATCGAAGAGGCAACATCGGCGGGTATACCAGTCTTTACTGTCGACAACGGATGCCTTGCGGAGGGATGTAATGTGACGTGCCACGTGGCGACCGATAATGAAATGGGAGGCCGGCAAGCGGGCGACGCCATTTTAGAAGCGCTCGACGGACGAGGTGGATCAATCGCAATTTTAGACCATAAGGTGACCGAGTCTTGTTTGTTGCGTGTAAAAGGCTTTAAGGAAACGATTGATCGGTACAATAAGACGGCAGATAATCCTGTCACGATTGTTAGCGAGTTACCGTCTGGTGGAAATCGGTCTACTGGACATCGCGCTACGAAAGATATTCTTCAGGCGCACGGTGACCTCGTTGGCTTGTTCGCCATCAATGATCCCTCTGCGCTAGGGGCATGTGCAGCGCTGGAAGAGGATGGAAAAGGCAAACAGGTTNTNGTTATTGGNTTTGATGGACAGCCAGANGGAAANAANGCGATTCGNTCGGGACGCATTTACGCCGACCCGATTCAGTTTCCGGATCGTATGGCTGAAAAAACAGTCGAAGTGATCATGTCGCACTTTGATGGGCAGGAAGTACCAGCCGAAATACTGATCCCTACTGAAATCTATCGTCAATCGGATGCCAAAGCAGATAAAACGATTCAGTAAACACTCAATATGGTTTATCGACGCAGTTGATGACACAATGCTAAATTTTAAACAAGAATTGACAGGCGCCTTCGGGCAGCCGATTGCGGAAAATCCTACACAAGCGATGGTAGAAGCCGCGTATCGACACCACCAGTTGGATTGGCGATATCTATCGATCGAAGTTGCACCGGACGGATTGGCAGATGCTGTCGAGGGTGCCAAAGCAATGGGTTTTATCGGGTTCAATTGCACTATTCCGCACAAAGTGTCCGTGATTCAGTACTTGGACGGGTTGGGGGATTCGGCCGCATTGATGGGGGCTGTAAATTGCGTTGTGCGGCGTGGAGTTCAGTGGATCGGAGAGAATACCGACGGAAAAGGATTTGTTGAAAGTCTATGCCGCCGGTTTGATCCGGTAGGAAAAAACGTCGTTCTTTTTGGTGCGGGAGGTGCCGCACGAGCTATTAGTGTTGAATTATGCTTAGCCGGTATCGCTGGAATCACGATTGTTAATCGGACAGCAGAGAGGGGGCAATCGCTCGCCGAACTGCTTTCGACCAAGGTGACCGATAGCGTTCAGAGGGCGTTGGACATTCAATTCGCTCTCTGGGATGGCGTCTATGAGGTTCCATCCGACGCGGATTTAGTAATCAACGCCACCTCGATCGGTCTATATCCTGATACAAAGGATACTCTGCCTATTGTGAATGATTCGATTCAACCGCAGATGTTTGTGGCCGATGTTATCCCCAACCCACCCGAGACGCATTTTATCCAGATGGCGAAAGCTCGTGGTTGTGAAGTGATCGATGGCCTTGAGATGCTTGTGGCGCAAGGCGTGATCGGAATCCGCCACTGGGCAGGAATCGACGCCGATGCGGTCGTCATGCGTCAGGCTCTTGAAAACGTATTCGATGCATAGTTACCAAGACCTTGAGAATTAAAATGATCGCCACTTCCCCCGGAATTGCGTGATGAATTTATATTCCACGACTGGCGGTTCATCCAAGTTAACGATGCGGGGAGTCTCCAAGGCATATCCTGGTGTTCAAGCGCTTGATGATGTCAGTCTCAATTTAGATTGTGGCGAAATACTTGGCTTGGTGGGCGAGAACGGGGCAGGTAAAAGTACGCTCATTAAAACACTCGCTGGTGCGATTGCCCCCGATGCAGGGCAGATTCTAATAGATGGCGTCGATCATTCATTTGATTCTCCCCTTGCGGCACGTCGTCAGGGAATTGCTATCATCCATCAAGAGATGAGTTTGATACCTGCGCTCAGGGTCTGGGAAAACATGTTTCTTTCTTCCCGAGGTTGGGTAAAGCGGAAATCAGAAATAGAACAGACGCGTCAATTGGTCGGGTTGCTCGGTGTGGATATCGATCCCAACGCGTACTGTCGAGATTTATCAGTGGGTGAGATGCAGGCGGTAGAAATTGCTTCTGCTTTGCGCACACAATCACAAATTCTGGTTTTAGACGAACCGACCACTGCCTTGTCGGTGCGGGAAGCCGAAAGGTTGCGGCGGCTCTTATTTAAATTACGCGATAAGGGGATGGCGATCATTTATATTAGCCATCGGCTTGAAGAAATTCTGGAGTGGACCGACCGCGTGCAGGTCTTGCGAGATGGTCGGACCCAAAGCATTGCTCAAACCCATTCGATCGACCGTAGCGACCTGATTCGAGCGATGGTTGGTGAGGACTTGATTGGCGAATTTCCTGAGCGACGGAAATCTTCCGGTAGAGTGCGGCTGACCGTATCNGACTTGGGTCGNGATGACACGGT
>NHBP01000051.1:29378-121672 GCA_002168195.1 Planctomycetaceae bacterium TMED10
GGTCAGTTTTCAGGTGAGATGCGGNGAAATATTGGCGATTACCGGTTTAGTCGGCAGCGGGCGAAGTGAAGTGCTTCGGCTCCTCGGTGGGGTCGATGTGCCCTCAACCGGGACGATTACGGTGGACGGACGCACGGTTGACTATCGCACGCCAAGAGCAGCTCTCCGGCAGGGAATATGCATCTTGCCGGAGGACCGGAAAGCAGATGGATTATTTTTGCAGCGTAGCGTAAGAGAAAATTTTTCACTCCCCAATCTTGATCGTTTTTCTCGATGGGGTTTTATCGGCGGTTCAGCGGAATTGAAGGAGTTTCAGCGATACGCAGACCAGATTAAAATTTCCACAGATCGCAGTGAACACGATGCGGTGACCCTTTCTGGTGGGAATCAGCAAAAGTTGCTCTTCGCCAGGTGGCTGTGTAAAGGGTGCAATGTCATTTTATTGGATGAACCTACGCGTGGTATTGATGTTGCATCGCGCTACGAGATTTATCAGCTTGTGCGAATGCTAACGGACGAGGGGAAGTCGGTTGTGATGGTGAGTTCAGATTTATCCGAGGTGATGGGAATGGCCGACAGGATTCTTGTGATGAAAAATGGCNAAATTGCCGGTCATTTCCAGAACGAAGAATCGCTTCAGCAACGCGATCTGATGGATGTCGCCTTTGGATCGGAATTGTAATGGTAAATGCAGTAAAATCGTTTTGTTCCGAGTACAGCATGCTGCTGGTACTGCTTGGGCTCTGCCTTTTTTTTGCAATTGCGACACTTGATACGCAGATGCCCACAGGAAGTCGTGCTGCGGAACAACTTCTGCCCGCCCTCATGAGGAACATGGTCTCTGGTGGCAACGTGTTGATTATTTCGGGCAACGCACCGGAAGATCAGGAATTTATTACGACGATCCGAAGTCGTACGGATGGATATGAGCAGCAACTAGATTTTCTTACCGGAGTTTCCCCCCGCGTCGTGCGACTGGAGTTTGANAAATATAACGATGAGCGTGATGTGCCGACGGCGATTATCGGGACGAGATCAGTTGCGCATTGGTCGCTACTGCAGCAACGCGGAAAAAAATTCAAAAACCTCGCGAAAGTACCTTTGCTTCTGCCACAGGAAAGCACGTATTCGAATTTTCTCAAACCTGCGAATTTAAAAAATGTTGCAGGACAATCCGCTGTATTTGCGATCATTGCGATAGGGATGACGTTCGTCATTATCACCGGGGGAATAGACCTCTCGGTCGGTAGTCTGGTTGCCCTTTCTGCGGTGACCGCAGCGATGGTGATGCGGGACCTGTTTGGCGGCGACCAGGCCGGGACGGGCGGAATCCTCGTGTCAATTTCCGCCGCGGTGTGTCTTGCGGCACTGATCGGATGTCTCTCCGGTGCGATGATAACTGTTTTCGGAATGCCGCCTTTTATTGTCACTCTGGCAACGATGTCGATCGCACGGGGTTTGGCGCAAATACTGGCAGATGGTCAATCGGTCTATCAAGTTCCCGATCAATTTTCGTGGCTTGCCGTTGGTAAACCGATGGGGATACCAAATGAAGTCATAATGATGTTAGTGCTTTATGTTTTTGCGCACATCATGATGACCAAAACAACTTTGGGTCGATGGTTTTATGCGGTTGGTAGCAATCGAGAAGCGGCACGCTTATCGGGTGTTCCGGTAGGACTCGTCTTAATGATTGCCTATGTGGCATCCGGGGCTTTGGCCGGGGTAGGCGGCGTACTGGAAGCCTCACGACTGCAGAGCGGATCGCCGCTTTATGGCGTAATGTATGAGTTGTATGTCATTACGGCAGTGGTCGTAGGAGGTACTAGTTTAGCCGGTGGTGAAGGGAAAATATTTGGTACGCTGTATGGCGCACTGGCTATTGCTGTGATTCGTAACGGGATGAATTTAATGAATATAGAAAGCTATACGCAGGGTGTCGTCATGGGGGTATTAATACTCGTGGCGGTGTTTATCGACAGCCTCAAGCGGGGTTACGTGCTTTCCTGGCTCAAAGGTTTAGCGTCGCGAACAACCTAGGAGTCTTCAATCAAATCGGTAAGGAACGGTAGTTCGATATGGAACTGAAAAACATTGCCATGCGGTGCGTTGCAATTTTTGTGATTTGCTTCGTGAGTTGCCAGTCGGGGGTATGTGCGGAATGGGACCCTGTGAATAAGACACTGGTAAGCGTCGAGCAAAATCTTCGCGTTAAAGATTGGACTTATCAGACCACCACCCCGGATGGCCAGATTATTTCGGTGGTGAAATCGGTACTCCACGGCGGTAAGCAGGAGGGGGTCGACATCGTAACGATCGATAACGGTCGCCTGGCAATGGTTGTGGTGCCGTCACGTGGGATGAGTATTTTAGGGGTGACTATGGGTTCGCTACGATTGGGATGGGATTCCCCCGTGCGAGAGGTTGTTCATCCTGCGCACATTAATCTTCATGATCGCGGCGGGCTGGGTTGGCTCGACGGGTTCAATGAATGGCTCGTGCGATGTGGACTGGAGTTTGCCGGGCACCCTGGTACCGATACCTTCAAAGACAATACGGGATCGGACGCCGAGCAAGTGTTGACATTGCATGGGAAGATTGGAAATATTCCTGCATCCGAGGTCAAAGTCTGGATCGATAAAGAGCCTCCGTACGAGATTCACCTGCAGGGGCGGGTCCATGAGCGCAGTTTTTATGGCGCTGCGTTGGAATTGGATACGGAAATAACCACGCAACCGGGAAGCAATCGTTTCACGCTTAACGATGGTATTACCAATCAAGGTGCTCAGCCTCAGGAATATGAAATTATATATCACGCTAATTTTGGACGACCGATTTTAGAAGCAGACGCTTCGGTGATGGTTCCGTTACGCCGGCTTCAGCCTATGAATGCGGCCGCAAAGAAAAATCTGAATCGGTTTGATCGTTTTTCCGGGCCCACACTCGGCGAAAAAGAAAATGTTTTTCTTATTGAGCCGCTTTCCGACGCCGATGGAGATACGACGGTTCTGATACAAAATGCAGACAAGACGTTAGGATGTTCGATGCACTATTCAGTCGATTCGCTCCCCTTTCTGACGGTATGGACGAATCTTGCAGCTGAGCGCAGCGGATATGTAGTCGGTATCGAGCCCGGAACAAACTATCCATTCAATCGTCGGTTGGAACGCAAGGCTGGACGACTTAAGAAATTGGGCCCGGGTGTTACCAGGAAGTTCGAATTAACTTACACGCTACTTGACGACGCTCAAGCCATTGAGCGAGTTTCGGATTCGATCCGGGATGTGAGTGACGGATTTTCACCGGAAATTGTTCCCGATCCGCCACCCNTTAAGTGATCTGGTTTGTGCGACTCAGAGGCTTTTGTTTTAGCAAGACATCAAGAGGGAAGTGTATATGCCACCGCGTCATTACCTGTTACTCGAGGCGAATAATCAACAGTTGCAATCGAGTCCTCCGGAGGTTGCAATACTACCCTGGGGAGCAACCGAGTCACATAACTATCACCTGCCCTATGGCACCGATATCCTTGAAGCAAGCGCTATAGCCGAACAGTCGGCGGCGGGGGCGACGGCCGCAGGGGCCAGCGTGGTGGTACTTCCTGTTGTTCCTTTCGGAAATGATGAACAGCAGTTAGATCAGGCGTGCGCAATTAGTATCACCACGACCACTGCCTATGCCCTGCTGAGGGATGTGGTGCGGTCGTTGACCAAACAGGGTGTGGATCGTTTGATTCTCGTTAATGGACATGGAGGCAATCAATTTAAGCCCCTCATCCGCGACCTGCAGGGCGAGTTTGACATACTTATCGTGCTTGTCGATTTTTTCAGTATGATTCCGGAACAATTTGATGCCATTTTTGAAAATCCGGGTGACCATGCGGATGAATTTGAAACGAGCGTAATGCTGCACTTGTATCCGGACCTCGTGCAAATGCAGCATGCGCAACCCGGTGAATCTGTCCCATTCGGAATCGCAAAACTGGTGCAGGCTGGAGTGTGGACCCCCAGGCCATGGTCGGCTGTGCATCCAGATACGGGGTGCGGAGATCCTCGCTTAGCAACCGCGGAAAAGGGAAAGGCTTATTGCGATGCGCTGATCAAGGCGTTGACTGACTTGATAGTTGGAGTTGCCAAGGCAGAAAAAGGAACCCTGCCCTATCGATGATCATTCAGCGTTGGTTTACTTATTCTAAAAGTGGGAAGAACTGGCCACCAACCGGCCGACCCTTCGGAATCGGGTCGACCCCTTCAAGAAGCGGTTCGTCCGATAGAGATCGAGTTCCGTCGAGCATCACATTAATGACCATCGCGCGGCGTGGTCGATCAGAACGGTTTCCCTCGGATCCGTGCAAGGTAAGCGGATGATGGAAGCAAGCCTCTCCAGCAGCGATCTCTACCGCTACCGGGGATTGCAGCTGGTCTTTTTGTTGCTCGGTAAGATCAGAAGATATCGCGTCCAATGAGCCAGCAATCTGTGGCATCGGTAGCAGGCTCCATCGATGGCTTCCCGGGATATAATGCAGGCAACCATTTTCCTTGTCGGAGTCATCGAGCGCAATCCAGCAAGTGAGATGATTCATGGGACCGGTACGGGTCCAGTAGGAATAGTCTTGGTGCCATGCGACTGGACCACCACATCGAGGCGGTTTGCAGAAAACCTGATCATGCCAGAACCTCACTTTCCCACCTAGAAGCTGGCTTGCAGGTAAGAGAAAGTGGGGATTCCATAGCGCATCGTGAAAAGCCGTGCTGATCCGCCATGCGCCGAGTGCATGGAATAGTTCGGTATCGTCATCCGTCGATTCGTTACGGTGAAATTCATACCAAAGTGGATTAAAAGGCTGATTCGGGTCCGAAAGCTGATCGAGTTCCGCTCGTAATACCCCGAGTTGGTCCGCGCTGAACATGGGCACCGGGGCGACGAAGCCGTCGCGATGGTAGGCATCAAGAAACTCGCGTCCTAATGCTCGCGAACGGTCCGGATTCGATCGGAAAAGATCGCTCACCGGTTCGTGTAGTTTTGATAAATCGTTCACGGTGCCGAGAAACCTGTTTTCAGGGTTCCAGAATCGTTTGGATAGTCCGGCAAGTTGGACTACCCAGGAGTAGGCCGGCAATCATGGTTACCCAGATATTCCAGCATACATAAAAACCCCTAGAGCCGGAGGCTGCTAGGGGTTTTTTCAAGCGTTAAGGTTGTTATGCGACCGGTTGCGGGCAAGCTTCCTTGACCGTTTTTATGATCGCTGCTGCGACTTTATAGGGATCAGCATTAGAGGCCGGTCGACGATCTTCCAATCGTCCCTTCCAGCCATCATCGATCGTACCGACTGGAATACGGATGGAAGCACCGCGATCTGATACACCAAAGCTAAATTGGTCGATCGACTGCGTTTCGTGTTCTCCTGTCAATCGTTGATCGTTGTCAGCGCCGTAAACACTGATGTGCCGATCGACCACGCCACTAAAACCATTGCAAATCTTAGTAAAGACGTCTTCTTCCCCGCTCGTACGCATCATGCCATTAGAAAAATTGGCATGCATGCCCGACCCGTTCCAGTCGAGCTTTCCGAGCGGTTTCGGGTGCCATTCGATCGCGTAACCGTACTTTTCGCCGCAGCGCTCCAGGATGTATCTGGCCATCCATGTTTCATCGCCAGCTCGCTTTGCGCTTTTGGCAAAGACCTGGAATTCCCATTGACCTGCAGCGACTTCTGCATTGATTCCCTCGACGTTCACGCCCGCTTCGAGGCACGCATCGAGATGGTCTTCCACACATTGCCGTCCGTGAGCGTTCGCGGCGCCTACGGAGCAGTAGTAAGGTCCCTGCGGTCCGGGGAAACCACCGGCGGGGAAACCGGGCGGATTGTTGTGTTTGGTGCACCAGAGAAAATACTCTTGTTCAAAACCGAACCAGAAGTCTTCATCATCATCATCGATCGTGGCACGTCCATTCGATTCGTGCGGAGTTCCATCTGCGTTGAGTACTTCGGTCATGACCAGAAAAGCATTCGTTCGGCATGGGTCCGGGAAAATGGCAACCGGTTTCAGCAAACAGTCGGAATCTTCACCCGTCGCCTGCTCGGTGCTACTGCCATCAAAAGACCACATGGGGCAATCTTCAAGCGAGCCGCCAAAATTATTTTCGATGCGCGTTTTGGAACGCAAGCTCTGGGTCGGCTTGTATCCGTCAAGCCAGATGTACTCAAGTTTCGTTTTCGTACTCATGTTCAGCCTCGTGTTAACAATAAAAGGGTTGATAACCGTTGATGTTTATGTATTGACAATAAGCAACGGTGCATGTGCGTTGGGAGCAGATCCTCGGTGGGCCCGGCCGCCCCGCCCAGTGGTTTGAGATTCAGCTTCAAACCTATCCTTTGGGCAGCAAATTCGGTGCCAAATGAAGTCTGCAGCTCCTATCTTAAAAAATGCGGGGAGGTTTGCAATTGGTGCCACGACGTGCGCGGGGATTTGTTCAAAATTAGGCATGAAAAGCGACAATAATAAGCAGTCGATGTGGCGAATGTCCGTTGGTTAGTCGGAAGCCGCCTGCAGAAGTTTCTGACGGCCTTGCTCGAGACTATGGATTAATTCTCCGACCGATTGGTATCGATCGCCCGAATGCTTGCTCAAGGCGCGGGCGCAAATCTCGTCGAAGATGGGTGTCTGCTTCAATTCGCTGCGGATGGAACTGGGTGCAGGCGGTGCGTGGTGCAAAATATTCTTAAAGGTCTCCTTGATATTTTTACCCCGGAAAGGTTCTTGCTGGACGAGGCACTCATAGAGCATCACTCCGAACGAAAAGATGTCAGAGCGTTCGTCGACCGGGGGAGTACCGCGGATTTGCTCGGGAGCCATATACAGTGGCGTGCCAGGCCTCTGGCCGGCGATTGTGATACGGTGAGATTCAAGATTATCAAACGAGGCTTCAATGGCATCGTCGCGTGGCATCCCCCAAACTTTGGCAACGCCCCAATCCATCAGATAAACTTCGTTAAAGATTCCGACAAGAACATTTTCGGGTTTCACGTCGCGGTGAACCACACCATGGGTGTGGGCGTACCAAAGAGCACTGAGAACTTGGAGGAGGATGGCAATTCTTTGCTCAAGCGGATAGCGGGCCTCGGTGACGGCATCGCGTTTTGCGATTCGCACTAAAATATCGTAGAGTGATTCTCCTTCGACTTTTTTCATCGTAAAATAAACGGCGTCTTGGTCGCTGATGCCTATTTCGTAAACCGGAATGGTGTTCGGGTGCGCCAATTGGGCCGTAACTCGAGCTTCACGTAAGAGTCGTTTTCTCTCCACAGGTGAATCTTTCACTCCGGGAGCCAAGGTTTTGAGAGCAACCTTCCGACCCAGATTCAAGTCGTCGCACGCGTAGAGAACACCTTTGCCACCCTGGGGCATGGGCTGAAAATTGGCATATTTCTTGAAGTCGTTTGAGAACCGCTCAGGGAGTGCTGCGTCGGTGGTCGAAAGATAGATCCCTGGATAAGGATGCGATGTATCGGCCATGGGATCATTCCGTCGTGCATCAAGAAAAAGTAACCAATATCATTCAATACGCGATCTGCGGCTCGCTAGGTGCGGCGATGCCCTCAGTGTATGTAATCGACATAAGAGTGGCTACATGCTTGAGTTATGTACCGGTTGAGATTTTTAAAGCAGGATGCATTGCAGATAAATTCTAGACGAACTCATTGACAGCCTCTCAGGGTAATTTAGACTATCGGTCACTATTGGGCACGGTCTCATGCAGAGCGTTCCCTCTATTACGGGTCGGGCATCAAGCGGTCGAATCGCCTTTGCAGGGCGTTACGTGACCGTGAATATTTCAATAACTATCAATTACTATAAGCATCCACTGTGGTGCAGGGGGCGTAGTCTAATGATTCGAGTTGGTCTAAATCACGTAATTTTCGGAACGTTCGCGTGCGTCCTGGCAGTTTGCTCATCCGCAAGCGGAGATTCGGTCCTCGACGATTGGGCTCCAAATTTCGCCACTCTCGACACCGAGATGCATCTGATCTACGAGGATATTTATGGCCTGGGCACCAAAGATGACTCGTCAGCATCGGGCCCCCAAGTCATCGCGAACTCGCGCGTGTCGAACCATTATGACAGTATCGCGACGCCAACGACGCTCCTTCCCGGTGGCGGGAGCAGTTACACAAAAGATTATATATCCGGGCGCCTCGAATTCAATCTCGATTTTGGTTCCCCCGTTTTAGGATCGACGCTTCCCGATGACACGTTCAGTGTCAATATTCAAGGCGTGATGAGCGCGATGGATGCGCATAACGCCGCGGGAAATAAATCAGACGCCATTGTGAAAGCAACAGCGGTTTCCAAATTTTTTATTGACGCACTCCACGGCGGAGGTACGCCGGGTGCACGAGTAGGATTTGTGCTTTTCCCGAAACTCGAACTCGACCTGTTCGACACCGTGAAAAACATTACAGTGGCCGAGACCGACCCGTTGACCAGCGCGATCGTTTCAACAAGTTTTGTCGGACCACATCCGGACGTGGCGATGCCGATTCTCGGTGATCGGTTCTATGAAATTACATTTGAATACGAGGCGCTTGTGCCATACGGAGTTGATCCACCGTACCACTGTCCTTACGGGTATCAGGCCAGTTATGGCAACCCATACGGTGGAGGAGCATCGGGGGTACCGGAACCGTCGGCAATCATGCTCATGCTGTTTGCGTTGTGTGGAGCGTTTGCCTTGCGACGCAGGTCACGGCGCTGAATCAGTTTTTGAGGTTTCCATTCGCTGCAAACGATAAAAAGCGTTCGCCGGCACACCTTCAGTCAAGATGAATGCTGCTCCGAGGGCACTTTGAGCAAATGCAATCACCGGAATTTGATTGCTAGTGAGTTGCTCCGCTCGAACTGTTGGGTGCAATTTAGGGATGCCTAGCGCCCAGATGTTTCCTGAAACATAATCGGCGTAAAGATAGTGCCCCTGGAGTTCCGGTAGTTTTTCGCCCCGATAAACAAATCCGCCGGTGATCGAACGTCCGTGATGTCGGTCGTACTGCCAGACCGGATCGATAAACTCACCGGAGTCGGCGGCAGAAACGACCTCCCCCCCAAATTGAACGGATCCTTCCTTCTGTCGCCACCCGTAATTGCCACCTCGGACGATACGATTAATCTCTTCGTACCGGTCCTGGCCTACATCGGCAGCCCAGAGGTCTCCTGTTTTTGTGTCAAATGAAAGTTGCCAAACGTTGCGGAATCCGTAGGCATAAATTTCGGGCCTGGCATCATCTTGCCCTGCAAACGGGTTGTCCTGTGGTATGGCATAGGGCTTTTCTTGGTCGGTATGGTCAATGTCAATTCGAAGAATGGAGCCGAGTAGGGAATTTTTGTTTTGTCCATTGGCGAGCGGGTCATTCTGACTGCCGCCATCCCCAAGGCCGATGTATAAATAACCATCCGGTCCAAATGCCAGAGAGCCACCGTTGTGATTTGCAAATGGCTGTGGAATTTCTAGAAGTATTTGTTCGGTGAAGGTTCTGTTGGCAGTAAAGGCAAATGATTTATTGAATGTGAGTCGCGAAATGACGGAACGCCGGGGTGGTGCCTGGGCGGTATAATAAACGAATAATTGGCGATTTGTTTTAAACTGCGGGTGCAGTGCCAAGCCGAGAAGACCCTCTTCATTGCCTTTACGGTAGTCTGCTACCCGGTCGCTCAAATCTAAAAAGTCTATAATTTTCTCGGCGCTGGGAGAATTCGCGAATGCAATGATCTTCCCTTGTTGCAGAGCAACTAGGAAATAACCGGCCGGTGTCTCCTGCATGGCAACAGGGCGAATGGTTGCGATCTTCCCTTCCTCTGTTTCGGTTGACATTTCGGCGAAACGAAGTCGTGTAAAAGCGGGAGTGGTGGCGATCTGAAGCGGCGCACGAGGTGAAGCGGTGAGTTGGCCATCGACCCCGAGTGGTCGGATTCGGAGGTTGCGATAGGCAACACGATCACCGTGGTCTTGGAGGCAGATATGACCCTCTGCACCGATGCCGAAGGTTTCGTAAGCTGAAAACTTACTTTGCCGTACCCGATTATTCCAGTCATTATCGCCCTTATGGAACCGGTAATAGCGTACGCCGTTTAAGAGCAGTTCACCCTGGTTTGGCGTGACTCGAAGGTACACGTGGTTCCATTCTCCCGCAGGCCTGGTCGCGTCAGGAATCGTAGGCGATGGAATATTGGCCTGCTTCTCGACGCGAGCGACCCATTTTGGTTTTGTGGGTTGATACAGTCCATAGAGCCATCCCGACTTTTGTGGATCTTTTCCGTGCGCGTTATCTAGGATTTGTATTTCAGGTCCGGTCATCCAAGGGTAGGGCGCATCCTCCGAGACATGGAACATGACACCGCTATTGCCGCCAGGAGATATTTTATAATCAAATTCAAGTTCGAATTGATCATATTGATCGGTGGTGATGATGTCACCGGCGCCGCTGTGATTGCGGACGAGTGCTCCATTGATGACTTCCCAGCCTACGATCGGTTTGTCGCTACCATAAGTCTTCCAACCCGCTGTCGTCTCTCCATCGAACAAAATTTTCCAGCCCTGGTCCCACGCGTTGCTCGTATTTGCTGGCGCGGGCCTATCTTGTGCCACCACAATCCCGATGTGGACGAATGCCGCAATCCAGGTCATAACAGCTAGGAATAAGCGATGTGATAAATTAGAGTGCATACGGATCCATTCGATAGAAGCTTTAATAGATAGTTAGGTTTTGTAGTGGTCCCGAGACAATATAGCAATATTTTTCACCAACTCGGATTATCCAGGCAATCATTTATGGCAATTTTTAAGGTTTCTGCTTTGTATCGAACGGCATTCATTATTATTGCCGCATCCTTAATGTATTTTGGCGTGGGTTGCTGTGCAGCTAACGATTATGGGCAGGTGTGGAAAAATTTCCGAGGACCGAGCGGACAGGGCTATGCAGCGCCTACGGAAATACCGAACCGCTGGTCAGAGGATGAAAATGTGCAGTGGAAAACGAAGATTCCGGGACGGGGATTTTCTGCCCCCGTGATCGAAGGCGATCGTGTGTGGTTGACCACGGCATTTGACGTGCCAAGTAGTCCGGAGGAGGTTGCTCGCCGGACGGTCGACAATACGGGCAGTGAGCCGATCACCGTTTCAGATTCAGCGACCATGTACGCCATCTGTTTGGACCGCGCGACAGGTCAAATACTGCAACAGATCGAACTTCTCCGTGTAGAGAGACCTCAATGGGTGCATGTGGAGAACAGTTACGCAACACCGACACCGATTATCAAAGATGATCGCCTTTACTGTCATTTTGGGACTTATGGCACCGTATGTCTCGATACCGATGCAGGGAAAATCTTATGGAAAAATACCGACCATCAAGTGATGCATGAAAATGGCCCAGCAAGTAATCCGATTTTATGGAACGACCTTATTATTTTTCATTGTGATGGAAGCGATAAGCAGTATATCGCAGCGCTCGATAAAAAGTCGGGTCGATTTGTGTGGAAAACGGATCGTACCGGCAGTATGCATCCCAACCCACAACTGAAGAAGGCTTATGGAACGCCAGTCATCATGGATGATGCCGGTAGACCCGTCTTAATTTCTCCTGCGGCCAATTGGCTGTATGCATACGATCCAGTAACGGGGAAAGAGTTATGGAAAGTTTCCTTTGGAAAGCTTGGCTTTTCCATTGTGCCCGTTCCCGTGTTTGATCGGGAAAATGTTTATGTATGCACCGGATACGTGTCATCGAATCTTTTAGCATTTGGCCCTATTCGTGCCGATAGTCCACCGGTGATTCAATGGCAATATCGAAAACAGGTTCCCCATAAATCGTCACCGTTGCTGGTCAACGATCGAATCTATTTCATTTCTGATCGCGGTGGGGTGTTAACGTGCTTGAATGCCAAGTCCGGGGAAGCAGTGTGGCGCAAGCGGCTTTCCGGAGGATATTCAGCTTCACCAATCTTGATAAAAGATCGCATTCTTTTTTTCTCCGATGAAGGCAAGGCAACCGTATTCAAAGAGGGGCCAAAATTTGAGCTTATTAGTGAGAACCAATTAGAAGGACGCATTCAAGCGTCTCCCGCCGTAGCCGGTGATGAGCTCTATATTCGCACGGAAACAGATCTGTATAAAATTGCGGATTAGCGGTGGTTTTTAGGGTAATAATTTAACTGTGTTTCCCTGGAGATCTGAAATATAATAGAGCATAAGTTGGAGCAAAGAATATCGGTTTCAGGCGTTTCGAAACAAGGTGTTTTCTAGGGGCCGTGTCCTATGCTATTTGCTTATCTCGACGCATCTGATTGGCTGATGTACGTCTGCCTGGGCGGTATTGTTTTCTGTTGGTGCATTGAAATTGTTGCAGCCTTCAGAAATAACGCCCCCCGCCTGGGAATCTTTTCTCTCGTTTTTTCTCCGATCGCAGGACTGATGATCGGCTGTGTTCACGCAAGGCAATGGAAGATCGTTCAGATAATGATTGTCTTTATCGGATCCATAATTGGCTTATTCGCGGCCCTGCTCTATCGAATGTATTCCGCGGCCGAGAATCTCAGCTAGAGTGCGGCTGCCTCGGATGGCAGCAATGTTGTTGTGTGACTTAAGCGTTATCGCCTGCTAATCGCGCATCGATATAGTCCGAATGCGTCTCAAGATAGCATGTACGGATGAGATCTGCGGTTTTTTGATCGCTTAGAAAACCATCGCTGAATCCGGGGTTATCTTGGTCGATGGTCATTCGTGCACTGGACTTCAGGTGGTTAATCAAGTCCTGGGGATCCTCGTCTCCGACCGAAAACCGGATAGTGGTTTGTGTCAGGCCGGCATCACGAATTGCCTTATCATCCAGTTCCGAGTGCGTTGTAAGAGAGGGGCAACTCACGATCGTATTTGATTGCCCGAGGCTAATCATGTGACTAAATGCGGGTGAGAGGGAATCGAAAAAACGCTGAAACGAACGGCGGGGAATTTCTCCTAAATCGATCGTGAAAAGAGGTGCCGGTAATCCAAGAAATAAAAGTTCTCCTGCAAGCGAATGATTTTTGTTTTGACTCAGTGCACTGGAATGAACAGTCACCGAAGGGTGAGAGTCTAGGAAATGCGAAAGAATCTTTGCGTTAATGCATTTGCGTAGCATGCGTACGTCGAGTGTGCGTATGCCTTGAATCACTTCAAATGCGGCATCAGCGCTGAGGAACGCTCCCTTGACGTAATAAACATTCCAGAACATCGTTTGATCCCAGCGGGAATGCTTGTCGACATGCCCTTTTGGAAGAAACATATCTTCGTTCTTGCCGATCACGCACCCGGCAATGACGCTCCCCGAGCCCGATAAATCTTTGGTGTAGCTATGGACTAGAAAATCAGGTCGTTCATCCACATCGAGCAATGCGAGCGGTCGTCGTAAGAAAGGGGTTGCGACGGTTCCGTCAAGCATGACACGAATGCCCCGCTGATGAGCAGATTTACATATCGCCGGCACATCGAGTACATAACCGTGTGGATTGCAGGGCGATTCAAGGTAGAGGTAAATTTTTCTGCCGTTTGCTAAGCGGTCCTGGTATTTGTCGATTGTCGCCTCGTAGCATTGTTCGAATTCAGCGACGGAAAAACCGTCGAACGTTTCTACGGCCACCGAAAGGTTAGAAGGTTTCGCAAACCAATCATGGATCAATTGGTGGGCACCACCATAAATATTTCGACTTGTGATCAAGATGTCGTCGCGGCCTAGAAGATGGGATAATGTTGCATCGATTGCAGCCATCCCACTGCTATAGTTCCACGCTAAATAATCGGAGGCGTATTCACCCGCCTCAAGATCGACAATATAGTTGGCCAGAGAAATACTTGTAGGATTAAGAAGGCGGGAATAGATTTCCAGCATTGGCTCCCTACCCGCGAAGGCATCCTCAATCCATTCGGCACAAGCGTAGATGTAGGTAGCGGTACGGGTAATGACAGGAGTTGCGGAAAAGAGAGCGGTGACGTTGTCGATAATCGGGTACGGGCCCTTCGCGGTTTGTGTTGCCGGACTAAGGGGAAGGGACTGATAGCTGCGCCTGAAGGGAGTCTGGACCGTATCGAGTATTTTTGCCAGTTGGAATGAAAGAAATTTGAGTGCGTTAAAGCGGGCAACTCGGTCGGTTGTTTCAAGAGAAGTCATCTCCGAGATGGTCGTCTCCCAGAGTAAATCGACTTGAGCCTGGCTTTCATAGAGATGGGTGGCAATGGCTCCCAGATGATGTCCGAATGGTGTATTCGGGTCAATCGAAAAATGGGCTAGTTGTTCATCAACGAGACCATGAATGTCGGTTGCTTGCGTCGAATTACGTCGGGGAGATAGCAGACGCTGGCTATTTTTAATAGAAGTGTCTTTCATGAGAGCGTGACTTTATCCTGGAGAAAAGCTTCTTGCTGATCTGCCAATAAATGAATTTGCGACTTCGATAAACGGGTTTCGCTATCGAATCTGGCATGATGGTCAGAATTGGTGAGGGAGATGAAATCGGCACCGAACAGGGATGCTCCACGTAGATCGGCTCCACATAGATCCGCGCCAATCAAGTTCGCGCCCTCCAGGTCGGCTCCCTCAAAATTTGCTCCTTTCAAGTTGGCGTCTTTAAAATGTGCATTGGCTAGATTGGCACCCTCAAAGTTGGCCTGCGAGAGGATAGATTTGGTGAAATTAGCATTTCTCAGCAGTGCGCTTACCGCAACCAATCCCGATAGATCCCTCCCGGAGCAATCGATGCCCATGAGGTCTTGATTGGAGAAGTCGCGTGACATGATTAATTGATTGGCCTGCTGTTTGGTCACCCCGCTTGCAAGATATCGCTCCTCTCGCCATGGATCGGCACGATTATGATATCCGGCGTCTTTTTCCCAATATCCCAATTGGTCCTCTTCCAAAAGCTCGATTGCTTCGAGCCATTTTACGCTTTTATAAAAATATCGATCGGGAACTATGACCCGAACCGGACCGCCATAGGTTGGTTCGAGCGGTTTTCCTTCGGCATAAAGCGCGATCAGGGCGGTTCTCGCGATGTCGATGGGAACACTACTGGAGTGGTTTCTCGAACTCCGGGCGACGAATGATACATAGCGCGCACGAGAGTTAATGTGGGCTGATTCTAAGAATCGTGAAAGTGGAATGCCTCGAAATGAAACGCCGAGTCTCGTCCAACGCGTGACACAGTGAATATCAACGGATTGTTCTTCCAATGGATTGGCGAGCAATTCGTCAAGCGCCATCGAACGAGGATTTTTAAAGAGTCCACGTAGGTGGAGGGTCCACGTANCAAATGGGCCAGGTGGTAATTTTTCACCGACTGGCGGCCACCGTCCGGGACGTAACAACTGCTGACCCGGGGGGAGTTTGCCGCGTGTGTCATCGTGCATGATGATTGTTGTATCTCAAATGCACGAAAGTNAGAAGCGGAACCGGCCCTATTTGCAACAGGATATTNTGTTTTTAACCAACGCGTGGTATTTCGTACCCAGCACGCGGGGTCCTCGATGCAAGTGAATTTGCCAAGTCGTCACCCTTTATCTGTTCCGTCTTCGGNTCCCATTGAATCTTTCGACCCGTCCTTGCGGCAATGGTGCATAAATGACACGTATTCATTGCCTGTAAATGGCTGTAGACATCAGAAACAGGGAGACCGCCATCGCGAATTGTTCGGAAAAAGTTTTGTTTGTGGCTTTCGAAGGGTTTTCCCTTATAGAGCCTCGCGAGGTCATCCTGGCCATAATGCCCTGCATCCCAATCCTCATCGATTGGTTTGCCTGTAATGCGACCTCGATTAACGAACATGCGCCCCTTCGTACCTTCAAAGAGCACTCCATTAGGCGGTGCGCTGGTGACAATCATCTCTGTGCCATTTGCAAAGCGNCAGGGGATCGCGAATTCATGAGACGCATTATAAGAATCATCCTCCGTAGCATAACCATTTTTGTATGGTACCGGATGGCTTACCGCTGTGCCGTCAATTTCGACCGGGCCCATTCCCTCAGTGTCCTGCCCCAATGCCCAAGTGGCGATATCGACGTGATGTGCTCCCCAGTCGGTNAATTTTCCGCCTGAATATTCATACCACCACCGGAATTGATAGTGGCAACGCTTCTCACGGAAATCAACCATGGGTGCCTGCCCGAGCCACATTTCCCAATCCAGTTCCTTCGGCACTTCAGCGACCGGGAATGGACCGCCAGTCGGCGCACCATCAATACCTACGGTCACCTTTTTAATATCACCCAATAGCCCTTTTTGAACCATGTTGACCGCGCGAAGGAACAGTCGACGACTGCTTCGTTGCTGAGTACCGACAAAGAATGTTTGATCGGGATATTGCTGACAGGCATCACGAATAAGCTTGTTTTCTTCGAGGGTCAACGTAAGGGGTTTCTGGCAGAATACGTGTTTGCCCGCTTGTAAGGCCTCNATGGCAATCTTCGTATGCCAATGATCCGGGGTCACGATACTCACAACATCGATATCGTCCCGATCGAGGACATCGCGGTAATCTTTGTAGGTGTCTGCTTTGCNCTTCCCGATTTTGTCATGATGTTTCGCTCGATCTGCGTGACGGGTGTCAACGTCACAGACCGCTACGACATCGCCAAACTGCGCGTGCCCCATGGCGTCTCCGGTCCCCATNCTTCCGGTTCCAATNCAGCCAATCTGCGGGCGATCATTAGCAGATTCGTTNGCAAATGAACGTTGGCTCCAGGAGAAATAAGGCACACTGACTGCCGCGGCTGTTGTAGTTTGAAGAAATCGTCGTCGTGTAGAATGACTCATAGGGTGGGTACCTCAAAGCTTGGCAGACATCAGTGGATAAAAAAGAAATTAATCAGGTTAGATCTCTTGCTACAAGATAACCTAACAACGCGTTTACGGGCAAGTTTAGATGTTTTTATTTGTTTTTTGGCTCTTTTTCTGCTTCCCAATCGTCGGTTCGGAAGGGCGATGCAGGTAAACCATCGCGGTTGTATAAATTGGCCCCCTCTGGATTCATCGAGTATGCATATCGTACGGCAACCGGTTCTTTCACTGCGGGGGACGAAACCATCACCGTCTCGCCATCAATTTTTGCATCCGCCCAGTGCCATTTTTTATCGGNNCCAGCAATCGAAAAATGCGCTAAAGATTCATCNGGTGTTTCTTTGGTCGGATCAAGGCCCGTTTTTTTTGCGACCATCAGGCCTTTCCCGACGTGATCAAAAGATATCCGCATGGATGGTCCNTCACGGACGGCAGTTTTAATGAGGGGACCTGAGGGAACGGTATCNAGGTCGTGCACATCGCGCAAACCCCACTGTGCGAGCCGTATTCCGACATCTTGTTTGTTTCGGGGGTGGATATCACCTGCTTCACCGATATCTGTGATTACCGCCATTCCAGTGTAAGGAATATCGAGTGTCTTTCGTTGAGCATCGCGAATCGCTGCCCAGCCATCACCGCCGGCAGGGTCATCATTAGGAGTTTGCCAGTTGGCTAACTGAACAAAATAAAAGAGCATATTTGGATTTTCAAAAGTCTTACGCCAACCGGCAATCAGCGCCTTCATNTTATGGTAATAAATGAGTCCTTCCTCGCCGTTGGATTCACCTTGGTACCAGAGGGTCCCTCGAACGCTGAAGGGGGCGATACCATGAACCATCGAATTATAAATAGTGGTAGCACCCTGAACGGTATTNAANCTGGGTGGTGCAGGTGGGTTGCCGGGATGTTGTCCTGCTTTTACTTTTTTCCCCGCCTCTTTGGNCCACTNTTTGACCGATGAAATNTATTTANCGTGTCTGGCNTTTCCTTCAGGCGTCGTAAGATCAAGNCGCTGTAAACCTTNGCTGATGTAATCCAATTCCTGAATATTTTCAAACCCTGAAGCCGGGATCCATGGTTCAATTCGCGTTCCACCCCAATTCGTACCGATNAATCCAANCGGTATTTTTGTTTGCTCATACAATGTTCGCCCGAAAAAATAGGCAACGGCAGAGAATGAACGNGCAGTGTTCGGAGAGCATCGTTCCCACTTGCCGGTTGTGTTTGTTTTGGGCAATCGGCTGACGGTGTGTCCCTTCACATCAAACAAACGGATTTCAGGAAATGTGGCCGCGTCAATTTCCTGCTTCGCATTTGTTGAATTTTGCAAGTACCACTCCATATTCGATTGGCCACTACATAGCCATACATCGCCGACAAGAATGTCGGATAGCGTAATCGTATTCTTCCCCTGAATCGTCATGTCCCGAGGGGATCGATCTGCAGCGACTGCTGGCAGTTGAACCCGCCAGTTGCCGTCCGCGTCGGTTTCTGCTTTCCCCGATTCGCCGGCAAACTCTACCGTTACCTTTTCCCCGGGATTGGCGGTTCCAAAAATTCGGATTGGCTGTTGGCGTTGGATCACCATGTGGTCGCTGAATATATTGGGCAATGCCACTTCTGCTCGGGCCGCGATCGAATGTAGGCACGCGGAAAATGTCAGGGCAAGCAGTACGTGTTTCGGATAGTTGCGTGGGTTCATACTATTTCCTGTTTTTTTTCATCTAAATTTTCGATATCACCACAATATAGAGTTCACAGGTCACGCTTGGGAGACTCCCCGGATTCGCTTTCTATCCAAGCGGAGAGATGATCGCCCGGTATTTGCTCAATTCCTTCAGGTGATAGGTTGAGTACCGTGTCGGCAAGGCATCGAGCATCGTTGAGGTGGTGTGTAACGTGCAGAATGGTTACGGGGTTGTCTTGCTGCACCTCTCGCAGGAGCAGGTACATTTGGTCACGGGTTTTCTCATCCAGCGCACTGAGGGGTTCGTCGAGGAGTAGGATGGTAGGTTTTGAAGCAAGCGCTCGACCGAGCGCGACACGTTGCTTTTCACCACCGCTAAGCTTTCGGACTCCGCGATCGAGGTGGTCGCGTAGCCCGAGCATGGTCGACAATTTATCTATCCGATTATTGATGGTGGCCTGATCTGCGCCCCGCGCAACGAGTGCGAATGCCAGGTGATCGCGGACGCTCATTTTTGAAAACAGCGCGCCATCCTGGGGGACATACCCGATATTACGCTCCGCTGGTTTTAAATTCGTGACGTCCCGATCACCGAGAAGGATGGACCCGGTGGTGATAGGAGACAGGCCCGCAATCGCCTCAAGGAGNGTGGTTTTCCCGGTGCCNGTNGCACCCATAAGAATTCCATAATGCCGATTAGGCACCTGCAATGAGATATTTTGCATCGCAAAGCTTCCGGCCGACAAAGAAATATTTTTGAGTGTGATCATCTTGTTAGAGCGAAATTGTTTTCGTGCCCCACATTCTTGTAAGAATCAGCACGATGACTGCCGCGATAACCATAATCATTGATATGGCAACGGCGGCGGATAAATCTCCGACACTCAGTTCAAGAAAGACGGAAGTCGACAGAACCTCAGTTTTGTAACGGGTGGCACCCGCGAATATCAGGAGCGGTCCGAATTCCCCGAGTGCACGTGCCCAGGCAAGGGTGCCAGCGGTAAGCATACCAGGGAGTGCTTCGGGCAACACGACGCGTGAAAAGGCGGCGGCGCGACTACATCCAAGCGTTAAGGCTACCTGTTCGCATCGGGGGTCAATTTGATCAAAAGCCGCCTTCATTGTCCGCACAGCAAAGGCACATGCAACGGAAACTTGCGCCAGAATAACCGCGGGTATTTGGTAGACGACCGCATCTCGAAATGCGACGGGCATAAACTGAAACAGAATCAGCAGGCTCAAGCCAACGACGAGCGGTGGCAGGATAATAGGAATATCAAGGATCGCATCGATAAACCCTTTGCCGAAAAACGTGTATCGAGAAAGTAAATAACCCAGGGGCACTGCAATCCAGATAGAGATAATCGCGGTAACGGTGCAGGATATTAGACTCAGGGCGATGGAATAACGTATTTCCGGTTTTGAGAGAGCTTCGGTAACGGGATTGTGAAGGATGCCGCTTAGCAACGGAAAACGATACTCCCAGGGTGCATATAAGCGACCCGGCCAGGAAAATTGTAAANNCGAAACACCACCCCCATCGGGGAATANCACCTTAAGGGNATTTGTTTGGACCTCAGCAAACGGAATATTATGAAGCGAGCCTGGCCCGCTTCCCCGTTCAGTTTGCCAGCGTTGGCTGGTCCCATCCAGTTGTGTGCTTTGGATTTCAACCGGTTTACGATTTGAAAATATCTGCAAGCTACGAAGCGTAACGGGTTGTTTCCAGCGAAAGATTAATTCGCCTCGGTTTCCCTGGTCGATTATTCCGGNGGTGAGTATGTTGCCAAGTTGTTTGTTGTTTTTTTGGGTTTGGGTTGATCTTCCCCCGGCCCCGGCGCCGGTCCCGCCGTAGTCNTGATGGGGTGACCCCCACAATGGGTTGACCGGATTTACCGAGTCAAAAATGTGGAGNTCCGGGGTTCCCTCGATCGTTAAACCATATTTTGCTAATTGAGNAACTATTTCTTCTTTTTTGTTTGCANCGGANGAAAATCCTTCGGTGTCGAAGGTCACAAAAANATTCGATTTTGCTTGAGCNTTGAAGAGGTAAGCAACATCACCTACGAGTAAAAGAATGATAAGCAGAACGTATGTACCGCCCANGACAGCAAGTGTTGAAATAAAAATTCCATCACTTCGAATCCGCGGAGTTGAATTCGTTGAGTCTACCAATGTCACCTTAGAAACTCGCGATTACTCTGGAACTTCATTGGATTGTATCGGGACGCCGTCGGTAGGCTGAGATTCTATTATGGACGGACGTTCACCATCGCTTAATTGCCAGCCAAAGCCATTTTTTAAAAAATCAGCTTTCGCATTGGAAATACTATCAAATAAACGCGATGAGAGTCGTTTGGCACGACTCTGCTTGGAAATCCCAAAAGGTTGCACGGCTCGGGCGGCCTGGGAATCTACGGGGATAATTTCGACCTGGTCCAGCACTGCGTTAGCGTCTGACNGATAAGCAAGAACTGCATCAGCAGCTCCCGAAATAATATTCGGCAAAAGCAATGCNCTGCTGGTCGTTTCGGTCACAATATTCCCGCTTTCCTCAAGAGCGTCCAAAAGATCTTGTTCAATTAATAAATTACGTGAAAGAACCCCGATCGTACATTGGCGGGGCTGTCCAAGGGCCATACGAATTCCTGGACGGNTTACGTCCGCNAATTTTTCAATGTTTTTTGGGTTCCCTTTTTTTACCACCAGCACGATGTCTGTGTCGGAAATATTGACAGCATCCATAAAGAGGTCACCGACCTTGTTCATATAGAAGGTGTCGCAGGCCATGAATGAGTCGGGAAAGTCGACCGGATTATTTGTATGCAATGATCGCATCTGGGCCGTCAGGATGCCGCACCCGTTGTATACGGTATTGACCGTTACACCCTCTCGCTTTTCGAATTGACTCACCGCATTTTCAACGGCTCGACGGTTCACTGCGCCGACATAAAAAGTTAATCGTGGGTTTTCCGCCCACTTGTCNCCTGCAACCACGGCGAAGCCTTGGTCAGAGAAAACTCGGAGTCCTCGATCTACNGATGCGAGATAACGCGCAAACTGCAAGGCCGATTTTGGATGCTTTGTATATTCGGTCACTGCCGCCTCGATCCGAGCCGGTTCCGTTTCGAGGGTGGGGTCGTGGATAACGCGTAGGTCGGGATATTGTGCGGCCGTGCTGTCCCAGACGATACCCGCATCGATGCTACCGAGAGAGACGGCCGATGCAATTTCATTCACCGTCGGTTTAATCACGGTCGCCCCCGCCAAAAGCGGCGACCAGGTCTGACTAGAGAGNAGTGCTTGTTGTGTTTTNTTTCCGACTGCCGTGGCTTCAGGGTCGCCAATAGCGTACCGCATNTTCTTNCGATACAAGTCCGTAACGTCTGTCACGCTCGCGGAAGCATTTTTATTTAATATGATGACCGGTCGCTGAGATGCGATAGGAAGCCGTTCTCGGACCATTCCTTTTTTGTGTGCTAGCTCGGTATAGCTGTCATCCGCGGCGATATACAGGTCGGCATTCTTGCCGACCGAAAGTTGGGAAAGCATTGTATTTGAACCACCGTATTGAATAGAAATCGGTGTGCCATACGTCGATGTGTAATCGCTNGCGATTTGATCGACCGGATAGCGGAGACCCGCCGCACAGAAAATAGTGAGGGGCATCTCAATTAATTCCTTGTCGCTCGCTGCCGAAGATGCGGGAATACGCGAAACCCAATGGAGTACGGCAAAGAGCGTTACCAAAAGTACGATCGAAACGCACGCCAGAAGAACCAGAAGATTTGTCGCTCCGGTACGGTGAATAGGAGGTTCGTTTGTCATTGAATTCGTAACTATATAGCAGTTCAGTCTCGNATGGGATTAGNAAGGAATTAAATGTCGTCCCNGAGNCAATTTATAGAGCAAGTGNTAGATCGATCGCCTTCAACTTAACCGGGTGATGGTGNTCCGCAAATACTGCATTGTGGATTTGACTTAAGCTGNACAGTCTGGAACTTCATTGCCCTTAAGTCTCCACGCAAAAGCTGGTTGTAGAGTGGATTGCCGATGCCGGTGAGGATTTTAATGGCTTCCATGGCACCGAGTGAACCCACNGTTGCTGAAACTGCNCCAAATACAGGGAACTCTCTTTTCCAATGGCTGACATCTTCCGGATACAGACAGCGCAAACAGGGGGTTTTTCTNGGATTGATTGATGTAAGTTGAAACTCAAGGTCATACATGGCGCATTCGACCATGGGAATAGTTTTCTGTACGGCTATCTGGTTGAGTGCGAATCGCTCCGGAAAAAGTGGGGCACAATCTACGATGAGATCGACGCCGTCTGACAACGCGTTTACGTTCTGAGCAGTCACATTCTCATTGAGTGTTGTTATCTTAAGATTAGGGTTCAGTTCGTTAAGGCGTTCCGCAGCACAGTCGACTCGAGGCGTTCCCACTCGATCGTGGGTCATTAATAATTGTCGATTAAGATCACTTAGTTTAATGTCGCCACCGTGCGCCAGTACGAGATGTCCGATTCCAGCAGCTGCAAGTTCGTAGGCCACGACGCTGCCAAGCCCGCCTACTCTCGAAATCAGCACGCGCGACGATTTTAGAATTTGTTGTCCAGCTTCGCCAAAATCATCAACCCATATTTGCCATTCATAGGTTGCTTGCTCCTGCTTGCTTAATGTTTGTGTCTTCTTGGGCACGCGATGCCCTTTCTTTGGCATTAGCCACCGCTAATTGCAGCGAGCAGGGTGATTTCGGCTCCCTCACTCAGCGGTGCGGGGTCATCCAGAGGCCGCTGTTGATCGTTAACGCAAAGGAGAATAGCAGGACGAAGATGTTGTTGCTCATCGACTAATAACGCGCGAAGTTCGGCGGGCGCTGTATCGCAGATTTTGGTGAAACAGGCACTCAGCGTGGCGCCTTCTTCGACGATCAGGGCCTGAGTGACCCTTCCAGCGACTTTTTTGAGGTGAGCCGTATAGTGGACGGAAACGTTCACAGGCAGGTTGGCTTTCTCCAATCGGGATAGCGATTGGTGATTCTCATTTTCGTAATTTACCCAAGGTTACGGGCTACCGATCTGTGCAGTATACTTTCCATCGGCAGGTTTTAGAAAGGTCACCATTGGCTGGTATGTATCAGAGTTTCGAGCATGAGTAAGAAAGATCTCCTACGCTTTATTCAAGCGGACGATGTCGAAGTGGAAGAACTTCCATGGGGGCCACATCATTGGATCGTCAAGCCCGGTATCGCGGATGCAAAGGGATTATTGTTGGTGAAGGTCAGAATGCCCCCGGGTAAGGCGCATCAGTTTCATCGGCACCCTGAGTTTGAGGAAATTATATATGTGCTCTCAGGGCGAGCCGAACAATGGGTTGAGGAGGAATGTCGTCAGTTGGGCCCGGGTGAAGCAGCGCATATTCCTGTAGATGCAGTTCATGGAACATACAACACATCGGACGAGCCACTCGATTTTTTAGCGATTCTATCACCAGCGCACATTGATGGACCAGCAATCGTTGATGTTTGCCAGGAAAAACCCTGGTGTGAAATAAAAACGCCCGTACTCTATTAGCCGTAGGCCGGGTAAATATCAGCTGTTATAATGTGGGTATGAGTAAAATACGATCCTCACGGCGCGACCTTCTCCGACTCGGTTTTGCAGGTGGAATTGGGCTCTCGTTGTGCGACATGCTTCGGCTCGATTCAGCAGGGGCAATCGCTGGAGCGCCCAAGGCAGACTCCATTATTTATCTGTTTCTCCAAGGCGGCATTGCTCAGCAGGAATCCTGGGACCCGAAACCCAATGCCCCGGTTGAGAATCGCGGGATGTTTGGGTCGATTCCAACAAAGATTCCAGGAGTCCGCTTCAATGAATTGATGCCCCATACGGCCAAAATTGTCGATCGCCTTACCGTTATTCGTTCGATGACGCACGGGGAAAATGATCATGACCGTGGTGTGCATATTATGTTCACCGGATATGATCCGAGCCCAATTATTTCTTATCCCAGTTTTGGTAGCGTGGTATCGCATCAACTGGGCGATCGCAATGAAATGCCTCCCTTTATTAATTTGCCGAATCAGATCGACAATGCATCGGGACCCGGATTTCTTCCATCGAGGTTCAACGGTTTTTCGCTCGGCTCCGATCCAGCAAGTAAAAANTTTAAGGTTAGAGATCTTGGCCTGCCTCAGGACGTGACTCCGGAGCGTTTTCGAAATCGAAAAGAAATGCTGAATGCAGTCTCAAAAGATTTCATTGAGCGATATCCAGGCGACAAGATTGACACTCGGGATGCGTTTTATCAACGAGCCTATGATTTGATTCATTCCGAGAAAGCGAAGAAGGCATTTGATTTAAGTCGGGAAAAAGAATCGACAAGAGATACGTATGGCCGTTCCGAAGTGGGGTCACGGTTACTGCTCGCCCGACGATTGGTGGAGGCTGGCGTTCGATTCATTACGGTTCAGTACGGTGAATGGGACCATCACGCAAAACTAGAGCCGGGAATTAAAAAGCACGTCCCGCCATTTGACCAGGCATTTGCTGCGTTGGTGTCGGATCTTGAACAGCGGGGGATGCTTGAGCGAACGTTAGTGATAGCCTCAACTGAATTTGGCCGGACCCCGAGTATCAATACCCTTGCTGGACGCGATCACTGGGGTAAGGTTTTTAGTATTGCCATGGCCGGAGGGGGCATGCAGCGAGGACTTATTTATGGTGCATCCGATGCAATTGCAGCGGAACCGGCACGGGATCCGCTGACGATTCCCGACTGGTCCAGTACGATGTACCATCTGCTGGGAATCAATGGTCACGACACGCTGATGGCGCCAGGGAATCGTCCGATCGAGATTGCCCGAGGAGGCAAAGTTCGACGCGAGTTACTCTTGTAGCGGATTGACAGAACCACTGGGGGATTTATGTGTCGTTTCTGTCAGGTCATTGTTGGTGCTGTTTGCACCGTCATAGTTATTGTCGGCTCCGTTGAATCTGCGTCTCCGCGTCTTGCACGATTCGTTCCCGGTTGTGTTTCTCAGGGTAGAACTGTTGAGTTAACGCTTGAGGGCGAACGCATGGACGATCCGCTCGCACTGCATTTCTATGAGCCGGGTATCGAGGCAATCGATTTTAAACTTGACGGTGACGCGTTACGTGTAAAGCTGAAAATTGATCCGGATTGTCGTATAGGAGAGCACGTAGGGCACTTACGAACCCGAACCGGGATCACGGAATATCGACCGTTGTATGTAATCCCATTCGATACCGAGAACGAACAAGAAAATAATGATACGGTTGCTCAAGCGCAGGTCGTTGCTCTGAATAAAGCTTATTGTGGACGCGTTACTGAGGGGGATCGTGATTTATTTGCGATCGATATCTCAGGGCCGACAGTGCTGAATATTGAGATGCTGGCGATGCGTTTGGGAAATACAGTACTCGATTCGGTGGTTACGCTACTTGATGATTCTGGAAAGACGCTCACGTCATCTGCTGGACATCGTTTCTCGGTAAACGATCCGATCCTTCATTATGAATTGAAAGACCCCGGCCGATATTTTATTGAAGTAAGAGAACTGTTGGGTGCTGGCAATGAACAGAGTCATTACGTGCTCTGCATTGGCGATTATCCCAGGCCCCTGGCCCTTTTTCCTCCCGGTGGACCACTAGGCGAAGAATTGTCGATTGAATGTCGAGGTGACGTTCGGGGGAGTTATCACCAGACGGTCATAACACCAGGCCAAGCCTTCAGGCATCACAGTTATGCCCCTTCGCAAAATGGCCTGCAGCCACCCACACCGATTCCATTTCGTCTAAGCAAACATTCGAATCTGCTGGAGGCGGAACCGAATGGCGTATTGTCGCAGTCTAATCGTGCAGAAATGACACAGGCATTTTGCGGCACCATTTCGAAGGCGGGAGACGAGGATTGGTTTCAATTTAACGCCGAGAAGGATAAGACGTTAGATATTGATGTGTACGCCAGGCGCGTGCGAAGTTCTCTTGATTCGGTCATCTCCGTTTTTGACAACGAAGGTAAAATGCTCGTGACCAATGATGATGGTGGGAAAGTAACCGACCATAGCGATGCAGAGGAGCGAGGCGCCGATAGCTTTATTCGGTTTAATCCCCCGGAAACTACGAGTTACTATTTACGGATAAGCGATATCCTGGGCACGGGAAGTTCCACGCATGTGTATCGAATCGAATGCGTTGCGTCAAAGCCGTGGATGCTTATTCGATTACCGCGTGTCCAGGACCCAAACGAATTATACGGGCAATATCGTCAGCAGATTTTTGTGGCTCGGGGAAACCGATTCGCTGCGTTAGCGAGGGCCCGAACGCGCGATTTTTCCGGGCGCCTGCAATTGCAAATTCCACAATTGCCGGAAGGAGTGTCTTACGAAACTCAAAATATCCCTGCCGGCACAACCGGATTTCCAATCGTCTTTACGGCGGCTGAAGATGCTCCCCTCGGTGGTGGCCTCTACGCAGTTCGNGGTTCCCATGAAGATCCAGACGAAAACATTGAAGGTGGTTATTACAATTACGCGGATTTATTGCGGGCCAAGGAAAATCTGAGCCTCTTGAAAACCAGGATTGTTGAAAAAATTCCAATTGTGGTCACCGAATCGATCCCTTATCGGATAGAAGGTGTTTCTCCGGGCACGCCGATTATTCGAAGCGGAATCTGGAAATTAAAGGTCAGAGTTTCTCGGGACGAGGGATTTGATGCCCCTATCCGATTGACCATGCCATTTTTACCCCCAGGGATATCCACGAGTTCCGGTGAAGTCATACCGGCAGGTGAATCAGAAGCAGAGTTCCGCTTGACAGCGCACCCGAAAATCACACCGCGCGATTGGAAGTTATATGTCCAGGGTGTTGCCGGGGAAGAAAATAATTGGATCTGGGCATCAACGCAAATGATTTCTCTCGAGGTTCAAAAAGGTTTTGCGTCCTTGACGTTTTCGCCTGCCGAATCTCCCGTTGGTCAAGAAACGACACTGGGATGTGAAATCGATTTAATCAAGGAGTTTGAAGGCGAGGCACGTATTGAATTAACTGGACTGCCGGAAAATGTCGAATCATCGCCGGTCGTATTCAAAACGGGGGAGCAGCATATTGGGATACCGTTGCGTGTACATCAAGACGCGGCTCCCGGAACCTACCAAGGAATCCGTGCAACATTAAAGGTTCCCTACGGAAACGGGGTGATTACGTCGCAATTTGGCCCAACTACCCTGGTCATTCAACAAGACAGTCAAGTTGCGACGGAGCCTGTCGTGGTCCAGAGCGAGAAGGAGGCCGCCAAACCCCTTTCGCGACTTGAACAACTGCGACTCGAGGCGAAGGCCCGTCGAGCGGACGTGAATGGGGTGTCGCCATGATGTCCTGGGTCCTCTGCGCGATTGCGGCCACCGGTAATATCGATCCCTCTGAATTAATCGTGTACCCGCCATCGATTGTGGTTGCGGCGGACCGCCCTGCCCTGTTTATGGTTCGTGGGAGAGCTGCCAGTGGACGGGAAACAGCATGGAAAACACCCGTAGATATTTCGATACGCGATCCGCACATCGCACGGGTGGAAAAAGATACGATTTTTCCTGTCTCCGGTGGGGAAACTGCGTTGATCGTGCAAAGCGGCCAGACGCGCGTGGAAGTGCCTGTATTCGTCGAATCCAGAAGTGACCATTCGGGCGTTAGTTTTAGAAGGGATGTCATTCCGATTCTTACTAAATCGGGCTGTAATAGTGGCACCTGCCATGGTGCTGCCAGTGGCCAGGATGGATTCGGCCTTTCCTTGTTCGGCTACGATGCGGGGGGTGATTATCTGGCAATCACCAGGCACTGGGTGGGCCGGAGAATTAACCGATCGCTTCCGGAGGAAAGCTTGTTGCTGAAGAAAGCCGTTGGCGCCGTACCCCATACGGGCGGGAAAAAGATTGAGCGAAGATCGTTGGAATACCAAACTCTGGCGCGTTGGATCCAGGAGGGTGCTCGGGATGACCCACGGCCACCGGCGAAGGTCACCCAACTTAAGCTTTATCCGCAGGAAATGACATTGTCGCCGGGTGACGAGCATCGCCTGATCGTAATCGCCCATCGAGAAGATGGAACGCAGCGTGACGTAACAAAGTGGGCTGAATTTCAGTCGACGAACCCAAATACCTTATCTGTTAGTACCGCAGGAGTGGGGAAAGCAAAATCCACCGGAGAGACTTTTATTACGGCAAGATTCGATACTTTGACCGCCGGTCGGAGCGCCATCGTGCAGTCATTGGAAACGGGCAGCGGGTGGATTGGCCAAGTCCAGAATAATCGAGTGGATGAACTGGTGGACCGCAAGCTAAAACGGCGAGGCATTTCGCCTACTTCGTTGTGCGACGACCCGACCTTCATTCGAAGATTATCAATCGACCTTCGCGGAGCCCTTCCGTCGGCTGAGGAGGTTGTTGATTTTGTCGAGGACACGGGTAAAGATAAACGCGAGTTATTGATTGATACATATCTACAGTCCCCGCTATTTGCTGACCTTGCTACGATGCGCTGGAGCGAGTTACTCAAGGTACGCTCCGGTGGAAAGCTTAGCCGACAAGGCGTCCATCGTTACAGCAATTGGTTAAAGGGCGAAATAGAAAATAATACGCCCCTCGATCGCGTTGCGTTTGAGTTAATCAGTTCCAGTGGCGAAACCGCAAATAACCCGGCTGGTTATTTTTACCAGACGGAGAAGGAGGTCGCCAAACAGGCTGAAAATATTGCGCAAATATTCCTCGGAATGCGTTTGCAGTGTGCGTCTTGCCATAATCATCCGTTTGACCGTTGGACGATGGATGACTATTACGGCTTCGCCGCTTTTTTAGCTCGAGTGGGTAAAAAGCCGGGTGAAGACCCGCGAGAAATTATTTTGTTCCATCAGGGTAAAGGATCCATTACGCATCCGATTTCGGGCGAAGATGTTGCACCTAAATATTTAGGTGGAACACAACCGGTTCTCGAAGAGAGTGATCCCCGCCTTGCATTGGCTGAATGGATTACCGATGCGGATAACAAGTATTTCGCTTCGCACATGGCAAATACGTTGTGGTCTTGGTTATTTCATCGAGGAATAGTGGACGACCCGGATGACGTACGGGTGAGTAATCCCCCGGTTAATGCGGCTTTACTCGAATATCTGGCCGGGCGTCTTGTGGACTATAAATTTGACGCGCGCGCTTTACTGCGTGAGATCTGCTTATCCCGCACTTACCAGACTCAGGTGACTACAGACGCTGAGGCGAATAAACTTTTTGCCGGTCAAGCTTTGCGCCCCTTGTCCGCCCCTGTCCTGCACGATGTCATCGTCCAAGTAACGGAATCTCCGACTGAATTTGAAAAGGCGCTAGAGGGAACGACAGCAGTCCAGTTAACCGACGGTGCCATCACAAATAACTTCCTCACTACGTTTGGACGGAGTGGCCGACTCACGGTATGTACCTGTGAGACGAAAGGTGATTCAACGTTATCACAGGCGCTGCACCTGGTGAATGGTAAAACGGTACACCAGAAAATAATCGATGGTAAATTGATTCCTCGGTGGCTAGAGCAAGGCCTAGAAGCCTCCGAGATTGCAAGTAAGCTATATATGCGATGTCTTTCACGACCGGCCTCAACACAAGAGAAGGCAGTAATTGCAAAACAGCTAGCGCATCGTCCGCCGCTAGAGGTGCTTGAGGATTTGTTCTGGTCGCTGATGAATAGCCCCGAATTTTCCATGAACCATTGAACTCAGTCATGCAGCTATGAGCACAGCAGTTAAACTCGTCGTCGCGTTAGCCACCATTTTCGGAGTGTGTACGATGGTGACTGATAATTGCGCCGGGGCGTCAAGTTACGACCAAGAAGTTTTAGCAATTTTTCGTGCTGAATGCCTTGCTTGTCATAACGAAGACGATAAGCAGGGGGACTTGGATTTATCGACGTACGACGCAATGCTCGACGGAGGTGCAAGTGGCGCGGTGATCGAACCGGGTGATCCTGATGAGAGCCTGCTTTATCGACTGGTTGCACACCTCGAACAGCCCAGCATGCCACCCGAGACACCGATGATTGCGCGTGAGAGTGTCGAATTAATTAAGAAATGGATTTCGCAGGGCGCGATTAAGGCCTCCCTGGATCAGCCGCAGCAGATTGCGGAGGATACCGCCGCGCCTATCATTCCCATTGCGAAAGCAAACAGTCAGCAGACGCCGCATTTCCCGCCGCGGCTTCCGCGTAGCAATCATATAGCGACCGATGCAACACCGGCAGTGGTTGCCTTAGCAGCAAGTCCGACTGCACCACTGGTTGCGGCGGGGGGCGTGCGTCAGGTTTGGTTATTGCGGACCGATTCGAGTGAACGGATCGGAAGACTAATCTTCACGGGTGGAGATGTACGGTGTCTCAAGTTCAGTCCCGATGGAAGCCTGCTGCTTGTTGGTGGTGGGCATCCGGGAGCATCGGGTAGCGTTGAGATCTGGGATATCGAACAAGGGAAGAAGATTTTTGCCAAAGATGGATATCTCGATGCGGTACGAAACGCGGATATTAGTAGCGATCATCAGAGGTTGGCGGTATCTACCACTAGTTCGACAATCGACTTGTTTGATCTTCAGACGGGTAATCGTATCGCAAAGATTGATGCGCATACGGATTGGATTACCGATTTAGAATTCAGCGATGATGGGGTGTTATTGGCTAGCGCGGATCGCGCCGGTGGGCTCCATTTATGGGACAGTTGGACCGGGAAAGATTTCCAAACTTTGAAAGGTCATAACAAAAGTATTCTCACTCTCCAATGGACTTACGATTCCAATTTTATCTCATCATCCGGTAAAGACGGGTTCATTCGCATTTGGTCTGCAGAGACCGGTCGCGAGACCCAGAAAATAAAAGCGCATGAAGGTGGTGTTGTGCAACATGCGCGCCGTGCAGACGGTGGCTGGGTTTCGGGGGGGGCAGACAATATCCTTCGTGTATGGAACCCCCAGGGTAAATCTGTGCGGGCGGCTACGCCTTTTGCTGATACCCCCACGCGTATCGCTTACACGCCCGCTGATAAGCGGATCATTGTCGGCGATTATTTAGGAAGCATTGTGACCTTGGATGAAATAACGTTAGCCGAAAAAAAGTTGCCTTCGATTAATCCTGGCAAGATTGAGAAGCAGATCGTCTTAAAGCGTTCTCAGTTAAAGGCTCACCAGAAAAATCGTTCCGAATTAGTCGAGCAGATAAACGCTGCAAATCAAAAGTTGGCACGATCGACAGGTGACCTGATGGATGCAAAAAATGAAACGAAAAAAGTTCGAGGAATGATTGATAGGCTTACCGAAGATATATTGGCCGTCCGAAAAAAGTTGCGCGGGATTCAAACGGAATTATCGACTGCGGGTGATTCGCCGGTTGCAACAGAACTCATTATTGCCCGAAAATTAAAACAGAATGAGCTAGCACGGTTTATCGCTCACAGGAAGACCGAGGAGAATCANCTCCGTATGAAGCGTGCACATTTNGATGTCGTGCAAGCAGATTCAGATCGGCAANCTTTAAAATTAAAACAGTTAAATGCGGAACTTTCGAGAACAAGAAAGTTGGTAAAGGCGTCGCTCATTGCCCTTGCTACGCTGATTGAGGAAAACGCTTTTTCAACAAGACATGACCTTATGTTCCTCGGTCGTAAGGACGCCAAGGACAATAATCTGTCGCCCCTCGCTCAGAGTCTCGATCAGATCAATCAAATGCCCTAGTCCTTGCTAGGCTCATTCTCGTTACGGAAAACGCATCAATGGCGAACATGAATGGTTCCATCCGGTCCATGCTTGAAAACACGGATCGGTGGAAGTTAACTCTCTATGGCATCCTGGCAGCGTTTTCGACGTACTTTTGCATGTACGCCTTCCGCAAGCCGTTTTCTGCCGCAACGTTTAANTCGGATGACGGCTCAATACTTTTTTTTCTAAGTTCAGGAGTGGAACTTAAGACAGCGCTGGTGATCAGCCAGATCCTTGGTTACGCGCTTAGTAAATATCTGGGGATTAAGTTTTGCAGCGAAGTGCCACCGGCCCGCCGAGCGATTTATCTGGTCGCGACGGTGCTGTTCGCCCTGACCGCACTGGTTGGGTATGGATTGGTTCCAGATAACTGGAAAGTACTATTTATCTTTCTCTCTGGTTTGCCTCTGGGAATGGTTTGGGGTTTGGTGGTTTGGTATTTAGAGGGGCGGACCGTATCAGAAGTTTTGTTAGCGGGCTTGAGTTGCTCGTTCATACTGGCCAGTGGAATTGTCAAGGATATTGGTCGTTATGTGATGTCGCATTGGGCAGTGACTGAAGGCTGGATGCCAGCAGTGGTTGGTCTATTGTTTCTAATCCCATTTTTTCTTTCCGTTTGGTTGCTTAATCAGCTGCCCTCCCCGAATGAAGAGGATGAGATGGCGCGGACTCATCGTGAGCCGATGAACCGCGATCAACGGATGGCGTTTATNAAAAACTTCTTCTGGGGGNTATTGATGCTGGTAGTTGCCTATTTTTTCCTGACGGCGTACCGGGATTATCGAGACAACTATCAGGTGGAGATGTTTTCGGCTTTGGACTATCCATACGAGGCTAATAAATCAATTATTACCCAAGCCGAGACGGTTGTCGCATTCGGCGTACTTGTTCCGTTGGCCTTGCTGTTTTTAATTCGCAATAACCGTTGGGGACTTATCGGTACGTATGCAATTATGCTCTCTGGTGTGACGATTCTCGGCGGTTCGACATGGCTACTCGAACAAGGCGTTATGGATGGATTTTGGTGGATGACCTGCGTCGGATTGGGTGCCTACTTAGCTTACGTGCCGTATGGTTCGGTGTTGTTTGACAGGTTGATCGCGCAGGGGCACGTGCTAGGGACGGCCGTATTCGCGATTTATATCATGGACGCAATAGGATACACCGGTTCGGTCGCGGTGCAGATATATCGCGATGTGTTCTATTCGAGTGGCAACGAGCCAAATGCTGATCGGCTCGCGTTTTTTATCGATTTCAGTTATCTCATGGCTGCGATCGGATTGGTGCTGTTTTTGGCGAGCATGCTTTATTTTTTAGCACGAACTCGTAAGCAAAACTTAAAACACGCCCAGTCGTGATTTTTCTAGTAGACGAGTCTATACTCTGAAAGGCAAAATATTCAGGGATCAATCCATGGCGAGCACTTCACGACGTAATTTTCTCAAAGCATCGGCGGGAGTTGCCGCCTCGATGTCAATNACAGGTTCTTCGTCTGCGAGCGAGAGCCCGGACACNGAAAATCACGATCAGGTGCCCCGGCAACGCGGTGTCNCCTTCCCGGGNCTNCATGCCTATGCGCAAAAAAGCATCGCAGCGGGGGATGAAGTTATTTTTCGTGTTAGTAGTTCTGTTCCCTATGATCTTCGCGTTTTGCGTCTTGCAGGCGAAGTCGATGAGCCGGATAGCGATGTTGAACTCGCTGCGTTTAACGAGATTCCCGGAGTGGTTCAGCCGGTACATCTCGGTTCCTACGTTGATGTCCCCGGTTCTATCAGTGAAGCGGACGCAGAAGATGGTTTTACAGTCGAATGCTGGGTGCGTCCGTGGGGTTTTAATCGAACTCAGGGTATTGTCACGCAAATGGATCAAGCGGGAGATGGCTTCGGTATATTTTTGCGTCCCGATAGTCGCATTGAAGCGGTCTGGAGTGGCGAGTCGAATGAACGCAAGGGTCCCTTAGTCACGACGGACTTTCGGATGGCACGCCGTGTGTGGTCACATATTGTCACCGTTTTTTCCAAAGAAGGTGTTCGTATTTATTGTGATGGTCAACTTAGTGCTAGCGAATCAAAGAAGACGCTCCCCCGCCCTGCCCTGGCGCCGATCCGAATTGGAGCGGCAGGTGGTAGTGACGGAGCTGAGGGGTTTTTGGATGGCGATGTTGCGATGCCTGTCATTTACAAAGGGGTTCTTGGGCGCGAAGAGATTGAAGCAAGGTTTAAGCAGAAGGCGCTTCAGTCTCCGGTAGGCAAAGAACTAATTGCCTGTTGGCCGCTCAGTGAAGAGGATGGATCGTTGGTGGCGGATAAAAGTGGGAATGGTCGAAATGGACAGGTCATTAATCATGGAACCTGGCAGATTGGAGGCCCGTCATTTCGTGCAGAGTCGATCCAGCGCTATGGTCAAGATTACGATCCAGTAAAAGATGCTTCGCGGGGGCACGCGCTGCGGTTATGTAGCGATGACCTTATTGATTGTCGATGGAAAGAGAGTCACCGGTTAAAATTACCGAATAACGCCGTGAGTGGGGTTTATGTCGGTCGATTCACATACCAATGGGATAATAAACCGATGCAATACGATTGCACATTTATTGTGCGTCGTCCAAAAGATAGAAGCAAAGCGCCGGTGTTAATGATCTGCAGCACGTCGACCTGGTTGGCCTATAATTGCGCACCTTTCCCCCGTCCGCGGCCCGCAGGTCGAGACTGGAATGCGCCGAGTCTTNCGGGAGCACCGACGTATTGTTGCTATCACAATCATCGGGCAGGTCAGCCAACGTACTATTTAGGGGTTAATCGCCCCTGGCCGGGGGCTGGAGCGGATAATCTTTTCAGCCCCAAGGATGTTGATTACAGCCACCTCATGCGCGGAGAATTATTTACCCATCGATGGTTGGATGGCGTGTATGACGACACTNCGCGCTACGACTACGATGTGGTCACGGACTGGGACCTGCACAACGATCCGGGGATGCTCGATGGTTATAAGGTTGCGATTGTGAATGGGCATAGCGAGTACTGGTCAGCCGAAGCCTTTACAGGAATTGATGATTATCTGAAGGCAGGTGGAAATTTGGTCGTAATGAGCGGAAACACATTTTTTTGGCGCACGAGTTATAACGCCGATGGATCGGTGATGGAGTGCCGTAAGTATGATGCTCGAATCGGGGGTCGGCGAGCAGCGCCGATGGGCGAAACCTGGCATAGCCAAGATGGCAATCGCGGTAGTTTGCTTAGGGAATGTGGTTATCCCGAATATCACTTNGTGGGGCTTGCCTGCATCGGTTGGGACGGACTTCAGAAGAAAGAAGATTACGGGATATTTTTCGCAACCGACGCGTCTCATTTTCTCTTCCATGANCCGGAAGAGGTGGGAATNGATAATGGAGACTCATTTGGGCACGCCCCTGACGGTGGATTACCGCATGCCGTTGGCCATGAATGGGACGTTAGGCTCCCCACGCTTGCAGCAGTCACGACGCATATACCCCGCGGAGCAGTCCTCCCGGATGATGAACCGGATGGGATCATCACCCTTGCCGAAGGATACCGTCCCGCCGGCGGGGGCACCTTTGACTATTTTACGAATCCGGCACGTACGACCGATGGAGTCTCAGCTGAATTGATTTATTGGGAGCGTCCAAGCGGTGGGAAAGTACTGCATTTTGGCGCTATTGCGATCGGTTGGGCACTTNCCAGGGATCCTAAGCTTTCAGCGTTGGTGCGTAACACGATGCACCACTTTGACGTTCCCAATGCCAGGCACGCCGACGTCTAAAGAAAAGTGTTTTATTGCCGCTGTGATCATTGTTTCAGTGGATGATTAACCATAGGGAACGCGGATGCCTACTGGGGTGAATGGATCACAAAGATTTCGTGGATGGGCTATCTGGGCGGTGGCCACACTGTTTCCAATCTATCAACTCGCTATTCAAATCGGATACGGGTCGCTCGAGAAAGGCATTTCAAACGATCTAAACCTCTCGCTGATTGAGTCGAGCCTCCTGTCAGGCTCGTTTTTATTCACCTATGCGATTATGCAGGTTCCTGCAGGATTGCTCCTTGATCGGTTCAGTCCCCGAGTGATTTTAGGTATATCGGCGGCACTATGTGGCGCCTCGGCAGCGGCTTTCAGTCGCACCGATTCGTTCGTATCGGCCTTGTTCTTCCGCGCCGCGCTAGGNTGCTTTGCGTCTTTTGGCTTTCCTGGCGCCGGACTGATCGCGCGGCGCTGGATCACGGGAGGGATGTTTGTGTTAGCAATGGGCCTCATTGATTTCTTTTTCGGATTGGGTGCGGTCGGTGGAGAGGCTGGATTCGCGCTGTTGCGCGAACACGGAATCACGTGGCGGCAAATTATGAATATGCTTGCGATCGCAGGCCTCGTAATCGGCGCAATGTGCGCTTTATTCGTACGGGACCGACCAGCGGGAATGCCTGACCGTTCCGAACGCGTTCAATTAAGGGATGCGTTTAGCGTTCTATTTACCAATCGCCGCGTCTTGTTAGCGCTTGTTTATTACGGCGGGATGATTGGTGCCGCATTTGGATTTGGAGGATTGTGGGATATCCGACTTCAAGGGGCATTTGGATTCGACGAGACCGAATCGGTTGATCTCAATAGTTGGCTCTTTGTAGGCTTGGCCGTGGCAGCGCCTCTTTCTGGGATTATGGCGGACCGGATGCGACGCCGTAGACCACTACTTGTCATGGGATCGGTAGGGGCGTTGTGTGGAGTCGCGGGGCTAATTTTTATTCCCTTGGTAATCCCGTATTGGGCGCTGGTGGCGAATCTATTATTNACCGGATTATTTTTAGGGACCTCGGTAGCGATCTTCGGGGTGGNTTGTGACTCGGTGCCCCCGCGCTACTCGGGCACGACGATTGCGTTGGTCAATGGTGGCGGATGCTTTGTGGGTGCAGCATTGCAGGTCATTCCAGGCCTGTTAATNGGACCCGGNGATTGCCATCCCCTCGAGGCGTATCAGCAGGTGCTGACAATCTATATGGTGTTTCTCTTAGGTTCTTGTNTTGCCGCGATATTTTCAGATGTGTNAGCACGGTATGGNAACGACTTCTTGGCAGAAAGCGATACGGCAATTGTTTGAATCACCGGTTCGCGCATAGACGATGCGTTGATTTCCAGGGCCCGGACCACGCTTTCATTAGTCAGGAAGAGGCGCNAAATATTCGCTCGTATGCCAGGTAATGCGCAGCGGTAGTCGGGCTGCAAATTTCACGCTCAGCAAGTTCTAGCACCTTGTTNACATTTTCCGAAACACGTTGTCGNGTAATCTCTTTTGCTTCAGTGCATTTCGTTCCGTGCTTCAAATTATCTTCATTGGTGACGTTAGAAGTGAGTTCCACAAATGCGGCAATCGCGCCTCCCGGATTGGCAATAATGTCCGGTATGAGGTGAATGCCCTTCTGGTNAAGTCGCTCCCGCCCTTCGGGCGTCGTTGGGTTGTTTGCCCCTTCGACGACTGCCCAACTTTGCAGCANTTCCGTATTATCNGCATGAATAACATTTTGCACGGCACAAGGAATTAAAACGTCAACCGGTTGAGTCAAAATGGATGGAAGCGGATGTTTGCTGAACCCGCTGTCGGGAAGTAGTTTATTGGTTGTGTCGAAGTCCATGGCAGCGATCGCCCTNAGTAGATGATCGGCGACGGGTTGTTCGCCCACCCAGCAGCCGTCAATTCTTGGGTCGGCAATTGCATGGACATGCATTCCTAGTTCGCTGGCATATCGACAAACAGCAGCGCCCATGGCTCCGAGTCCCTGAATCGCGATCCGCGCCCCTGCAGCACCTTTGAGTTTATTTTCTAGGAGAGTCGCTGCGGCGATCGCTACCCCGAGGCCGGCAATTCCCTCCTCGTCATAATTTGTGCCGCCAAGTTCGAGCGGCTTGCCGGTNAACGCATCAAGNCGCCCCAGTTCCTCGCAGGCCCACTGNCAATGGATGGGNCGGGCTCCAATATCGAATCCGAATCCCCCCCATAAACCTCCGTTGTGTCGGAGCATGGGCGAAACAAGNCGNACGAATCGTTTATAGCGGGCCTCGAAATCGGGAGATTCCGGATCNCCGCGTAAGCCGGACTTCGCGCCGCCGAGCGGTAGTCCGGCCGCAGCATTTTTTAAGGATTGCGTGCGGGCGAGCATACGGACTTCGTCGAGTGTCAGCGATGGGCTGATACGAGTCCCCCCTTTGCCGCACCTGCCTAGCGGTCCATCGATGGCGTTTTGCGTGNTCCAGACCACAACGTGGCCTTCGACNGCAAGCTCTGAATCGTGAACGGTTAACTCTGCTTCCGGTTGCAGGGCTTCAAAACGTTTTTCAAGAGCGTTAAAAGAACGACGAAATGAATCTGTACCGGTTGCCATGAAATTGCTCAAAACGTGAACAGGAGATAGATGTCGCCCTATTTATTTCCCCGACCTGTTTGAGAAGTATAGGTACTCTCAAATATACGATCGGCATTGGCTGCTTCAAACCCGTCTCGCCGTTGGGCTCGAGTCAATTCGTTTTTGGGTACGTTCGCATGTTCGCTTAGCGGGAGCCGTTCGGCAAATTCAACGTAAGACCCGGAAATGTCGTGGCTCTCAATTTGGTCTTTCCCCGAACGAAATTCACTGTTGATCACCTGTGCCACAGTGCTGCTCTGCTTGAGCAAGCCATCGGGCGACACTTTAATCTTGCCCCCGGAATTATTTAGGGCGATGTCGATAGATTCTAAAAACTCGTTAAAAGATTCGAGAGAGCTGTACGGATCACAGAGGTCGTGGACGCTAATGGTAAAGTGGTTGAGATAATACCGATTATAAAGCGCCCACGCCGCATATTCGCTTTCGGCAAGGAGTGTTTCGTAATGGTCCCAGGTAAGAAGTTCCCACATGGAGCTATGTAGAAACTTATCGACCTGCTGCCACTTGTCGAGCGAAATATTTTCGACAGGATCTCGCTTCACAACACTCGTATACGTGTGAATAATCTCTTGTGCCTCAGAACTCAATTCGTTTACACATAGTTCACTGATAAAAATGCGTGGATAATGCTCTTCGGGTGGTGCATACCAATAGGCATCAAGTTTTTTTGTCTCAAAGCGATATTTGTCGCGCCGTTCATAGCCGTAGGCCAGGAAAATCTTTTCTAGTGACGCAATTCCAAGGTGAGGGACGCCAATCGTGCGAAATGCAACGTGGTCGTTTGCAATGTCCTCTGCAGAACCAATCACTTGCCGTTGAATGAGGGCATTGATGATGCGTTCAACATCAGGAACACGTTGACGATATCGGCTCATGAGGCCGTGTAGCGTTTGATTCAAGCCCGGACAGACACTCATCTTATTATCCCTAATAGCTGCGTGGTTAGTGATTCATGCCAATCCAAGTTTACGCCGTCGAGAGTGAATGACAACAGGCATAATTTTTACGAACAATATGAATAAAATGAAACCAACTGCATTCTCGGGTACCAAACGAACAAGGGGTCGACCTCAGCTCGATTATCTCGTTTTGGTGAATTTATATGGTTATTTTACGTTGACTGCCGGAAATCTGTTCTCGGAGGCTAAAAAAAGTTTCCCTGATTATGTTACAATTTCCCGTCATCGGCACCGGCTACAAGCTATGACCGGTTAGGTATTTAGCGAGGGATACGCTCTATGATCGATGGAAATCAGAAGCCCGAACGAACGCTGACGGTCTTTGCCCTTGTGATGATTACCACGGGAATCATCACAAGCATTCACGGTGCTCCCTCCATGGCGGAGTATGGGTTTTCTCTTGTTTTTATCTATCTATTTGTTGCGATTGTATTTTTGATGCCCTCGGCACTCATCTCCGCTGAATTGGCCACAGGATGGCCTGAGGATGGGGGAGTTTACGTTTGGGTCAAACAGGCGTTTGGAGAGCGGATGGGATTTGTTGCTGTGTGGCAACAATGGATCGAAAATGTCATTTGGTTTCCCTCCATTTTAACCGTAACGGTCGTCGCGGCGACCTATGGGTTCGATCCCGAATTGAAAGATAACAATTGGTTTATTTTTTATTCCGTAAACGGCTTATTCTGGATACTCACGGTTACTAATCTTTTTGGAATGCGTACCAGCGGTGCCGTCGCAACCATATGTACTATTTTTGGCAGGATTGTTCCTATTCTCTTTATGATGACCTTAGCGCTCATTTTTCTGAGCAAAGGGAATCCAGCGGGCTGTGAACTTTCCTGGGGTGAATTTATCCCCGATTTAACCAATACTGATAAGCTTTCGTTCATCGTGGGTGCCTTTCTGACATTTGCAGGAATAGAGGCGTCAGCGTCAAACGCTGCCTCCGCAAAAAATCCACGGCGCGATTATCCCATTGCGATCATATTTTCGGCATGCATCGCCCTGGTCCTGGTCACGCTGATTGCGTTAGCCATTGCGATTGTGGTTCCCGCGAAAGAAATTAACCTGGATGCTGGGATTATGCAGGCAATTGAAATGATGTTTGCGACCACCGGGATCAGTATGATGGTGCCAGTCGCGGGCTTAATTATTGCGCTCGGAATGATCGGCGAGGTGAATAACTGGATTCCGGCCCCGACTCGCGGACTTCTTGTTGCCGGTAAAGATGGAACTCTTGCCCCGTTTTGGCAACGCGAAAACAAACATGCTGTCCATCAGCGTATCCTACTGTTTCAGGGGATCATCTTTTCATTGATCTCAACCATCTACTTGTTCTTTGATGTTCAGATAGCGTTTTGGCTCATGAATGTCGTTCCGACGATGCTTTACATCATCATGTACTTCTTGATGTTTGCTACGGGTGTGCGTCTGCGTTATACGCATCCCGATGTTCCCCGGAGATATCGTGTTCCATTCGGTAACGTAGGGATGTGGCTGTTAGCGATCGTCGGGTCGGCAGCCGGGACCGTCGCAATTGTGTTTGCGTTTATTCCGCCCGGGAATGTACCGGATGATATGCGGTTTAGCTACATTACCGTGGTTATTCTGGGGTTTGTGGTATTTACGGCTTTGCCTTTTGCAATCTACGCGACGAGAAAACCGCAATGGCGATCGCCAGGTAGCGATGCCGAGATTGCTGCATAAGATTTAGAATTGCAGAAAATTCAAATATCGAAGCGAATTCCCTGCGCCAGGGGCAAGTCCGCTGAATAATTAATCGTGTTTGTTGCGCGTCGCATATACTGCTTCCACGCGTCGCTGCCGGACTCTCGCCCGCCACCGGTTTCTTTTTCGCCACCAAAGGCGCCACCAATCTCTGCACCACTAGTGCCGATGTTAACATTTGCGATTCCGCAATCACTACCTGCAGGAGAGACGAATAGCTCTGCCTCGGTAACATCAGAAGTTAAAATAGCCGAAGAGAGTCCTTGCGGAACGTTATTGTGAATCAAGATTGCCTCTTCCAGATCGTTATAGCGAACGACATACAGGATCGGGGCAAACGTTTCTTGCTGGAGGATAGCCGCCGAGGCATCGATTTCCACGATGGCGGGGCGTACATACGATCCTCCGGTGGGCACGCCCTCGGAGATTTGTTCGCCGCCGGATACGACGCCTCCCTGCTGCGCTGCCTCCTGAAGTGCAGCCTGCATGCCATCAAATGAAGCCTGGTCGATCAGTGGACCGACGAGGGTATCTGGATCACGGGGGTCACCAATGGGTAGCCGTGAGAACACGTCTTTTAGGCTGGTGACTACTTGGTCTGCAACGGTCTCGTGCACGATGAGCCGCCGCAGCGTCGTACACCGCTGACCACAAGTGCCGGCCGCCGAGAAGGTAATAGAACGAACCGCTAAATCAATATTGGCAGACGGTGTGACAATCATTGCATTATTACCACCCAACTCGAGTAACGAGCGACCCAAGCGTTCGGCAACGGTGCANGCCACAGCGCGACCCATGGGNACCGATCCGGTAGCGGAAATCAGCGGAACTCTCGGATCCTGCGTTAGGGCNTCGCCCACGGCNCGATCACCAATNATCAAGCTGGATGCATCGGCNGGAAATTCTTGATCGGCGGCCANCGTTTTTTGAAATAGCAATTGACAAGCAACCGCCGTAAGTGGCGTTTTTTCAGANGGTTTCCAGATAACAGGGTCGCCGCAAACCCAAGCGATGGCGGCATTCCATGCCCACACTGCAGTTGGGAAATTAAACGCAGAAATAACTCCAACTGGACCGAGGGGATGCCATTGTTCAGCCATTCGGTGTTGCGGACGTTCACTTGCTATCGTTTTGCCATAAAGCTGGCGACTCAGTCCGACGGCAAAATCACAAACGTCGATCATTTCCTGNACTTCGCCGCGCGCTTCGGCGGTGATTTTTCCGACCTCGTAGACGATTAAGTCGCTGAGGGCATCTTGGTGCTCTCGGAGTGTTTCGGCAAATCGCCTCACAAACTCTCCACGTCGGGGTGCTGGAATCACTCTTAGCTTTTCGAATGCGACAGTCGAAGATGCGATCACTTCAGAGACTTGTGCGGCGGAGGCTAATTGGAATGATGCGAGGTCAGCTCGATCGATCGGACTTTGTACGGTTAAACGATCACCGCTTCCCGAAGACCACGTGTTGCCGGTGGCAATCGCCTGTATGCCGCCAGAAAGCCCGAACGGTGTTAGTAATGAACTACTCATAGAATTGCCTTGCCATTAAACGCGATTCGAAAAACNAAAAGGTTCAGAATCAAGCATTAACATTCGCGAGCGAGTTATTGTGCGAGCTAGACGCTTCGCTAATATCTGATACGTANAGTTTGCCAAACCGGTTGTTCATGAAATCATCAAAAACGACCTGCTCCTGNCGGAGGAAGCCTTGATTGGGCAGCTTGCCTGCTACAAACAGATCCANCACTGCGCATACACCGGCAGCTGTCGTAATNTGAATTCCGCTCCAGTTTTCACCGTCAATATACTGATGGTAAATTTTGCGAGCATCAGTAATTTGCACAAATTGATCTTTTTGCCAACCGGTAACCGTGCAGAAAGTTACGACAACATCCTGAAACGTGATGGGCAAAGCATGTTCAAGGATGTCTTTAAAGATATCGCGACGCTGCCCTAGGTCCAATTCACGCACGAGAAGNACGGCTAAGTCNCGATGCCCCATATANCGGATGGTTTTGTAGTTAAGCTCGCGAACTTTACCTTCAAGTGTTTGGCAGAGTGTGCCTAGTCCGCCGCTCGTATTGAACGCCTCATATCGCACCCCATCGAGCGAAAATTGCTCGAGACCTTCGAGTGCTAAAACTTCGATTGGCTTGCCATCATGAATAGCTTCACATGGATTNCAATATTCATTAATGAGGCCATCGGTAGACCAGGTAAGATTGTATTTCAACTGTCCNGTGGGNAATTTTGANAGCGCGCCAACGCGCATGCGGACGGCGTCTAATTTATCAAAATGACTGCAGAGATGATGGGCAACGATAGAAATGAACCCNGGCGCCAGGCCGCACTGCGGCATGAAAACCTGACCCTCTTTTGCTTTNTCAGCACATTCGCGGACCTTCCGGGTGGTTTCAACGTCTTCGGTTAAGTCGAAGTAACTAATGCCAGCCTTNAGTGCNGTTTGTGCAACCAGCGGATTGTAATAGAAGCTGAGAGCCGAAATGACAGCATCGCAACCCTGCATGGCGTCGGATAGTTCGGACGCGTCTTCGGCGTTAATCGTGCGCGTTTCCACACGATCCCAATCTTTAAGACGATCCAGTACGGACTCATTTGTGTCAGCAACGACCAAGCAGTAGTCGCCCGTGTCTGATAGCAAGCGAGTGATCATCCGGCCGATCTTACCGGCGCCTAATAATAGAACGCGATACATGGTGAGGTTTCCCTGTTTACTGTTCTCTGCAAAGTGATGGATTTCGCATTCTACATAACAGCCTTACGTTCCGCGAGATGCGACCTNNTTGNCGACCACGGAGTGCNGGAANCGGTTTNTGTNCCTCATTAAAGCATCCTGNNGGTCGAATNTTTATCATTCATTTTTNCCCGCTTAAAACTCTCATTCCATGCATTTGGCCAGAAAAGGACAAGCGGTGACAAAAAACTTGACATCGAATATCGCTAAGGTGTATACAGCCGATAGGAGAGGAAGATCGCACTGTTTCGTCTTATCTTTTACGCATTCTTTCTCCCCGAAGTGGCTTTTAAAAAGAAAGCCGCTGCTGGAACACTAGAAGGGCCGTTTCGGTGCCCTCGTCTGGGCATTGAGACTGATGGAATCCGTGCTGTCTTGGCGTTCGTCGATGCAGCGCTCGACCGTATTATCTCATCAAACGGGGAGGCCGTCATGTTAGTGATTAGCAGAAGGCAAGGAGAGTCAGTCTGGATCGGGGATCAAATCAAGATTGTCGTTTGTACGATGCGAGGGAAGCGCGTCAGCCTCGGTATTGCAGCTCCAAGGCATGTTTCGGTAGTTCGTGATGAACTTAAACAAGCTGACCTTGAGAGGGCACTAGCGGCATCGGGGCTTACCGATACCGCAGAGTTGGAAATCACTCGGACGGATTTGCTGCGTGAAGTCTGATGTTTTTCATCCCAAGATAAATCAGCGTTTGAACAGCTCGTGAGGGGTTTGAAGGTGCGTATCCCTCACGGGCTCGTTCAAGTCCGCAACGCGCATCACTTAAATGACGCGGTGCGTATTATTCGCATCGAGGTCGAAAATGCTCTCAAAACACTTTGCAGCAAAGTTTTCCTCGGTTACGGTCAATGTAGAGGGCATTAGGAACATTGGGTGATCGGGTATCCGCGACGGTCCTGCCAGAGACCGTCATTCGTTACGCGGAATCTTTCCGTATCAGGATCGCCCCTGAGGAGATGAACGGATGAATTGGTTGGCTGGCTGTGGACTAGGTCTGCGCGTTGTCGTTGCATTCTTTATTATTGCTTTTTTAAATTCCAGTGGCTGGATCGAGGCGACCGCCCAACCGTTGGATAGTGCGCCCGGACTCTTAAGCATCCAATACGCGCTGCAAGAAGAGGCGACTATTTTGCGCGTGCCCGCTACAGTGATGTTGTCTGAAACGTTGCCCCGGATCAACATTGCTTCGACGCCGGAGCCCTATTCCTATGTGTTAGCGGCCTTTGGCGTTTTTGGCATCTTAGCAATGGGGTCGGTATTTCGAAGGAGGAAAAATCTTAAAAAATCGATCGACAAACGTGCGAGAACGAGTTCTAGGTCGTTGAAGTATAGGCAAACCGTGTCTCGCTGAACGACCAGCTGTGCAGGAATTTGAGATATCAGATTTTCATCAGGTATGCCAACTGCCAAATTCCGTAGAGAAACATGGCTAGGCACGTTCCACCGATTGCTTGTGGCACAAAACGATTCGCATAAAGCCAGGCGGTCATCCAGCGGCTAACAAGAGGAACAAGCCAAAATCCCAGCAGCGACACGGCAGCTGTGGCCGTGATGAGTTGTACAGTCGGTTTGCTTGAGTGCGGCAGAATCTGACGTACTAAATCAGGTAAAATTAATGTCAGCGGATAGAGAACAACAAGCACGATGGCATTCATTTTCCATTTTGGAACGACTTTCTCCAGGTCCATATCGCGGCGGGATGCAGGTATCCAAGCGGAAAAACCGTCTGGGTGTTGTGGGTAATTGACTTCAAAACATCCTGCAAATGCTGAATTGAAATTTTGCATGAGCACTCGCCGCTTATCCGATTCCAGCCACCTTACCAAATGATTTGACGAATCAAATGAATGGATAGCGATAAAGGAGGTCATTCCTTCGTGATCGCAGGAGACTTCCTTGGTTTTGGATTGAATATGGCCAGGGAAAGAACTGGCTGCTTCGGCAAAGGTAGCCTGGGCTCGCTGAACGGACTCCTTTAAAGCCTTCTTGATTGTCAAGTGTACGATAAATTCCACCGGCCCGTAGGCAGTGCTAGCATTCGTGTTTTTCATAAAAAGAAATGACTTCATCGGGTTTTATTTTAAAAGTGCTTGGTGGTTGTCCGCAGTACGGTAGAAAAGGCGATTAATCATGTAGAGATAACAACTACACAGCATCGGGTCTATGAAAAATAAATATGGGCGGAGAAGTGCCCAGCGTGCATAAGGGCAAGAGTGGATTAACAAACATTTGGTGTCGCGTCGGCAGTTTTTGTACACGGGCGGGAAGAAAACCGTAGGGCGGATTTTTTTACTCGTCGTGTCTGCCACATATAGGCCAGGGTCGACCGGCACCAATTGTTTGTTATGTATCCTTGTTCATTGGTATACCAATTCTTGGCATATCCATTCCATACCTTCTTGCCCAGCTGCTGCTGGAGTCGGTTGTCAAAGTCCGTTGTTGCTTCAGGCGTGACCTCAAAACAATCAGCCTTGCTCGCCTCTGTCAATTTAATCAGCTGCATAAGGTAGTTTACCTGACACTCCACCATAAAAATAACAGAGTTGTGCCCTAGATTCGTATTGGGTCCATAGAGCATGCAGAAATTCGGAAAGTCAGGAACGAGCATACCCAGATAGGTTTGTGGCCGCTGCTTCCATCGTTGCGTGAGTGACGAGCCTTCTTTGCCAGTCACTTCAATCGGATAAAGAAATCGATGGGTTTCGAATCCGGTCGCCATCACAATCGCGTCGAGGGATACGGACCGAGATTTAGTTTTTACCCCGCTAGCTGTGAATTTATCGATGCGCTCGGTAATCAGCTCCACGTTCGGCCGATGGAGCGATTCTAGATAATTATTCGAAAGCAGTACCCGTTTGCATCCGGCAGGGAAGGATGGAATCAATTCATGTGTCAACTGACTCGGTGCCTTTCGCCGCATTCGATACCGAGTCCATCCCGTAAATGCTTTATTGAGGAATGTTCTGCGATTGTAGAACAGGATCCGCATCTCAAAAGCGAGATACATGAATAATCTCTGTATTCGTGCACAGAAGGGCATGTAACGGTTGAGGAATTTCCAGCCTACCCCGTAGCGGTGATCATGGCGGGGAAGAATCCAATTGGGGGAACGTTGGAATATTTTGACACTGGAAGCACTCTTTGCTAGTTCGGGAACAATTTGAATGGCACTAGCGCCATTCCCAACCACTCCAATATTCAACCCTTGGGGTTTAAACTCCCGGGGCCATTGGGCGGAATGGAACAGGGATCCGTCGAACAAATCAAGGCCCTCGATTGTCGGGACGCTCGGACGACTTAATTGACCCACAGCGGAAACAAAATAATCACAAGAAATAGTTTCGCCCGAATCGGTGGTAATGAGCCATTGCTTCAAAGTATCGTCCCAACGCGCCGACGCGACAGACACACCAAAACGAAAGTGATCGGTGACTGAAAAGTGATCAATGCAGTCCCTGAAGTATTGGAGGATTTCAGGTTGAGGGGCGTATTTCCTTGTCCAGGCAACGTTCGACTTAAACGAGAATGAGTACAGTAGTGAGGGAACATCGCAACCGCATCCGGGATAGGTGTTATTTAGCCATGTTCCACCAGCATCAAGTGACTTTTCCAAGATAATGAAATCATCGATGTTCTGTTTTCGCAGCTGAACACCTAGGCATATTCCGCTGATACCGCCGCCAACCACAAGCACCTTGCAGTGTCTCGGGAGGCCCGATTGTTCTTCGGGAGCAGAATTTACATGATCCATGCAAACGACCGTTTATGGGTTTGTGCCAGTTAATCCTGGATGATTATACGGTCTGTTGCATTTCAATAAACCTCAGGAGGGCGTTTTCATCGAAGGCTGGGATTTCAGCACGAGCAAAAATCTCTATAACTATCTCTATAACCGCTGCTGCTCGGTGCAACCTCGTAAATACACCCCTTGAAATGGTTGTCGGAAATGACGACAGGCGATGCACTCAACTCGACTGATCCCACAAAAAGTCCGCGGCTCCTGTCTTTGGATTGCTACCGTGGCGGTGTGATGTTGTTGATGGTGTTTTCTAGTTGGAGATGGCTTCCGCCTATTCTGAACTCGTACCCCGACAATGGATTTCTGGCCTGGCTCCACGCCCAATTGCAGCACCTAGAGTGGGCTGGCTGTACGATCTGGGATATGATTCAACCGAGTTTTATGTTCATGGTTGGTGCATCGCTAGCATTCTCNTATCGGAATCGTATCGCTGCGGNCCAANCAAAGCGATCAATGTTATTGCACGCAATCAAACGCGCGATTATTTTGATCTTACTCGGTGTTTTTCTGAGAAGCTTCGCGTTTAAGGGAACCTATTGGACCTTTGAGGATGTTTTAACTCAAATCGGCCTGGGTTATGTGCCGCTGTTTCTCCTCGCCGGCACTTCGATCAAATATCAACTTATTGCTTTCGCAACGATTCTATTGGGTTATTGGGGGCTGTTTGCCCTCTGGCCACTGCCTGGTCCGGAATACGATTACGCTTCGGTGAATGCGGACGATGCAGGGGTTCGATTTAGCGGATTTGCTGCCCATTGGGATAAGAATGCCAATCCAGCACATTACTTCGACCGTTGGTTTCTTAATTTATTTCCCCGTCCAATTCGCAATGATGGAGTAGACATAGGCCCATTTCATCATCATGGTGGTGGCTACCATACGCTGAGCTTTATCCCTTCGCTCTGCACAATGCTTATGGGTTTACTGGCAGGCCAAGTACTACAAGCCAACCAACGCGCCCGGGCAAAAGAACTGATCTTGCTCGGCGTCGCGATTATTTCGATTGCATTTGCGATGGGTTGCGACTACCTGGGAATTTCTCCTGTCGTGAAGAGGATCTGGACTCCGGGATGGGTCTTACTGAGTGGTGGCATATGCCTGATTGTACTCGCAGTGCTCTACGCAATCATTGATCTGGCTAAATGGAAAAAATGGGCCTTTCCATTTATTGTTGTGGGAGTGAACCCGATTACGTTTTATATTTTGAGCTGGACGTTAGTGGATGCGATCAATAGTAACCTCAGTAGGCATCTTGGTCCGTCGTTTTTCAAGACGATAGCAGGAGACACATTCGGCCCGCTCCTCGGAACGATTTGCATGGTCACGACGCTCTGGCTTATCGTTTACTGGATGTATAAGCGCAAGGTATATGTGCGTATATAAGTTTAAATTTAACACGTCTCATGTATCACCTTCCCAGCTATTACGATATTCTCAACACCCCCGGCACATTCGAGGATATTGATCTATATGAAAACATTGCAAAACGATTCGATGTCGATTTNCATCATTGGCTTGAGCCTGGGTGTGGAACGGGTCGCCANCTCCGCGTTCTAGCGGGACGNGGGTACAAGGTTTATGGTTTCGACCGAGATCAACAGATGCTCGCTTATGCCCAAGCTTCGTTGAAAAATCGGGCATTAACTGCAAACCTTTACCACGCGGAAATGGATAACTTTTTATCTCTATTGGGCGCGGTTCGGTTTGATATCGCTATTAATCCTCACAGCACCATTCGGCATTTACTCGATCAAAAAAATGTGATTTCTCATCTGAATCAGATCGCATCGTGTCTCCAGCCCCGTGGATTGTATCTCGTCGGTCTCAGTCTCGCCCGTTACGACAAAGATCGAATCGAATCTGATCTCTGGCTCGCTGCACGGGGTTCGATCCACGTGCGGCAGGAAATAACGTACACACCCCCGNCTGCTGGGAANCGCATNGAGCATGTGGAAAGCCAGTTGACCATTACCCGCCCCTCAGCAACAGAAAAACATGCAGACGGTTANCGACTTCGGACTTATGACGCCCGGCAGTGGCAAAATACAATCGATCAAACGAAGTTAAAAACCGTAGCGGTCCTGGATGAGTATGGTATGGATGCAGGTAAAAAACATCTGCCCTACTACCTCTACGTGTTATCCCCTCGGTCGCCAGAGGATTGACGTCCTTTTCACAGCTTAAGGTCGCCACCCTTGCTTTACTTTTTCTTCGATCAGGGTGCGGATAAGAACAGATGGCGTTCCCACGCTATCGCCCTTTATTTTATAGCCATCGCTAGACCGATAATATTCATAAGCGGTAACGATTCCCACTAAGTTGGCATGTTTATCAATAATCATGCCCCCACTGGCACCCTTATCAACCGCAGCGGTAAAGATAACCTCGGTGGGGATATTTCCGGAGGTGGGGGAACGATATTCACGAATAATGCCGGTGGTGTCCATGAATTTACCCCCGGGAAATGCAGCCACACCGACCTTTTCGCCCTTTGGCAGGATGCGAGGGGAAAGCGGAAGAATCGGTAGGTGATTCATTTCCTTGGGCAATGGGTAAACGGCAATATCGTATAAACGATGCCAACCATGAGGCTGCGTGGTGATTCCGCTTGAACGATCGCCCCATGATCGCAAGCGTATTTTTGAACTACCTTCGACCACGTGATGGGCCGTGAGGACATATTTTCTTTTCATTATTCGCGTGATGACCCCGGAGCCTTGATACCCATTATCGCTAGTGATCAAGAGTGTCGCATGGGCAACTTTCGCGCGGAGTGCATCGGGTTGATTCTCTGCGCGGGATATTGAGGTACTGCTGTGGTAACTAATCAACAGAACGATCAGTTGCACGCGAATTAAATTCCATGGACGCATGGTGTTATTATACCCGAACCTATAAAAGCCCGACTTCACCTCCGTACGTGTTCAAGGACTCCAGCGACATCTTGGCAACTATCGCGCAATTTCCAGCAATCGTCCATTGGTATCATAAAGGCTAATATTAGGCCCCGTGTTTATCAGTTTAAGATTATCTCCAATCAAGATAGTTTGCTGCGCCGAACTGTATTGACCGAGTGACACTTGCACATTTTGGGGTTTAAACTGAAAAGCACTGACATATATCGATTGAGTGCCCTCGGTGCGGAGGACAACGACCGAGCGACCTGCATGGCCTTTCCCGGCAACACCGGACCCCAGCAGTGCACGACTGGGAGTAAGGAACTGAATTTTTCTCCCATAGCCCAGATAGGCGGTAAGCGGTGCCTTGCCGACTTCGCTGATTTCGATATGACGGTATCCGAAGTGTTGCGACAGTGGTGACATGGACGTCGGCTTCATTTTATTGCGAGTGGTCATTAAAGGAGCATCAATATGAAGTGCATAGTCATATTCATGTTGGGTGGCTGAGTCGATGACAAAAAAATCAAAAACGATGGAATCCACGATCGCAATGGTTCGTTCGAGTCGAACCCCCGGGTAGGCATCGGTGCACTCTGCTCGAAACGCTTTTAGCCGTTTACCCGGATAGAAGAAAATCGGCCGCCCCCTGACAATAGCGCCAGGATTGGGTACGGGCCAGGCATTATCAGTCTTTCCCTGGGGTGCCTGGGATGTCTGATCGACAGTGACAGTATTATGAGTGATGGTTTGCCGATCCCAGGTAAGATATTTGTCGTCGGCGTAACCAAAGTATTTCACTTCTCGAACTACCTTTTTGTTGCCATCGCTGACGACGATTGATAGTTTGTCCGGATGAGAGTGTCCCGATCCCCAGCAACCAAAATTCATTTCCGCACATACTGCGGAAGGATCGGTTGATGTGCGAAGGATAGCGTAACCGCCATTTGGAAAGAGGGTACACCCATTCTTGTGTATCCCGGAATTACCGATCCGGGCATCAGGCTCTAAGGAAAAAGACCCATCCGGTAATGACGGTTCAATCCATAATAAGTCGGCGGCGTCAGTAACGCGGTTCGCCTTTGATTTGCTTGTTTTATCCCACGGCCTGGAGTCCGTCGAGGAAATTCGAGCAGCATACGCATATTTAGGATCACGCCATGCACGCCAAGCTGCTTCGTAGTATCGGCGACGTAGAAAGTGGTCGGCCGAGGCGTTCGCCACGTTCGATACGGACCCATCACTGAAGGTCCGATAAAAAAGAGCATCGAACATAGGTTTAACATCTTTGATTCCCGCTGCTCCGAATCGTCGCTCGACATCAGCCCCTGAATCGCGATTATCCGCCGGCGCTTTAACATTCCATAAATCAACACCGCTATGCCTAGCCGCCTCCATCAGCAGGAAATAACTGTCGCTTGTATAGGCTTGGTAGCCGAATGAACGCTCATAAAATATCCCGTCGCCGAGAACCGAATAGCCAAGGTGCTGAAGGAAACCGTTGCGGATAATGTTCCCATTTTCATCCTGGAACCCATTGAGAGCTTCGTTAATAAAGTCACAATTACCGATGCAAAACCCGATCACACCCAAACCGGCTATTGCCCGCGCTCTCCAATTGCTTCGCGTTTTATGATTGCAAATACGTAGCACCTCGCCGCAGGGTATAAATACATTCGCCTCAATATTTTCCTTATCGCGGTCAGAGAGTGTCCCGGAGTTATAGATCAGGTCATACGCAGTTGCTAAATCAATGACCCAGCGTGCCTCATTAAGCGTCGATGGGGCAGCTTTCCCTTTCGTAGCCGTGATTTCATATTCAGGATAAATGCGGGTGTAGGACAAAAGAATGGTCGCTGCTGCACTCGCATATTTCTTTTGATCCGTGAAAAGATAAGCGATAGAGAAATCTCGCGCAAGCATGCTGATCGCTCGATTTTCAAGGTTCTCGATTTTCGACGGTGGATTCGGGATGTCTGAGAGCCGGTCGTCACAGCGTTCGATTAATGCCGTGACGAAATGTTTCAAGGATGGCGTTTTCTCGACAAATGCTTTTAAAGCTTCAATTTCACCTGTATTCACAAACAGCCGGGGNTGTGCTGGAAACGACCGGGGACAATCAATTGTTTCCGCGCCGAGCACCGATACAAGAATGATTTGTTGAACGAGCAGGCATGCCACAAAAAGAGGGCCCGACCGCCGAATAGAGATTGCGGGCGCAAGATTCTTCAAGCTATTGGCTGTAATACAAATTGCTCGCCTCATGGTTGTATTGCACAGCCGTTTCAGGAGGTTCTGCGATTGACGGGCCGCCCAAAGAAAACAATAAGTCCGAAGATCGCAATCTTTAATGTACCGTTCTCTGGGACGGTTTGTAATTCTACCCAGTCATCATCATTGCGCGATCCCCACCAGATAATGGGGGTAGAAATACGGGAGGCCTTAGATATTGAAAGGTCATTGCGATTCGCGCCGCGCGCGCCGTATGTCGTGAAGAGCGTGTCAGGCATTAAATCGAAATAAGAAACCCAATATTTTTCCGTACTACTGACAGAATAAAGAATGGCGATGTCAAAATCGTGACCCGTTCGCATATCTGCATATCCTAAAAGATCGCCGGCGCTTAGCGTGTCGGTCACATAGGACGCATCGTCCGGTTGATGTGCTGGCCAAACCGCAGCAGGCCAGTCATTCTTGATTTGTGGATAATCGTTATCAAGGTCGATATGAAATAAAACGGCCATGTAGTTGGGGTCATCTACAGATGTGAGTTCCACTCGTTTGTTGATAATCGAAGGATCATCATCATTAATTTCTTCGGTCACGCGAGTGATGACTCCATCGAACGGAGCATACACAGGAACCGTGGAAGCGTCGCCAAGATGCGTCGCGTAGGGAGCGAGATAATGCTTCATGCTGCTATCGGGCTCGGTGGAGTCTGTTGCGCCAAAATATTCACCCGCATATGCGAAGCTGGCATCGTAGGAAAAATCGTGCCCTGCCCCAGAGCGGAACTTGGAAATTTCTTCGAGCATCAAAACGTCAGTAACATCTGACTCGATAAGCTCGGGGTGAATGACTGTTCCGAAGGTGTTTCCGGTAATCCCACAAAAGAAAAACAGAAACATCGATCCAGTCAAAACATTGCGTCGGCCGTGCATTGCTTGCTCCGAGGGCGTTCTTGATGCTCATCGTATACCATTTTACTCCGAGCGAGCAAAGGCGTTTTGCGTTTCACTGCATAGACAATCAGGCGTCGGCGGCGTAGCGGACCCAATCGCCCGTTCCGATACGCATCCAGTGGTCCGGGATATCCAAAGTATAAATCCAGATCGATGTTATTCGGCGGTCTGCTAGCTTGACGCGTTTGCGGCAGAAAAAATGGGGATGCCGTTCGTAGGCATCAACCAAAGCTAATTCCGGTATCGATAAGTCGTAAAGCTCACCATAAATAGCTGTCCCTCCTGTGGCAATCGCTGCTGGCCAATCTCCAGAGTCGTAGAGGGTGAATGCGGGGGCCGTGGAGCCATAGCCGAGAAAGGGAGAGCCTGATACCAGGTGGTGTTGCGGCATCCCTTTGCGGAGAGAGCCGTAAACAAAGACAGTCTCGCGATCACACATGGATGCAACTGCTAGGCAAAGATAAAAATCAAGGCTTCAATGGACCTGCCGGTCTAATCGCATAGGGCGACGACAAGCGTTTTACGCGATGAAGACCAAACTGATCGACGGAACTGATCTCGCCGTTCATCGAGAGACCGTTGGTGCGAAGAACAACGTACTCGCAAAAGGGACGCGCTACTTTGTAGATTTCATCGTGGTGCCGCTGATTAACCGGTAGGCAGTAATACGAATAAGATTTTCTTTTCTCCACCGATTTCTCTCTAACGGGAAGCCCGGGATATTCGAACGCAAGCATTACGTTCGCACTCGACGAACCCTCATCGGCCTGAGAATCCCCCAGAATAATAGTAGGGATGAGAAAATAAGAGGGATTACCCAGACGAATGGTTTGATTGGTTTGAGTGGGGTCTTTAATCCTGACAGAAGTGAGAGCAGAAGGGATATCTCCCACGATCTTGTACCAATTGTACGTGGACAGTTTCGCGGCGTGATCTTTTTGATCGGCGACGCAAGGTGACATGCGACTGAACATTCGCGGCCCCGTGATTGAGATCGCGCAGTAATCAGAGGTGGGCACCTTTACTTCCACTTCGTGTTGAAACACTTCGACGGGACGAACCAAAATGATCGGCTCGTCTGTGAAAGCCGGAGGCGTTAAAGCGAACAGGACTAGAAGCAGAGCGTATTGTTTGAATGTAGCCATAAAAAAAGGGGAGGCGGGCTTTGCCGCCCCCTCCCCAATCTGTAAGCGATGTTACGCCTTGGGCAAAAGTACCGCGTCGATGACGTGAATGACGCCATTTTTGCAGGGGATATCGGCCTTGATCACTTCCGCATTGTTGACCATTACCTTACCGCCTTTTACCGAAATGTCGACATCAGATCCTTCGAGTGTTTTTGCATTGGAAAGTTTGACAACATCCTTTGCTTTTACCCGGCCTGGAACGACGTGATACGTTAAGATCTTTACCAGCTGATCTTTATTTTCGGGCTTCAGCAATTCAGCGACAGTTCCCTCAGGAAGTTTACTGAATGCATCATTAGTGGGTGCAAACACGGTAACTTGGTCGTCCCCGGAAAGGGCGTCCGCAAGTCCTGCAGCCTCTACCGCGGCGACAAGTGTCTTAAAGTTATCATTGTGCTTGGCTGCACTCACAATCGACTTATCGCACGTGCCGCAACCAGCGTAAGCGCCGGCAATTCCAACGGCGAGCACTAGGCAAAAAACAGCTAGAATCCTCTTCATCGTTCTCTCCTTTTTCGTGATTTTTCTATCCGGACTGCCGCCGTGATGGCAGCCATCCTCGTGAATTAAATATAGACATGCCGAATTGCTAGACAAGCAGTTACAGGGCGGTTTTTACGCATTTAATATTTGCACGATAGACCGGAGGGTGGTTTCAGACGAGATTTTACCTAAACCCGCTTAGTAAGTCGCAATATTTACTAGCCTGGGAGTCTTGAACTGACCAGCGAAGAATATTACACGTCCTCAGGTCGATACGGGCGCGTTTTTATGGAGCCGCATCGTCTTCGAGTTTGAGGAAGCCGAGCGTCCCAGGCAATTAAAACGGACCGCGAGCGTTCTTAAGTCATTGCAGAAATGGGCCGGAGTCTGATACCGGCTATCGGGGTCCTTGTGCATGGCCCTCTCAATAATATCGGCCAAATCAGAGGGAATCGAACGCGACAGACTGTCAACCCGTTCGGGGACCCGCTCCATAATTGCCGAAACAAATTCAGCAAAGGTTCCCTCAGAAAAAGGATGTTTCCCGGTGAGCATGTGATACATCGTGGCGCCGAGCGAATAAATGTCGCTGCGGTGATCCGCCTTGATGGCATTATCAATCTGTTCCGGTGGCATGTAAGCGAGTGTTCCGACTGCTTCGCCCGGCGCAGTGATCACAGATTGCATCGGCCGATATAGACGCTTTGCTAGGCCGAAATCAACGAGTTTCGCGATCCCTCGGCGATTGACCATGATGTTCCGCGGCTTGATATCGCGATGCACAAATGAACGCTCGTAAGCGTACTGAAGTGCCGCAGTAATTTGAATTCCGATTTGAAGTGTCGTGGGGACCGATACATGTCCATATTGATTGATAATAGCCCCGACCTCTTTGCCCCCGATATATTCCATGGCGATGAAATAAACCCCCTCAGAATCGCCCGCATCATAAATACGGATGACATTTGGGTGGGTGATGTCCTTGCATATATTTACAGCGCGATAAAATCGTTTTGCACCGCTTTCTTTGGATATATAAGTAGGATCAATAATTTTCAGGGCGACCTTTTTCTTGTCGCTGATTCGAATTGCGGAAAATACGGTACCCACAGAGCCTTCACCAAGTTTCCCGTTAATATGGTATCCGGCCACCATATTTGGAGACCAACTGTGGCCACCGCTCGGGACGTCGCTGTTTTTTATTCGACTGCTTGATTCGTGGTCCGAACCCGACAAGCCTTTTTCCGGGCGCCAACCTTCCTGAGTGCTGCTTTCGGGGCAAAATGGCTTTTCGCCCGTTTTGACCTTGGAAGCGTTGTCCGAACGCACCTCAAAAAGATTTTTGCCAATAGCGACCCGATCACCATCCTGTAGATTCGTCTGCTGCAAGATGCGTTTGCCATTGACATAGGTACCGTTCCAGCTTTTTAAGTCAAAAAGTGATAAACGGCCTTCAGAGTTCGATAATTCGCAATGCTGTCTCGAAACAAGAGGATCATGAAACGTGACATTTGTTTCTCGAGAGCGTCCCAGAACGAGCCGCTGATTTTCAGCAACGACCACGGATCTACCAACGTTATGTCCTTTTACGAATCTCAGATTGTATTGCATGTGACAATCCCTTTGTCGGTAGCCCCGAGCGCTTAACGTACCGAACAACCCATCCAGTGAAGTGGCGGAGATGCATGCGGTTGACGACGGCAAAGCGCATCGCCTTGTTCCGATGATGTGAATCAAGTTGCGTTAGTTCAAATTCAGCGATTACGTTCGCTCTTGCGCCAGAACTGGCACAAATATGAAAAGTAAATCCCTCTACCGCTTAATTGCCCTTTGAGGATAGTTCCGGACAAAAAATAACAATAATTTTTAAGTCGTTACTAAATAGGGCGTTATCGCTTTGGGCGGTCGGATGTGATTGACCAGGGAGGTAAAAAAGAGTTGGGTCCAAATCTGATCAGGAAGGAGCGTGCCGCGTTTCGCACGCTGTTTACCATGGATTTTCCCAGTCGCCCCAGTGTTCCAGATAAGTAGAAACTCCCTTCAGTGTTAACTGCTTTGATTCCAGCCATTGCTTGGTTTCAGCAACGATGGCCTGTTCTTGATCCCGACTCAATTCCCCGGTCATAACGCGGGTGCGGAGGAAGACAAAATAGGTGTCGAGGACATCGCAGCGGCAATATCCATGGATATCATCGAGTAAACCATCGTCGTGACATTGCTGGACGTGATTTCCCTGCATGTCCATTTTACCGGGCTTGCCGAGAATGGTGGCCGCGAGGTTCAGTCCACCGTGGAATCTTCCGGCACCAAAATTTGTAAGTAACTCTTGTAAATCGATATGCCCGCCGTCGTTATAGCGATAACGGGGCTGCTCATAGAGCTTGCTTCCCGGGGCAAGCCAACGTTTGATATTTACACCGTAGCGATACGCCGCAAGTTCCATGACTGGCAGATCAAAACCGCGACCATTGAAGGTGACGAAGCAGGGGCAGATATATTGCTTCCAGCCATGCCAGAAATCCTGGGTCATTTTATGTGGGCGAGATTCTTGCTCATCTAATGACTGTAAATTCATTAATGAGAAATCCGCGGAAATTTTCGCCACTGCGATGGATACCGGGATGTGGTAGGTGATCGGAATGAAGTCAGTTCCATGAGAGGCTTTTCTCTCCGCCGCATAGCGATCGCGGGCCTCTTTCGCACTAAGTGATTCGTCCGGGTAATTAACCTTTTTAACGAGTTCGCCATCTACAATGGTTTCAATGTCAAATACTAAATATTTGACATTTTCTTCAACCTTGACCACGAGACGCTCCCTCCAGCGATAATGCTTGATTATGAAAAAAGCTATTTTGAATCTTCAGTTGCCTGAAGTTTTGACATGAAATTCGATATATCGGTAATTGTTTTTAAGTAAATGGGACTGTCCATGGAGTGTTCTTTGACTATTTCCTCGCGAAAATTGTCGTAGTTCAGTTCTTGGCTCAGCGAAAGCATGACCTGTGACCAGATGTTTTTGTCAACGAACATGTGAAACTTATATTCAGAGTCTGAATGCTCTTTGATGTCACAGTTGCCGATGAGATCAGGGAGATGGAATTTAAGTGCTTCGAGTTGGGAGCGAAAAATAGCCTGAACCACCAGGCCGTGCGAATCGAGATCGTTCTCGTGCCCACCGTCTCCCTGTCGTGCACTGGCGATGCTATAAAAACCCCACCGAGTAAAAATCCACATTGTATTGGCCTAAAAATTCAGTGATAAAAAGTGCAGTCCCCCTTTATATCGCAGAGGGAATGAGGTGAAAATAGTCCCACACTCTGTTGCGACGTGGAAAGTTATTTAAAATCTGCGAAAACAATCATTGATAAGATAAGGACTGGGCATCCGTCCGAGTTGCTTCCCGTATCGCATTAACGGATGAATTAAAAATGACGCATATTTCAGTGGATCCTGATGGACTCGATGAGTACTCTGTCGTGTTTACCAGTCGTTCGGTTAATCACATGTCTCGGATTTTCTGTGAAGCAATGTGTGATATATCGACCTCACTGAAAAAGACTTATGCGGCTGATTCGGTTGCCATTGTTCCCGGAGGCGGCACCTATGGAATGGAGGCAATTGCGAGGTTATTCGGAAATGGGGTTAAGTGCTTGATATTGCAGAACGGTTGGTTTAGTTATCGCTGGCAGCAAATTTTGGAAACCGGTAGCATTTCCAGTGATGTCATAATTATGCATGCCACGTACGAAGCACGTGACGGAATAGATAAGTATAGACCAGTCGAGATTAACGACGTTGTGCAATCCATCTTGGTTGAGAAACCGGAAGTCGTTTTTGCACCACACGTGGAGACGTCTAGTGGGGTTTTGCTACCGGATGATTATCTGACACAAGTCTCTAGCGCTGTTCACTCTTATGGCGGAATATTAGTACTCGACTGTATTGCCAGTGGTGCGCAGTGGGTTGATATGAAGTGTATCGGCGTGGACGTTCTTATTACAGCACCGCAAAAGGGCTGGAGTAGCACACCCTGTGCTGCGGCCGTCCTGTTATCGGAGCATGCCGGGGCAATCGCCTCATCGCTTAAAAGTTCCAGTTTCAGCTGCGATTTAAATAAGTGGCTTTTTATTATGCGTGAGTATGAAGCAGGCAGATATGCGTATCACGCCACTATGCCGACCGACGGACTAATGCAATTTCGCGATGCAATTGTCGAGACCCGGAAGGTTGGGATAGAGGCGTTGCGATGTGCGCAGCAAGAACTCGGCGGAAAAATACGGGCGATGTTGACCCGCGCCGGTTTTATCAGTATCGCCGCGGAAGGTTTTCAAAGCGAATCGGTCATTGTGTGTCATACGGATCAAGCTGAAATAAAAAATGGATCGCTGTTCGCCCAGGTTGGCGTGCAAGTCGCGGGCGGTGTCCCTTTGATGTGTGGCGAACCAGAGGGTTTCTCCACATTTCGTATCGGATTATTTGGCCTGGATAAATTAACAAACATTGACGCTACGGTGGAACGACTTGAGCACGCGATTAAGGACGTTGTCGCGATTGTGTAGTGAAACGTTCCAGTTAAATGGATCGCTGAGACAAATATGGCCTCATACGACTTCGAACGATTGCCCGATCGATGCAATACAGGTTCCATTAAATGGGATCGTTACAGGGATCGGCCTATCCTTCCGATGTGGGTGGCGGACATGGATTTTCGTTCTCCCCCGGAAGTCGAAAACGCCTTAAAAGAACGTGTGGCTCATGGCGTTTACGGTTACACTAACGCGACAAAAGAAGCCATAGATGCCGTATGTCAATACATGAGTGCGATACATGGCGTACGCGTTTCAGAGGATTGGCTATTATGGACTCCAGGTCTGGTGCCAGCTCTTAATACCGCCGCACGCGCTTTTTGCGGCTCCGGTGATTCGGTGCTAACGACCGTGCCGATCTACCCCCCTTTTCTCACGGCTCCACGGTACCAGAACCGTGAATTAATTACCGTGCCGTTGGAGAACAGGGACGGCAAATATTTTTATGACTGGGATGCTTTGGAAGCATCGGTTACCCCAATGACACGTGTTTTTTTCTTATGCAACCCACATAATCCTGTGGGTCGGGTATGGTCCCTCGAGGAGTTGAAGCAAGTCGTTCAATTCTGCAAAAAAAACGATCTGATTTTAGTGTCCGACGAAATTCACTGTGATCTAATATTAGATGATCGACGTCATCATCACACAGCATTAAATGTGGATCCTTGGGTTCACGAAAACGGCGTGACTCTGCTGTCGCCAAGTAAGACCTATAATCTTTGCGGCCTGGCTTGTAGTTTCGTGATCATTCCAGATCATCGGTTGCGTAAATTGTTTCACCGCTCTATGCGAGGCTTATTTAATGAGCTGAATTGTCTAGGTTACGCTGCGTGTGCAGCGGCTTATCAATCTGGTGCCGCATGGCGAGAAGAGTTAATAGGCATACTTCGCCGTAACTACACGGAGGTTTTAGAGTTTACGCAGGCCGAGATGCCAAAGATTCGAGTCACTCCCCTAGAGGCAACCTATCTGGCATGGCTCGACATACGATCTCTGCAATTGCATCACCCGCGAACGCATTTTGAAAAACACGGCGTTGGTTTGAGCGATGGAACTGAATTTGGCGTTCCAGGATTTGTGCGTCTGAATTTTGGGTGCCCCCCAGCTCGATTACGGGAAGCGCTCGAGCGGATGAAGGTAGCCTACGACGACAGTAAATGCTTTCAAGATTAGACTCACCTGCTAGCAATCAACCACCGGGTACGGTAATGACTGGCTCATAATCCCTGCCGATAAATTGGCCATTGCCATTTTAGTCATCCATTCCCGATCCTCAATTGTTGCAGTCCCAATGTGCGGTAACATGAGGCAATTGTCCGCACTGTACAATGCTGATGTAATCTCAGGCTCATTTTCATAGACATCCAGGCCAGCTCCTCGAATATCACCCTCCACCAGCGCCTTCGCTAAAGCCCTCTCATCAATCACGCCCCCGCGCGATGTGTTGACGATGATGCTGTTCTTTTTCATTTGCCTGAGCTGTTGGTGCCCGATTAGATGATGCGTCGCTTCGTTGAGGGGAACGTGAAGTGATACGACATCCGCCTCACAGAGGCCCTGGTCGAGTGAAACCCTCTTGCCATGGTAAGGTGCTGCTTCGAGTGCAGGCTTAGCAGATCGAGCGGTGTAGAGAATGTCCATGTTCCATCCCAGAGCGCGGCGGGCAACTGCGGTTCCGATTCTTCCTGCGCCTACGATAAAAAGTTTCTTTCCAAAAAGTCTGTGTCCATATTGATCTCCAGGCGTGATGCCCCGCCATTGTTTGTTGTGAACTAACTGCGTTGCTCGCGTAAGATTTCGGTTGACACCCAAAATAAGCAGCCAAGCCACATCGGCCGTAGGTTCTGTTGTTGCGTCCGGAGTAATCCCCACCGCAATCCCGCGCTCTGCAGCCGACAAAATATCCACGTAATCAAACCCGACCGAGTAGCAACTAATCACCCGCAGTTCCGGTCCCGCGGAATCAAAAATCTCTTCGTTGATCGGTCCGTCCGCAGGCGTCACAACCAAGCCGGCTGCGCCTGCAACCTGCCTCTGAAGTTGAGGCCTGGGAAGCACCGTACGATCAGATTGCATCCATATTTCTGTAGATTCCGGTTGCTTCAGATATTGCAGCGGACCTCCGGGCAACGGATAGGTGATGACAATTTTACGCTTCGGCATGGGACGCATCGTGTGGTGAGACTTGGATTGGCGAAGCAGAGGAACCGGTATCTAGCGACCATTGCCCAGATTCAAATGAACAGACTGAAAACAAAAAAATCTGTGTCCATTAATTCGCAGTATTGCCTATAATACAGCGTTGCTCCAGGGTCTAACGGACGACACTCCCAACATATTGGCCATTATTTAAGCGAAATTTAACCAGGTTCTATTATGAGTCGCACCATTTCGGAAATAAGTGATTCCCTTGCTCCCATGCGGGCACAATTGATCAATCATCCAATCTATAGCCATATGTCCGAGTTACGGCACGTGCAGTTGTTTATGGAGCATCATGTCTATGCAGTGTGGGATTTCATGTCATTGCTGAAAGCACTTCAGCGGAAATTTGGTTGTTTTCAGTTACCCTGGACACCGTCGGCCAACCCTGCGGCGGTTCGCCTCCTGAATGAGATCGCCGTATGCGAGGAAAGTGATGATGATGGCCGCGGGGGATATAGTAGCCACTTTGCCATGTACCGCAACGCCATGACGGCAGCAGGGGCTTCAACGGTATCTATTGATCACTTGGTTGACTATGCAATAAGATTTCCAGGGCAACGACCAAACTTTGACTCTCTCGATGTATCCGACTCAGTTTCGTTATTTATGTCATCAACGTTTGATGTCATTGACCGTAATGATACGATTGAAATGGCGGCAACCTTTCTTTACGGTCGAGAAGACCTGTTGCCCGAATTATTTACCAAAATTGTCGCTGAAGTTTCCCGCGAATATTCGGGCGATCTTGATGATTTTGTTTATTATTTGGATCGTCACATCGAGGTTGACGAAGGGCATCACGGTCCAGCGGCGGTGCGCTTGCTCGAGTTAATTTGCGAGGGAAATCGGAAGCGTGTTGAGAGGGCCCACGATGCAGCCGTTCATGCACTTCAGGCTCGAATTCGACTGTGGGATGAAATATTGGCTGAATATAAACGCTATTCCAACGAAACGAACAAACGGTTAGTTTAATAGCATCTTTCCCTTAGTTTTTCCGACAAGGTGATCCGATGTGTAAACAAACAGCCGGTTTGCTGGCGCTTCTGGGGCGCGTTGCAATCTGCGCCATATTTTTTCTGAGCGCAGTCGCTAATAAAATTCCGAACTTTCAAAAAGTATCAGACCACATGGCGGACAAGGGCATCCCGGCCGCGGGGTTTGCACTCGTCCTGGCAATCGCGCTGCTGTTGCTGGGAAGTATTTCCGTTGTCATCGGTTTCAAGGCGAGGTGGGGCGCCCTACTGTTGTTTGTCTTTTTAGTTTTAGCCACATTCTATTTCCATGATTTCTGGAATATGGACGGCGAAAGTTTGCGCGTGCAGCAAATTATGTTTATGAAAAACGTGTCACTNGCAGGTACGATGTTATTGATTATGGCGATGGGGTCGGGACCATGGAGTATGGACGAATGCTGCGGACGGAAAACGGCTTGCGCTGCAAAAGGGGCGGAATAATAGCAGGAGATAATGGGCTAACAGTGGCCGCGATGGATGGAATTGGTTGCGGCATTCTTTGCGCTAGTTTACGATGAGTTAACCGGTAACGGTTTTGCAAACAACACTCACTTGGAGTCTGCGATGGCGAGTCAGCGCGATAGACGCGAGTTTCTTAAAAAGTCTTCTGCAGTAGTGGCCGCCAGTGCCATTTCTGCCGGAATTGTCCGCCATGCGCATGCAGCCGGATCCGATGAAATTAAGTTTTGCGTTGTGGGTTGTGGAGGTAGAGGAACCGGCGCCGCAGCACAGATATTTAATACGAAGGGGAACACAAGACTCGTTGCGGTGGCGGACGCATTTGAAAAAAATGCGAAAGGGTCAGTCAAGCGATTACGACGGCATGCCAAAGATAAAGTTTCCGTGGATGATGATCAGATTCATTGGGGTCTGGACGCCTATAAAAAAGCCATTGACTCGGACTGTGACCTAGTGGTCATTGCAACGCCCCCTGGATTTAAACCGCAACAATTTGAATATGCGGTGAATAAGGGCAAGCATGTTTTTATGGAAAAGCCCGTAGCGACCGACGCGCCGGGTATTCGGCGAGTATTAGAGGCGGTTGATGAATCGAAGAAGAAAAATCTTATGGTCGCTCTCGGCCTGCAGCGACGTCACGAACCGCGATACGTTGAGACCATAAAAAGGATACATGACGGCGCTATTGGCGATGTAATCTTGCAGAGGGTCTACTGGAATGGCGGGGGGATCTGGTATCGAAATCGAGACCCTGCGCAGACGGAAATGGAGTTTCAAGTCAACAACTGGTACCACTTTAATTGGGTGTGTGGCGATCAAATTTGCGAGCAGCATATCCATAATTTAGATGTCGCAAACTGGGTGAAGGGTGACTATCCGGTGGAATGCAATGGTATGGGAGGTGGTGAGCAGCGTATGGGCGGGGATCGTCGAAAAAGCCAGATATTTGACCATACATTTTGTGAATACACGTATCCCGATGGCTCGAAGTTGTTCAGTCAGGGACGTCACCTTGCTGGAGCTTGGTCTCACGTAGGCGAAGCTGTCCACGGAACAAAAGGCACCGCAAATCCAGCGGGAAGCATCGAGGGTAAGTGGCAATATTCAGGCCCATTTCCCAATGGCCATCAACAGGAACAGCACGACATGATAGAGTCGTTGATGGCAGGCAAAATTTACAACGAAGGCGACTATGGTGCAAAAAGCACATTCACGTCGATCCTCGGTAGAGAAGCTTGTTACAGCGGACAAATTCTAAAGTGGGATGATCTGCTTTCCAAGGGAAAAGAGCTGGCTCCAGGTATCGACCAATTTACGATGCAGTCGCAATCGCCGACGCAGCCCGACAAGGATGGACGTTATTTTGTGCCGACTCCCGGGAAATATAATCCCATGGCTTCTGAGCAAGCCTAGTGGAAAAATTTCAGGGGATAGTTTTGAATTAAATAGTTCGCGCCAGCACACGTACCAGGAGGGTTGACATGCGGCGTATTCTGCGAAAAGTATGGCGCGAAATTGCGCGGCCCTTTCGAAGACGTTATGCGAGGTCGATTCCGCATCGCACCGATACAAGCATTTCAGATAACCAGGCCTACCCGCAAATTTGCCTGAACGCTTGCAACGACTACCGCAAGTTCAATAAGTTCAGAAGAAACCCTATTTATAATTCTATTTTAGAGCACGTTTCAGAGAGAGACGGGAAAAAGTACCTCGATCTTATTTTAAAAGATAACGAGACAATGCAGGGCATGGATGCATTTAAATCGAATGATAAATATGGCTCGCCTTTTGTTTTTGATTACCCCGGAGTGGAAAATATATCGCCGACAACCCTTCGATACATCAAGGTGTTAAGCGATCTTAAGAAACACTTCGGCCCGCTGGATGGAATGAATATTTGCGAAATCGGTGTTGGGTATGGCGGACAATGCCGGATCATTAATTCGATGTATCGGCCGTCTACATATACCTTGGTAGATATCAGGCCTGCACTGAGGCTGGCGAGTTGCTATTTAGATAAATTTGTGATGCCGGCAACACTCCAATACAAAACCATGAATGAAATTTCTCCGAATCAATATGACTTGGTCATCAGTAATTATGCGTTCACCGAATTACCTCGAGAGATACAGACTGTCTATTATGAAAAAATAATAAGCAAGTCGGCAAAAGGATATATCACTTACAATGACATCACGCCGAAGAGCTTTGAATCGTTTCGCCGTGACGAAATAGTCGGAATGCTTCCCGATGCAGATATTTATGATGAAAATCCCCTGACACATCCAAAAAACTGCATCATCGTCTGGGGCGAAGTGAGTGATTAGATGATGCCTCAGATCGCTAAGGTCCCTGTAGCACGACGAACGTACTGCCGTTTTCATTTTTGATTTGTAGCATCACTCTCTTTTTGATGTTCATCGCAACGGCTGTCGCAGCGAATTCCCAGATTGATGAGATCGGTTTTTGATTCATGCATGATCCATGCTTGCAGAATACTTCCGGCTGGTATTCCAGCCCGCGACGCGAGTGAGCCCGGAAGTATCCCAGCGAGTTTTACTCCGCGCGTGTTTTCAGCCGCAGGGGAGACGTTCAGTCCTAGCTTTTCGCTCATGACCTTTTGATCCGCAATGTTTTCCGATCATCTCCTCTGTTCTGGATTGAGCTGATTGGATAGCTGTGTTGAGTTGGGAAGTGAGGCGAGCGTTATATTGATACTCAAGGGTGTACCATCTCGTACCAAGAGAACTACGTGAGAATCTGCAATGGAGGAACGTTCCACCACGGATTGCAGTTCGGAGGGGGTTCCCACTTTCGTGCCTGCAAAGTGAGTAATGACGTCACCGGGAATAAGCCCTGCGTTAGCGCCAGGTGAACCGGGAATAATCGCCGAAACAATGACACCACCTCGTCGAGGAAGACCAAATTGTTTGCCGAGCTTATCGGTCATTTCTTGAATTTGTACACCGAGATAAGACCGTTGGACGATCCCGTCATCGAGTAATTCTTCAGTCACCCATGAAACAGTTTCTGAAGGAATCGCAAACCCGATTCCGTTATAGCCACCGCTCCTGGAGGCAATGGCAGTATTGATTCCGATGAGTTCGCCTTGAAGGTTGACAAGCGGACCACCAGAATTGCCTGGGTTGATTGCGGCATCGGTTTGTAAGAACTGAGACCGCGATGCAGCCGATAGCGAGCGACCTTTCCCGCTGATAATACCAGCGCTCACAGTATGATGAAGTTCAAACGGGGAGCCGATCGCGATGACCCAGTCACCAATCTCCATTCCATCGGATTTACCGATTGAAATTGCCGTAAGGTCTTTTGCCTCATCGATCGTAAAAATAGCGAGATCGGTCAGCTTATCGGTTTTTATATTTGATCCTGTGAAGGTCCGTCCATCCGCAAGTTGTACCGTCAATTCTNCGGCGCCTTGTACGACATGATTGTTTGTCAATACAATTCCTCGCGGATCAATAATTACACCTGANCCGGTGCCCTCGGAGGGTTTGCCCGATGCGCGGCCGTCGAACTGATCGAATTGCATGCCACCGCCGAATTGTTCTAGAAATCGACGGATTTCCGGCGGTAGGTTGCGAATGTCTTCGGGGTTCCTGACGCCGACCCGCGGACTGGCCGCTAATTTAACGGTAATCGCAACGACAGCCGGAGTTGCGCGGTCTGCAGCTTGACGAAATGCACGGGACAGATTGTTTGCATGTGCGAGCGAAGCGGCCGTATCCTCCTGGGCATCGATAGAAGAAAAAGAACCCATCGCAGAGAGTCCGACCGCTGTGACGCAAAAAAGCTGCAGAATCAATCGCATATTTCTAAACTCCATCAAAGATCGTTGTGATAGCCTCTTGGGTAATCAGATTAAACATGTCGATCGACCTCCGTAATTATTTTCACTTCCAGATATTTCGTCAAGCGAAAATTAAAAAGACAATGGAAAAAAGACGTCTGGCAACCGGACACGGCTCCGAGGCTAGTGATTCATGCCGAAGGTTTTACAATGATGGTATTGGGGTCGGTTCGATCGGTGCGGCATGACCAATTCGTGTCGTGATCAAAGCATAGACATCGCCTTTGGAGGGCTGGGAATTGGGAATTAATAATGTACTTACAGTCATAAACCCGGCCACCGGGGAGAAGATCGGCGAGCATCGCCAGTTGGATGCAGCAGGTATAAGCGATCGAATTGAGAGTGCGCATGATGCCTTTCTGGACTGGCGGACGGTACCGGTGAGTATTCGATCACGAGTGCTAAGACGGTGCGCAACAATATTGCTTGAGCGAAAGACGCAGTATGGCGATAGGATTACATCAGAGATGGGTAAGCCGATGGCACAGGCGGTTGCAGAGATTGAAAAATGCGCTTGGGTATGTGGCTATTATGCGGATCAAGCCGAGGAGTTTTTAGCGGCGGAGAACACGATGGTCGATGGCAGGGACGTGGAAGTGATCATGTGCCCACTGGGCGTGATCTATGCCATCATGCCTTGGAACTTTCCCTTTTGGCAAGCTTTTCGTGCGCTTGCCCCGGCCCTGATGGCCGGTAATGCGATGGCCCTCAAAGGGGCGCCGAATGTACCGGGGTGTTCAGCCGACATTGCATCAGTCATTGCCGAAGCGGGTGCGCCTTGCGGATTGTTTGTCGATCTTCCGATCGATATACGAGATAGCCCTTCGGTTATCGCGAACCCCCTGATCAGAGGCGTGACTATTACAGCAGGCGAATCAGCGGGCCGGGCGGTCGCCGCGGATGCGGGTGCGCACCTGAAAAAGTGCGTTCTCGAATTAGGTGGCAGTGATCCTTATATCGTACTCGATGACGCCGACCTGCAAATGTCCGCAAAAAAATGTGCAATCAGTCGGATGCTCTGCGCGGGACAGGTGTGCATCGCGGCGAAACGAATCATTGCCGTCGATGAGATTTATGAACCGTTTAAGAAGCACCTGCTAGGTGAACTTAAAAGTTATGAGATGTCTGATCCAACCAAATTAGATTGCCAACTTGGTCCATTGGCACGAGAAGATATTCGAACGCGGTTGCATGCACAGGTACACCGAAGTATCGATCTGGGTGCTGATTTACTCTTGGGTGGGTCGATGCCAACGGGTGATGGATGGTGGTATCCACCCACAGTTCTCGAAAATGTCCATCCCGGTATGCCTGCATTTGATGAAGAAATATTCGGACCCGTTGCAGTATTAATACGTGCTGACGATATAAATCATGCGATTGCTCTGGCGGGCAATACGAAATTCGGACTCGGTGCGGCAATATTTTCGACTGACATGGATCGGTCGCAACGAGCGATAGCCGAAATTGAGGTCGGGTGCTTTGCGATTAACGACTATGTCCGAAGCGATCCGCGAATTCCTTTTGGTGGAACCAAGGCTAGTGGATATGGCCGAGAGTTGGGTCGGGCAGGAATTCACGAATTTACTTATTTAAAAAGCGTAGTCACTTCACCGGACTAAAGAATTATTAACTCCACAGAGCTTCGATCGCGCCTTGGATTATTTTTTCGCTTCCTATAGCAGGTGGGCCCAGGTTTGGAGACATGACCTCATGAGCGGACCAGTTCGGCATGCAGCCTGCCTCATAACCGCCATTTACTCCCATCGCCAGTCCTTTGTCGCTCCCAATATAACCACGTCCGCCATTGGTCAGTGTAAAGGTCATGGTGTTGGCAAACGGCGCATGGTCATCGACCCAGCGTTCGGTATGACTAAAATGCTCGAAGGGTAATGCCACAAGGAAAAACTCTTTACCAAGCATCAGCCCATGGGCATCAAGCCTTCGCGGAGGTGGCGGTTGCCCGGTCGTGCGAAAATGGGCAATTTTCATGAGTTGTTTGATCCGGTCCGGATGCTCGCGTTGTATCTGAAGTTGCTCCTCAACTATTCTTTCACTCGGCAAAGGCATGGTCGGCAGTAAAGTAGGTACTGTTTTGAATCGAATGGCATTACCGGTAATGACTTGAGATCGATCAAGGGCAACAAGTGCTGCCTCACCTAATTTGAATCCGGCAGCTTCGGCATCGCCGTGGGTCGTACGGAGTGGAAAACTGTTGATGTTCGCGCTGCAACCCTGGCTAAAAGCCGCAATGCAGTCGGTCGGTAACGATTGTCGTAATTTCTTTACCGCTGCGCCTGGGAAATCAGCACTGACGAGTTTGCTGTGATGGGGTACGGTCACCGGGTGTGCGGCATGTTCAAAAAGAACGAAGATTGGTTTTTTCGTTTCTTTGCTATGTGCGGAAAGCGAGCTGACCCAAGGAACAATCTGGCCGTTACGGTTCCAGCCCATCTGGGTAAATCCATCTGGGCGGGTGACTCGTCGATTAATGCCAATCTTCACCGAGGCCCTTCCAGTCTTAAGCACTGCCGGTTCGAGTCGATCTTTCGCCTCGTTGACTGCGCTGACTAATTTCTGGTGGACTTCGGTGTTCCATACCAGTTCCTCGGGCCTATCAGTGAGGGCCACGTGCGTCCCGTCGTCCCACCAGAGTTCCTCGGTGTATATCCGACCGGGCGTAGGGCTAGAAAGGATCCATCGGCCGGAATGGGTATGACTGCAAGAGAACCACACTTCATCCATCCCGCATTCAGTTTTGATCCGATTTCGGATTTCATCGCAGGTGGCGAAGCCCGCGCCAATCGCGTCGGCGCTTAACAGGGCCAATTGCCTGCCATTGTGATCGCGGAGGACCAACGCCCGTAAAAACAGTGGATCGTGAACGCCGATGTTTTCGCGAACGAAATGGGTGATCTCCATGCCAATGGGCGGGGTAATTTCCCTTTCAGCTGCACCAGCAAAATAAGTGTCTGCATCGGGCGCAGCAAAAGATTTGCGGGCCAACGCCATCGAGCCAATTCCAGCCGCGGCGGTTCGGGTAATAAAAGCCCGCCGCGAAGTCCCAGTTGTGTTCATTGCATCAACTCCCATGCATGCCGGTTACCATCAACAGAGTAACCGACCCGCCCTGCCCTGTCAGCCCATTAAAGCAGGTTACTCGCTAGGTCAGCGAGTTCGGAGCGTTCGCCCTTTTCGAGCGAAATATGTGCGTAAAGAGGTTGCCCCGTCATCCGGTTGATGAGATGACTGAGGCCATTGGAAAGTGCATCCAAATAAGGTTGGTCAATTTGTTGCAGGTCACCGGTAAGCACAACTTTTGTTCGTTCGCCAGCGCGAGTGATCACAGTTTTTACTTCGTGCGGCGTCAGGTTTTGAGCCTCGTCAATAATAAAAAACATTTTCTGGAGGCTGCGACCACGAATGTAAGATAGTGGTGTGATATTTAACTTATCATTATCAAGCATCTCGCGTATCCGCAGAGCATTTTGATCATTTTCCTTAAATTGATTGCGAATCACATTTAAGTTATCGAATAAGGGCTGCATATAGGGGTCCAGCTTATCCTGAATATCTCCAGGCAGGTAACCAAGGTCGCGGTTGGATAAGGGGACGATAGGCCTTGCCAGGAGTATCTGTCGATACCGGGCGCGTGATTCCAGCGCTGCCGCTAACGCCAGAAGTGTTTTTCCGGTGCCCGCCTTACCCGCAATGGTGACTAACCGAATCTGATCATTCAGTAGAGCGGTTAATGCAAAAGCTTGTTCTGCATTTCGGGGTTGAATCCCGTATGCTTTTACCTTGTCAATTCGACGGAACATCTTATCTGTTGCTGAGTAGGTTGCTAAAGCCGACCGCGAACCATTACGCAAAACGTAGTTTTCATTGGCTGTCGGGTCGTCGATTTGTTCAAATTCAGATTCCGGAACAAAGCCTCGACCGTTATAGAGCAGGTCAATCTGGTCTGAATGGCAATGTTCGATAATGCGTTTGCCAGAATACAAACGCTCCATGTTCTTGACTTTGTCGGCTTCGTAGTCTTCGGCTTGAATACCGAGTGACTTCGCTTTCATCCTTAAATTAATATCTTTAGAAACTAGAACGACGGTTCTTCCCTTATTTTCCTTCGTTAAGCGAAGTGACGTATTGAGGATTCGATGATCTGGTGTGTCCTGGAGAAAGACTGTGCTAATGCGTTGGTCAACGGCACCACCTAAAACTACACGGATATTACCAAGATGCTCTCCCCGGGACGCTCCTTCATCGCTCAGCAGCGGTCCGGTCAGGGCGTCGAGCATGCGAAGAAATTCGCGCGCCTGAAAATGAATATCTTCGCTGCCTCGTTTGAATTTATCGAGTTCTTCGAGAACCGTAATTGGAATTGCGATGTCGTTTTCTTCAAAATTATCGATGCAGCCTGCATCGTGAAGCACAACATTGGTATCTAGGACAAACAATTTTGGAATGGAATCGTTCACGGCGTTTCCTTTTTGTTTGAGATCGAGGCGGCGGTATCTTAGCACCGTTGACGCATGGGGCCAACATAAAAACCAACTGCAAAATAAGCAAAGGTTGTGCTAGCAGAATGAAGCGTAATTCCAGGGTGCAGTTGATTAGTAAAATTCCCGAGGAAAGCAGCAGGTCGGTACGTATCATCTGTACCCTTTGCATTTCAATGCGCAGCGGCACAGAAAGAGTGATCGCAGATGTGTGTAGATGAATGAAGCATAGAGCCCGTTCTACCCGACTTCAGCGGGCAGTGCTTCGAATGATAAAAATGATGACGACCGCGAACACGGCACCACTCAGGTAAAATAGAGGACGATAGATGTCCCGGTGAGGGTAGCTACGAAATACTCGAAAAGCATACCGACTTCCAACCAGCGGTTCGCCGAGTGTCACGTCCACCGAATCATAGATATCATCCGAGATGAGATCTTCATCCATCACGCGAATTCGGCGTAGCGCGTTATATTCAATATCTGCTTCAGAGACGTTCCAAGTTACCCCGTTCCCTAGTTTTGTCACAGGCACAACAGGTGTTTTGTGAATGTTCTGACCGCCGTCGCGTTCGTACTCGAGTTCGATAAATAATTCATCTTCACCAAACTCAAAAGTCTCTAAAAAAGATTGTTTATATGTGATGAGGACCGCAGTAACTCGTCCGGGAGGTGCAAGGCAAAAAAATGTCAGGCCAGCAACCGCCAGGGATAGGCCAAAAGAAATACCGATGTAAACCAATCGATGGTTGCTTTTGCCCGTCAATAAGGGAGATGACGGATCAGCGGGAGATGCTGCAGAGTGTGTATCGGTATTCATGAGTCGTTTTATATTTACGCTTACGGCTGTGTTTGTTTTTTGCAAAAAGAAGATCCGTCAACAACGAAGCCGGCAATCATTGACAAGATGACAGAAAGAAAGAAACAGATTGTACCCCAAGCGATATTTACGTGCGCTACACCCTCAACCTTCAAGACAACCACGAGCAGTGCGAGTGCCATGATATCCAGCATTGAAAACCGAGCGGTTTTCTCCGCAAAGGCGAATAAACGCCTGCAGTTGTGGTCGGAAATGGGACAAAGTCGAGTTGTGATGACTACTAAAAATATAAGCTTCGTAAATGGGAAGGCGACACTGAATAAAAGAATCACACTAAATAATAGCCATTGCCCGGCGCTAGCAAGGGATTCGAGGATTCCGTAGATCGAATAAGTCTTTTCAATTCCCATCGTCACGACCGTCATGAATGGACCGTATAACCCTGGCACCAGGGCCATCAGCGCAAGAACAGCAAAAGTTACCGCATTCGCGTTATTCGGTTTGAGTACCGTCATGAAATATGGGTCCCGGCTTGGCACCACTTAGTCGATATCAATGCAAAAGAAAATCGGCTAGCGACTATTCAGGCAGATTCCTTGTTCATCTAGCACTCGATACGGCGTCCTTCGGGTCTCGCATCGAATAAATGCCACCGTCTCTCTTTAATGGAGAATGATAAATTATCTCCGGGGTACGCCGCTATGTCATCGTCAAAGCGTGCTACCATCGATTTCCCGTTAAGTTGGAAATAGATAACCGTTTCGTGGCCCATGCGTTCAACCACTTCAATGGCAGCGGTGAACAGTGGATCCATGTTATCGGTTGCATGAATCAGATCCTCAGGCCGTATTCCCAGGATCGCATCGCCCGCATGGTTCACATGTCCCACATTGAGGCGTAATGCGGCGGATCGAAATTCAGAATCCGTGACTTCTCCGTGGATGAAATTCATCGCAGGGCTGCCGATAAATCCTGCGACGAATTGATTAATGGGTTTACGGTAGAGGGCCAAAGGAGTGTCTACCTGTTGGATAACCCCCTCGTTCATCACCGTAATCCGATGTCCCAGGGTCATCGCTTCCACTTGGTCATGGGTTACATAAACGGTGGTAGTGGCTAACGTTTGGTGAAGTTTTGCTAATTCAGTCCGCATTTGGACTCTTAGTTTTGCGTCTAAGTTCGATAATGGTTCATCAAAAAGGAAAGCGGAAGGTTGACGGACGATTGCCCGACCTACGGCCACCCGCTGTCGCTGCCCCCCCGACATCTCCCGAGGCTTTCGCTCAAGTAGCGTTTGAAGTGATAGTATTTCAGCTGCCATATTTACGCGTTGTTCGATTTCGGTCTTATCGATGCCGCGCATTCGTAGCCCGAACCCCATGTTTGCGCGTACAGTCATATGCGGGTAAAGCGCATAATTTTGAAAGACCATCGCAATATCTCTATCGCCCGGTTCAAGATCGTTGACTCTTTTTTCCCCCACCAGAATGCTACCCTCCGTGACCTCTTCCAGTCCGGCAATCATCCGCAAGGTGGTCGATTTCCCACAACCTGATGGACCGACTAATACCATAAACTCACCATCCTCAATGGTTAAGTTGGCATCTTTTACGGCGACAAAACCATCCTCGTAACGTTTGACGATATTTTCCAGTTGGATCTGACTCATCGGGACTTCTCTTTGCTATCTAGTAACTGCGTTAAATAAAACATCATTCTTTGACGGCTCCGAGTGTCATGCCGGATACTAAATATCGACTCAGTAGCATAAATAAAAGAACGACCGGCACACTTACGATAATGGCACCCGCCGCATACAAGCCCCACTGAGTCGACATCGTTTCCTGGAAGCTTTTTAAGCCCAAGGGAAGCGTGAACTTTTCGCTGGACTGCAGTACCTGTGCTGCCACCAGATATTCTGACCAAGCGGTCATGAAGCTGAACAAGGCCGTGATCACTAGGCCTGGTAATGCCAGAGGCAATGTCACTCGAATGAACGATTGCCAACGAGAGCATCCATCGATTCGGGCAGCCTCTTCCAAGGAAACAGGAATCGTGTCATAAAACCCCTTCATCTGCCAAAGGCAGAAGGGCATCGCTGTCGCAGTATAGAAAAGCATAAGGCCGAGAAAGGTGTCAACCAGATGGAGCCGGGCAATCATCACGTACAGAGGTAGCATGAGCATGGTTGCGGGAAACATTTGAGTGGTAAGAAGAGTCGCCATTCCCGCGCCCCGCCCAATAAATCGAAAACGGCTGAATGCGTATCCGCCGATTGAAGCCAGTGTGACTCCGAATATCGTGACGAGCAACGACACCAGCAATGAATTACCGAGCCAGGTGAGAAACGGTTGTTCAGTAAACAACGAAAAATAAGATTGGAATGTCCAGTCCGCAGGAATGATGGACAGATCCGTACTCCGTAATCGATCACCTGGGCGTAACGATATCGAAAGTACGTTCACTGCAGGATACACAGCAAATAATGAAAACAGAATCAGCACGCCATGACGACTGTAGGTGATGCGTTTGGCTTCTTTCATTATTCTCGCCCCTTGTTATGCAACTGCATCTGCGGCTTTCGTCCGCTTGAGAAAATAGATGGAGAATGTGAGAAGTAGCGCAAAGATCACCATTGATAGTGCTGCGCCATATCCATAGCGATACAGATTAAAGACGGCCTTGTACACGTAGGATACGAGGATATGGGTTTTATCCGATGGCTGGCCTCCTGCGGAGACAAGCCAGATGACGTTTAAGTTATTAAATGTCCAAATCGTTCCCAGAGTGACGGCAGGGATTAATACCGGCTTGAGCATCGGAAGTGTGATATGTCGGAATTGTCCCCAGCGGGTAACGCGATCGATCTGTGCGGCCTCATAGAGATCACGAGGAATCCCCTGCATGCCACCGAGAGCAATGACCATCATGAATGGAAAGCCCAGCCAGATGTTCGTGATAATACATGCAATAAACGCTGCATTTGGTTCGCCAAGCCAATTCACCATCGGTAGGCCGAGCAGCCCATTTCCGATTAGATTCATTGCTCCGTATTCGTAATCGAACATCCCCCGCCATGTGAGTGCAGTGATATAAGCGGGTATTGCCCAGGGTAAAATCAGAATGATCTGGTAAAACGACTTGCCTCTTACGGGACCATTCAGTGCGACGGCCAGCAATAAACCGATGGCCACGCTGAAAATAACGCAAACTGCAGTCCACAAAATAGTTTTGAAGAGCACAACGAAGAACACGGGTTCAACAAAGACCTCTTGGTAGTTGTGAAGGCCCGTCACGTCCCAGTCTCGGAAACGGCGGAGAGACATATTCGAGAATGAGAGTACTACGTTATATAAAAACGGATAGATAATCGTGAGCACAAGTACGATCATCGCGGGTGCAACGAGAAGGTAAGCGAAGCGATTGGATTTAAGGTCGCCAACAAATGCGCGAAGATTATGCCTTTGCCCCCACAGAACCAGGAACGCTAACACGCCCGCCGTACATTGGAGAACCCACACGATGGGCCCCGGTTTAATTTCAGCGTTCATNCGCGCGATATTTTGCTTCGCCTCAGCCTGCATACTGGCTGCCGCCTCCGCGGGTGTGACGCTTCCGCCAAGCAATGCCTGATAATGAGGGCGCATTGCCTCCCAGATACCTCGTAGTTCGGCTTCGACGGGCATTGGCGTGCCATTTTTTCTCTGGCGGGCCGAAGCTTGCAATGTTGGGTCCGCNGAATTCTCCGCAGTGGCGAGCAACCGGATTCGGGATGGAAGCGTTTTTAGTTTTTCCATGAAAGAGCGTTGCACAGCGGGTGAGGTGAGGAAATAGACCAAATCCATTGCTGCCCTGGATTGCTGCGGGTCTGAATTAATATTCAAGCTGTAGCCTCGAGGAGCGACCATTGGCGACATCGGCTTACCGGTCGAGGAAACGGTCGGGAGCGGTACTACAACGGCGTCAATATTTGGGTTGTTGAGATAATCACCCCAACTCCAATCGCCGTTAATAATCATTGCGGCTTGGCCGCTTTTGAAAAGCGTATCGGCCATTTCATAATCACATCCGGCGGGCAATATTTGATGTTTGTCTTGCATGTCGCTAACGAACTGAAGGCTCTGGATGACCTCCGGGGAATCCAGGGCGGGTATCAGCAGGTCCGCAGAACGATCAAAGACCCATCCACCATGTCCGGTAATGAAAGGGATAATAAAAAAGGGTTCGACGAAATTAAAAACAAGTCCGTACTGTTTCTTGCCTCCATCGCCGTTCGCTGTGGTATTTTGTTTCGCAATTCGAATCAACTGTTCGGTTGTTTCAGGAATCGAGGTCGTAATATTACGATTAATAACCAGCGCAAGGTGATTTCCGATTCGGTCCCCGATCTGCAGTAGCGGAGCTGTGCGTCCTTGGTCCGTTGGACCGAAGATTAATGCTTCTTGGGTAAAATCGTTCAGCGCATCCGGCGGAAAAAAAGGACGCATGTCTTGGATAATTCCCATCGGGAGGAATGCGCCGACGGCATCTGAGGGTCCGTAGACCAGATCGGGTCCTGTGCCAGCCAAGGCCGCGGCCTGAAAGCCATTGCGTAGATCCTCCGTTTCCTTATAGAGTGTGTGGACGCGTGTTCCCGGATGACTTTGCTCAAACGCAGCGACGGCTTCGGCTAGCACGGTCCGCTCGGCAGCGGTCATTTGATGCCATAAGGTAATGACCCGAGGGGACGAGATATTCTCCCCACACCCACCGCTGAGCCAGAAGATGGCGAGGTAAATGGGAATTACGAGTCGCTTAAATATCGGCCGAGTGCATTTTACAGAGCGATACAGGGCGTCATCGAACGTCCCAGTCATTTGGCTGTCGCCTTCCATACTCCCCCGGTTCTCGCGGGAACACCAAGGATCCACGCGTCCGANGTTTTCTTCACGCGCAGGGTACTCGGTTTGCCGTTGGATGAAAAAATGGGTTTTAGCGCTGCGACCGATTGTAGGTCATTTAATTGCCTGGGGAATTTAATCGTACGTGAATTTGGGCTTCGGTTAAGAAGGATAACCAACTTTTCNTCGCCTAAGGTCCTCGAGTAGGCTACCAGTTGGTGATGGTCGTGGGCGGCTAGGATGCTGAATTCACCACGTCGAAGGGCTGGATTATCATTTCGAAGGGCAATGGCCGCGCTAAAATATTTTAAAAGTGATCGATCGACTTTCGTAATCTGTTTACCAGGAGATTTCTTCCCGCGGGGCCCCTTAGACTGGTTCTCGTATTGAATGTCTTCCCATAACATCGGCATCCGATCATCAGGGTCATCGGCTCCGATCATTCCAACCTCGGTGCCATAATAAANCATCGGTGCNCCGACGGATGTCATTTGAAATAAAGTTGCCAGACGAAGAATCTGCTGTTGTTTGGCCGTTAAACGGGAAATGTCGTATCCCTGATAAAAACGGGGACTCGATCGCTCTGACTTATCGTAATCGAAGTCTTCTTTGTTCAGATAATCTTGTTTTTTATCAAACGCCCCATTCACAATCATTGACCCGGCACGAGGCGTATCGTGAGAGTCAAATAAATTNTGAAGTGCNTAACGAACATCTGNCGGATGCTCCTGCATCCTTTGGTCGATCATGATCGCAAAATCATTTGCGCCGACGCGCTGATCAAAAAGAAANGCTTTGGCGGGCATTGCGAAACCATGGTAATTCATCATGGCCGAAAATCCGCAGTCACGCAGGTAATCGCCAGCGTCACTCCAGAATTCTGCAACNGTATATGCCTCGGGATTGATTTGCCGNACAAGGCGGTTCCAGTCTTGCCAGAATTTATTGGGCACCTCATTNGCGACGTCGAGTCGCCATCCGTCGACGCCATCCTCCGGATTACCGTCTCCGTTCGGGTCCATCCACCGTCGCGTTGCCTGCATCACATAGGCCTTCGGTTCTGGGTGGAGATCCGATCCATCTGCGCTATCAGCAAATTCTGGTAACGTGTCGTGATCCCACCAGCATTGATATTTAAATTCATTACCGACGGTNTTCGGATCGTCGAATTGCTTGACGATATACCAGTTTNTATAGGGGGAATTCTGTTGGTTTTTTCGGAGATCCGCAAATGCAAAGAAATCCCGACCGGTGTGATTGAATACGCCGTCAAGAATAACCCGAATGCCACGGGCATGTGCTTGCTTTAAAAAATCGAAAAAAAGTTGGTCGGCTTCCGTATCGTTCCAGGTGGTTGGGTCGGCGGTCTCGGTGGCCATCAGTTTGAAATCCCCTTCGGGATCCGGACCAAAATGGGGGTCCACATGATGAAAACTGTTACCGTCATATTTATGGAGCGAACGAGCATAAAATACGGGATTAAGATAGATCGTATTGATGCCGAGTTTCTTGAGNTAATCGAGCTTGTCGATGATTCCCTGAAGGTCACCGCCGTAGCGACGATGGAATACGCCATGATCATAAAAATCAGGCCCCATCTCTTTTTCCCATGGGTCGCGAGAATACCATTGCTGTCCCCATGGGGTTACTTTCCATGANTCTGGAATTTGTGATGGATCTTCCAGGGAATCATGGGTTGGGTCGTTACTGGGGTCGCCATTGCGAAAACGCTCTGGGAAGACTTGGTAAAAGATAGCGTCCGCAACCCAGTTCGGAACGCGTGNCTGTTCTCCCCAGGAGGTGTTGGNTAGGAGTAGTAGACACGAAACGACGACGCAATAAATAATGACCCTCAAGATCGAGACTCCTTCTGTAGCACAGCGTTTGGGATAGCACAGCGTTCGGGATAGCACAGCTTTTGGGACGTGCATTCCACATTGGATGTATTTGATTCTACAAGCTAGCAGTCTGTGCCCCAAGCGTGATGGGGCCTATCGACTCTGAGGCGGTGGATTTCCCATTTCGGCAGGATGCGGTAAACGGTCGCCAAGCCTTTTTAACGCCTTTTTAATCTTAGGATCTTTGGATATCCGTCCATATTGCCGAATGACAAGACGATTGCTCTGCGGGAAGAACCAGACGCCTGGTTTGCCCTCGTAAAGACCGGCATCGTTTAAATATTCGCGTGCTCGCTGGATTGAAATAGATTGTTCGTCGACCTCGCTGTCAGGGGTCGGCGACTGCGGCATCGCTTGAGAGGGTGTCGCGGGAGGACTTGATGTCGCTGGCACCGATTCAGTCGTTGGTATCCGTTTGCGATAGGATAGCGTGAGATTATCACCTTTCGGGAACCAGTTTTCGCCTGGGCCGAGGAATTTAAATGCGTAATTACCTGGTGCAATTGCCTTTTCAGCAATCCAGGCATTTCCCTCTCGCCGCATGGCCGCAACCGTAGCGTTCCAGGAATTAAAATCTCCAAGTAAGAGAATATAATCAGTGGGAGTAGAAGCTTGAAATTGAAAACGAACGCCTGTTCCCGTTTGGATGACTTCCACCCTGCCCTGATGATCCCCGGTGACCTCCACGAGTGCCTCTGAACCGGCGGGGCGCTGGGAAGGTTCAAACGGATTAGGCTGAACAATGCCCTCGCGATTCTCGAGATCCAAGACCAGATTATCTCCCTCGGGATACCAATCGCCACTTTCATTCACGAATTTGAACTCGTGGCGAATAGGGGCTAAACGCTGTTTGACAAGCCAGCTTTCGATTCCGCGTTCCATATCGACTTTACCGGACTCCCATGAATTAAAAGAACCGACGAGGCTCACCTGGGATGATTCAAGCAGTCCGTTGAAATCGAATCGTACGCCATCCTCGTCCACCACGACGCGTACCCGATCCTCGTTATCCCCAGGAATCATCGTTGATGGAGAAGGCCGGGCAGCATCCTCACGATCTTTCCGTTTGCTGCCGATGATAAACGGATTTTCTTCGATCTCACTAGGACCGTTATTGTCAGGCGAGGCTGTCGACCCGGGTTTTGCCAATGGTGCAGAATGCTGCTGCAGTTCCGAGGGCGACTTAAAAAGTGAAGGAACGGGCCGCTGTGCCTTGGGTTGGTCTGCGGGTAATTTCCGCGTGTTTCGCGCGGCAGATCCATCCTTCTGCTCTGGCGATTGATTTGAAGCCACCAAAAGAATTCCGGAAATGCACAGTGCCAAAAGAGCGAGTGCTACGATCCGCAATGTAGACGATGAAAGTTTCGAGCGCGCCATATTGAATTGCAANGTACAGTGTTTAAAAAGGCCGTAATGTTAATTCGAATTCATTTTCAGNATANAGGTTTTNGAAATTCCGCCAGAAGGCTTTTGCTGCAATATGAGATTTTTATGCTCNCCGCTGAAACTGTGGTCCCATCTATCCGGAAAGTAGGTATTTGAAGATCCCAGGAATTTAAATTCTGTCTTGGATGCCCCCCCTTTAAAAACATCGGCATGATTTAATCGCATCGTTCTCCACTCACTGCCTATCTTTTTAAGTTCAAACTTTGAATTGGACGCCCAGTTATTAAAGCTACCCACTAGATGCAACGAATTTAGATTCTCGTTGCCATCGACCTTCATAACAAACTGAATAAGGTTTCCATTCTCATTTTGAAAAACTTCGATTTTAGCGGCGACTTCAGGGTGCTTTTGTCGGAGGTTTTTACCGATTGCTACCGTAATTCCCAGCTTTTCCCGAGCGGCTATATTCCTCTGATGGTCGGCTGATAATGGTGCTTCCTGTTTGATTTTCTGTTTCTGGGTTTGTTTTATACGCTCCGCTTCGATCACCTTGTTCGCTTCAATGTTGGACGTCTCTGTGGCCTTCTCTGTTACTGCTGTTTCTTGTTGTTTCACGACCCCTTGCTGTCCCACGGATGGTTGTATTGATTCCTTGGGTGAGGTGCGGACCGATGGTACAGGTTGAACGGTGATGGGTCGGGAATCAACCTTAGCCGTAGCGGATTTATCGCGTGGGCGTGAGGATGTTGGCTGTTCGGACTGAGGCGTATTGGGCACCATTGATCCAGAATGCTCAGCACCCGAGAACAACACGGCCATGATCCCTGAAAAAATCAGTAACGCGAAGACTGGAACAAGGATAAAAAAACGCTTGTCAATTTTCACAACTGATTTGAAGTGGCTGGCATTTTGCGATACCGTCCGTTTAACGCTCAAGTCACGAGATTCATTCGGTGGGTTGACGCGTTGCTGTGGGGGTGGTGATGGCGGTACGGATTGCTGGCTTTGCTTATTTCTTAACGATTTATCGTAAGCGGATTTCTTTTCTTTATTCAGGATGGTTAATCGTGCGCGCGATATTTCGCCCATAATACGCTGGGCATCATCGACGCTGGCTTGGTCGCCGGAGAGTTGTTGCAAGTAGGCCATCCGCTGATTAACAGCTGATTCAATGACCTTAGGATTGGATTCAAAAACATTGATTCCAAGCAATCGATAATGGTTGGGCGGTTGTTCCTCCGCCGGGATGCCCAGCCACTCGTAATATGGGTCCATTGCACTCTACCCCTGCAAGCGAAGCGCTGAAACAGAGCGTTGGTAGCACTGCCAGACGTACGAGCTTGATAATTCAGGATTCTTGGAAGGTTTTATATTACACCAACGGTGACCGGTCGAATAAAGGTCTGCGCGGATCCCGCAGGGACCGCCTGATCCGATAAAAACCCCCTGAAATAATGCGCCCCCCCGATCGAGGTAATTCGTTCGGGATTAAAGAGACAGTGATACGTGATCGGGAACTGTTTTTCCGACTTTTTCTTTGCAATATTTTTTCATATTTATTTAAATGGTAAATAGTTACGAAGATTTTCGGTTTTGCATTTGAAGGAACGCTACTGCGCTTTTGCACCCGAGTTACATTCCCGTTGGTTTGATAAAATCAATCGAGCGGATCGGCGTGTTGCCCTGAGTCGGTAACAGGGGCACGACCCGTTGGGGTGAGCGCGTGGCGTGATCACTCAGCGTACGTGAGCAAGATGGGCGAACTTCTAAAATCACTCTGGCATAACATCCGCGGGCTTGTAACGTTTTGGCGTTCTCGTTCGATTGCCGTCACCGTATCGCCCGGTGATACAAAACTAAACTATCAGACGCTCGAACCCCGTCGCCTCTTGGCTTACGACGTATCACCTGCGCCCGTATTGCAATGGTTTGAATCGTCTCACGATACGATGATTGAGCGATCAGCAGATCTATTCCATGCCGGCTACGGCGCGGTGTGGACCCCCCCGCCCTCCCGTGGAGACACCAGTGATTACACCGTTGGGTACGACGTTTATGACCGCTTTGACCTTGGTCAATGGTATAAACCGACACTTTACNGAACGGCCGAGAGCCTGACAGAACTAGAGGGTGTNCTTAGTCGATCTGGTAAAGATCTTCATGTTGATTTCATCATGAATCATAACGGCTATTCGACCTTGAGTACTCCGGGCTTTGTGGAGGCCGGTGGATACCCCGGTCTTGCCATTACGCTTCCAGACGATGTCGATGGTGANTTTCATGGCTTNTATTGGTATGGCGATGAATATGAGCGGCTTGCCGGGTTGATTGATATCGCACAGGAAAAGAATCATCAGTTCATTCGTCACCCGGTCGACCCGAATGATCCACAAAATATTCCTGCTGGCACCACCCCTGCATTCGGCAGGCTGGCGAATGTTCCGGATGAAAATAATCGGCAGTTTTACCCCGATATCGGCCATAACACGATTTACGTTTATGACCCCGTGACCGGTGAGAGTGATATTCCGGTTCACTCTTTCAACACGGCAGATCCGATGGCCGGTGATCCGACGGTCGAAAACGCAATGGGAATGCTGATGCGCAACGCCCAGTGGCTCGTGCAGACGGCGGGTGTCGATGGCTTGCGAATCGACGCCGGTAAGCACATGCAGGGGTTTACGTTTGATTATTTTGACAGAGCCGTNTATCGAACGCANCCTGAGACATTGCTCGATGGAAGTCCGAAGCATGTTTTCTCTTATTCGGAAACCTATGACGCAAATCCCGCGGTTCTTCTGCCNCACGTNAAAAAGACNATTAACCCCTTCGATCCNGGCACGATCGGGGGTAATCGCGATACGCTCGACTTCAAATGGTATTTCGCCGTCAAGGACAACCTCGAGAACTATGGGCAAGGTGGTGCCTGGTTTAATGTGAAGGATGCGGGTCTCGATGTAGCAAATAACGGAATGCACGATGGTTCTGCTGGGGTAAAATTTGTTGAGAATCATGACGTTTATAAGCCCTGGAAGCTCAGCAATGTGAGTCACGCGCTGATGCTGATGCTCCCTGGTAATGCCGTCGTTTACTTTAACGGCGGTGAGTTTGGTGAGGAGCGCGAGTTTCCCAAGCCAGGACGAGATGACGCGCTGAGTCGGGATTCAGCGGTTACCAAGCTGGTTGAAATTAGAGAAACCCATGGAAAAGGGAATTACGAAGAGCGTTGGTGCGACAATGAGGGTCTCTACATCTTTGAAAGGATAAGCAACGCTGTTGTTGCACTCTCGAATCGGGGCGATTGGGGTTTCGATGAGCGAACGGTTGAAGTCGGTTTTGCGCCCGGGACAAAACTCGTCGAGTTAACCGGAAATGCCGCGAATGCTCTCGTTGATCCCTACGACGATATTCCAGAAGTAGTCACCGTATGGGACGGAGGAGATGGAAAGAGTTATGCATCCATTCGGGTTCCTCGCAACCTCAACGCGGATGGCTATGAGCATCAACTAGGATATGTGATCTATGGGCTCGGCACCCCGCAAGCGTCCGCCGGACTAGAACTTACGGGGGTAGACGATGTCTGGGTAGGCTCGAGCAACATTACGAATCATTATGAAAACGGCAAAACACTGCAGTCCGATATTCACGTTGTTACCGGTGATTCGCTCGGCGTGCGCCTCCAGACGAATGAAGTACGCCACCTCGGACTGAATGAATTGCGCGACATTTGGGCAGATGGCGACTATGCCATGCTTAAGTTGGACGGCGGCATAGACATCAATCAGAACGGTTATGTCGACGTCGTTACGCCGGGAGAGACGACCTATGGATTTGAGCATTTCTCGGACAAGGCAAGCCCGCTCATCGGATCCGAGGGCATTTCTGGCCCGCGTGGGGACGGGGAGTTTTTGGAGACCATCGATACGACCGCGTTGAGTGACGGCGTGCATTTTTTAGAGGCTCGAGCCTTCCGGCACCGGACCGATGGCGGACCACCGACCTTTACGGCATGGAAAGAGGTTTTCTATCTCGATCGCATCGCACCGCCGATGGAAATCTTTGAAGCTCGCGCGGTCAGCAATGGAAGTGCTGGTAATTACGATGTGGTTGCAAAGTCAGTCGATGCGACGGCAGATTCGGTTCATCTTTTTGCGAACCTGTCACCCAATCTGACCGACAGTGAAATCATTGCCATGGCGGCCTCCGGCCAGGGAACCGCGTCCCGCGTTGATACCAGTCACTTTAAAACCTATTTTTCAAACCTTAGCAGTGGGAATAATGTTTTCACGGTCGTTGCGTATGAGCCCACCGGAACGGTCAATGTGCAGCGGATTCCCGGTCAATATCTTGCCGGAGTCGGGCTGGGATTTGGTGATCTTAATTATAACGGCGCCTACGATGTGAACGATATCGATACGTTTTCATGGTTCATGGGTAACGGCGGCAGTGAGTTCTCTCCGGCGGGCGATCTGAGCGGCGATGGGTTGATTGACTTTGTCGATTACCAACTACTCGGTGCGCACCTCGCGTCTGCAGGTGCCGATCCAAGTGTCATTGCCGCATATAATGCCCTGGCAAACACGGCGCCTTATACAGCGGATGATAGTTATTCGATAAATGAGGATAGTACGCTCTCGGTTGATGCCAGCGCTGGCGTGCTGTCCAATGATTCGGACCCAGATTGGCAGCAGCTCACTGCATCTCTCGTTTCTGGCCCGAGTCATGCGACGAGTTTTAATTTGAATGCGGACGGATCATTTACGTATCAGCCTTCTGCCGATTTTAACGGCGGCGACGCATTCACTTATGCTGCAGATGACGGCTATGGCGGCCAAACGCAGGCGATAGCTAACCTGACGATCACGGCTGAAAATGACGCCCCGCAGGCAACTGGCGAAAGTGTTTTCACCCGCGTCAATGTCGCGCGTGATATTAATCTTTCTCAACTTACAACAGATATCGAAACCACCGCATCGGCAATCAGCTATGCCGTCGCGGGCGCTGTGGGTGGTTCGGTCGAAATGCTCGGCGATGGAGTGACGGCTCGGTTCACGCCGAGTGTCGGCTTTGTAGGTACTGGCTCGTTTACTTATAGCGCGACTGATGATGGAGATGGTGACTCGCCGCCGATTACCAGCAGCGGAGCCCAGGTGACCGTAGCGGTTGTCGTTGAGACACCACCGACAGCTATTTTGTCCAATCCGCTATCCGGCTCGGTGTGGCCCGTAGGGCTACTCAATGGTGCAGGTTATCTTGATATTGCTTTCAGTGATGCAAATGAGGGGATCAACGCGACTTGGATCACCGGTGATGAAATTTCACTTGGCGGAGACGGTGCCGGGACTGCAGCCCTTGATGGTACGGTAGTCGATCAAGGAGGGAGCGTGTATCGCTACGGTTTCTCCGGCTCGCTTGTGCCGGGCGTGGTCACCGTGAGTGTGAACGCAGGGACATTTACTGATCTGGCGGGCGCAGAAAATGGGCCTGCAGCGTCGCAATTTCTGGTCATCGCTGATCCTCCGCAAAGTGCTGGCGGTGACGTTTCGTCCCCTGCCCTGCTCGAATGGTTTGAAACCAGTTGGGCCACGATGAGCGATCGAGCCGCTGATTTATTCGACGTTGGCTATGGAGGCGTATGGACTCCGCCTCCGGGTCGCGGCGTTTACACCGACGCAGGCGCTGGCATCGGTTACGACGTGTATGACCGGTTTGACCTGGGATCGGCCGAAGACCCGACACTCTATGGAACTGAAACCGGATATATGCAGGCTGTCGAGGCAATTCAGGCCGCCGGTGGACTGGTTTACGCTGATTATCTGATCAATCACGCTAGTTCTTTCGATTTTACTGATGTGGATGCCAATGGTGTGTTGTTTGCCCCGGATCCTAATGATCCCACGGCACTGCATGGTGGTGCCAATCCAGGGTTTGTTCAGTTCGTCTCCGGTGATGTGGATGGTGATTTCCATCCGAATCCAACCGACACACAAGTCGGCGATCCGGAGTGGGAATATCAATTCCAACTGGCACAGCTTTACGATATCGATCACCGGAAAACCCATTCGTTTATCCGGCAACCGGTGGACGCAAATGACCCGGATAACATTCCAATGGTTGGCAACGCTGCGTTTCTGTTGCCCGAATACGACATTGCAACCTGGTCTCAGTCGCTCGATCCAAAAGCCAGGATGGCAAACGTCCCCACGGAATTAAACCGTCGTTTTTATCCTGATCAGACGCAGTATGTGACGGTGAACGACCATGTTCCGGGGGATCCATCAACGCCAGAGAATGGAGTCGTGTTAGTTAACTTTTCGGGAGCGGAATCCACGAACGGCGTACCGATTGCCGAAAATGCGAACGCCTATCTGATGCGTTACGCCCGCTGGATGATTCAGCACGTCGGGATCGACGGTTTTCGAGTTGACGCAGCTCGGCACGTATACCCGTTTGTCCACGATTTTTACGATCGCGCTGTTTATCTGGCTGAACAAGATACATTGCTCGACGGTTCACCTAAACACGTTTTTTCGTTTCTTGAATCTTTTACCGGGGACAAGAGTCACCTCCAGACGTTTATTTCGAAAGACATCGACCCCGCCGATTTGACCACGGTTGGCGGAAACCGTGATGTGCTCGATATGCCATTATTTTTCGCTTTGGAAGACAACCTGACGAATGATGGCTACAACAATAATTGGCACAACATTATCGATGCGAGTCAGGACGTCTATGATGATGGCCTGGCAAATAACGGAAGCCAATCTGTTGCATTTGTGCGCAGTCACGATGAAGAGGGCGCGTATCTCACATCGCTCGCACATGCCTACATGCTGACCCGACCCGGGAACGCCGTTGTTTATTTTAATGCGCGCGAATTCAATCAGGATCCCTCCGTAGACGAGCGGCCCTTCCCGCACGATGGTTCCCGCGATGCACTCGGAGGGCACTACGGGGACGCGATCTCACGGCTGATTGATATTCGAAATACGCATGGGCGAGGAGATTTTAACGAGCGCTGGATTGACCCGGCGTTTTCAAATTTTTACGCCTTCGAACGCGATGGATCGATGGTCGTCGGGCTTAATAGCCGACACGGAGGTTTTGGCGATTGGGATTCGCGTACGATTCAAACGAATTTTGCTGAGGGTACGCTCCTGGTTGAGTTGACTGGGAACGCATCCAACCCGACGGTCGATACAAATGAGGGAACAGAATATGAGATACCGGAGGTCATTACAGTCGGAGTAGATGGCTATATTGAATTGCGGGTTCCTCAGACGATAAACGGTGCCGGCGTTGAGCATGGTTTGGGCTATGTAATCTACGGACCGGCAACGCCGCAGGGCTCGTTAACGCTGAGTAACGTCCAAAGCACGCTGGCTGCAGATGCGACATCGGCTCAAAGCAATCCCACCAATCGGCTCACCGAGATTGATGTGATCGTGAGCGACACTTTTGAAGTTCGCCTCGATACGCTGGCTGTGGAGTTAATGGGTGACTCCTCGCTCCGTGATACAGCGGCCGATGGTTATTTTGCTGCATTACAACTAGATGCGGGGATGGACCTCAATGGGATTACGGGTCCAAACGGCAATGCGCTCAATGGCGTAGATTACGTCACCCCGGGATCACCTCTTTACGGCTTTGAGGATTTCACCGAAACCAATGCCCCGGGTGCGTATTCGATCGACGGAACCGGCATCTTCACGCAAACGATTGACGCAGCGCAAATCGGTGAGGGCAGGCATTATTTAACGGTCCGCGCGTTTAGGGACGTTGGCAGTGGTAATGAGCCGATTTACAAAGATTTTAAGCGCGTGGTACTAATCGATCGGGTGGGAACAGAAATGTCGATTGGTTCGCTCACCGAAACAGCACCCGGATCGATTGATCTAGTTGTGGATTCAAACGACAGTACGGCCCAATCGGTCGTCATCCTGGTCGACATACCGGCAGCGACTACTGACGCGGATATTTTGCTCCAGGCCGCATCGGCCACCGAGAGCACGCAGATCGATGTGCACCAGTTCGCATCCCAATACGCGAGTTTGGGTGGTGGGAATCACGTATTTACGATCGTTGCATCGGAAGAATCGGGCCGACAGGTCATCAAGCGAATTGTCGGCCAGGCGGTGTCCGGTGTTGGAGCTGGACTGGGTGATTTAAACGCGGACGGAACGTACTCGCCGGACGATATCACCGCGTTTGCCGGTCTCGTTGCAAGTAACGACTCCCTCTTCAGTGCGGCTGCCGATTTTGACGGCGATGGATTGATTGGAACTGCCGATACGCAGTTGCTNGGTTCGCTGCTCAATTCGGCGGGCGCATCAGCGGAAACACTTGCCGCATANGATGCTGCCTTTGGAACGGCNCCGGTGTTCTCGGGCGGGTCATTTACGGTCNACGAGAACCCCGGTNCAGGNCTTGANATCGGGGAATTAATCGCCAGCGATCCTGAAGGCTCCCCGATCACCTTCACTATTGCAGCAAATGCCGACCCGGATGGTGATGGCACATCGGCGATTGAAATTGTAGGCAGCTTCCTTCGAGTGCTTGATTCAGGCGATTTCAATTACGAGGCAACTCCAACGATCGCCGTCACGGTTCGTGCGGATGATGGATCGTTCGTTACCGACGCGACGGTCACGATTAACATCGATGATATGAATGAAACTCCGGCTTTTGCAGATTTCGCCTTCAGCGTGATGGAGGACGCCACCAGCGGAACACTCCTCGCCACTTTTGTGGCTACCGACCCCGAAGGGGCAACACTCAGCTACGGGTTTGAGGATACGACCTCTCCTGATACCGACCTCGACCTCAACGATATAAGTTTTATTTCCGGCAACACGCTCGTATTAAGCGACAGTGAGAATCTTGATTATGAATCAAGCGTTGGTCCATTTGACTTTACCTTCTTTGCCTCGGACGGAATCAATCAGACGGTCGCCACCGCCACGATGACGATCCTCGATGCAAATGAGTATGCACCTGTGTTCGATTCGCAAGGCTTTACGGTTCCTGAAAATTCTGAAGCCGGTACACAACTCGGCGATTTCGTTGCGACAGACCAAGACAATGATCCGATTTCTTTTGCTTTGGCGATAAACCTCGATACGGACGGAGATGGAACAGCGGCGTTTCGCATTGAAAATAACACACTCGTTGTCAACGACGCGGGAGATCTCAATTTTGAGGCGAATGCATCGATGGAGATCACGGTTACTGCGAGTGATGGCGAACGGACAACTGATGCGGTAATTACTGTCGGACTCACGGACATCAACGAGGCACCATCCCTCACCGTCACCGGCTTCAGCCTGCCTGAAGCAAGCGCGATCGACACCATCGTCGGCGTTCTCACTGCGACCGACGAGGATGGCGACCCACTTTCGTTCTCGATTGTCAATAACGATGACAATAATATGGACGGTACTGCGGCGTTCCGGATTGAGGGATCAAACCTCGTCGTGAACGATCCTGGCGATCTCGATTTCGAATCCGGCCCCGTGAGGCCTATTGCGATTCGAGTTTCGGACGGCGAATTAGCTTCGACGTCGCCCGTGGTGGTTTATCTGAGCGATGTGGATGATGCTCCGGCAATCTCCCTTCCGTTGGCTGATGGAGTAAGTGAAGATTCGGACCTGGTATTTTCCTCGGCAGGCGGAAATTCGATTGCGATCGCGGACCCGGACGCGCTTTACACAACGACCATGTGGATGCGGCTTGAGGTCGCACACGGTACACTTACGCTTCCCTCGGTAACCGGCTTGACGCTCACCGGGGAAAATGGTGCGCAGGCGCTCGAATTCACCGGTTATCTTTCGTTAATCAACGAAGCGCTCGACGGCCTCGTCTACCAACCCGGTGCGGATTATAACGGCGACGATACGCTTTCGATTCAACTCAGTGACGAGGCAGATGCACAGTCGGGCGATTCGGAAAACGTAACGGGCACGATTCCTCTCACGATCGGTGCTGTGAATGACACGCCAACGCTTGATGTAGCCGCGTCACCCACCCTCAATCCTATTGCTGAAGATGCTGCAGCCCCCGCGGGACCTGTCGGCACGAGGGTGTCGGATCTGCTGGACAGCGGCGGCAGCCTCAACAACTTTTCGGATGTTGATGGTGACCCTCTCGGAATCGCCATTGTCGGCGTCAATGCAATGGGTGGGTCAATTTGGGTTTCAACCGACGACGGCCTGACGTGGCAAACGCTCGGCGCTGTTTCAGAAGCGAACCCGCGTCTCTTGCCGGTCAATGAAACCACCCGCATCTACCTGAAGCCCGGCCTGAACTTTTCGGGAACCATTGTCGACGCCATAAGCTTCAAGGCTTGGGATCGCACCGGCATGTGGCAGCAAATCGGGGCAGATATTGACGGTGAAGCGGCGGATGATTATTCAGGCGTATTTTCTTCCGTTTCTATGTCTGCCGACGGCCAGACGGTGGCTATTGGAGCACCCGACAACAACGGCAATGGCGATGGGTCCGGTCATGTTCGGGTTTACCGCTGGGCAGGTTTGGGCTGGAGCCAACTCGGGGCGGATATTGATGGTGAAGCGACAGGCGACGCGTCAGGCTGTTCCGTCTCGATGTCTGCCGACGGTGAGATGGTGGCGATCGGGTCGATGCGCAACGGCGACAAAGCCGGTCATGTCCGGGTTTACCGCTGGACAGAACTCAGCGGCGATGGAACATCAAGTGGAGCATGGTTGCAAATCGGGTCGGATATTGATGGTGAAGCAGCGGAAGACTATTCAGGCAGGTCCGTCTCGATGTCTGCCGATGGCCAAACGGTGGCGATCGGGGCGATGCGCAACGGCGACAGCGCTGGCCATGTTCGGGTTTATCGCTGGACAAGTTCCGGCTGGAGCCAACTCGGCGCGGATATTGATGGTGA
>NHBP01000052.1 GCA_002168195.1 Planctomycetaceae bacterium TMED10
GCTCCTCCTCGCAAAACGTTTGCCCCGGCTTCCGCGACAGCCTTGCCGATGGCATCCATTTGTTCCGCACTTTCCACAGCGCAAGGTCCGGCAATCATACCAAGGTGGCCACCGCCAAACTTTGCGGAACCGACCTCGATAATACTGGGTAGTGGATGGGCTTCGGAACTTGCCAGCTTAAAGGACGGGAGTACGGGAACCACTTGGACAACACCTGGAATAGCTTCGAAGGGTGCCGCGGCAATTTTTTCTTCATCCCCAATCACCCCGATGACCGTCCGATAGGTTCCGCGGCTTAAATGTGTTTGGAGGCCAAGCGATTCGATGCGCTGGACGACGTCTTCGATTTGTTGGTCGGTTGCCTGGGAGCCAAGAATAATGATCACGGTTATGCCTGCGTTCGCAGAAAGGGAATCTAGTGTTACGTTTGTTTTGCCTGCTAAGGAATATACTGTTTCCAATCGCTCCGCGTTATGGGGTGCCGGTTGCCAGTTGGCACTCGCAAATTTCAATGAAGTAAAACGTCTTTTGAAAACTCAAAACTATTAGGAAATCGGTGCGCTCGCAGCATAGGACCCCAAGATATCGAGTCGCAATGATTTCTTTCCCAGAGAGGCGATTGCCCGCTTCACTTTAACGTCCTGTTGGTGACCCTGGAGTTCAATAAAAAACAGGTAGTCGCCACCAGAATCCGGGATGGGAAAGGATTCAATCCAGCTTAAGTTGACTTTGCTTCGCTTAAAAATGGACATCGCGTCGGCAAGCGTTCCAGGTCGATGTTCGAGTTGGAACATGATGGCGGTTTTATCCTTTCCGCTGCGCGGAGGAGATTCGTGACTGATGACCGCAAATCGCGTCAAATTTTCTTCATTATCTTCGATATTTGTTGCAATCGCATCCAGGCCGTATTGAATACCGGCCTGAATACTCGCGATCGCCGCGGCGCCCGGTTTATCGCTTGCAACCTGCGCGGCAGTCGACGTGCTGGTGACCTCCACCGTGCGTGCTAACGGTAAATGCGTGGCCAGCCAGCGGCGACACTGAGAAAGTGCCTGGGGTCGACTATAGACCTCTTTAACATCGCCTCGTGTACCATGCCCCAAAAGATTGTGATGAATGCGTAGCTGGACTTCCGCGCTTATTTTTACCGGATAGCGGATAAAGTTATCGAGCGTATCGGCAATGCGTCCATCCGTAGAGTTTTCGACGGGAACCAGGCCATAGTCGGCCAGACCCTCGTGCACTTCTTCAAAAACCGAACCGATTGTCCCGACCGGAAGAAATTCAACCGTTTGACCGAATCGGTGAATGGCTGCAAGATGGCTATAGCTGTAAAGCGGGCCCAAAAAAGCAACACGCATCATCTTTTCAATGGCTCGGGAGCCACTAATGATCTCGCGGAAGATCGCACGAATACACTGTTCAGAAAGGGGGCCCTGTGAGACTTCAACCGCGCTGCTGAGAACTTCTTCTTCGCGGCCGGGAGCATACACCACACTTCCGACAGCATCTTTGATTTTGCCGATCGAATGTGCCAGGTCTGCCCGTTCATTGATGCGTTGAACGATTTCTCTGTCGAGCCGGTCGATACGCCGTCGGAGGGAGGCGAGGGAAGGAGGCCGCGAGGCGGCCTTGGGTCGACCTGCCCGCTTGCTTTTCTTCTTAGCCGGTGTTTTGGCGATCTTACGTTTGGCCATGAAGACTACCCTCGCTCCTCTAAAAGCCGTCGTAACGGCAAGAAAACAAAATGCAGAAAAGCTTTGGTCACTTGTAGTTGGAGCATTTTGGACTGTCAAGAAACTGCCAAATAGGCAGAGTCCCTCATGCGAGCCGAGCCACGGTGTCAAACTGGCAGATCGATTGCACGAACAGTCCATTGCTGACGGGATTGTAAATTTATAAAACCATACTATTAAATAGGTTACGTCTAATATGGTTCTGCTGGCACACGGTTTGCTTTTTAGAAACGCACGGCGTGTATCGACGCTGTCGAATCCCACGGTGCAAACGGGCATGTGGGGATCGGAGTTCGAAAGGAAGCAGAAAGGAACACGAGCATGGCGCAAGGTGAAAAAATAATTGGAATCGATCTCGGCACGACCAACTCCGTGGTTGCGGTCATGGAGGGCAATGAGGCGAAGGTGATCGCTAATGCGGAAGGAAATCGTCTCACGCCGAGTGTTGTTGCATATACGGACAAAGGTGAGACCCTGGTGGGCGAACCGGCACGTCGACAGGCGGTGACCAATCCCACCAGAACCATTTCTTCCATCAAGCGGTTTATGGGCCGTCGACACGATGAGGTCGAGAGTGAAGAAAAGATGGTGCCTTATGAAATCACCGGTGGTCCTGAGGACTACGTAAAAATCAAGGTCGGTGACAAAGAGTACACGCCCCCGGAAATCTCTGCGCTCGTACTACGCAAACTCAAGGAATCAGCCGAAGCCTATTTGGGACATAAAGTCAACAAAGCGGTGATCACGGTTCCCGCTTATTTTAATGACTCACAGCGTCAGGCTACGCAAGATGCGGGTCAGATTGCAGGATTGGAAGTGGAGCGGATCGTTAACGAGCCAACCGCTGCAGCGCTCGCGTATGGACTAGAAAAAGATAAGAACGAAAAAATTGTTGTCTATGACCTCGGTGGCGGGACATTTGATGTTTCGGTGCTTGAATTGGCCGACGGTGTATTTCAGGTGATGAGCACCAATGGCGACACGCATCTCGGGGGAGACGATTTCGACGAAGTGCTTATTAATCACGTGGCAAATGATTTTGAAAAAGAGCAGGGCATCGATCTTCGTAATGACCCGATGGCGTTGCAGCGACTGCAGGAGGCGTGTGAAAAGGCGAAAAAAGAACTGAGCTCGGCACAGCAAACAGATATCAACCTGCCTTTTATCACAGCCGATGCGAGTGGACCAAAGCATCTGCAGATGGGTATTTCTCGCGTAGAATTTGAAAAGTTGGTCGATCCGCTTGTTGACCGGACACGGGGGCCGGTGGAGAACGCTCTTCGCGACGCCAAGCTTTCAGCCGGTGACATTGACGAAGTCGTGTTGGTCGGTGGTTCCACGAGGATTCCAAAGGTTCAGGAACTGGTTAAGAAAATCTTTAGTAAAGATCCGCACAAAGGCGTCAATCCAGACGAAGTCGTTGCGGTAGGAGCTGCCATTCAGGGTGGTGTCCTGGCGGGCGATGTGAAGGATGTGCTGTTGCTCGACGTGACACCCCTTTCTTTGGGCATTGAGACGTTAGGTGGCGTATTTACAAAACTTGTGGAACGCAACACGACGATCCCGACCGAGAGAAAGCAGACGTTTAGCACGGCTGAAGACAATCAGTCGGCAGTCACGGTCCGCGTGTTTCAAGGCGAGCGGGAGATGGCTGAAGACAACCGGCTACTGGGTCAGTTTAATTTGGATGGTATTCCGACCGCACCGCGTGGCATTCCTCAGATCGAAGTGAAGTTCGATATTGATCGCAACGGAATTCTTAATGTTTCTGCAAAAGATGTAAACTCCGGCAAAGAGCAGACTGTCACCATTGAGCAGTCAAGCGGCCTGGATGAAGACAAGATTGATCAAATGCGGAAGGATGCCGAATCGCATGCGGAAGAAGATCGCAAAAAACGCGAATTGGTCGAAACGCGCAACAAAGCTGAGGCAATGTGCTTTGAACTCGAAAAAATGATCAAAGATAACGAGGATAAGCTTGCCGACGCTGATAAAGAGCCGCTGGTTGCAGCGATTGCAAAAACGCGCGAGGTGGCGGTAGGAGATGATGTCGAGGCTACCAAGGCTGCAATCACTGAATTGGAGCAAGCTTCGCACGCATTAAGCAAAACGCTTTACGAAGCATCGGCTCAGTCGGCGACTCCGGATGCAGAGGGGCAACCCGAAACTGCACCTGACGATGCCGGTTCTGCGGCAGATGATGTCATCGACGCCGATTTCGAAGTGAAAGATTCCTAAATCGCACTGCGGCGAGCCCTCTGCGGAATGGCCTGGTAGTTTTACCTCGCCGCATGGGTGCTTTCNGCTGCGCAATGAATACAGAGTAAAATTAATGACAATACCGATTGATAAATTGACGATCAAAGCACAGGAAGCAATTCAGGCAGCCCAGCAAATGACGCTCCAGGCTGGGAATCCTGAAGTGACGACAGTGCATTTGCTTGCTGCCCTCCTCGGTCAGAAGGATGGGGTCGTTAATCCGATCATTGATCGTATTGGGGCCAATCGGGGGCAACTCGAGGAGATTGTCCAGGGTGAGCTGAAGCAGCTTCCTCGCTCGGCAGGAAATCAACCAGCCGTCTCGCAGACCCTGCAGAAAGTTATCAACGCAGCGCAAAGTGAAGCGGCGACCATGAAAGATGATTATCTTTCGACCGAGCATCTGTTTCTTGCCTTGGCAAAAGAGGACGAGAAAGCAAAATCTCTGCTGCAGCTCTGTGCAATCAGTGCGGATGATATCCTGAAAGCGCTCCAGGCCGTTCGGGGAAGTACACGCGTCACAGATCAAAGTCCGGAAGAAAAATTTCAAGCACTGGAGCGTTATGGGATCGACTTGGTCGAACGAGCGCGTCAAGACAAGTTGGATCCGGTGATCGGTCGGGACGAAGAAATACGCCGAGTCATTCAAGTACTCTCCAGGCGAACAAAAAATAACCCGGTGCTCATCGGAGAGCCGGGTGTTGGGAAAACAGCAATCGCTGAGGGGCTGGCAGTCCGTATTGTTCAAGCGGATGTTCCACAAAGTTTGAAAAATAAACGCGTGGTGGCCCTCGATATGGGTGCCCTGATTGCCGGGACAAAGTTCCGCGGTGAGTTTGAAGAGCGGCTGAAGGCAGTCCTCCGAGAAGTTCAAGACGCTGCTGGAGGAGTTATTCTTTTCATTGATGAGCTACATACGGTGGTCGGCGCGGGAGCAGCCGAGGGTGGCAGCGATGCGGCGAATTTGCTCAAGCCGGCGCTGGCTCGGGGTGACCTGCGATGCATTGGCGCAACAACGCTCGATGAATATCGCAAATATATTGAAAAAGACGCAGCTCTAGAACGTCGGTTTCAGCCCGTGTTTGTCGGCGAGCCTTCTGTGGAAGATACGATTGCCATTCTCCGTGGACTGAAGGCTCGCTATGAGGCACATCACAAAGGCGTCAAAATCAAAGACTCGGCTTTAGTCGCCGCCGCAGAACTTTCTAATCGCTATATCACCGATCGCTTCCTGCCGGACAAGGCGATTGATCTCGTGGACGAAGCGGCTAGTCGCTTGGCAATGGAGCTGGAGAGCGTGCCCCAGGAAATTGATGAAGTGCAGCGTCGGCTCACGCAACTCGAACTTTCCCAGCGTCAACTGACCGAAGAGACCGAGAGTCACGCCAAGGAACGGCTGGCAGAAATAGAAGAAGAAATGGAGTCGCTTCGACGACAGCGGGCGAGCCTTCGAGAGCAATGGGAGGCGGAAAAATCGGGGCTGGGAAACGTGCAGCAAGTCCGCGAACAGTTGGTCAAATTGGAGCAAGAGTTCGAACGCCGAGATGCCGAAATCAAGGAAGTATCGGCCTCCGGAGCTGCCGTCTCTGAGCAAGACTACCAACGGCTCTACGAACTCGATGTACAGAAAAAAGAACTACAGCATCGGTTGGAGGAACTCGAACTTTCTCAGAGTGATGCGCCTGCGCCGAGCGACAAAGCCTCCGAATCGAGCAAGCGTCTATTGCGTCAGGAGGTAACCGAAGACGAAATCGCCAGCGTTGTTTCGGCTTGGACGGGGATTCCGGTCACTCGTATGATGGAGACGGAACGTGCGAAGCTACTCGTAATGGAAGAACGCATTCATCAGCGAGTCATCGGCCAGGAAGAGGCGGTTGAGGCTGTTTCCAATGCAGTGCGACGAAGTCGCTCCGGTTTGCAGGATCCGAATCGCCCGATTGGCTCTTTCTTGATGCTCGGTCCAACGGGCGTCGGTAAGACGGAACTTTGCAAAGCTCTCGCAGAAATTTTATTCGACGATGAAGCNGCCATGGTGCGAATCGATATGAGCGAATACATGGAGCGGCATGCGGTGAGCCGATTGATAGGAGCGCCTCCCGGGTACATCGGTTATGAAGAGGGTGGAGCCCTTACCGAAGCAGTTCGCCGACGACCCTATTGTGTTGTCCTGCTCGATGAGATTGAAAAGGCTCACCGTGACGTATTCAATATTTTACTACAGGTTCTTGATGACGGAAGATTGACGGACAATCAGGGGCATACCGTTGATTTCACCAACACGCTGATCATCATGACCAGCAACGTAGGCAGTCAGATGATTCAGGACATAGGGCAGCGCGGTGGTGGCGATGACGAAATCCGAGAGGCCGTGAATGAGTCCCTGCGTGGGCACTTCTTGCCTGAATTTCTGAATCGCATTGATGAAACGATTGTGTTTCATCCGCTTCGCAGAGACGATATTCAGAAAATTGTCCACTTGCAACTTGCGCTGCTGCAGAAACGATTGGCAAGACAACACATTGATTTGCAACTTACGGAGGAGGCAAAAAAACATCTGGCGACCGAAGGGTATGACCCTGCATTTGGTGCCAGGCCGTTGCGACGAGTTATTCAGCAGAAAATCGAAAATCCTCTTGCAACAGAGATCCTGAAGGGTGGCTTTGGCGAGAGTGCGGAGATCACCATCGATTACGCCGATGGAAATTTTGTCTTTAAGGATAATAGCGATTCGATCGCAGACGCCGGTTAGGGCTTAACGATCCCTCGGGCGATGATCGCAAGTAGCTTGATGCCCGCAAGGTACACACAGGTTTGCCCGCAAGCCAATTCTTAACGCTGCTCAAGCCCCAAACGATCGATGATCACCGGTGCACCGGGTGTCAGGTCTCGAATTTTTGTGGCGATATGCTGCTTCTCAGACACGGTTGCCTTTTCTGCACGCGCGGCGAGTTTGGCTAGCTTTTTCCTGCGATGTCTACGGCGATTAATTTCTTTACGACGTTCGCTACAGCCCACGTGACAACCTCCTGATTCGGTGATCAATGATCGATTATGATAAGTAGGGCAAAAAGTATTTGCCCTGCAAGCTCTATCGTACCCGAGTGGTACGGAGCGTCAATATAGTGAGGTGAAGCGAGTCACAAGAATCGTTTTTTGGAGTAAATAAACGATGTTTTTGATGGAATTTAGCATCACGCCGATGGACCAGGGCCAAAGCGTGAGTTCGTTTGTTGCCCGCTGTGTCGAAATTGTGGATCGAAGTGGACTGGATTACCGGTTGCACTCGATGGGGACGGTGGTCGAAGGAGAATTAGAACCCCTTTTACAATTACTGCAGCAATCGTTCGAAGCCCTGCAAAATGACAGTGACCGTATTTCCTGTTCGGTGAAATTTGATTATCGTCGTGCTGCGAGCGGACGTTTAACGGCTAAAGTGGAGAGTGTGGAGAAAAAAGTCGGCCGCCAACTTCGCAAGTGATTTCAAGCAAGTTCATTTACGTTATTGAGGGTATCTCTTATGGATTCAACTTCCCCCGATCATTCCTTCTGTTCCATTCTTGGAAAAGTGCCGAGTGGCATTTATATTCTCTCCGCAAAACACGGTGATCATGTCACAGGAATGCTTGCCAGTTGGGTGATGCAGGCCGGTTTTGAACCCCCAATGGTGACTGTGGCCGTGAACAAGAGTCGATATCTTGCAGAGTGGCTCCAGAAGGGCTCAACCTTTGCGCTGAATGTTGTTTCTGAAGAAGGAAAGAAATTGCTCAGTCATTTTGGTCGAGGTTTCGAAATAGGCGTACCGGCATTCGAAAATCTNGCCTGTTCGCAACATGAAACGGGTGTGGTTGTATTGGAGGAAGGAGTCCTCGGGCATTTCATCTGCTCGCCGAAGACCCATGCCGAGTCGGGCGATCATTTGATTATTGTGGCCGAAGTGATCGATGGAAAGTCGGTAAGCGAGGCAAGCCCGATGATTCATATTCGCAAACGGGGCGACACCTATTGATCTCTCTAGGCAGATTTAGGCAAGAACTCAATTTCAAGTCGCACGAGTCGTTCCACCAGAATGCGTACGGAGTTTTTATCGCAAGGCATGCGGGGATTGAGTATCTCGCTCAGCAGTGCCGTTACCGAGGGTGACGGTTCTCGCAGTAGATCGCTTGATTCGCTCCCGTTCTCGCCAAGTCTCTCTTCGTGAGGCCAGGGACTATTTGTCATTTCTAAAAAAAGTCCTGCGAGGCGACATGTATCAGCATAAATCTGCGAGGCAGAATCGATTTCCGTTTCGTTTTCGAATGGGCGAGCATGACCGACAGCGATCAAGGTGAGATGTCCATCCGGCTCGATCATCATGTTCTCGGGTTGAAGCAGAGGAGACGACCATCCATCCGTATGCAGTGCGCAAACTGCCTGCGCCGCTTGGCGAAGAATCCAAAGCGTATCATACACGTCGAGTTGTCCCCGTTGTCTGAGGACCGCCCGCAAACTGCCTCCGTCAAGTTGGGGAGTGACAATGAAATAAGGGGGTTTGTCTAAATGAATGTCCAGCACCGGCAGTAGGTGTGGGTTACTGATATGTTGACTGATTTGCCATTCCCGGTAGAGCAAAGAAAAGGCAGCTTCAGATTTTGGATCGACGGGTGTATGCACCAGATAATCAGCGTTCTGCGGTGTCCCAACCGGCGCCGCTTGGTAACGAAGGATTTGATCTTCGAGTCCCTCAGTTGAAAGTAACTGATCCAACTGCCAATTGCCAAGAACCGAATCTCTAGAAGCGGTCTCCGCCGCCGGCTCGTGAGAAACGGGCTTCGAGAAAGATGCGTTGGGGAGGTGGATTTTCATCGGGGGGGCAATTCTTTCGTCTCTTTTGGAAAATTGTTCTGCTTGCAACAGTAACCTCCCTCTTCAAAATTAAAGTCGGTTCCCGGTAGGGTGCGAGTTGAGTCGCGTTGGGATAAATTGCATCGATCCGGCGGCGACTTCCAGCGGTGGTGAACCCTTGCTGGGGATTGCCAACGCACCTAAAATCAGTCTTTTCGCCAAGTTACAACGCACCGCTGGTGTTCGGGCACTTTTCTGGACTGAAAGGGGATTTTGATGTCAAGCAAGCTATCACGCATTCCTCGTATGGCCTCGATGACACTCATCTGTTTTGTTGTTGCTGGATGCGGCGAAAACCGCTCAGAGAAAACAAAGGTAGCCTATATCACCAATGGAATTGCCTCATTCTGGACTTTTGCAGAGAAGGGTGCCGAAGATGCGGCGCAGGAATTTAATGCGGATGTCAACATTCAGATGCCGGCCAATGGTGTCGAAGACCAAAAACGCATTTGTCAGGATCTTTTGGCGCAGGGCATCGATGGAATCGCCATCAGTCCGATCGATCCTGACAATCAGGGNGATTTGCTCACCGAGATTGGACAGCGAACCAATTTAATCACGCATGATTCTGATGCACCCGAAAGTGNGCGCCTATGNTATATCGGCATGGACAACTACACGGCGGGACGGATGTGTGGCCAACTGGTCAAGGAGGCGATGCCAGAGGGAGGAAGCGTGATGATCTTTGTTGGACGACTCGGTCAGGCTAATTCGCGTCTGCGTCGTCAAGGAGTGATCGATGAGTTGATGGATCGTGAACCCGATGAGAGTCGTTACGATGAGCCGAGCGCCGGGGAAATCAAAGGCGAAAAATATACCATCCTCGACACGAGGACGGACGGCTTCGACTTCGGTAAGGCAAAGGCTCAGGCTCAAGACGCGGTCGCAAAGTATGATGATCTNGGGTGCATGGTGGGTTTATTTGCTTACAATCCGCCACTGATGCTCGATGCGGTACGCGAAGCAGGAAAAGTTGGCAAAATAAAGATTGTCGCTTTTGATGAGCATGATCAATCGTTGCAGGGCATCAAGGATAAAGAAATTTATGGCACGGTGGTTCAGAATCCTTACAAGTACGGCTATGAGTCCGTTCGAGTCCTGGCAGGCTTGGCCAAGGGTGATGAATCGGTGATTCCCGAAGATAAGATTCTCTATATTCCTGCTCGACAGATTCGCAATGATAATGTAGATGCTTTTCAGGCCGAACTGCAACGGCTTTTGGCGTCCGAGGATCCAGTCGAAGAAGGGGCAGCGACTTCGCAAAAACCCGGTGCTGAATCCCCCTAGGTGGCAACGAAGTGGTGCTGGTAGATAGTAGACGCCGCAGGTGAATGCAACGCATGAATGTTCCTGACAAGTCTCCGCTGCTGGTCGTGGAGAACGTCACAAAACGTTTTCCTGGTGTGACAGCCCTCAATAAAATCTGCCTATCGCTCGCCCAAGGCGAAGTTCTTGCACTGATTGGAGAAAACGGCGCGGGTAAGAGTACATTGATGAAGATCCTGGCCGGTGTGCAGACGCCAGATGAAGGCTCTATCCACGTGCGTGATCGTCGCATCAAGCTTGATTCGGTTCAGGCTGCGCAGGCCAACGGGATCGCACTGATTCATCAGGAATTGAATCTGTCGGGTAACCTGTCGGTGGCCGATAATATTTTTCTGGGTCGGGAGCCGCTTCGATACGGATTAATCGATAAAAAAAAGATTCGAGACGATGCCCAGTCGCTACTCACACTTTTGGACCTTAATGTCTCCCCCGAGACCATTGTTGACACGCTTTCCATCGGACAGCAGCAATTAGTTGAGATCGCCCGAGCACTATCGGTTAATGCGCAGGTGTTGATCATGGATGAGCCGACATCGAGCCTTTCACAGCACGAAACCGAACGACTGATGGAAGTGGTCAAAGATTTACGTTCCCGGGATGTCAGTGTGATTTATATTTCGCATCGACTCGGTGAGGTAAAGGAATTAGCGGATCGAGTGACCGTCTTTCGCGACGGAGAGAATGCGGGCGATCTTGTCGGTGATGAAATCAATCACAGCCGAATGGTGCAACTGATGGTTGGACGGGACATTTCTCAGTTTTATGTCCGCTCCCCCCACGATGCGGGTGATACTGCACTTGAGGTTAACGGTCTACAGACAGCAGCCAACCCTGGTTGTCGCTTGGATTTTACGGTGCGTGCTCGAGAAATCGTAGGCATTGCCGGACTGGTTGGTGCAGGCCGAACCGAGCTTTTTGAAGTCTTGTTTGGTGTTCAGCCGGCGATTGCAGGGGCCGTCTCTGTGAGTGGACAGCAGATCGCTCTGCGGAGCCCATTCGATGCGATTCGATCCGGAATTGCACTGGTTCCCGAAGATCGTAAGCAACAGGGCATCATTCTTGAGATGACGGTTCGCACCAATATCGGTCTGGCGGGATTGCGGCAGCATCGAAAAAAAGCAGGATTTCTCAATGCGGCGCAGGAGGCAAACGATGCAGCGGTTATGATTAATCGGTTGAAAATTAAAACGCCAAATCCACATCAAATGGCAAAGTATTTGTCTGGTGGCAATCAGCAAAAAGTGGTCTTAGGCAAGTGGTTGGCCATTGCGCCAAAAGTGTTGCTGCTTGACGAACCAACCCGCGGTATTGATGTCGGGGCGAAACAGGAAATCTATGCGTTGATGGACGAACTTGCCAAAAAAGGGGTTGCAATTTTATTTATCAGTAGCGAAATGGAAGAGATCTTGGGGATGTCCGATCGCACGCTTGTCATGCACGAGGGCCAAATTTCGGGCGAGCTCATGCGGGACGAACTGAGTGAAGAGGCAGTGATGCAATTGGCCACGGGTAATGTCGCACCGGCATCTAGTTGAGTTCCATAAAATTTTTGATGTGGTCNTTGAANAAATGAAAAAAAACCTGGGAATTCTCGGTATTCTGCTGGTTGTTTTCATCGCCACCGCGATTGGAAACGCGAATTTTCTTACCGCGTACAACATGTTTAATCTCGTGGAGCGAGCATCCCTTTATGGAATCATTGGGATCGGAGTGGCGTTCGTAATTATTACCGGCGGCATCGATTTATCGATTGGATCGTTGATCGGACTGGTCGCCACCTTACTTCCTTTTATTGTGGTGCAATCCTCTTTTCCGCTGGCAGTTGGTTTACTTGCTATTTTTTCCCTTTCTGTCTGCGTTGGTCTGACGCATGGAGTACTCATTACGCGGCTCAAATTACAGCCGTTCGTGGTCACACTCTGCGGGTTAATGATTTATCGTGGTATTGCACGATGGGTCGTTTCCGATAAGACAATGGGCTACGGCAACGAGGTGTTTTCCGGACTCAAAGTNATGGTGGGAAATATGTCGCAGCTGCCGGGCATGGCGAATGTTCTCTGGGCCAAGCATGTACCTGTCGCGTTTCTGATTCTCGTGGTACTGGGTGTCACCTCCTCCGTCTTTCTTCATAAAACAATCTACGGTCGCTATCTGCTGGCGCTTGGACGCAATGAACAGGCGGCACGCTTCAGCGGCATCAATACTTCCTTGATGATTGTGCTGGCCTATGCGATTTGCTCGCTGATCAGTGGGTTTGGTGGTTTGCTCTTTGCATTGGATTACGGGTCGATTCAGCCGGATAGCTTTGGCAATTTCTATGAATTATATGCCATTGCGGCAGCTGTACTCGGAGGCTGTAGTCTCCGCGGGGGCGAGGGATCCATTTTTGGAATCATCTTGGGCGCAGCGCTAATGCGGTTGCTGATGAATTCTATCAGCATGCTCGGNATCGATGATCAACTTGAACCGGCAGTCATCGGGATCGTGATCTTACTCGGCGTGATAGTGGATGAGTTGGTAAAACGGTTTGCGGCACGTCGAAGAGCTATCAAGCAGGCGAAGCAAGGGGTGGCCTAAGCTTGTCGCATTACCAGCCCTTTTTTCAAATCGGCAGATTCATTTCTCAGCATAAGCGATCAGGTCGTCTGCCAAGTCACTGATTCGTTGGTCCAGGTGTTGACGCAATCTGGCAATATCGGCACCATCTTCTGGAGGATGGTGGGCAAACATGTAAAATTTGATTTTTGGTTCGGTGCCAGAGGGTCGTATGGCGACGTAATTGCCATCTGCCTGGAAATCAAGAATCAGCAAGTTTCCAATCGGTCCGTCGAGCGGTTGGCTGTTTCCGGACATGTCGGTNGANGTCTGGTTGAGATAGTCGCGGATGCCGATGACCTGCATGTCCGCCAGGACCGCAGGAGGCTGCCCGCGTAAGCGATCCATGACGGCAAGCATTTCTTCCATCCCGGTTTCCCCGCGTTTGTAGACCGAGATCGTTTTTTCGGCATGGCAGCCATAGCGACGAAATAAATTTTCTAGTTGTTGACGTAACGTGCGGCCTGCGGCTTTGCACTCGGCAGCCATTTCAGCCGCGAGCATGGCAGCAACGGGGCCATCCTTGTCACGCGCATATTGACCAACGAGATAGCCGTGTGACTCTTCCGTCCCGAACGCAAACAGGCTTGGGTCGTGCTGATCGATCGTGTCAGCAATCCACTTGAATCCGACTAAAAGATCGCCATAAAAATCGACCCCATAGGCATCGGCGATGCGTTGAAGCAACCGCGTGGTCACGAGGGTGGTCACCACATAGTGGTCGCTTGAAAGTTCTTTGGCCCCCTCGCGGCGGGAGAGCACAAAATCACAAAGCAAGGCACTGATTTGGTTCCCCGTAAAAGTTTCCCAGGGCCCACTTCGATCCAGCGTTTGCGGTGCCGCAAATCCGATGCGGTCGCAATCGGGGTCGGTGGCCAGTACNAGATCNGNACCCACTGCGCGAGCNNGNTCGATAATNGAATCAAANACGGCAGNATTTTCCGGATTNGAGACATGGTTCGGCACGTTGGGAAAGTCTCCATCGGGTGTCGCNTGCGGCCCAAATTCTTCAACATCCAAAAAGCCATCTCGGGCCAAGGCAGGCAACACGGCTGAACTACCAACGCCATGCAGCGGAGAATAAATGATTTTGACATCCCGAGGGCCGGGAAATGCTTGTCCGGCAACCGCGTCGATATACGCCGCATCGACTTCGTCCTCACAGAGAATAATCTTGCCGTCGTTTACGGCGCTTTCAAAATTGACCTGTTCAATCGTTTCCACATGCATGACTTCTTCGATCACGCCCGCATCATGCGGAGGCACAAGTTGACCACCATTTTTCCAATATGCCTTAAAGCCATTGTCGCTCGGCGGATTGTGACTGGCGGTAATCATAATTCCACATGCACACTGCTTGTAGCGGACCGTGAAGGAAAGGCAGGGCGTGCTATGAAAACCCTCCAGAAAATAAACGGTAAATCCTTTTGCAACCATGATCTCAGCGCAAAGTCGGGCAAATTCCCCCGATTGATGGCGGGTGTCGTAGGCGATTGCGCAGGCCAGATCGGTCTTGGGTTCGGAATTAGCTTTCACGTAGGCGGCCAAACCGGCCGCACTTTCGCCCATGGTCCGTCGATTGATCACGGCCGTACCAATCGGATACATTTCTCCTCGGCGACCCCCGGTACCGAACTCCAAAATCTTCCAAAAGGCTTTGTTCAACTCAGAAAATTTTTCGTCCCTGAGGTGTTCGATCACGTCCGTTGTAAATTCGGCATATTTTGCCTCGGTCAGCCAGGGCCGTATATTTGCGACGGCAGCCCGGGAAAGCTTATCTGTATTCTCCGCCGCTTCCAAGCGTTGAAGGGGGGCTTCTGATTCCATGACGGGCTCCAATCGGCGGTAGATGGGGTTCGGCGGACAAGCATGTATTGTGCCGGACTTTGCCGGAGCCGAAAAGGGTCGCGGGTCCTTGGTAGACTCCCCTGTCAGTTCGTATACTGCTCAAGATTTCACACCCTNTNTTTTGGAGTCTCGACGTGTCCGAACTGATCATCAGCGTGTCCGGCCTGCGGGGAATTGTAGGAGATTCACTCACCGGTGAAATTGCAGTCGCCTATGCTCAGGCTTTTTCCAGGCACCTTTCACCCGGCCCTTTGATACTAACTCGAGACGGTCGGGCCAACGGTCCTCCCTTGGCTGATGCGATCAAATCGGGCATCACGGCTACAGGACGCGACGTGCTTGATGCAGGAATTGCAGCAACACCCACCACCGGTGTTTTAGTTCGAGAGAGTCACGCTGCCGGGGGGATCCAGATTACAGCCAGTCACAATCCGGCTCCCTACAATGGTATGAAACTTTTTGGTGGGGATGGGCGTGTTGTTCCTGCGGAGGTGGGCGATGCGGTACGGAAAGCCTATCTTGATCTCACCACCGAGGCAGAGAGTTCTGGCCGCGCAGGTATTTTGACAGCCTACGGCGATACGACATCAGCGCACTGGGAGAAGATCGCCGCGCAAGTGAATGTGGATAAAATACGAAGTGCGCATGTACGGGTGCTCCTGGATGCAAACCATGGAAGTGGATCCGTTCTGGGACAGTGCCTGCTTGAGGAACTTGGTTGCGAAGTCATTCTTCGAGGCGGTACAGCCGACGGCTACTTTGCACATTCTCCTGAGCCTACGGAAGACAATTTGGCGGAACTCTCCGCAGAGGTACCTGCCGAGGGTGTACAGATCGCGTTTTGCCAAGATCCCGATGCAGATCGTTTAGCCGTGATCGATGCCCAAGGCCGCTATTTGGGCGAAGAATACACGTTAGCTCTTTGTGTAGACCATCTGCTGCGCAAGCGTCGAGGACCGGTGGTCACCAACTGTTCGACGAGCCGGATGTCAGAAGATTTAGCGCAGCGTCACGGGGTTCCTTTCAGTCGCTCGGCGGTGGGTGAAGCCAATGTGGTGGATCAGATGCTCAAGATCGAGGCGGTCATTGGCGGGGAAGGAAACGGTGGTGTGATTGATCCCGAAGTGGGCCTCGTCCGAGACAGTTTTATTGGGATGGCCTACCTGCTCGAAGCAATGATCACCCGGCAAATGTCTATTCATGATTTGGCTGCCGAAATTCCACGCTACGAGATGTCTAAACGCAAGCTGNATTTTCCCGTTGATCGGCTCCAAGAGGGGCAAGATGCCGTCCGGAAGCATTTTGGGGATGCGAGGGCGAGCGAACCGGATGGTTTGCGTCTGGATTGGGAGGATCGCTGGTTACTATTGCGTGCAAGTAATACCGAACCGGTCATCCGCATCATGTCGGAAGNGACAAATCAGAAGCAGGCCGACCGGCTTTGTCATGAGGCGGAAGAAGTATTACTTCATCTTTAATCCTGCAGCCTAGAACTAAGATTCGTCGTCCTGACGCAATTTTGCCAGCACGCTGTAATCTTCGAGCGTTGAAGTGTCTCCGACNGTTTCCTTGCCACTGGCAATATCGCGTAAAAGCCGCCGCATAATTTTTCCGCTGCGTGTCTTCGGCAAGGCACCGGTGAAATGAATGTCATCCGGCTGCGCCAGCGCGCCAATTTCTTTCCGCACGTGTTGCTTTAATGCACCGCGCGTTTCATCACTCGGATCCGCGTTGCCAAGTGTCACGAAGACGGCGATGGCCTCGCCCTTCAGTTCATCCGGGCGTCCGACCGCGGCAGCCTCGGCGACGTCTGGATGGCTCACCAAGGCACTCTCGATTTCAATCGTACTGAGCCGATGTCCCGAGACATTGAGTACGTCATCAATCCGGCCCATAATCCAGTAATAGCCATCTGCATCGCAGCGGGCATTGTCACCACAGAGATACTTGCCCGGCACGCTGCGCCAATATTGTTCCTCGTACCGCTCCTGATCCCCCCAAATTCCCCGGAGCATGCCCGGCCAGGGTTTGGTGATCACCAGCCATCCGCCTTGACCAGCCTCCACCGGCTTGCCCGATTCGTCAACGATTTCTGGAACGATTCCGGGCAACGGTTTGGTGCAACTCCCCGGTTTGGTTGGAATTGCGCCGGGAAGAGGACTCATCATGATTCCGCCGGTTTCGGTTTGCCACCAAGTGTCAACGATCGGACAGCGCTGCCCCCCGATGACCCGGTGATACCACATCCAAGCTTCTGGATTGATTCCCTCTCCCACGGTGCCGAGTAAACGAAGACTCGAAAGATCCGAGCGGTTAACAAAGTCATCGCCCCACTTAATAAATGCGCGAATCGCAGTTGGTGCGGTGTAGAAAATAGTCACGCCATAGCGCTCGACAATTTCCCAGAAACGACCTTCATCGGGCCAGTTGGGGGCGCCCTCATACATCATGATGGTGGCCCCATTGGCAAGCGGTCCGTAGACAATATAACTGTGCCCTGTGATCCAGCCACAATCCGCAGTGCACCAGTAAACGTCATCTTCCTGTAGATCGAATACCCAGCGAGTTGTCATTTTGGTGTAGAGGTTATAACCGGCTGTGGTGTGCTTGATGCCCTTCGGTTTTCCGGTTGAACCACTTGTATATANAATGAANAGNGGATGTTCGCTATCAAGTTCTTCTGCAGCACAATCGGCTGTAGCATTTTTCATCAAGGCATCCCACCAATAATCTCGCCCCTCGACCATGTCGACCGCGGTATCTGTGCGGCGAAGAACAATACAGGATTCAACGGTGNGCGATTTTTTCAGGGCTTCGTCCACCGTGGCCTTGAGAGGCAATTCTTTTCCTCTTCGCCAGCCCCCATCGGCTGTAATCTGCATTTTTGCCGAGGCATCATTATTTCGATCGGCGATGGCTTCGCTGGAAAAGCCACCAAAAATCACCGAATGAACCGCCCCCACGCGGGCACACGCGAGCATGGCGATCGCAAGTTCTGGGACCATGGGCATGTAGATGGAAACGACATCCCCCGGTTGAATCCCCTTTTCGCGAAGCACATTGGCAAACTTGCAAACTTGCTCATGCAATTCCGCATAACTTAGCCTGCGCTTGTCACCGGGTTCTCCCTCCCACAGGATTGCCGTTTTGTCCCGTTTTTCCGTATCGAGGTGGACATCAAGACAGTTGTAAGAAACATTCGTCTTGCCTCCGACAAACCACTTCGCCAATGGAGCTTGCCAATCGAGAATTTTCGAATAGGGTGCAAACCAATGCAGTTCCTCCTCCGCCAGTTTGCCCCAAAAACCTTCACTGTCCGCAGTCGCTTCATTCCACAGTTTTTCGTATTGCTCGAGAGAGCCGATGTGCGCTGCTTGAGCGAATGCTTTCGACGGCGGGAAGATGCGTTTTTCCTGCATCACGGTAGAAATCTGACCGGAAGCATCTTGTGACATGACAAACTCCTGAGAAAAAGGCTTCGTAGAATCGCGATTGCGACCTCTTTAATTTTTATTTCCCGGTAGAAGCGTCTCCAATTCTTCCGGATTNTTNGGCGGTTCGGTAAGTATCCGCACACCCTCTTCGGTGATCGCTAACGTGTGTTCGAAGTGGGCGCTTGGTTTTCCATCTGCGGTGGACATGGTCCAGTGATCGGGTTCTGCGATCACTCGTTTGGTACCTAAGTTGACCATCGGTTCGACCGCGATGACGATGCCCGGCTCAAGGCGGAAGTCGTCCTTGGGTCGAAGCGTCTTGCTTTTGTAGTTGGGAACCTGGGGAGGTTCATGCATGTTTTCGCCGATCCCGTGTCCGACAAAATTTTCTACAGTCGTGAATCCAGAATCGAGCACATAGGTTTCCATTTCGGCGGCAACCTCACTCCACATCTCCTTAAGCGGTATCAGGTCAATGGCCATTTGCAACGTGTTGGAGGTCACCTCGAGCAGTTTTTCAATAGCCGGATCAATCTGGCCAATCGGTAGTGTCACCGCAGAATCGCCGCACCAGTTATGAATACGACAGCCTGTGTCGATGCTGATGACGTCGCCTTCTTGGAGCACATAATCACCGGGAATGCCATGTACCACTTGCTCGTTGACCGACGTACACGTCACGCCTGGAAATACCGGCTTACCGGGCGTACTGTTGGGATAATTCAAAAAGAGTGGTTCCCCGTGAATTGTCTTGTAGTACGCTTTGACCGCTGCATCGATTTGCCCCGTCGTNTTACCAGCCACCGCCAGTTCCCTGGCAATCTGCAGCCCTTGCCACACTGCAAGTCCAGCCGGTCGCATAAGCTTTATTTCACGAGGCGATTTTAGATTCAAAGTAGTCGACATTGAGGGGATCTATCTCTTATGCGGAAGTTTTCGAGGGACAATTTTTCAGAATAAAAAATTTTGACAAAGGGAATTCGTTAATTTCCTGTAGATGAAAAGTCAGTAATTGCGTTGCGAATACGGTTTGCAATTTCGTCGCGCTTTCCATCACCGTCAATGGAAATTAATATTTGATGCTCCCGATAAAATTTTAGCAAAGGCATCGTTTCTGTCTGATAGATCGCAAAGCGATTTTTGATCGTCTCGGCAGTATCATCACCGCGACCACGATTCAACAAGCGTNGTGTCAGTNCGTCTTCATCAACCATGATNTCGAACACCATGTCGAGCTTGACTTTGCGNCGATCGAGCAAGTCGTTAAGCATTTTCGCTTGCTCAACCGTCCTCGGGAAACCATCAAGCAAAAAACCGCCTTCGCAATCTGTCTGATTCAACCGTTCATCGACCAAGTCAACCACCAGTTGGTCGGGCACAAGCTCACCCCGGTCAAGCTGTTCACCTGCTAATTTTCCGAGTTCCGTTCCCTCACTAACCGCACTTCGGAGCATATCTCCGGTCGAGAGGTGGGGAATCGAAAGGAAATCCGCAAGCCATTCTGACTGCGTTCCTTTTCCTGCTCCCGGTGGTCCTACCAGTACTAAACGCATGGCACACGCTGCAATTAAGACCTTTCGAGCAGACCTTTATAATTTCGCATCACAAGATGACTGTCAATTTTTTGAACCAGATCGAAGGCGACACTCACCGCAATCAGCAATCCAGTTCCACCATAAAAGCTCGCTACCATGAAGGGGACCCCCATAGAAGAAGCAATCACCGTCGGAATAATTGCCACTACAGCCAGAAAACCCGCCCCAACATAGGTGATCCGGACCATCACTTTTTCGAGATAGTCTGCGGTTCGCTTGCCGGGGCGATAACCCGGGATGAAAGTGCCAAAATTCTTCAGNTTTTCAGACATGTCTTTTGGATTAAACGTGATGGCTGTCCAAAAGTAACAAAAGAAATAAATCATTGCCACGTAGAGCAGATTGTAGGTGAATGAATCTCCCCTCTCAAACATGGCCTTCAGTTCACCGAGGATTCCGTTGTTGGGGAACCGCGTTGCTAGNTGGCTGAAAAGAATCATGGGGATCATCAGCAAGCTACTGGCAAAAATGATCGGCATCACACCCGCTTGATTGACGCGAAGTGGCAGATATTGGCGATTGCCACCATAAACCCGTCGACCCCGGACGTGCTTCGCACTCTGGGTGGGAATCCTTCGCTGTCCTTGCGTGATATAAACCACACCAAAGATCACCGCCACAAAGATGATCGCTAATACAATCAAGTGTTCGATACCCAGCTTTCCTGGAGCTCCACCAAGCTGAAATTCGGCTGACTTGATCAGTTGGTATCCGGCTCCCGGCATCCGGGCAAGAATTCCAGCCATGATCAACAGGCTGATTCCATTACCGATGCCGAATTCGTCGATTTGTTCACCGAGCCACATAAGAAATACAGTGCCTGCAGTCATCGTGAGTACTGCAGCTAGTTGCCATCCGAAACTTGCGAAGAAGCCCGACTGCATTGATTCCCAAACCGCTTCGTTGATTAATCGCTGAGCCGGATTCGCTGTGCCCGCCGATGCGCTGATCAGCCAACGCAGATAAAAATAGCTTTGTAAGAGGCAGAGAATGACAGTGGCATATCGAGTGTACTCGTTGATTTTCTTCTGGCCGCTTTCCCCCTCTTTTTTCAGCTCTTCAAGTGGCTTCCACACGCTACCTAAGAGCTGGAAAATAATAGAGGCCGAGATGTAGGGCATGATACCAAGGCCAAAAATCGTTGCCTGATTCAGCTGACTCGCGCTGAAGACAGAGACAGCCGCAAAGATGTCNGCCAATTCACCCGATTCAAAGTGGGCGGTCATGGCTTCCTGATTGACAACCGGAAGCGGGATTTGCCAACCAACACGATAGATGGCCAGAAACAGCAGCGTGAGAAATATTTTTTGCCGCAGTTCTGGAATCGTGAAGATGACGCGGAATTTCTCAAACATGCTTCGATCCGTCCTTGGTCGGTATCAAACGGGTCACACTTCCCCTGGTAACGGGCGACTAGGGTGGCAGCAAAAACACGGTCACTGTCACCTGTTACTGGGAGGCTTTAGCGTGTCCCATCTTATTTTTTATGACCGGTTTCTTTCCTGGCAGCAGCGTGGTGCTTCCACCTGCCTTTTGAATTTTTTCCTCAGCGCTTTTACTAAATCGATGTGCAGACACGGTAAGTTTTTTCTTTAACTCGCCGTTGCCTAAAACCTTGAAGATCTCGAAATGGGGCGGGATAAGTTTCTTTGCCCGGACCGTTTCGGGGGTCACTGAATCTCCGCTTTTGAACGCATTCTGTAAGTCTTCGACGTTGACAACCGCTACCATGGGTGCCCAACGATTATTGAACCCCCGTTTTGGTATTCGGCGGACCATCGGCATGGCCCCTCCCTGGAAGGAAACATGACGCGAATATCCAGCCCTTGATTTTTGTCCTTTGTGTCCACGGCCAGCAGTTTTGCCGTGCCCCGAACCGGGTCCTCGCCCAATCCGGCGTCGCCGTTTGAATTTTTGAACTCCTTGATGGACATCGTGAATGTTCATGACAGCGAAACTCCCCGCAGTCGTTCAATNTCGTTGCGCGACCGCAATTGTTCTANAGCAACAATGGTTGCCTTGACTAANGTCACCGGGTTATTGGATCCAAAACTCTTGGTCAAAATATCGTGGATGCCTGCAGATTCACAGACAGCACGCACAGCCGCTCCGGCAATCACTCCGGTTCCCGGTGAGGCGGGAACCAGCACAACCCGTGCGGCACCGAATTGGCCTACCACCTGGTGGGGGATCGTATTTTCGGCCAACTGAATCTCCATCTGATTTCGCGTGCCACTTTTGACCGCCTTTTCGACTGCAGGAGGGACCTCATTGGCCTTTCCATATCCCCAGCCCACGCGGCCTTGGCCATTACCGACAACGACCATTGCAGCAAAACTGAAGCGACGACCACCCTTAACGACAGCTGCACATCGTTTGATTTTGACCACCTTGTCGACCAATTCNCCAGGTGATTTCGCTTCTTTTTTTACTTTAATTGCCACAGCCGATAGACTCCCAAGTAGTTATTTTGATTCTCTGGTTTTAAAATTGCAGACCTGCTTTTCGCGCCGCCTCTGCCAGGGCAGCCACACGGCCATGGAATTTACAGTGTCCCCGATCGAGTGCACAGGCTTCAACGCCTGCTTTCTTCGCCCGTTCGGCAATCGCTTTCCCAACGGCCGTAGCCGCATCTTTATTGCCGCCGTAAGAAATTCCTTTTACCAACTCCTTGTCCATGGAGCCGGCGGATGCAACCGTCTTACCGGTGGCATCGTCAATCAATTGCGCAAAAATATGACGATGGCTGCGGAAAATGCTCAAACGAGGACGTTCGGATGTGCCTCGCAAGCGTTTGCGCACCCGAAATCGCCTTCTTCGACGTTGATGGAGGATGGCTCGTTCGTGATTCATGATTAACTCAAACTCGGTACTCTTTTTTAGTTTTTTTATTCACTCGCAATTCAANCGAACGGTTGGGGCCGGAGGAGGTTAAGCTCCCACAGCTTTTCCAGCCTTGCGACGAACGTACTCATCCACATAACGAATCCCTTTGCCTTTGTAAGGCTCCGGTTTGCGCACAGCACGTACTTCGGCTGCAAACTGTCCCACCATTTGTTTGTCACAGCCTTTAACCACAATATGTGTTTGGTCGGGACAGCTTACATCAAGATCCTGGGGAATCACTTTGTGTACTTCGTTGGCAAAACCCACCCGCAGTTGAAGCGACTGTCCCTGCACGGCTGCAAGGTATCCTACACCCACGATTTCTAATTTTTTCTCGTACCCTTTCGTCACTCCCACAACCATGTTTTGCAGCAGGGCCCGAGTGAGTCCATGGAAGGCTCGAATTTGTTTTTCGTCGCCATTGCGTCCGATAATCATTCCCTTTTCTGCATCAATGCTGACGGAAACTTCGGGGCGATGTGTAAAACTGAGTTTCCCGAGCGGTCCCTCCACGGTGACACAATTGCCATCGGTTGCCACTTGGACACCGCTGGGAATAGCTACAGGTTGTTTTCCTATACGAGACATCTCAGTCAATCTTTCTGTATTCTATCGCTACGCTTGTTTTCAATTATCGGCCTGTAAATGGCATTCCGTGTTACCACACCTCGCAAAGAACCTCTCCCCCGAGATTCTGTTGCCTTGCTTCTCGATCAGAAATAACACCGTGACTGGTACTCACAATGGAAATCCCCAATCCATTGAGGATCGGTCTCAGTTGCGTTGCACCGTTGTAGATGCGCCTTCCGGGTTTACTGACCCGTTTGATATGACGAATCACGCGCTCACCATTCGGTCCATACTTGAGGTCAATTTGGATNACTGGAAATTTATCTTTTTCCGACTCATTCCAGTCCCAGATATAGCCCTCCCGCTTGAGCACTTCGGCCAAGCCACGTTTTACTTTGGAGGCAGGAACTTGAACATGCGGTCGCTCAATCCGTACTGCGTTACGAATTCGAGTCAACATGTCGGCGATTGGATCGGTCATCATCGCAACAATTTCTCCGGTTTACCAACTTGCTTTTTTGACACCAGGAATCACACCACGATCTGCCAGATTTCTAAAACAAATCCGACAAATNCCAAATTTTCGATACACCGCGCGGGGACGGCCGCACAATTTGCAGCGCCTCTCCGAACGGGAAGAAAACTTCGGTGGTCTCAGTGCCTTTGCTATTTTTGATTTGCTAGCCATGTCTTGTTATTACGCTGTTGAGTGGTTGTCTGTGTCTCGAAGTGTAGGGTGGATAGTGTCTCTGGCATGTGTCGCCAATTGTTTTGTTTTCAGGATGCGTTGGCCGTTTCTTCCGTTTCCGATTGAAGCGGAAGGCCAAAGCCCTCGAGTAACAACCTCGCCTCGGAATTCTCGAAAGTGGATGTAACCAATGCGATATTCATTCCCTGTGTGAGCGGATATTTATCAGGATTCAATTCGGGGAACACCAATTGTTCTTGGAGCCCCAAACTGTAATTGCCACGACCATCAAAAGCCTTTGGCTTCAGGCCACGAAAGTCACGCACACGAGGGAGTGCCAATGCAATCAGACGATCCAGAAATTCATACATACGGGTTCGACGTAGCGTCACCATGCACCCGACGGGCGATCCTTCGCGAAGGCGGAACCCGGCTATCGATTTCGTTGCACGTCGCACGGAAGGCTTCTGGCCGGTAATTTCGGTCAGAGCGGAGATTGCCATGTCGAGGTGTTTCTTTTCGGTGGTCGCACTGCCGACACCCATGCTTATGACAATTTTCTGCAAGCGCGGNAGAGCGAGTCGATTCTTCCGACCGATCTTCTCTGCCAAGGCAGGAAGAATCTCTTTCTCGTATTTTTCTTGTAATCGCGGGGCGGATGCCATCTCTTTTACCTTACAACTATTTCAATTCAGCTTCAGTTCAATCAGTCGGTTCAATACGTTTTAAAATACCCAGCTTAACTTTTTGCATGCGATGCTTTTGCCGGAGCAACTTCACCAATTCCACTACCACATTTCTTGCAGAAGCGTTCTTTCGTCCCGTCGGCTTGATAACGTAAACCTGTGCGGCTAAGGCTATTGCATGAAGTGCAGACCAAGCAAATATTTGAAATACTGATCGGCATTTCTTTGGAAAGTTGGCCGCCGCGCGGATTCTTCTGGCTTCGCTGCACATGTTTTTTCACGCGATTGACGCCCTCAACGACAACCCGCTGATCGCCTTTGAGAATCTTAAGAACACGGCCGCGTGAGCCTTTATCGGCTCCGGCAACGACTTCCACGGTATCATCGACTCGAATATTCATTTACACGACCTCACCCGCGAGGCTAACAATCTTCATAAATCGGCGTTCACGCAACTCACGCGCGACCGCACCAAAGATACGTGTCCCGCGTGGATTCCTGTCGCCATCAATAATGACGACCGCGTTGCTATCAAACCGAACGTAACTTCCATCTTCACGACGTGTTGGCGACTTGCATCGAACGATCACCGCACGCACGATCGATTTCTTCTTGATATCACTCCCCGGAATTACGGACTTCACACTGCACACAATGACATCGCCTAGTCCTGCCGTGCGACGACGCGTACCCCCAAGCACCTTGATGCACATCACTTCTTTGGCACCAGTGTTGTCCGCCACGTTAAGTCGGGTTTGCATCTGAATCATCGCAACACTCACTTCCGTCCCGGAGGACGTCACATCTTTCTATTTCTATTTAGTAACTTTGTTTTAAATTTCGCTCTATCTACGATTCCTGAGATTCCGCCTCTGCGGCCTTGGCTGCTTTCATTGCTGCGAGGTCGACTGCCGTACTCTTGGTGACTACGCGGACGAGTTCCCATCGCTTTGTTTTCGAATAGGGGCGACACTCAATGATTTCTACCGTGTCCCCCATGTTCGACTCTTCCTTCTCATCGTGGACATGGCAGATGGTCCGACGACGAAGGTACTTTTTATATTTTGGGTGTTGAATCAGTCGAGGTAACTCAACGCGTCGCGTTTTCGCGGCGCTATCCCTCGTGACCAATCCCACAGCTACCTTTTTTGGCATTTTGAATGCTCCCATATCCAGGCCGTCTGGCCCGAACAAACCTATCGGTTGTTGTTTCCGGTTGTTGTTTTTGTTTTCTTGTTTGTACTATTTCAGTCTTGAGCTATTTCAGTCTTGCACTATTTCAGTCTTGCACTATCCGGTCCCGTTGGCTGCGTCCGCTTCCACTTTTGTGTCTGTATCGGCCGGATCGGTTTTTTCGGGGCTTCCCGCCCGTTCTCGCTGGATGGTTTTAATCCTCGCAATCAGTCGGCGGTTTTTCTTTAGTTCGCTCGGAGCGTCCAACCGTTCGGTTTGTGCCTGAATACGCAAGCGGAAAAAATGCTCACATGTATCCGTGAGCGTCAGGCCCAGTTGCTCGTCACTCATTTCACGTAATTCGGCTGCTTTGGTCATGATTAGGCAGACCTCCGCTTCACGAAACGAACGCGAAGAGGCATTTTGTGTGCAAGTCTCGCAAAACACATTTTCGCAATCTCCTCGGTCGTGCCACCGATTTCATAAAGCAGGCTTCCCGGCTTCACAACGGCTGCCCAATAAGCAGGTTCGCCCTTACCTTTGCCCATCCGCGTTTCAAGCGGAATAGACGTAATCGGCTTGTGGGGGAAAATGCGGATATACAATCGTCCCTCACCGCGCAGGTACTGTTGTGCTGCAATACGACCAGCTTCGATCGTTGCAGCACTCACCCAGCCACCTTCTGCAGCTTGGAGGCCAAAGTCACCAAACACGACACGATTGCCGCGTGTGGCTTTACCTTTTATACGACCTTTTTGGACTTTTCGGTGTTTGACCCGCTTCGGCATCTGCGCCATCGGTCTTTTCCTCTTCGTGGTACATACCTTGGTTGATCCAAACTTGGATCCCAATGTTTCCCTGAGCCGTTTTCGCCTCAGTGAAACCGTAATCAATTTTTGCTCTTAGTGTGGACAGGGGAATGGATCCACTAATCTGTTTTTCGCGACGCGCCATTTCCGCGCCCCCTAATCGCCCGGCCAATTGAATTTTAATTCCCTTGGCACCTGCTTCCATGCTCGCTTCCATGGCCCGCTTCATCGTCCTCCGGAAACTCGCCCGTTTCTGTAATTGCTCTCCGATGTCCTCTGCCACAAGTTGGGCGTACATTTCAGGCCGCGAAATCTCTTCAATTTTGATGTTAATGCGACGACCAACAAGGTTTTGCAGATCACCCTGCAGACGCTCTACCTCCTGACCCTTACGGCCAATGATGATGCCAGGTCGGGCTGCATACAGCAAAACCTTGACTTCATCCCGCGTGCGTTCAATCTCAATCTTCGAGATGCCCGCAAAACGACATTTTACCTTGAGGTATTTACGGATCTTCTGGTCTTCAACGAGCAGTTCCGAAAAATCCTTTTTCGATGCATACCAGCGGCTTTTCCAGCCCTCCATGATGCCTGCGCGAAAACCAGTCGGATTTACTTTTTGTCCCATCCGTCTATTCCAATTCAATCATAATGTGGGAAGTTCGCTTTTTAATTACATGCGCCATGCCCCGTGCTCGAGGTCGCATCCGCTTGAACATCGGACCCCCATCGACGCGTGCATCGCGGACAACGAGTTGCTCAATGCGTGTACCTTGACCAGCGTTTTGATCGGGATCCATGGCACTACCCAAAGCGCTTCGCAAAACTTTTTCTAACAAACGTGCACCGCGATGGGGCTGATATTTCAGAATATCCAGTGCTACGTCTGCCCGCTGCCCGCGGATCATGTCCGCCAATGAGCGTACCTTCCGGGGACTAATACGTGCGTATTTGTGACTGGCTTTAAATCCCATTTTCCATCTCTATCGTTTTTACTGCTTTAAAATCCGATACAACGCGTACTGAACGAACTATTTCCTGCTTTGCTTTCTTATTTCGCTTTAGAACCCGCATGACCCCGGAAAGTTCGCGTCGGCGCAAACTCTCCTAGCTTATGGCCGACCATATCCTCGGTCACAAAAACTTTCATGTGAATTTTTCCGTTGTGTACTAAAAACGTATGCCCTACGAACTCGGGAATGATCGTGCAAGCGCGTGCCCAGGTTTTAATTGGTTCTTTCGCTCCCATATCCCTCTGTTTTTCCACTTTGCCATAAAGTTTCGGATCAACAAACGGGCCTTTTTTTAACGATCTTCCCATCGAATATTTTCTAACTCACTGGTTTAGGTCATCCACGGGCAGTTGCGCCCGAAGGGTTTGATTATCGCTCTATTATTTTTTTAGTTTTAGCTGTCCGTAACGTTTGGTTTTCCTTCGACGCACAATCGCCTTATTCGAGGCCTTGCGTCGATAACGCGTGGCTCCGCCTTTCGCCGGTTTGCCAGTGGGGCTCACCGGATGACGTCCTCCCTTGGTACGACCCTCACCGCCACCATGCGGATGGTCGACAGGATTCATCGCGGTGCCACGCACATGCGGTCTGCGACCGAGCCAACGCTTCCGGCCCGCTTTACCCAAGACCACATTCATGTGATCGGCATTCCCAATCGCTCCAACCGTTGCGCGACAATTGGCGGGAACGCGGCGAATTTCACCACTCGGCAAGTTGATTTGTGCCCAGTCGGCTTCCCGGGCAGCCAAAACGGCGCTTGCACCCGCCGAGCGACAGAGAACGCCCCCGCGCTCTGGTTGTAGTTCAATATTATGGACCGCCATGCCAAGAGGAATGTTTCGCAATGGAAGGCAATTTCCGACTGTGGGCGTTGCTTCTGCACCACTTTCAACCTGCGAGCCGACCTCGAGGCCCTGCGGGGCAAGAATGTATCGCTTTTCGCCATCAACGTAGTGCAGCAGTGCGATTCGAGCGGAGCGATTGGGATCATAATGGATCGCGTGAACCTTGGCCCGAATCCCATCTTTGTTGCGACGGAAGTCGATCAACCGATATCGCTGCTTGTGTCCACCACCGCGATGTCGCGCCGTGATTTTTCCTTGGTTGTTCCGGCCCCCGGTCTTGCGCTTGCTCTTGAGCAACTTTTTGGGCGACTTGCTTCGAGGCGTCACGTCAGCGAAATCGCTGACACTCGCCCCGCGCCGTCCCGGCGTCGTCGGTTTGTATCGCCTGATGCCCATGTGTTTATTCCCAGAAAATTAAAACGAAAATGTGTTATTAATGCAGCGTTAGTTAAAAGAAATCAATTCGATATTCAGGGTCCAGTTTGACAACCGCCTTTTTCCAATCTTTGGTATAGCCATAGCGAAAACGACTTCGACGCGGCTTGCCTTTTCGGTTTTGCGTCCGCACTGCGAGGACCTTTACATCGAACATTTTTTCAACCGCTGCCCGCACGTCTTCTTTCGTGGCCAATCGATTGATCTCAAACGAATAGGCGTTAAATCGCGTACTTCGATGCATGCCCTTCTCAGTCACCAGCGGACGAAGCAAGACTTGATGCGGCTCAAGNTGTAGCTTCGTCTGCCCCGGTTGCTTTTGGGCCGCTGCATTCAGTTTCAGTTTTGTTTTTTTCGTCGCCATCGATTTAAACCACAGTCAATAAAATAAATATGAAACGCCCGGAAGCCATCAAACTCGATCTGCGCTTTTGGTGCATCGCTTGGTGCATCGCTTGCTGCATTGCGTCTTCAGTCCGCCGCCTTTCCTTTGGAACGATCTTTGATCCGATCCAGTGCCGCTCGCGTCACAACCATCTTCTTGGGCTTGAGAACGCTCAAGGCATTGAGATCACTCACGGGTGAAACGGAAACATCAGCAATATTNCGCGCACTTTTGTAAACGTTGTTATCAANTTGNTCTGTTGTNACCAGCACNGTCTGNCCGTCACATTGAAGCGACTTGAGGATCGCCGCCATTTCACGCGTCGCCGGTGCTTCGAAGTCCAACTGGTCGATCACCACCATCTGGTCATCGAGTATTTTCGAGGCAATTGCCATNCGCGTTGCCANNTGGACCGCCTTACGCGGTANTCGATAGGAGTAATTCCGCGGACGGCGTGCGAAGATATGCCCGCCACCCCGCCGAACGCCACTTCTCCGTGATCCGGCCCGCGCGTTTCCTGTTCCNTTTTGGCGATACATCTTCTTGGTCGANCCACTCACCTCGCTCCNACTCTTGGTNCGTGAGGTGCCCTGACGCTCATTGGCTTGATACATCACGACCGCATCGTGGAGTAACTGCCGGTTGATTTTCGGCGCGACTTCATTCGCATCGATGGCATAGGTGCCAACTTTTTTCCCCGATTTATCAAACACCGGCAGTTCAGCCATTTGTATCACCCGACAATTCCACAATGTCCACTAATGATCAAGCAGCACGTACCAACGCGCCGCACTTGTTTTTTATCTTTTTATTGAAAGTTCTCGTAAATACGCCTATCTTCACCTTTTGCCGATAGCTTTTGCCTACAGTTTGTTCGTTTCGCGAATCATCACATAGCCACCATTGGGCCCCGGCACCGCCCCCCGAACAATCAGTAATTGGTTTTCGCTATCGACCTGGACCACTCTTAAATTACGTACCGTGCAGCGAGCGTTACCGTACTGCCCTGCCATTCGCCTGCCTTTGAATAATCGCGAAGGGTAGGCACTGCAACCGGTTCCACCGGCATGCCGGTGGCACTTTTTGACTCCGTGCGTTGCCCGCTGGCCGGCAAAATTGTGCCGCTTCATCACGCCCGCAAATCCGCGTCCCTTCGTGGTACCGACCACATCCACAGTGGAAACTTCAGCAAAGCTGTCCACATCGATTGATTCACCGACACTCACCCCGTCGGTTGCTCCACGGAATTCACGAACGAATCGCTTCGGCTCACAGTCCGCCTTGGGTACAACCTCCACCCCGGCTTGGGAACGAGCCTTCGCCCGTTTGCTGTCGAGTTTGGCGACGTGGCCTCTTTCGCTTCGACGTGCCAATCGGCGGGGTTTATCAAGATAGCCAAGCTGAACGGCGTCGTAGCCATCGCAATCTTGGCTACGCAACTGCAGTACGTGACAAGGGCCTGCCTGCATGACGGTTACGGGGACAACGACACCCGACTTCTCATCATAAACTTGTGTCATCCCGACCTTGCGGCCGAGTAATCCAATAGCCATAGCTGAACCTTTTTTCACGTAAAACTTGCAGGCGGGAACATGCGACTCAGCAGTTTGCTGGCCACTGCTTACCCACCGTGCTTCCAAAACATATTAAAGTCTGACTTTCAGTCCTTATGCTTGCCTTGCTTTTTTTAAACCGAGTTGCGTAGGAATAAATTCCTCAACGACTCGACGCTTTGATCTTGATTTCAACCCCTGCGGGTAAACTTAATTTATTCAACGATTCGATCGTTTTTGCCGTCGCTTCCACAATGTCAATCAGTCGCTTGTGCGTCCGAATCTCAAATTGCTGTCGAGATTTTTTATGGACATGCGGTCCCGAAATCACCGTATACCGCTCGATACGTGTCGGGAGCGGAATCGGCCCATGTACCTCAGAGTTGGTTCGTTTTGCCGTATCGACAATCTCCACCGCACTCTGGTCAAGGACCGAATGGTCATAGGCTTCCATCCGGATGCGAATGATTTCTTGTGACTTTGCCACGCTACTAACCGTTTCTCAAACTGTTTCAAAAAATAAATCTGCGGTGTCGGGAGAGGCACACGAAGTTATCTCGTCGTACTCCAGCCTTGCCGCAAACCGACAAATCGTGACCGCACCCCATCTGTTCGTCACCTATTTGGCGACCGATCGAGGTGACTGAAATTGTGCTAAGCGGTTGAATTTATGGGTCTTACGGCGGTATGTAAAGGGGCCGCAGGAGAGATGAGCAAAATAAAATCCGGTTCCGAGCCAGCCCTTTTCGTAGAACCTCCCCAAAGCGCCCGACGCTGTTCGGGGCTCTGTGATTGCCCGGGGCCCGTTTCCGGCTCCTCAGGCCCGGTTCCCTGAAAGTAAATCCCTTGCCACAGTAAACCGCGAACGATTAAATACGGGAGTGAATTAGGCTGTTTTTTGTTTTTTCCACCCCCATTCACCCCAGAGGGAGGATCCGCACCGATGTCCAAGGATGATGGTCAGTTCATTGCGGCTGAGGAGCTCCAAGATCTGGAAAGTCGTTACGGCGCCTTCTCCACGATTAATACCGACCTAAAGATGGCTTCACGCTCGTTGCGATTCTATCGCAAGGCATTCAAAAATCGCCGCGGTGAAATCCTGTTTGTCCTTCGTCGCTCCAATGGCGATCTCTTACTGCATACCAAGCATAAATATCCTCCCGATCTGTACCGTATTCCGGGAGGCGGCATCGACTGGGGGGAACCGGTTGCCGCATCGCTCCGTCGTGAAGTGTGGGAGGAAACCCAGTTTGAGGTAAGCAACGAGCGTTTTCTGGGCCTTATTCGTTATCGATTTCATAGCTCGGATCCGGAAGAGTCGCAGCAGGATATCCACTTCGTCTCTTTTGTCTTTGAAATTCCTGACATGGAAGGAGAGCCTGCGGCAGAAGATGAGTCGGAGGGCATTTCAGGATTCCGTTGGATACCTGTAAGCGAACTTTCAAATGTGGCCTGCGCGCTTAAAGCACTACCGGACGATAAGTCGGGAAGTGGCGATTGGGGACGCTTTCGAGCCGTCGGTCACGATTTTGTACTCCAGCATCTGAAGTAATCTTTTTCGGTTTCTTTACCGGGCGTCGGATATGGGTTCTCGCGTGCGGCTTTACTGAATAGGCTGATTTCCACCGACTTTCGCCAACAGAAATACCCGCATGGTGTTTAGAGTTTGAAATTAAAGGTTTCGGTAATGAGCCTCCAAAGCCGACTAGCGAGCGTGCGGGGCGCCGTATGGATTTTAGCCTGTCCACGAAGTCCCACACGAAGCAGATGTTCTGGGTCGTCAAGCAAAACCCGCGCCTGATAGGTCGTACTCATTAACTGTTCTTTGCCTGTGGGGTCGGTTTGCGTGAGCAGTTCCCCACCGGCTCGCTCAGTGAGCCTTCGCGGTGGTTCGGTCATTTCGGTTGTGGCAATTTGCTGAATGGCAGATTCAAAAGTCATGTCCGGCAGATGATTAATAATGATTTCAACCGCCTGACCCTGAGCGACGAAGTTGCGATTCGATTGATCGATTGCCAGGACGGCCTCCATTTCGGTCGGATCACCGATTTGACAGAACAACTCACTTGTCTGCAGCATTGCTCCTTCGTTTTTCTGTTGCAGTGGGGTACCAGACCATGTCGGCAATAAGCCTTCCACGGTGGCTTGTCCGGAGCGGAAAGGGGGCGGAAAGACGTAGCCGGCTCGCGGAGCGGTAAGCGTCAGCCGGGCCAAGTCCTCTTGTTGTTGATCGAGGCGCGTTTGTGCGCTGGTCATTCTCTCTTCGGCTGCAAGCAATTCATTGTTGGCCCTGCGTGCATCTTCCCCACGCGTTTGATTGCGTTCGAAATGCAGGTGTGCTATTTCCTCTTGGAGAACCGAGAGTTCCCCCTGTAAACGTACCGTTTCCAGATTGATATCGAGATTATCGAGTTCTGCCAGTTTAGCGCCCTGCTCAACGATTGAGCCGGATTGCACATAGGTCTTCGTCAGAATNCCCGGCACCTCGACGTAAACCCGGGCTGCCTGGTGCGGCTGAATTTCCAAAGGGCTGACCACGTGGTGGGGCAGAGGCACAAAGAGGAAGACCGCCAATAGAACAGCGACCACACTCAGCGTACCGAGGAGATTGGGGGTTTTCATGCTATGGATCCTCCCGGGAACCGATAAATATTTTCCGAGTTTCCAAATAGGTTGCACGATCAGACCGTACAGCGAAAAAGTGGCAATTAACTGCCCGATAATTTCAAAACCGGTTCCCTCAAAAACTTTGTAGAGGAAAAAGACGATTCCAAACACAATGAGCCAACGGTAAAGCACGGCGGCAATACTATAGAGCGCAAAGAGCCCTTGCTTCTTTTGCGGTAAAAACGGATCCTCCGGAGGCTCAATACCAAGGCAGAGTGAGCCAAGCTTGCGATTGAGAATCGAACTTGATTTCTGTCGCAAATTGGGAATCTCCAAAATGTCGGACAGAATGTAGTAGCCATCGTAGCGCAATAATGGGTTTCCGTTGAACAATAGCGTGCTCACAGAGCACACGAACATAATACTCAGTGAAACCTGATTGAGGATCGTATTCGGCTCGGTAAACCACCAGCAGAAAGTTGCCAGTGAGGCGATCACAACTTCAACATACATTCCCGCCGCACCGATCGCCGCGCGATGCCATTTGTTCGGTAGCATCCACGAGTCAGAAACATTGCAGTAAAGGCAGGGCGTGAGTACGAGGATCATGACCCCCATCTCGTGGCATTCGCCACCAAAGTGTTTGCATGAGAGGCCATGCCCGAACTCATGCAGTACTTTCGTAATCGCCAATGTGAGGCCGAGCCAAATCCAATTTTTCCCGGCAAAAAAGGTGTGAAAAGTTGGTAGTTTTGCCTGAAACGTTTCCCACTGCACGCCGACAAGCAGCAATGCTGCTAGTCCCAGCGTCAGGCAAATCATGACGGCTGTGGTAGTGAAAAACCAACGCGTTTTCGGATAGAGCCACTTGAGCAACCGCTCCGGATCGATGCCTTTGAAGCGAATTGCAAGGACGTTGGAGAGGGTAGCCATCAATTGTTTATGCTGCCGCTCTTCTTTACGAATGATCAGTTGCTTACCCTGTCCCTCCACGTCTGCCATGAGCAGGCCACTTTGAAACAGATTGCCTACGAAGCGGGCGATTTCCTCCACGCTTATTTTTCCAGGCGGAAATTTGGCTTCATATTGTTCTTTGATCGCATCCAGGCTGGTTTTGCCATCGAGCATTTGCAGGATGGCAAACTCTTCTTCCTGGAAACGAAAGTAATTCAGCCCGATCGGCTCTTTGACAATCCAATAAGGAGTGCCATGGTAAAGTTGTTTACGGCTCGTTAGATCGGGTCGACAACGGACGCTGAGCGGTCGCGAAGAGGCCGATACAAGACTGTCTGTGAGCGTAATCATCGGTTATTTGACGGGAATGCGAAACGTCGCCGGCAAACCGGGACGAAGCATCCATTGACCATCTTTTTGGGTGTTTTCAACTTCCACACGGACTCGAAAGTTGCCCCCAGCTTGGACCAGTGGAGAGATGAAAGAAACTTTTCCTTNGGTCTCAAATTTTTCAGCGCCCGTNTTGACGGTNGCAATAACNGGCATTCCCTTCTCGACGCGGCCACGGTCCTCTTTCACGTTGAGAAAGCCATCGATGCTCAAGCGATCCATCTGGACCAATCGAAGCAGCGGATCGCCCGGGTTCACCCATTCCCCTTTGCGGGCTTGAATATCCACAATAACGCCAGCAAATGGCGCTTCGATGTTGCGTCGACCAATCTCGTCCTCGGCCGCCCGCAGTTTTACCTTATTGCTCTCGCGGGCGTAGATGAAATCCTTCTGATCGAGTTCCGCCTGCTCAATTCCGAGAGTCGACCGCGAGAGTTGGAGTCGCATTTTGCGCATCTCCGCTTCGCCAAACGTTCCGGGTTGTCGCTGGTTCGCGGTCCTGGCAGCATCAAGTTCCGAAGCCGAAACCTTTGCATCCTCACGGGCGTAGCGAATGCGTACATCGTTAGCCGCTTGCTCGGTTGCCTTTTCCANCTCGATTTTTGCGAGATCTTTATTGATTTGTGCCTCACGATCGTCAATGGTCGCCAGCGGTTCCCCGGCAACCACGGTACGCCCTTCGTCGACCTGCAAGATGCGAATCACGCCCTGGGCCTCGGCCGGAACATCGACATCGTTCAGTGGAGAGACGTAGCAGTCTTCAACCACAATATCGTCTCCCAGGCAGTTTGCTCCCCAGCCCGCTACACTTCCGATGTAGCCAGCGATCGCGAGGCAGCACCCGCGGAAGAATGGTTTTAAAGCGATGGTACGTTGCGTCATTAAAATTACTCCGTATTGGCGCGTTTCTCGTCGGAGATCGTAAAGGCGGAGGTTTACAGGCGAAACAATATTTTTGTTTGAATCCACGCTATCAGGTCATGAAATAGGACAAAGCCGATGGAACGGCGCCCACAATCCAGCTTGCCGCTCACGCTCGTNCCCATCCGCAACTGTTCCGGATCGATCGAGTCACGATCAATATTCACCAGGATCAGCACGGTGTTGTCCTGGTCTTTCCGNACTTCAGCGGTTTGTTGAATTTCTTTCACCGTTCCGTCCATCTCGCGATCCGGTTCGGTCGCCAGGATATACGTTACCTGGATCTCCCTCGACGGTTTTTCTGCTGCAAGTTCAACCTCGCGTTCAGCGATGTAGCCGATTTTGTCGTCCGGAACTTCCAATTCCAGTTCCCAATCATTTTTCGGTTGGGCCACACTCAACACGATCTGGCCAGGTTCTACCGTTCTCCCGTAAAGGCGTTGACGCACATCCCAGGTCACGATTTCCCCGCTCATGGGGCTTTTGATGACGAGTCGTTTTTCTTTCTCGTGCAGCACGTCCAATTGTTTGCGCAGGGATTGTGAGGTTTTCTTCAGNTGCATCAGTTGGCCTCGAAGACGATGTCGCTCGCTGAGCGGAAGATCGTCACTGCCGCCGGCCAGCGAATTATTGATCCAACGCAATTGTTCCCCCGTCGCGTTGAGCTGACCTTGGATATCGGTGAGTTGTCCCTCAAGATCAAGGCTGCTTAGTTTTAAGAGCGGTTGTCCTTTTTGCACGGGTGTGCCGTGTTGAATATCCGTGTAGATTTTATCAATCAATCCGCCCTCTTCGACAAAGATGTCCTGTCTGTCCGCCGGTTGCAGTTGACCACGGGCTTCGATTTCAAAATCGATGGGGATCAAAATCAATGCCAGGATCAGAATGCCGATCAACGAAGCGATAGCCGCAGTCTTGGGAAGTGTTTTTGCCCGCACAATCCAGCGCCACTTTCCGATGGTCCGCCACACGGGCATCAAGAAAATGCCGTCGTGTTCCAAGGCATTTGTCATGGCGGACGCAGCATGATCTTTAACGACTTCAACCCTTTTACGCACACGATCCGACAGGCTGGCTTGGTCGAATTGTTCAATAATGAGGGCCCCGACGACGGTGTCTTGTTCGGGCTCATCTTCGTCTTCGTCCTGTTTTTCNCCGACCGGCTTTAAAAGCGGTAGCACACCGACTATTTTTGCATGCGATTCATCCACATAATGGTGGATTGCCTCTTCGACCTGAGGAGGCATATCTTCCGTGTTACCGGCATACCAGAGAGGTTCACCGGTGGCGACCACGCGTGTTGCCAATTGCGAAAGTAAAACGGCAATGTTGGAGCGGCGATCAATGGTGTCTTGATGGCTGATCGCTTCAATCCGACATTTGCGACCCCGGCTAATGGCCAGACTCACGCGATCGCATTCAATCAAGCGTCGGCCTTCATTAACAACCGTGTAGGCCGTTCGTAGTGGGTCCAGACTTGCATGGACCGCTTTGGTGAAATGCTCCAACTGACCCCACAGCGTCTGGCGGTCTTCAAAGCTACGAAGTTTCTGTGAAGCGAGATAATTACCGGCCAACTCGCANAGTTGCAGTAGGAACCGGAGGTAACCCCGCTGGGTGACCGGTCCAGCACCCGGTCGCTGGAAGATTTCGATGACACCGCGGACTGCTCGATCACTCGTNACGGGTCCGAGCACGAGAAGCCAGTCGGTAGGATTTGCACCCTCTTCCTCACCCTGACCCCCTGACTGCGGGGCGACAAGCATTCCTTCCGACTTCTTTAAACTGTGCTGCAATAGACGGTGATGTTTGACTTGCGCTTCTTCGCTTTCAGCGAGACCCGTTCCTTGCAGATTAATTTGATATTTGAGTTGTAACCGCTGCTCATCATCGAGCATCCAGATTGCACCGCCGGTTGCGACCAGTGCAGAGACAGCCCGGGTAAGCAGCGCCTCATAAAACTGCGCAGCGTCAGCATCGGATTTCGCGAGTTGCGCAATTTCCGCGACCATGTTGCGGACTTGTTGCTTCGTCGCCTGGACGTACTGTGTATCAACCGAAGACGATTCGCTGGACATTGCCTCTCCTGCCGCACTCTCGAGGTGCGTCGGGACTTTTCCCAATAAAACGGGCCGCTTGTTTCGGAAAGACAACCGTTTTCCTCGACAAGGGTCCTCCTTGTAGGTTACTGTGTTTCAGGGCAGGAGACAATCAATCGCCCCGAAACATATGGTCCGAAGCGTCGTTTGAGGTTCGGATTGCAGAAGGGATGCCGACTGCGCAAAGGTTGCCAGCCAGTTGCCAGTCCAAAGGCTAGTAGTTCGGGGTTGGTGGTCGATAGTCTCCCCAGTCGATCTGCTGGAACCACTCGATCGTNTGCTGGAGGCCTTCACGCAGAGAGACAGTTGGTTTCCACCCCAACTTTTCTTCGACCAGGGTTGAATCGGGCTGACGCCGTAGTGGATCGTCGGCGGGCAGTTCTTTATGGATAATTTTGGATTTGCTGTGTGTCATCTCAATGATCAGTTCCGCAAGTTCAAGCACCGTAAACTCACCGGCATTTCCTAAATTTACCGGGCCAATGAAGTTGTCTGGTCCATTCATCATCCGCACCATTCCCTCGACCAGATCATCACGGTAGCAAAAGGATCGAGTCTGGCTTCCATCACCAAACACGGTAATATTTTCTCCCCGTATCGCCTGCCCGATGAAATTGGAAACAACCCGACCATCGTACGGATGCATTCGCGGCCCATACGTATTAAAGATGCGCACGATTCTTACGTTGACGCCATTCATGCGATGATATTCCATGAACAGCGTTTCGGCAGCACGCTTTCCCTCGTCGTAGCACGCTCGGGGTCCGACCGGGTTGACCGAACCGCGGTAGGATTCGGGTTGCGGATGGATTTCGGGGTCACCATAAACCTCGCTCGTGGAGGCTTGCAAGATTTTGGCCCGACATCTCTTGGCGATCCCGAGAGCATTGATTGCCCCGAGCACCGAAGTCTTTAATGTCTTGATGGGGTTGAACTGGTAATGTCCAGGTGCGGCAGGGCACGCCAGATTGTAAATCTCATCAACCTCCAGCCAAATCGGGTGGGTAATATCATGGCGGATGAACTCGAAATTCGGTTGTTTTAGCAGATCCACAATATTGCTTTTTTGACTCGTAAAAAAGTTATCCAGGCAGATAACGTCGTGCCCTTCAGTCACCATTCGCTCGCACAAAAACGCACCCAAAAATCCAGCGCCTCCTGTAACCAAGATGCGTTTATGTGTGGCCATCGATGATCCTCGGGTGGTTTTGGCGGAAAATGAGGGGGCCATATCGCTTCAGATATCCCCAAAGGGGGTCCCGCCAGATGGATCTCAGGATAGTGGAACGGTGGGGCAATTGAAATTGCAGATTTAAGCTCGCTTTGGACAATTCGGCGACGAAAGGCGGTTCTCTGCGGTCCTTGTTTTGGCGCTCCTAAATTGAGAAGATGTAAGGCTAAACAGATGACAGTGCAGGAGGTCTGATCATGACCGTTTTTGAACATATCGAAAAACTCAAGCGCGATTATACGGATAAATTTGTGCTTGTAGACGACCGTTGCGCGGAACTTGCGCGATTCAAGGGTCAAACCGGCCGCGTGAAGACAGTCAATATGAACGGTCGAGCGTTGGTGGAATTTGACCATTATTCCAATATTGGCTGGTTCGATATCGATGTCGATTACTTGAAAGTAATTGAGCGGCCTGAACCAAAAGAAAAAAAGGCCGTTAAAGCAGGGAGTCCGGCGGCAAAAAAAACACCTGCCAAAACGGCTCCTGTTGAGAAAGATAAGAAACAAGAGGGAGGCAAAAAACTCTCACCGCTCGAGATGGCCCGTATGCAAGATTCTGGCGGAGCAAAGTCGGAAGCCAGTCCGACCTCTTCCGGTGCGATGAGCATTGCCGAAAAGCTTGCCGCAGCACGCGGNGGTTCCGGAGCGNCTGCCGCACCGGCGAAGGCGGAANNTNCGAGNGAGANNCCACCGGTGAAAGATTCCGGTGCGATGAGCATTGCNGAAAAGCTNGCTGCAGCGCGGGGTGGTGCCGGAGCGGCTGCCACGCCGGCGAAGGCGGAAGCTGCGAGCGAGAGCCCACCGGTGAAAGATTCCGGTGCGATGAGCATTGCCGAAAAGCTTGCCGCAGCGCGCGGGGATGCCGGATCTGGGGCGGCAGTTACGGATACCGAGGCCGACATGCCTGCAGAGAGTGACGCGTCGGCTGACGAGACCGATCCAGGTGGTTCTGCCGAGGCGGAAGCCGCGGAGGTGCAGGAGGTGCAGGAGGTGCAGGAGGTGCAGGAGAAGCAGGCGGATACCACGGCTGGCGATTCAGTTGAAGCAGTGGATAGATCCAAGATGTCGGTAGACGATATGGTCACCTGGTGTCGTGAGCACGATGGCCAGTAAAAGGGTTGAGTGCAACAGGCAGATTACCGGGTAGGAGAGCCAACGAGGGAGCAAGGTTTGACAGGCATAAATAAACGAGTGACAAGCATTCGCGATAAATACCGAATGCAGCGACCCCAAAAACAGGGTCTCTATGATCCGGAGCAGGAGCACGATGCTTGTGGCGTTGGGTTTATTGCGCATGTGAAAGGGAAGCGAAGTCACCAGATGATCCTCGATGCGGAGGAAATTCTTCGCAATATGGATCATCGCGGCGCATGCGGTTGCGAGGCAAATACTGGCGATGGTGCGGGCATCCTCACCGCTCTGCCGCACGAATTTTTGCGCGATGTCATTAAGGACGATTTGGGTATCGAATTACCACCAGCCGGGCAATTTGCTGCCGGGAATATCTTTCTTCCACAATCTGAAACCGAACGCGCGACCTGCAAAAAGCTGTTCGAGGAAATTGTTCTCCAGCAGGGACAAAAGCTGCTCGGTTGGCGGGCTGTTCCGACAGAAACGGAAAAAGCGGATATCGGACCGACGGCGCGTCAGGCCGAACCAGTGATTGAGCAACTCGTGATTGCCGCTGCCGATGGGCTTGCCGATGATGCTTTCGAGCGCAAGCTTTATCTGATTCGGAAACAGGTGAGTCATTTGTTGCGGTCGGATACTTCTTTAACGCAGCGTTTGATGTTTTATGTTTGTTCGCTTTCGACGAAGGTGATCATCTACAAAGGGATGCTTTCGACCGAACAATTGATTCTCTACTATCCGGATCTGGCCGATCCGCGATACAAGAGCCACTTGGCGATGGTGCACTCGCGGTTTTCCACAAACACTTTTCCTTCGTGGGATCGAGCGCAGCCTTGCCGATTCATGAGCCATAACGGTGAAATCAATACGCTGCGTGGCAACATGAACTGGATGCGGGCGCGCGAGGGTGTCGTGTCATCGCCGTTATTTGGTGACCAGATGGACAAGTTGTTTCCCGTCTGTGAGCCCGATTGCAGTGACTCAGGCACTTTTGACAACGTCCTCGAATTTCTCCTGATGACCGGGCGTACGCTGCAGGAGGCTGTCATGATGATGGTCCCCGAGGCGTGGCAGAATCATGAGTCGATGCCCGTCGACAAACGTAATTTTTATGAATACCACTCCTGTCTGATGGAGCCCTGGGACGGGCCGGCATCGATTGCATTTACCGATGGTAAATACATCGGAGCAGTGCTCGACCGCAACGGCCTGAGACCATCGCGCTATTATCTGACGCACGACGATCGCGTGATCATGGCGAGCGAAGTCGGCGTGCTTCCGGTCGCGCCTGAGAATGTCAAATTGAAAGGTCGCTTACAACCGGGAAGAATGTTTCTGGTCGATTTTGAACAGGGCCGACTGATTTCTGACGAAGAGCTTAAGCATCAATATTCACGACTCCGGCCTTATGGGGAGTGGCTCAGACATCAGCGAATGGAACTCGATGAGCTTGATCCCAAGCATGCGGTCGGTCTGGATGACCAGACACTCGTTGCGCGGATGCGTGCCTTTGGTTACACAATCGAAACTCTCAAGTTTATGTTGCTACCGTTAATCCGGGAATTAAGAGATCCGGTCGGCTCTATGGGCAACGATTCGGCACTCGCGTGCTTGAGTGATCAGCCGCGAATGCTCTACGATTACTTCAAGCAGCTCTTTGCACAGGTGACCAACCCCGCTATCGACTCGATCCGTGAAGAGGTCGTGATGTCTCTGGAGTGTGCTATCGGTCCCGAGCGAAATTTGCTGGAGACTTCCGAAGAGCACTGTCATCGTCTCCGAGTACCGCACCCGATTCTTTCGAATGAGCAGTTGGCCGGAATCAAAGAAATGGATCACCGAGGGTGGCGATCCCAGCAAATCGATATCACTTGGCCCCGTTCCGAGGGGCCTGCTGGATTAACCGTGGCGCTGGATCGCATTTGTCGCGAAGCGGAAGAAGCAATCGATGCAGGGATGAGCCTTGTCATCCTCTCTGATCGCCAGATGTCTGCTGAGCGGGTCCCGGTCAGTGCGCTTTTGGCGACTGGAGCCGTACACCACCATCTGGTCAAAAGAGCGCAGCGGACGCGTATTGGAATTGTGGTCGAGACTGGAGAGGCTCGCGAGGTTCACCATCACTGCCTGCTGGTCGGTTATGGTGCTGATGGCATCAACCCCTATCTCGCTTTTGAAACGCTTTGGCAATGTCGTCGCGAAGGCTTGATTGAGCCACCCTCCGGAGTTGAGGCAACCGACGATGCGGCGATCCGGCATCCCGCTGAATTGACGCGAGAAGATCGCAATCTGGTGACTGCCTACCGCAAGGGTGTGGCGAAGGGCATGCTCAAGGTCATGGCAAAGATGGGAATTTCAACCCTGCAAAGTTATAAGGGAGCACAGATATTCGAAGCCATTGGATTGCGCGATGAAGTGATCGATCGCTGTTTTGTCGGTACACCGAGTCGGATCCAGGGCGTGGATTTCGCGGTGCTTGCCGAAGAAACACTGCGGCGGCATGATTTGGGTTATCGGGGCCTTGCCCCGTCAGACTCGGCGGTCACAACCCTGCCCAATCCGGGTGAATTTCATTGGCGTGCTGAAGGAGAACATCACGCTTGGGATCCGACGGCGATTTCCGATCTTCAGGTGGCCGCGCGGGGTAACGATGCGAATGCTTATGACCGCTATGCCTCCCATATGAATCAGGTCAATCAGGTGCGCTGTACGTTGCGGGGATTACTGAAATTCAGTCCAGTCGAACAATCCATCCCGCTTGAAGAAGTTCAGTCGGCAGCGGAAATCGTCAAGCGATTTTGCACCGGTGCAATGAGTTTTGGCTCGATTTCCGCCGAGTCCCACGAAACCCTGGCCATTGCCATGAATCGCTTGGGAGGCAAGAGCAATACCGGTGAAGGGGGTGAAGATCCGGCGCGATTCGAACCGCTGCCCAATGGTGACTCGCGGAGGTCGGCGATCAAGCAGATCGCGTCGGGACGGTTTGGTGTGACCGCTTCCTATTTAACGAACGCGGATGAACTACAGATAAAAATATCTCAGGGTGCCAAGCCGGGAGAGGGTGGTGAACTGCCGGGCAGAAAAGTGGATGAAAC
>NHBP01000053.1 GCA_002168195.1 Planctomycetaceae bacterium TMED10
AGCGGCGGGCTTCGGCACGCTGAGGCGCGGCAAACACAAATGCCGTTCCGATCACTGCCATTAGCAGGCCACATTTAATTAAGCTCTTCATCGATTTACTCCTATTTGCTGCTAGTAGATAGACTCTGTTGATGTACTCAAAAACTATGGGTTGTAAGTGCTCGGACATTTCCTCTGCCGTGCACTTCTGTGCCGTACACTGATAGGATACCAATTCCCGACCAAACAGAACAGCACTTGGGCCGCCGGAATGTGCCCGAAGCTAGCAGTCGTCAATTGCCGAAAGTCCAAAGGGGGATACAACCTCCGTCAACGCCTTAAAGCAATGACCGGCAGATGAACCATGTTTTTCCTGTATTTTTTCCGTCCAACGCGATACAATGCCCGAGGTGAGGATGTGTGGGTGCATTGAAGCCTGGAGCGCGCGATGCGGTTGATTAACAGAATTTCCGATATCCGTTCGGCAGCCATCTGCTCGCTTTTGCTCAGTATTGTGCTTACCGTTCGGGGCGCTACCGGACAGACGATTCAACTCCCAGCCTTTCAACAACGCGGCCTGCAGACCACGGTCGTAGTTCCCGACCGTGGCAGTATTTCGCTCGGTGGATTCTCCGGCGCAAGGCAAAGTCGTCTCCGATTCGCACCACCCTTCTTTGGACCTTTAGCGCCGAGCCGTGCGCTAAGCGGTTCACGTGGCGTGGGCAACATGCAGATGCGTGTTTGGGTTCACGACCTGCAGGCGATGGATGCGGCGATTCTTACCGAAGCGAGCCAAGCGAAAGTAACGCCAAAAAAGGGAGGCCGAGCAAACCCGCTTGCAAGTCGTAAACCCAAACCACTCCCTCGACTTCCCGCAGGAAACTAATGCTGCTCAGCTACAAATCGATATGAGGGGGATCAAATTTTTATCTAAAATCCCGCCCGCATTACCCTTCTTTACTAAAGGCCCTACGCTCCGCTGTCCGATACATAGGAGGCGGGCAACAAGCGAAGGGAGGCCAGTCATGCGAGCAAGGATGCGACGCGGGGCATTGTCCCTGATTTCCTTCTTCAGCATCGTTAGCGTAGGCATTCTCTGCCTCACCTTCTGTTCTCTGGATGCAGTTGCACAACCCTCGGTCCGTTACTACACGGAAAACGGTGTCACCTACAAGGAAACGCGTAGCACTGTCCGTCGACCCGTGATTGAAAAGAGAATGGAACAACGAGAAAAAACGGTCTACCGAGAAAAAGTATCCACAAGCTACGAACCGCATACACAATTGAGTTATACACCCGTCACGACCTACCGCTGGGAAGGTCGCTGGCACGATGTGCTGCATCCATTTAAAACCCCGTATGTCGGATATCACCTGGTTCCCGAAACGCGATGGGAAACACGGTCAGAACAGACACAGCGACAAGTTACTCGTCGCGATCTTGTACCCGAAAAGCAGACCTATCAGGTGCCAGTGACCTCGCATCGCTACGTCGAAGAAGAAGTTGTGCACCGAACCCCAGTCCATGGTGGAGGCAGACAGGCAACCACAACGGTCTCTGGTCGCGGGGCGATCGGGGGAGTTCACCGCATTGAAAACGATCCGCCACGTTATGGATCAGCTTGGCGAGGAAGTTCGACTCGGCAGTAGTTTCGCCGCGACTTACTTTGCCGAGCGACGTCGCGCCTTGCGTTCGGAGTTGCTCTCACTGCCCCACTCTTTGGTCAACGATTCGAAGACTTCAGGGGATTCATAGCGAACAATATGCTTTCCCTCCGGCATGGGCCCTACAAGACCACGAAAGACAGGCATGCCGCGAAGTGCCAAATCGGTACTGCAATCATCGACACCGAGTTGGGTATGCATTTTGAGAATTGGATCGGCCTGATCAAAATCGCGCGTCTGAATTCCACCATCCGACCCACGGGTGACAATGCGATAGATACTTTTTGGCATAAGGAAGCTCCTTCGGTTGCAGGTTAATTCAGGTCCGTCCATGGACCGTGCCTCCTTGAGCATCCCTTCGTGGGGGCAGCAGTACGACCCTGGGCCGCATGGTCAGCATCGACCTGTAGGCTGTCCAAATCGCAACTATTCGCAGCAACGCGTCATACGGGGCAGGATGCGCAGAACCGTCCTGTTGGGTATGAGCTTTACAGCCAACACGAGAGGCGCCCTCTGGCAACACTTTGCGCGATCATGCGGCCTACAAGTGACTGCGGGTATCGCTTATAGCGATTCTCTCTGCCAAAGCGATTACAGGAGTATTGCCCGACATTCTGGGCAGAAGTACATTGGGGGCAGGATAATGAGCTGCGTGTTACGATACGCACTCAACGGAGGGTACGCGAATTGGCTAGCAGCCTGATTCGAAATCAGGTGCCCCGCAAGGGGTTGGGGGTTCGAGTCCCCTGCCCTCCGCTCTTATTTCTTCCGAAAACGAGAGGTTCGATTTTTTTAGTGGTCGCACCAAGGCGGCAGGTATCACCAACTGGTGCATCCAAAGCCGCAAATCACCTTACGGGTGCTTATTGATTCCACGGACGGAACGATCCATTTTCCAATTTCAAAATAGGCGACTTGATATGTAGAACCGAGCAGGAAGTTACGCAGCTGCTCCACTACTTGCGAAAAGGTTGACGCGAAAATATCAGATCACTAGAAAGAGGGCCGCAGCTACGCCAGAAAGACGGCATAGGTGTTGTGGAATTGCCAAATCCAAAATCCGAGCCGATGGGAAAAACTTATCCGCATTGATGAAATATTTAAGAAAAAAATTACGAGATATCTTGATAAAAATCACATTGAAATCAAAGAGATTTCAATGTGCGGATAGCATCATTATCTTTAGTGAAGCACGGGGCGGTAGCACTTGGCTGATGGAAATACTTAGCGCCGCGTTGCCTGTCTGTATCAACTGGGAGCCTTTGCATGTGGAGCGAGGCGTTGTTCCCAAGCCCTTAAAATTCGGGTGGCGCCCCTTCATCCCGGCAAGTGATATAAACAAAGATTACCTAAGGCTTTTTAAAGAAATCCTTGAGTTCAAAGTTCACTCAGATTGGACAAGAACTTTTCTGGGTATAAAAAAAACAATAAGGAGCAATTTTGCGCTCACCAAATTTGTAAGAGCAAACTTACTAGTACCTTATTTGATTGCCCAGTTTGATTTTAAGTTCAAGCCTGTGTTCCTTATCAGACACCCGATTGACGTGTGCATTTCCCGCACTAAATCATTTGAAAGAGACCACGTTTCGATTGGACATAATATCACCGAAAGTATCAACAGCGAGCGGTTCATCGAGCATGCTGCGTTTCTTGACACCTTGGATTCGGATTTTGAATTGCAGATTGCCCATTGGTGTCTAAATAATTGCGCCACCATCAAAAAGCTGGATACGAATAAATTATGCGTCGTTTTTTATTCTGACTTGCTGCTAAACCCAGAAAAAGAAACTGAAAAAATACTGGACACAACAGGTCTTCGGGTGTTTGCAGAAAATCTGAATGAGATTGAATATCGAAACGCAAGCTATACTTCGAACAGCCACCTCGAGGAATCTGTTGAAAAACAGCTTACAAAAAATATTGAGAGCCTTGATCAAGGAACGAAGCAGAAAGTACAGGACATATTCGACTATTTCGATTTCAAAATATTTTCAGCATTTTCGGCTTTCCCAAACAAGCAACTTGTTTCAAACAACACGCTGAGCTGAGCCTTTGGCGTTCCTACCCGCGCGCGGGTATCTAAATCTCTGGTGGGCCAAGTTTGTTACCGGAATCGGCCATACCGCCGCTAATTCCTCTTAGTCTTGCGATGCTGGTGGGCAGGAGACCTTGGTAAGGCGGTATCAACAGCCCCCGCATCCTTCTATTACCAGTGACTACAACCCAAGTCGCAGCATACTGTCTTTGAGGGTATTACGCGGGTATCCGAAAAGTGTTCGAGTGTTATGAAGTGATTCGAAATCAGGTGCCCCGCAAGGGGTTGGGGGTTCGAGTCCCTTGCCCTCCGCTTCATTGATTTCATCGCACCCGGTTGTCGAGACACAGGTCATTAAACCCAACCAGTTAACTATCGCAACCTGGGCGCGTTTCCTCGTGAGGTAATATTGGTCCTGGCCGGTTGCGAACCGGAAAATCGGAGGTCATTTCCCGAAACATTTCCTGGCCGCCCAGAGATTCTTCCGGCACCGCTGGAAATTCGAAGTGGTCGGCCAGACGTGCCGGTCGAAGCGGAAGCAGCACTCCTTCTTCGATTTGATGTGGCGTTACGTGTACTCCTCTTACGAGTACGAGCTTTTTGCGAAGCACTAGAAGTACCAATGGGGCGACCGGAGGAACGAAACTCGGGAGAACCATTTTTTTCCAGGAACCTTCTGGTGGGTGTCTTGTTTTGATTGCTCCCCGGCGCAGCGATTGCTGAATCGCTCAACGCGTAAAGAAGAACAAATGCAAGCAGAATTCGTTTCATAGTACTAGCGGTTGGTTTGGGGTCACTTGCCACTACTTCACATTAGAAGAAACGAATTCGACATGCAATGCCGGGTCGCCTTCAAGGTCTGGCTTCGCCGTAGCAATACACGCATGACTTTCCACAAAATTTGCTGCTCCCACCAAGAAGGCCCCGCGAGACGGGTGTCCAACAAGGTATCACCGAGTTTTGCATCTCCCTGCAACCGGCTGCTACTTACAGAAAATGAGCAGCAAATGATGCCTTCGGTTGTTGCCGTTTTAACTAGTGAGATAACAGGCGCTGGTTTTCTGGCGCTGGTTTTCTGGCCGTGGTGTACTAAAGTAACTTGTTCACGGCCGACTAGAGGTTTGCTGATCCCTTTACAGGTCAAATTGGTAGTCACGCAGATATAAACTTTAAACAGTCAGGCACCAGACTGACGCGTTGCATGAATCACACGTTCCATGAATCGTGAAGAGAGACTAAAACCTGAAAGTTGGCGATGGCATCTACTCGGCTTGGTCAACCCTTTGCTCGTCATCACCACAAACATGGTTGGCGGCTATTGGGTGGCTTCCGGCCTGCTCTACATGCTGGGCGCCGGTCCACTCTTGGACCTGATCCTGGGACGTGCAAAAAAACCGAAACCCCCGCCCGCAACTGGACGACCTTTTGAAAACCTGCTTTATGCTCACGCGCTGCTCCAGTGTGCAGCCATTCTATCACTCATTTACCGCGCATCGATTGATGGTCCTCAATGGACAACGTGGATGGCTGCCTTTAGCACAGGACTCTGCTCGGGGGCATCGGGGATCATTGTTGCGCATGAACTGGGGCATAAAAAACCGCGGTCCGTCGGTTGGTGGATCGGACGTTTCAATTTGCTCAGTGTGCTCTATCTCCATTTTACCACCGAACACAACGTCACCCATCACAAGCATGTCTCTACCGAAAACGATCCAGCAACCGCACGAGTAGGAGAATCCTTGTGGTGGTTTGTGGCCCGCACAATTCCCGGACAGTTCCGAGACGCTGCAGCCATCCCCGGGCGAAAGGGATACGGTGGATTCCGTAACCCCGTTTATTGGGGCCTGATCCTCGAGATGACCCTCGTCGCCGCCATGTATGTGACTTTCGGCCCCTGGGTAAGTGGAGCCTTCTTACTTCAAGCGTTGTTTGCCGTCTTCCTGCTCGAATACATTAATTACATTCGGCACTACGGGCTGATCCGTCAGCAGGGTGAGCGGCAGACCGAGATGCATTCCTGGCAATCCGAAGAGCGATGGTCACGTTGGACACTGCTTGAACTCACGCGCCATCCTGCGCACCACATGAAAGCCAGTGACGCATTTTGGAAACTGCAACCTTCCCAGAACGCACCTACACTACCGAGCGGCTACTATGGTTGCTTCTGGATTGCACTCATTCCGCCGTTGTGGCGACGGATCGTACATCCTAGAATTCCGCAAGGAAAATTATGAGTTGGGGTACCGCAAAAGGCCACTCTCGATAGACAATTCAAACAACCATACTCAAACATTCGCAAGGCATTCGCATATTGTCTGTTGCGTGGCAATCCTCNGGGCTACAGTTGCCATCCGGGCGCAAACGTTTCCCGCAACAACAGCGTTCTCCAGGGATCACCCAATCGGCGATAACGTGAATCCGCGGTTTACCTGAAACATTTTTTACCGCGTGCAAACACTTGTTGTTGATTTCCCAAATCGTACCTGCCTCCAACGTGCGAACCTNGGGACCAATCTTAAAAAGCACTTCACCCTNAACAAATACAGGCATATGAACTCGATGGGAGTGCATTAACGAAAAACCACCGTCACCATGAGGATGTACAATCCCGTCATCCCGAAGCTTCACTATAATNAGCCGCACAAAGAAACCATCACCATAAGTCGCTTTATTTTCCTGCGCTATCGGCATCTGATTGAAGTAAGCGACAACTTTTTGCAGTGTGGGTGCCAGAGCATCCTTAAACTCTTCGTATCGCGGATGGATGGTCGGATTGCTATGTCGGAAGTCTTTATCAAAAATTAGTGAAATGGTCTGCGTCTGTTGATGCACCGGATAGGTTTTCTGACGCCACGCNTCCGAGTTCCAGTCTTCTTCGGTAAGTTCCANAATTTTTTTGCGGGGCTCTTCGAGATCAAACTCCCCGATCTGTCGAAAAAAACCTTCNAAATTCATCCTNTATTCCTCGCCCTTGGCTCGTTACGAATTAAGCTTCATCACCGTGATCACCGTGATCACCGTGCAATATTATATTGTCAAACCACAATACTATCCTAGCACAACCCATGCTGAATTTCCTTACCNAAGTTAAGCCAGAGTCAAGCCGACCAAGTTGAGCAACGTTCTATTTGCTTGTCGGGACAGAAAACGTATTTTACACTGAAAGCGGGGCGGACTTTTGTTGCAANAAAGCAAANNGAAGGAGTGATNCATTGACTCACCTTAGCANACACCATGCNCGGCGTTTGCCACTCTTGATTGNCCCNCTTCTCTTTNTTNGGATTGCCCATCCATGCGCATGCGAGGCGGCNAATAAATCGCTCNTTCTGCGTGTGATGACCTACAACATTCGCTTTGACTTTAAAAGTGATGTTGANAATCGCTGGCAACAACGCGTCGATGCGGTCGCCGAGCAAATCCGCAAAAGTGGTGCCCAGGTTGTCTGTCTTCAGGAAGATAAGATCGGTCAAATTAAAGATCTTCAATCGCGACTACCTCGCTTTACATTTGTGGGGCGGGGACGCAATGCCACCGGATTAGGTGAAAGNACCTCCATTTTATTTCAGAGTGATCAGTTCCAACTCAAAGAGCAGGGAGATTTTTGGCTTTCTGACACACCCGGTACCCCAGGCAGCAATACGTGGGAAGATCAGTATCCGAGAAAAGTAACCTGGGTCGTACTGCAAGGTAAAAAAGGTGGTCCTGCGGTGCTGGTTCTCAATGTCCATCTCCCGAGCGGGAAAAATGGGATGCTGCGGGCAAAAGGCGTTCAATTGATTCATTCCTGGCTACTCGAAAAAATCAAACGCAACCAGGGTATTGGCAAAGTTCAAGCCGTGGTACTCGCAGGTGACTTTAACGCAGCGCCCGATTCGGATCCGCATAAACTACTAACCGACAACCGCGCACTGCCACTGCTCGACGTATGGGATGTTGTCCAACCCGATGATCCATACCCGGGAACCTATGGGGGCTGGGAAGGACTGCAGACAAAAAAACGAATCGACTGGTTGCTAATCGCAGGTAAGGTGCAAGTGCGCGGATGTGATAAACTCGAAGGGCCNGTACAAGGCCGATTTCCATCGGATCACTATCCTGTGATCGCTGATCTCCAGATCAGCCTCTAAGATGNACGGTTACCAAGCGNTGCTATTCCTGCNCGGCCGATTTGNGCGTCTTGAGTGGAAGTNACGCCGGAAACGCCGATCGCTCCGATCACTTTGCCTTGNTGAATNATCGGAAGNCCTCCNTCCATGGGAAAACCATTGATCTTNANNANCTTTAAATCCACTCCTCCTTTAGCAATCCGTTCTTCCCAAAATCGGGTGGGTCGGCGAAATTTTGCGGCCGTCAGTGCTTTGCGTTGCGCNATTTCCACACTCCCCCACTGCGTATTNTCGAGTCGCTCAAGCATGACTAAGTGACCNCCACCATCGACGATCGCGATCACAACCGACCACGAGTTCTTNTTCGCCTCAGCTTCTGCNGCCGCCATCACTTTTTTTGCCGTNACTAAATCAATGGGTGCCCCATAGGGAACNGGNTCCGCGGCTCTTAACGAAACAATTCCGATCGGGANGAACAAAATNCNAAGCATNATCAANAGACNGCGACAAATAGACATGNTGGTTCCTCGANAGANTNACAGGGCGACAAGATTCCCTAAGCTTATCCGGTTCGCCTAACTGTGCAAGCAAGCGTAAAACTCCAAAAAAACTATGCAAAGCAAGTTACCTGCCCGCTATTCGTAACTCAAAAGGCCAGCTATCTTGGAATGGTCGAACATGGCAAAAGATTCGTTTNTTCCCATCTCCACCCANGCGAAGGGCTATCGNTCGGTGTTTAACGAGATGTTTGATAATGAGGAGGTTCGCGAGCCGTATCGACAGGTCATCGATTGGGTCCGCTCGATGCCAGCCGACCTTGTGGCNATGAAACACTCCGAGGCNGANAAACTCTTTCGCCGCATCGGAATTACATTCGTTACCTATGGAAACAANGANGATGNCGAACGCTTGATTCCGTTTGACATGGTGCCGCGCATTCTNACCGCTCGCGAATGGAGAAAAATTGAAAGTGGCGTGNGACAACGAGCGCGGGCACTCAATTCATTTNTGCTNGATGTCTACGGAAAAGGNGAAATTATTCGTGCCGGAAANGTTCCNGCATATCTTGTATATAAAAATCCCGCCTACGAACATGAAGCAGTCGGCTTCCAGCCACCTCAAGGCATTTTTGGACATATTATCGGGACTGACATTGTCCGCACCGGAGCTGACGAGTTTTTTGTACTCGAGGACAATTGNNGAACGCCTTCCGGGGTCTCTTATATGCTTGAAAACCGGGAAATTATGATGCGGATGTTTCCCAANCTCTTTCAAAAAAATCGTGTCGCTCCGATTGAAGATTATCCAGAAATTTTACGGCGAACTTTGCTTAGCGTAGCGCCGGCTAAATGTGATGGCGAGCCGAAAATTGCCGTCCTCACACCGGGTGCCATGAACAGCGCCTATTANGAACATAGTTTTCTCGCTGATATGATGGGAGTGGAACTTGTCGANGGACAAGATCTTTTTGTGGAAGGTGACTTAGTCTATATGCGGACCATCCGCGGTCCCGAACGCGTCGANGTGCTCTATCGACGCGTGGATGATGATTTNNTTGACCCCCTCTGCTTCCGAAGTAACTCCATGCTGGGCATTCCGGGACTGATGAATGCGTACCGCGCGGGGGGGATTTCCATCTGTTCAGCACCAGGAGTCGGAGTGGCTGATGATAAAGCAATTTACACATACGTGCCGGAAATGATCCGGTTTTATTTAGGCGAGGANCCTATCCTCAACAATGTGCCAACCTATCGGTGCAGTCAGGCCGACGATTTAAAATATGTTCTTGAGCGGGTGGAAGAACTAGTGATCAAACGTGTTCACGGATCGGGAGGCTATGGAATGCTGGTTGGCCCGACTTCCACCAAGCAACAGATTGAACGGTTTACGGAAGAACTCAAAGCAGAACCAGAAGATTTTATTGCCCAGCCAACGCTGGCCCTTTCGACGACACCAACCTATGTCGAGCAGCAATTGGTNCCTCGCCACGTTGACTTGAGGCCCTTCTGCTTGGTTGGTAAATCGACTTACGTTTGTCCGGGTGGACTTACCAGAGTAGCAATGAAGGAAGGGTCGTTGGTCGTCAACTCATCACAGGGAGGTGGTGTCAAAGATACATGGGTACTTGTTGAGTAATATGGATGCGATTCATTTTGAAAAAAGATAGTTTGTCATGCTAAGCCGAACCGCGCAAAACCTTTTCTGGATTAGTCGCTATATGGAGCGCGCAGAATTNACTGCGCGNTTATTAGAAGTAGGCTATCGAATTGCGNTGATGCCAAGCGCTGGCACCGGATATCAAAATGAGTGGGCCTCAATCCTTTCAGTCTCGGGCTCTGACGCCGGTTATAAAAAGAAGTATGGGCCACCGAAGCAGGCGNATATTGAACACTATTTGTTTCACGATCTGGACAATCCCAACTCGGTAGCTTCCTGCATCAACAAAGCGCGCGAAAATTCTCGCGCTGTAAGGACCGCGCTAACGACCCAGGTATGGGACGCGATGAACACCGGGTACCAAGAANTGAAACAATTGGCAAAAGAGAAATACAATACGGCAAATCTTCCCGTACTGTGTGACTGGACAAAAAGCCGCGTCAGCCTGATTCGGGGAGCAATCGAAAGTACCCAACTCGAAGATGAAGGATACGACTTTTTAAACCTCGGATACTTTATTGAGCGAGCGGACAATACGGCACGCTTGCTCGATGTAAAGTATTACGTGTTGCTGCCAACACCGGCCGCAGTTGGCAGTGAAGTCGATCACTATCAGTGGAGTACACTCTTGCGAGCCATGTCGGCCTATCGGGCTTTCCGTTGGGCCTATGGAGGACTGCAAACACCTCATAAAGTGGCGCACTTTCTGATTTTAAACGTTGCTTGCCCACGGTCTCTGCTGCATTGCCTGGACCGAGCCACACGTCACTTTGATCGCTTAGAATACATACTTCAGCAACAGTCTGAGGCACAGAAAATGGTTGCCCAGCTAAAAAACAGTACCATCGCGATGGATGTGGATCAGATTCTCGAACAAGGATTGCATGAATTTCTGACCAATTTTGTAAATGAAATTGATGCGATCGGTGAAACCATGCGAATATCTTATTTTTGAGGCGAGCAATGCGATTGAATATCTCTCACGTTACTCGTTATAGCTATTCTGAGCCTGTGCGACGAATAACACAGAGTATGCGGCTGTTTCCGACTCCACATGCGGGACAAAAAATTGAAAGCTGGCACGTCCACATGNCAGAAGGAACGGCAGGCACGCAAATTACCGACGGAGCGGGTAATATTATCCAGACCTATAGCATCGAAAATCCCCCGGAGACAATCGAAATTAAGGTGGAGGGGACTGTCGAAACCAGCGAGACGGGTGGAGTATTACGCGATCACAATGAGATTATTCATCCNNTGGCCTACCTTCAACAGACCCATGCNACCCTTNCNGATCAGGCGATCATTACATTGGCCACGGGAGTCGTGAGTGGCACATTTGGCCAAGTCACCATTCAAAATATCCACGATCTGGCAAAGTGTATTTCTGATGCACTCACATACGAAACAGAAAGTACGAGCGTGACGACTACGGCGCGACAGGCGCTCGAAAATGGACGTGGTGTTTGCCAAGACTATGCGCATCTTCTTATCGCCGCGTGTGGAGTCATTGGAATTCCCGCCCGCTATATAAGCGGATATCTATTGGCAAGTGACCAACTTTCACCCGATGAGGCAAGTCACGCATGGGCGGAAATCNATGTCCNTGATNTGGGATGGGTTGGTTTCGATCCAGCCAACCATTGTTGCACGAACGACAATTACGTNCGCTTGGCGTCCGGCCTCGATGCNAGCCGAGCTGCACCCATCCGGGGCATTTCCCGNGGTGTAAGCCACGAGCGACTTGAGGTGGAAGTGGCTGTTCAATCGATGCAACAGTAGTGTGAAATAAAGGCCTAAGCTTGACGGCTCAATCAACGAAGTCGACAATATGGATGTTTGTCAGGTGTTTCACGCGATTGCATTCGATCGATATGATTTTTCGCTCTGCTATCAGTCTTTGTGTGTCGACTGTCTTGCTCTGCACGTACGCCGTTGCTGTAGAGAAACCGAACCTGCTCTGGATCACATCCGAAGATAACAATGTGCAGTGGGTCGGCTGCTACGGTCACCCCAACGCCGATACGCCCCGGATCGATCAGTTGGCAAAGGAGGGCTTTCGCTACACGCACTGTTTTGCCACCACCCCGGTCTGCGGGCCACAGCGAAGCACTTGGATTACCGGAGTCCATGCCGTTTCGATGGGCACTCAGCCAATGCGTAGCCGCTATCGGATTCCGCACGAAAAAATTCCCTACACTGCAGATGCACTTCGTCGCGCGGGATACTATTGCATCAATCATAATAAAACCGATTACAACATTGGCGGTCGCGATGACCAGGACTGCTGGGATCCTACCCCACTAAACGATCAAGGAGAGGTCGACTACCAGATTCTCGCTGAACATCAGCCNTTTTTCGCAATCGTGAACCTTACGCATTCACACGAAAGTAGCGCTCATGGAAGTGTGGAACACACACAGCATCCGCCGGAAAACGTCANACTAGCACCCTACCANCCCGACTTGCCGGTNATCCGTAAAAATTATGCGAAGTANCAGGATGCGGTCCGGCNGATGGATACACTCGTCGGTCGCAANCTGGATGCCCTTCGAGATGCCGGACTCCAAAANAATACGATCGTNATCTATAACTCGGATCACGGGGGCGTTCTTCCGCGAAGCAAACGATTTCTGCTTGATTCGGGCATCCATTGCCCTTTAGTTATCCGCATTCCCCCGGCATTTCAATCGCTCTACCCCAGCGACAATCCGGGCGATACGGTGGGAAGAATTGTAAGTTTTATCGACCTTCCAAAAACCTGGCTCTCGTTAGCGCACGCAGCAATTCCGGATGTGATGCAGGGTCGCATTTTCCTTGGTCCCCATCAGGAACCATCCCGAGCCTTTGCGGTTGCCTACCGGGACCGGATGGACGAACGCTACGACGCGGCCCGTGCAATTCGTGACAAGCGTTATCTTTATATTCGCCATCTGATGCCGTACGTGCCGCGCGGTCAATATCTGGCTTATCTCTGGCGTGCGCCGGCCGCTGGAGCCTGGCAAGCCCATCACCGTGAGGGAAAAACTAATGCGATAACCGGTCGCTTCTTCCGACCTAAGCCGACCGAAGAACTTTACGACACCTGGCACGATCCGCATTCGATTCATAACCTGGCGGAAAAACCAAAGTATCAAAAAATTCTTGCGGCGATGCGTGACGATCTTCGCCAGTGGCAACTTCAACATTTCGATGCGGGCTTATTGCCTGAAAGTGAAATGGTGTACCGCGCTGCACAAAACAAAATGACCATTTATGAAATGATACGCAACCCGCAGCTCTACCCGCTTGAGCGACTGTTAGATGCCAGCGACCTTGCGCTGCAACGCGAAGCAGATGTTGATCTAGATCAACTGATCGCGCTGCTTGGGGATGCGGACAGTGGAATCCGCTATTGGGGATGCGTTGGACTTTTTCGACTCGGGATGGGATCGCGTGGACAAAAAGATCTCCTCAATCAGCTACTCAAAGATCCAAGCGATGAAGTGGTCGCGATGGCCGCCTGGACACTCTATAACTTAGGCGACGAACAAGTCGCTCGTGACCGACTGCGAGGATTGCTAGAAGAGAACAGTCGATCAGCACTTAAGGTTGCCAACATAATTGATTGGATGGATGAAGACCCCACGTTCTATCGGGATGCTCTCCTCGCCTGCCAACCACCGCTGCATGCTCCTTTTTTATCACGACTCAAGGAGCAGTCTCGACAGCGAGCAAACAGCCAGTAAGATGCGGCTGGTGACTGGTGACATGGTAATTTAACTCTGGAGGCGGACATGCGGATCTTGTGGTTATCTCTGGGAATTTTTTTGATCTCGCTTCTGCTGAACGATCAGCCTTCAAGGCTACAAGCCGAGGAATCAGAAACAAAAAAAATTCTTTATTTCACGCACGAACCGGGAACCTATCATCGCTACACCCCGCAACTGGCGATTTTCCGTCAACTCGCCAAACAGGCTGGGTGGGAGCTTACGGTGATGACCGGTGACCACGAGGCTCAAATTAAAAAATTACGCACCCCCGACTTTGGTAAAGAGTTTGATGCGATCGTCTACAATTTTTGCTTTGCCGGATCACGCGATACGGAGGCAGCGGCAAATTTGATTGCCCAGACCCGCAGGCATGGTGTTCCCGCAGTGCTGATCCACTGTTCAATGCATAGTTGGTGGCCCACATTTAAAAGCGGGGAACCCGGAAGCTTGGGGCCTGAATATAGGGGGGACGCCAAAGCGGATGCTAAACTCGTCACCGAGTGGCGGCTGACTCAAGGCGATCGACCTTTTCCTGTNTGGGGTGACTTTACGGGTGTCGCCAGTACGACCCATGGTCCGAGTCAGCCAATTACGATGCAACGTCTTGCGAAACACCCGGCGACTCGGCGTTTTCCGCCGGAATTTGTTACAGGCAATACCGAGCTTTACAACAACTTATATACGCTCGACGAGGTTGTACCTCTGATACGCGGTGTTCAAGGGGAAGAAGCTGCAACCATCATGTGGGCCTGTCCTCAGGGCAAAGCGGAAGTGATCGGGCTTACGGTCGGACACGACGTGAACGACTGGACACAAAAGCCTTATCAAAATCTATTGATCGACTCGGTGAACTATCTGGCCGACAAATATAATCGCTAAGGATTCGAGAAAAAATCGGTGCACGAGGATCAGAAATAGTAGCGCCCCACATTAATACCGTTTTCCAGTCTCAAGCTGAGCAAGCGTTTTATCGTGCCGCTGGGAACGCCGCACAAAATACCACCAGGGAATGCGTAGCGGCCAGAGCGCAAGAGATCGAATATATTCCAACTGTTCAGACATAACCGCAGCAAAATCGGCTTCGAAACTACCATCGATCGCGAGCGCAGCGAGCTTTTTGGACCGAGTCAGCGTTTGCAATCCCTCCTGGTGTCGTCGATAAAGCACCGCGGTGGTAGCGGTGAAGCTTTGCATGTAATTGCCCGGAGAATAAGGCAACAATTGGCTGTCTTTTGATTTGCCGGTGGTCAGCATCCCAGTTTGAAATAAAGTGACAATATCAACCAGAACCTGGCCACTCGCTAACAGATATGCACACAAATAGGTTCTCTCACTCTCCTTCTTCCAGGCCACGAGTCCCGCGACACCCGGCATCTGATCCACTCGATAGGCCCCCACTGGATTAAAACCCATTGACGATAACCACTGTGCATCGATCGTTCCGGAGGAGAGAACCTGTGAAAGAAATTCTGTTGTTTCATTCTCGGAAACCGGCGAAAGGGCAACACGATGCATTGCCAAGACTGGCCCGCTACCTGCAACAGAAACTAAAATCCAACCTCCAGCCAGGAGGCTTAACACCGTAACAAATAATACAGTCAATCGCTTACCCCCGTACGATTTTGGGAATGACGCTCCTGTATTGCACCAAAAAGCTGCTAATTATTGATCCACTTTTTTCAATTGTTGCAGCACCGCAGGGAGTCCAGGATGAATGTTATCTTTGACGCCACGTCCCTCTTCAAGTCGATCTTCCACATCCCAACCAGTTTCCTCGGCATCGATTTCCCAATACTTCTTTTTATCTTCATCTGGTGGAGCCGCTAAAGCACGGATCAGACGAAAGCCGACGCCTCTGGCTGGGTCGGTCGTAAACCACCAGGGACTTTTCGGCAAGTTCGGATCTTCTTCTTTCCACTCTTCGTCCTGTGAAGCCAAACGTGCTGCACTACGACACCCTGCCGCTGTACTTTCCCAAGAACCACCTCGAATCACGCGTGGAAATACCTCCGTGGACCAACGGACCTGACCGTCAGGAGCGAAACCTCCCGGATCATATCCATCCAGTACCCATTCCGCCACGTTTCCATGCATATCATAAAGACCCCAACGGTTCGGCTTTTTCGTACCCACCTGATGCAGTGCGTCATCCGCGTTGTCGGCATACCACGCATACTCCCCGAGTCGCTCGGGATCGTTACCAAAATGATAGGTGGTTTCGGCACCTGCACGCGCAGCGTATTCCCATTGCGCTTCACTCGGTAACGCGTAAAAACTTCCGGTTAACTTGCTCACCCACTTCGAGTATTGTTTGGCCGCATATTGGGTCATGGTTACAGCGGGTTGATCCGCATCGCTACCAAACTCATAGGTAATGTCCGGTTCGTACAACTCAGTGGGTGCGGTAATCGCATCGACATCCTCCGGAAGTCGCTGCAAATGCTTTAAAAGATCAACCGCCCCTGCTGCTTTCAGTTGACTCTGTAGCTTGGTTGCTTCTGCTTCGTCACTGAGCCGATAACGTAATCCTTGGATTTGCTTGAGTTGTGAATAGAGGCCCATAAAAGCTTGATACTGTCCCCACGTCACCTCATGCTCGCTCATCCAGAAAGGGTTAATCGTTACTTTCACCTGAGGACCTTCGTCCTGGTTCCTTCCCTTTTCCGTTTCGGGGCTCCCCATAAGGAAGGTTCCTCCGGGGATCGGTACCATCTGAAAACTCTGCTCTGTGCCCGGTATTTCTTGTCGATACGGCACCATATAGCCTTGGGCTATCTTCACAAATCGACCCACTCTTGGTTTTTCGTCGACCAAACCAAGTTCGGCACCGCCAGCCACTGCAGTGAAACTTATGAGCAGCCCGACGAAAGGACAAACGAACAGTAGCGTCCTTTTAGCTGGCGTCCATTGGCACAAGAATGGTGAATACATAGACGATCAATGCGAAATGCCACACGGAAAATTAAGACGCTTCATTATAAGCCATCCGAAACGTCGGCGAGAGTCCGCCCCTATTGAATTGGGGTGAATTCAGGTGAATTCAGAAAATCAACGCTCGCAAAACCTGTCAACATAAGGAACGTCGCGTTTTAACCATCTTTACGGGCAGCTTCGAGAGCTTCAGTCCAAGTCTTCTCACTCTCTTGCGCATCGAAAGCAGTCGCCCAGCGGTCGGACACCATTTGATCGTATGCACTTTCATTCTGTGTCCAACGCGCCACCGTGACCTCAGCGTCTTTAGTGAACGATGATGCCTGATGATTTTGAGTGGACGCTTCCCGGGTAAGAATATCCATCACATCAATTCGACCTGAATTCGAAGCCAGTGCATTGCCCAAAATATCAAAGATACCCGATATNGACTCTTCGATCTNTTCTTCATCTTCCACAGGAGGTGATTCATCAAATTCATCAGAAGACTCTTCATCTCCCTCTTCGCGGCCGTCCAATTCAGCTTCATCTTCCTCTTCGCGTTCGTCGGTTGCCTCCGTTCCAAACTCTTCCTGAACCTGATTTTCTAAATCCTCAACATCACTGCCATCCTCACCCGCTTCTGNCGTCGACCCTGAAATATCAAGTGCCGCGTTTGCCATTGAGGCCGGATCTAAGAAGGCAAGCTGAAAGCCATTTGCGCCCGAAAACATTCCTGGAATCAATCCTGGAATACCGCCACCTCCGCCACCTCCGCCAGGAGAATCTGCACCGGAAATACCTGCCAACGATTGCGATCCACGCCCTCCGGTACGAGCGAGTAATTGCGGTGCGGCTGAAGGATCAAAGGCCATCATGACCGATTCTCCCGGAAGATGNCCTTGAAAGACCGTCCGAATCGAGGGCTGGATGGTTGTGCCTCCTGCACCCGTACCCACCGTGTAGATATTCACGCCACCCCGCATCAGTTCTCCGCTACTGGTCGTACTCATCTGGACATTAATGGTACTTGCATCGCCGGCAAACATAATGCCTTGGACACCTCCTGGTGTTGTTGCACTTCCTGAAGTCACAACGAGAGATGCGCCCGGAATGCTCCCAGACAGTTCGGTGGGATTGTTGTCGTAGTCATAGCTAACCTGATTGTCGCCAATGCTTACTGTGAAGTTAATTGGATCAAACCAAATAACGGCAACCATCTGCCCCGGAGTCAGAGAAAGACTATCTGCCAAATCGTAAACTTGCTCGACACAATAGTCGTTCACGGCCATCGTCACGTCATCGACTTCTTCACCAAAACCAATCATGACGAGCGGATCATCTCCGGAACCCACATTCAGGGCACAATCGGTTTCGTCTTGCGCAAATACGTTGCGACCAATAAGAATTTCGTCGATAACTTTATCCGCGAGAACGAAATCGTACACCGGTTCATTTGCAACAAGACTCGGCTGTCCGGGAGTGAGTGCAGGTGTCGATGTTTTTCCGGAAAGCAATGATTCAAGTTTGGCAAGTATTCCATCCGCGACATCATCAACCGCGTCTTGTTGCTCAGCTTTGACCGATCGGCCCGTAAAGCGGATTCCACTTGGTGCTGAAAATTCGGATGTATTTCCTCGGACCGATGTTGCTGTGGCAACAATTCGCATATCAAAATCAGGGAACTCGTCTACTTCCACGACCAGTGTCTTCCCGCCAGCAACAAAATCTTCCACCGTGTAGAGATCCGTCCCCAAAAACTTCGCGCCTTCTCGACGAGAGGAATCCGCTTGGAAAAATTCAATGCGTAATGAATCTGCCATCTCAGCCGAATTCACAGGGACTTGGTAGTCGATCTCAACGGTTTGGCCGACAATCTCAATACGTGTAATCACGGGTGTACTAATCAGATTATTGGCTCCAGAGTCGGCCAANCTGTCGTTTGGAGTAAATCCGTCTCGTCCGAGATCAATCCCCATGCCAGCGTTCTCAAAGAAGGCATTCGTGCCGATGCGATTGGCGCTGCCACCCTCTACTGCGACCCCGTTACCGGCATTATGGGCAATAATATTTTGATCCACACCATCTTCGTCAACGCCGCCGATCAGATTCTGACTACCCGCTTCAATCCAGATACCGTCACCACCGTTGCCGGCCGCACCATCAAGTACGCTGAGACCGATTCGATTTCCTGAAATCGTATTCTCACTGCCAAGCACGTGGATTCCGGCAAGTTCAAAATTCTGAATCGTCAAACCTCGAACCACATTTCCATCGGAAATAATTTCCAGTCCGTGACTCGATCCAGCCAGCGATCCATCAAGCACGACAGACACTTGATCAGACCCGAGAATCTCTATCGCACTGCTCCCGTTAAGTGCGGGAAGAGGTGAAAGTGGCTGGATCAAAAATGTCTCGCCCGCTGAAAGTTCGGCACCCATTGCAGAGAAATCAAAATAAATTTGTCCACCCTCGGCCCGCGACGCGGCATCTTCAATCGCATAACGCAAGGAACCGATACCAGAGTCTGCCGTGCTGGTCACGGCGAGTGAGCGATATTCACCGAAGTAGCTCGTATCCAGAAAACCAACAATCGGCATATCGAGTACCGTGGAAACGGCCGCCACTCTCACGGACTGAGTCTGCTCACCCAACGCAACCGTCCCAAGTGTCTCATATTTCCAAATTTCGCCCGGATCGATTCGACCATCCTCATCAGAGTCTCCATCTATCGTTTGCCCCGAATAGACTGGCGCTGCGCCCACTACCTCAATATTCTTTAATTCAACGTTGCTTAAGTTTTCGAGATAATAAGCAAGCTCAAAAGATTCACCCACAATCAAATTTGGTGCATTTTGACTATCCGCATCAGCCCACTGCACATCGAACGCCCAATCGACCACGGCACCGAAATAGGTATTGCTCGCGGATGTGGCTACCGTCGTATCGGTCAACGCATCGC
>NHBP01000054.1 GCA_002168195.1 Planctomycetaceae bacterium TMED10
GCAAATGCGGCGGTCCAAAATATCGATCATTGGTGCAGGTAATGTAGGTGCAACCACAGCACACTGGTGTGCGGCTGCTGAATTGGGCGACATTGTTTTGCTTGATATCCCACAAACGGAGACCATGCCCGCCGGAAAGGCGCTCGATTTACTCGAGGCCAGCCCCATCGTTGGTTTTGATAGTAAAATCACGGGAACCACTGAATATAGCGACACCTCTGAAAGTGATATCGTCGTGATTACCGCAGGCCTTCCTCGTAAGCCTGGAATGAGCCGCGATGATTTATTAAAAACCAATGCTTCGATTGTGACTGCTGTTTCCGAACAGGTATGCAAACATAGCCCGAACGCGTTTGTGATTGTGGTCAGCAACCCGCTTGATGCAATGGTTCAGAGAGCTCAAAAGGTCACTGGATTCCCACCTTGCCGAGTTATGGGGCAAGCTGGTGTTTTAGACACTGCTCGATATCGAACTTTTCTGGCCATGGAACTCGGCGTCAGCGTAGAGGATGTCCAGGGAATGCTGATGGGTGGCCACGGTGACACCATGGTCCCGCTCCGCACATGCACTTCAGTGGGCGGCATCCCGATCAGTCAATTACTTTCCGCCTCAAGGCTTGAAGAAATAATCGAGAGAACGCGGAAAGGAGGCGGAGAAATTGTGGGGCTCCTCAAGACGGGAAGTGCTTTCTATGCTCCCGCCGCAGCCACGACACAGATGGTCGAAGCAATTGTTAAAGATAAAAAACGCTTGCTGCCATTAGCCGCCTACTGTGATAGCGAATATCAAGTGGGTGGCTATTACGTTGGTGTGCCTGCAATTCTGGGTGCCGGAGGCGTTGAAAAAATTATTGAGCTCGCCTTGGATGAGCAAGAACAGGCTGAATTTCAGAAAAGTGTAGAGGCCGTCAAAGAGCTGGTAAAGACAATGGAAGAATTATTGGCATGATGCCTGCCGATGCTATTTTCCCATCACCTGATTGATAGCGATGCCAGTAATAATGCCATATCTTGATAATGCTTCAAAGTCGGGTTGCCCTATAGTGGCGTTGCGATGTAAAAATCTCGGTCTCGCCAACCTCGCTCTCCACTCCGCAGTAACCAATGCCCCCATTCGTGACTGCACGAGTATTGCAAACAGTGAGAATTTTGGGCCATCAAGAATCCGTTTAATACATGCATTGTGATCGCGTTGATCTTCTGCAATAGAACCCCTGCTGTAGAAGATTTTCGGGCCGCAAAGGGAGACCCCAGAAAATGAATCGCCTCTCATCCAACGTAATGCTCGAAGACATGAAATCAATGGTCAGTGACGCGGCAGTCACTGACGACGACATACAAGAAACCTTAGCTCAAAATATTTTTCCTGATGATCTTTCCACTTCCGTAGAGCAGACCGACCAGACCGAAATCTGTTCCGTTTTCACGCCTCTGCATTACGAGCCAAACTATGCGTACCCATTATTAATTTGGCTTCACGGAGCAGGCGAAAACGAAACATGTCTTCGGCAGGTAATGCCTAAGATAAGCATGCGAAACTACGCGGCTGTTGCTCCACGAGGAACATTGCCGCTTGGCCAAGAGCGACTGCCACAATTGAGCGATGCATTCACTTGGCCCTTAGGAGATATTCACACTGCTGATGCGATGGATCGGGTGTGCATGGCTATCGAACGAGCGGAGCAGCGATTTCACGTTGACAAGAACCGTATTTTTCTTGCCGGGAGTGGAACGGGTGGTACCATGGCACTTCAAATCGGCATGACAATCCCCGAGCGTTTTTCGGGAATCCTTTCCGTCGGGGGGCCACTTCCCCGCGAGGACACTATCCTGGCGCACCTGAATAAGAGCCGGCGTCTGCCCCTGCTTCTAACCGTTGATCGTGACAACCATCAATATCCCGACGCTATGGTATGCGAAGATTTGCGTTTGCTCCATATTGCAGGTATGACCGTCACACTGCGGCAGTATCCCGCTGGCGACGCCTTGCGCGATTCTATGCTGTCGGATATCGATCAGTGGATTATGGAAGTCATTGCTAGCGAGCAGAAAGCTCCTATCGTTCGCGTTTAGACAAGCCGAATGAGCCGGCGCGAGATTCACCCTTCTGCGATACGGCTGATTCGAGCATCTTCTAGACCTCGGCTAGCTATCTTTGCTATCCAATACAAACGCGGATTGACGCCCGTCCGCCGTTTCGAGTAGCCTCCCGCTCCTCTGCGGGCTACCCAAACAAACCCCGAAACAAACAAAGCAAAATCAGATAAACCCATATCCAGCTTTTGAAGCGTGGAAATCTGTTTTTCCCATACAAGGTGATTCGAATGTCCGATTCCAATGAAACCAAAGAACATGTTCCTGTCCTCTTGGCTGGCACAATATCGGCAAAGACGTCGACGTCCAACTTGAAAGACTCTGTAAGGCGCGTACTCGAAACATTCTCCGATCAGTTATCTGCCCAAGCGATCACACTGTCAGTCGATATCTGCGATGATCTACGTTACTCGATGGATGAACCGCTGTTTGAACGTGCGGTCCGATGTCTGTGCGAGCAATCTGTTCATGGAATGCCCTGCGGTGGGGAGTTGGTCATTACGGCAGTCCGGCAGGATCAAGGCATTGAGCTAGAGATTGCCGACAGCCGACGCGATCACATCGAATCTCCGCGTCTTTTTGACAGTCAAAGCAATCAGACCTTTAAAGATAATTTAATTCCCGTTCATTATTTCGTTGCTCTTCACGGTGGTTTTGTCCGAGTACAGAATTGCCCCGAGGGCGGAGTCGCATTTACTATTCACCTTCCCTTTTCGCAGGCTTTACGGTCGGCCGCTTAAAATAAAAACGCATGGAATCTCTCCAGCAAGCATGGAACGATCTCGTCAGACGTTTGCGGGAACTGCCGAGACGAACGCAGATTCTTATCGCAACCGCTGCGGTTCTTTGCGTCGCCGCATTTGTGCTTCTTAATCAAAGTGGCGATCATAATTCGGAAGTTGATCTACTGCCCGGTACTTCTCTCACCGTCCGGCAGCTCTCCACCTATCAAATTGCATTCGCAGATGCAGGTTTAGCGGAATATCGGATTGAGAAACAAAAGATCTTTGTTTTGAAGACAAAAAAGGCCGATTTTATGGCCGCCTTGTCTAAAGCGAACCTTTTGACCGCAGCATCTGGAAAATATTTAGAGAAAGCCCTCGATTCAAGTAGCCCATTTGAAAACCAACACCAACGAAAACAGCGGATTAAGATTGCCCAAGAGAAAGAATTTGCTCAAACCATTGGCCAGTTCAACGGCATCGAAGAAGCGACCGTTCAATATGATACTGAGGAGAAAAAAGGGATTCGGCAAGAGACACGCTTTACGGCAGCGGTTACCGTGCGGGCAAAAAACAATAAACGATTGACGGTCCATCAAGGTCAAGTCATCAAAAATTATTTGGCGGGGTGCATTGCAGGCTTAGAGACTGAAAAAATTTATATTGTTGATCTTAATCAATCACTCGAGCCACCTGTTGCCGCCACCAAAACTTTAAATTTTCCTCTTGAGCAGCGGCTGGTTCAGAATGAAACTGGCCGCCCACCGATTCATACTGAACGTTCCCGGCAACCTAGCCCGTTGACCACAGGTACGCTTGCCATCGTGGGTTCCGCACTGATTGCTGGCTGTGTCGCACTGCTGCGGCGCAGAAATATTGCGACTGAAGATTCCATCACTTNATCCCCAATATTAGATATTGAGTTCGCTGGCCAACCCACTGAAAAAGATCGAACGCCAATCTCTGAAATGGCGTTCGAACACANTCCATTGANCGTCAAAAATGACTTTCCAGATGATGGCTCATCGAAAGCCNGACTGCTTCTTGCAGGGCAGTCCGATTATTCACACTTAGTACCGGACCAACAAACGGATGGAATTGAGCTAACAACCATCGCTGTCAATTCCGGCCCCGAATCTCCACCGGCATCCCACGGCGGCGTAGCCGAGGATGGTAAGCTACCGTTTGACTTTGTCAATCAGGCGAACTCGGATGATCTCTTTGAGATTCTGGTCCATGAAGGCCCCCAAGTCATTGCAATTGTTTTTTCGCATCTCCCTTCCGAGCAGTCTGCTCATATTTTAAGTCGTCTTCCTGAGCCCACGCAAATCCAAGTACTCAAAAGTCTGGGAAACCTCGCTGCACCAAGCAAAGATACTACGAGAGAAATCGGAAAGACTCTCGCAAAACGGCTTGCATCGATCATGAAGAGAAACGAAAAGCGTAAAGCTGGCGTGCAGGCGGTCGGTGAATTACTCGAGCATGTTGATGCCCAACAACGGTCACAACTTCTTGAACGGTTGCAAAACCAAGATGCCGATTTGACGAGTCACATCGCAACTTCCACCAAAGACCCCGTTGCGAAAACCAACCTCGACAAAGAAACGACCCTCAAAAACCAGGGCCTTAAAAAACAGCGGCCTAAAATATTTAAAAAAACAGTCGCCGAAGAGACTCCCCCCATCATAAAACAGATGTCAGGCGAAGATCTCTGCACCCTTTTTGCAGCAGTTGATCCTCGAGATGCCGTGCTTGCACTTTCTCATTGGGATACAAATGTTACACAAACGCTAACCCATAGCATGCAATCCGAAGATGTCCTGCGCTTGGAAAAATCCCTGAGAAATACCCGCGGGCAGAACGTTCACAAATCGACGAGCTGTCGTAAGGTCTTGGAGGTTGCACAACGACTGATCGACTCGGGACAAATTCCTGCGACTTCATAAGCCTGAGATGAACGAGAAGAGTCTCCCAAATTTCCGCGCGTAATGACAAAAATAACTATGGCTCAGACAAAAAAACCATCGCCGTTCATAGTCGTTACTTTGATCGGCATTCCAGTCTTGCTATGCACACTCGTAACAACTGAAGTGGCCGCGGATCCAGAACGCGCCACCAAAGCAACGTATGAACAACCGGAATTACCTCGGCCGAAATCCAAGCGATCAACACTGGAATTAAAGCTGAAAAAAAATAATTCTATCGATAATGATCAAGCCATCCAGTCGCAATCTCATCGCAGCGAAAAAGAAATCGGCTCGCCCGGTGAATCACCCTACTCTGCTATTCAGACTTTGGGCAGCTTACTTTTTGTATTAACTTTATTTGGTTGTGTTGCCTACTGGATGCGGCGCGGTGGCACACGCAGCAATCAGCTTCTTTCCGGCGAGGCCTGGGAAATTCTAGGGCGCGGAACCTTAGGGCCGAAACATGATGTTCAACTGGTAAGGCTTGGCAACCGGCTACTTCTTGTCGGCTACTCGCCCCACACGATTCAGACGCTGGTAGAAATCACTGACCCGGAAGAAGTGCAATCGATGCTTACCTCGTGTCACACAAAACGACCACAATTCAGCGGCGGTTTTCCAAAAAAACTTTTTGCGGCTCTTTCAGGAAAATCAGAACTTGCCTTTGAACGGATAGACCAAAATACAAATCCTGCATACGTTGAGCCGAAAGATGCCTGACCAAGCCCCTGCCTACTCTTCAGTCCAGACGTTCAAGCCGTCGGCGTTCGCATACGTCGGATGCTTTTTATGCTTGTGGCTATTTTCGGCGAACACACTCCATGCCCAAGATACAGAGAACGTCTATACACCCGATCCCGCGGCACAAACATTATCTACAGCATTATCCGAGTGGATCACACCTGAGCAATTAGATAATACGATTCAAACGGTGTTGTTACTGGGCGCCGTAAGCTTAGCCCCCGCGATAATTCTAATGACAACGTGCTTCGTACGTATTGTGGTGGTGCTGGGACTCCTTCGCGCGGCCCTAGGATTACAGACGCTTCCTTCAACCCAGGTTATTACTTCGCTGGCATTATTTATGTCACTGGCGATCATGAGTCCTGTCTGGAAACAAGTTTATGACGAGGGAGTTAAACCCTATTCNAATAAAGAAAAAACGCTTGATGAAGCATGGACCTCCGGTATCGAGCCGGTCCGAAGATTCATGAGTGTGCAAATTGAGGCAACGAGTAATCAGGACGACATCTGGCTTTTCATGAAGTATATGCCACACGCCAAACCACCTGAAAACTATAGCGAAGTTCCCTTGGCAGCTCTACTTCCAGCATTCATGTTGAGCGAATTGAAAACTGCGTTTCTGATCGGTTTTCAGATTTTTGTACCGTTTTTAATACTCGACATGGTCATCGCGAGTGCAACGATGTCCATGGGAATGATCATGCTATCTCCCTCGTTGATTTCTCTTCCCTTTAAATTATTGCTGTTTGTTCTCGTCGACGGATGGCAACTTATTGTCGGAATGCTTATGCAGAGCTTCCAACCGTTCATGTAGATGGCAGTCGACAGAAACCACGTGGAATCGTTATGTCTCCAGAAACAGCGATTGATATCGGGCGTGATGCTATTCTCTTGATGTTGCTTGCGAGTGCGCCCATTTTAATTACGGGTCTCGTGGTAGGTTTAATCACCGGCATTTTCCAAGCCGTGACCCAGATCAATGAACAGTCGCTTTCCTTTATCCCAAAACTGGTCGCTGTTGTTTTGGTTATGAGCATGCTTCTGCCATGGATTTTAAATAAACTTGTGCATTATTCGACAAACCTGATCTCGGACATCCCCGGGGGACTGTAAATCAATCTCAAGAAATAGCGTTATTTCTTTCAGCGCAACTTCGCTAGAAACATTCATGCAAATCTTCCTTTCCCTTCACGCCGATAAATTCTTTTTTTTCGGGATTGTTCTTGCGCGTCTCGGTGCCATGCTAATGACTGCGCCTCTCTTCGGATCACGGTTAATCCCCCTGCATATCCGTATCTTATCCATCTTTGTCCTCGCAATGCTGATTACCCCATTCCAGTGGCAGTCAACCAGCGCGATCGCTTTTGATCATCACGTTTTATTGTTCAACATCTTGGCCAACGTTTTGATCGGCGCAAGTCTTGGCGTAACGATGCTGATCATGTTTTCCGGAGTGCAACTAGCGGGATCGGTTATCTGTCGATCAGGACAAATGGCAACAGAAGGTTCTAGTGACGAATTGACTGCAATCCAAGGACCGCTCTCGAGTCGAATTTTACAATGGACAGCGTTAATTATTTTTGTCGTAATGGGTGGTCACCGCCTGATGATGACCGCTTTGCTTGACTCTTTTCAATCGATTCCTGTTGCGAGTCATCTGCTGCCAGAAAGGCTGCATGAAATTGCCGTCCACATGGCTAGTGAAAGCTTTCGCCTAGCGTTGCGAATTGGTGCGCCAGTCATTACCGCCCTCCTTGCATCGACTCTGGTTATCGGACTTGTGAGTCGCGCCTTGCCACAAATAAATTCTTTTTCTATTGGCCTTACCGTAAATTTGTGGGTGACATTTTTGACCTTATTTTTCTCCTTGGCGGTTATGGCATACCTGTTTCAGGACTACGTGCATGCTTTTATCGGCGCCTGGAACAGCATGCTCTAATTTTATTTATCAGGCAATCACCTAAGAGTATTTTGTCATGGCCGATTCTGATGCTGGCCCCCTACATCCGGCAACACCTCGTAAGCGACAGCAAGCTCGTGCCGATGGTCATGTGGCAAAAAGTGCGGATCTTACTTCTGCGATGGTACTGCTCGGAGGACTATTATTGATCCTTCTGTTCGGTGAACGTTGGTGGAACGCGACGATAGAAATTACGCAGAAGTGGCTGGCCAACCCAGCCTGGTCGGATTTGTCGAGGGATGGGATACAAGAGATCACGCAGGATGCGATGAGCTTGATTGTGCTCATTTTAGGACCAGCCTCAATCTTTTTGATTGGATTACCACTTGCCGTTCATTTACTTCAAACGCGATTCCTATTGCATATCCAAAGCGCCTTACCGAATCTGTCACGGATTCAATTCACAGCCTGGACAAACCGCACGTGGACAAAAGAGAGTGCGGTTCGCCTGGCCTTCAGTTTTGTAAAATTGCTTCTTTTAATCGCAATTACAATTTGGTTTTTTGCCAAGCGGGGANCTGATTTTATTGCCCTTACTGCGATACCCTTCCAGGAACTTCCACTATCACTGGGCAACCTATTACTGCATGTATTGGCCGAATTGACCGTTGCTGTACTTGTGCTTGCTGTCGTCGACTTGTTCTATCAACGAAGGAAATACGAAAACCAGCTGATGATGACCGCTGAAGAGATACGTGAAGAATCTCGAAATCGATAGTCAAGCATTTCAGGGAATAGCCGCCATCTTTTCTAAGTGATGCAGGAAAACGTGGCCTTGGAATTTCATCAGTATCCGTAACGTTCGCTAAAGTCTGCCCAGCGTTCTTTTATGCGTCCCTGCGTCTGGGCATCCACGCTATAGCGATTCGTCTGGTAACCTTCTCGCGACTCAAGGTAGGTGCTTACGGCAGGCAGAGTCTTAGAAAAATCCGGGATCGCCAAGGCGTCGTAGATTTNNTGGAGACTTTCAACAGGATTATTCGCTAACTCTTCATAGCGAACCTCTGTATATTGCGAGGCAGGAATCATTGATCGATCCCTCTCAAACCGGTTATAGAGTCGAGTAAATACACTGAATACAAATTCTTCTAATCCTTCATTCTGAGGAACCTGCACACTTTGTGTTTCGAATAGCGATTTCCAAAGACGCAACGTTGAAGGGAACACAGCGATCGGATCGCGGACAATGTGGACAAATCGCGCCTGTGGAAAGAGTTCGAGCAACGTCTGGATTCTTCCAAGGTGGGGTGGCGATTTCAGAACCAGAGGGCGTTGTTCCCGATAAAACAACCGCTGCAGGAACCACATATAGGACGCTTTCCAATCTGCAATTTCATCTCGGGTAAAACCGTCAAAATCAATTGAATTTATATCCACCGGACCGTGGTTCGGAAAAGCTGTCGTGCGGTAAATATTTGGAACACCCATATTCAAAAGCGCAAATTCTTCCTCTTGCGGTTGATCCCAACCCGCAAGCATATTGTCCATCGGACGCTGCTGTGGCATGAGAAACCGAAACCACCGCGTCATAAAGGATCGAGTCGAGAGAAAGTGATTCGGTGCAAAGCAATCATAGGTTGTTGGAAAAGCATGCCGCTCGTCGAGTGATAACAACTCGTGCAGAAACGTTGTTCCTGACCTCCAATGCCCCAGAACAAACAGCGGAGGCTTATCGATCGTCATCTGTTCGACTTGCTTTCGCCACCGAAATTCTTGCCATCGAAAGCATATTGAATTGATGGGATTCGCCATAAAGGTCATTGAAGCAGCAGGAAAACGCGATGGAGAAAACGCAAAACTATTTTGACGAATCAACTTCCACCAAGTCCGCACGCGCATCCCGTCCCAAAACCGCGCTGCGTACCAAGGGTAGCGGTTGACTTGGATTTTTTCTTTTTTTTCATGAGGACCCATAAAACAAAGTATTCCCCTCATTGATTCCATCGCTCGATAAAAAAACTTTTATTCCTCTGCAGGTACCGTAGCATGCACTTCCCATCTTAGTCGATCAGCGACCTTGAAGGACGTCAACTTGACAATCTCAATCAACTGACCCTACGATACGACTCTCGGGGTACGACGATTTATGTGCCGATCGCTCCTCACGGCCTGCGCTTCCACCGACAAGGTTATTGCCGGCATAATCCGGCACAAATTATTACGCGTATTGATCGTCCGATTGTCAAAGCAGCGTTCTGGATAACTATGATGCCGAAGCCGAGACGCCAACTTGCGCTAGATGGATTTGAACTGCAAGACGAGCAAAAACAACTCGTCGAACCAGCTGGCAATAAAACGCATTCAGCGGAAAAAACTTCTGGAAAAGAGACGGAAAAGGACTCTCCGCTGCTCAAAGGGCGTACGGTCTATGTCGTCGATTCGCACTCTTTAATCTTCCAGGTCTTCCATGCGATCGGCGAAATGACCAGTCCACAAGGTGAACCTGTCAATGCTATTTTTGGTTTTACACGCGATCTTCTATTTCTGCTCAGGGAACAGAAGCCTGATTTTATAATTTGCGCCTTCGATCGACCGGGGCCTACATTCCGGCACGAAATTTACCCCGAATATAAGGCGGACCGTGGCGAGATGCCCGATGAACTTTCCGTTCAATTTCCAGGCATCCAACAAATTACGGAAGCATTCAATATTCCTATCCTTCAAGTCGATGCTTTTGAGGCAGACGATATACTTGCGACCGTTGCCCAACAGGCCGACCGTAGCGGTGCCAACTGCTTTCTCGTCACGAGCGACAAGGATTGTCGGCAACTAATTACTGAGAGAGTCAAGATATACAATATTCGCAAGCAAAGCGTTTATGATCAGCAAAACCTGGATAAAGACTGGGGCATCCGCGCTAATCAGGTCGTTGACTTTCAATCTCTCGTGGGAGATTCTGTCGACAACGTTCCCGGTGTTGCGCGAATCGGGCCGAAGACCGCTACCACTTTGCTGCAGCGGTTCGACTCACTCGAGTCAATCTTTTCACAGCTCAATGAAATCACTGGTGCGAAAAAGACCTACCTGCAAGATGGCAAAGATGATGCGCTACTCAGTCGAAGGCTCGTGCGTTTAGCAGATGACGTCCCACTTGATTTTGACTGGTCAGCGGCAGAAGTTGGCGAACCAAACATTGAGGAGAGTCTTCGCCTGTTTCATGCGTTCGGCTTCCAAAGCCTATTACCACAACTCCGTGCGTTAGGTCCGACAAAAGAACAGGTGAAAAAACAAACGAGTGATTACGTTTGTGTAGATCGTTTAGATACACTTCAAAAACTCGTGAAAGAATGGGAAAAAAGCGAGCAAATTTCGATCGATGTTGAAACGACCAGTCTTCAGCCCTCGCAAGCCGAAATTGTCGGGTACTCGTTTAGTCTCCTACCCGAGCGGGCTTACTATATTCCCGTGCGTGGTCCGGAAGGCGAGCAAATCATCGATCCCGAAGCCGCTCTGCAGTGCCTGCGGCCGCTACTTGAAAATGCGAGCATTGGAAAAATCGGGCAAAATCTGAAATACGATCTTGTGGTTTTGCGCACCGCAGGCGTTCGTGTAGCCGGAGTGGCTTTTGATACGATGATCGCTAGCTATCTCTTGGAAGCTGGTCGACGCGGTCACAGCCTCGATGCCCTCGCTTTGCACCATCTGGGTCATGAAACGATCAAGATTGAATCGCTGATTGGAAAAGGAAAAAACCAGCGAAAGATGGACGAAGTTGCACTCAAAGAGATCACCGACTACGCAGCCGAGGATGCGGATATACCGTTGCAACTGAAACCCATTCTCGAAAAACGGTTACACGAAAATCAACTCGGCGAACTGTTTGCAAAGCTGGAAATACCGTTGGTCGACATACTGGCCGAAATGGAATATCTCGGCATTCGAGTCGACATCAAACGATTGCAAAAATTAAGCAAGCAATTCGGTGCAAGGCTTAAAGACTTGGAAGCAGAAATTTATGAACTGGCTGATGGCAATTTTAATATTGCATCGCCAAAACAATTGGCAAGTGTGCTTTTTGAGAAGCTTGAACTTCCAATTATCAAAAAGACAAAAACTGGGCCTAGTACGGATGCTGATGTCCTGGAACAACTTGCCGAGTATCATTCGCTCCCCGAAAAAATTATTGAATATCGGCAATTTGCGAAGTTAAAAAACACATATGTCGATGCGATTCCTGAACTCGTCAATGCAAATACCGGTCGCGTGCATGCCTCTTTTAATCAAGTCGTCGCCGCCACCGGGCGGCTTAGTTCCAGTGATCCGAATCTGCAAAATATTCCTATCCGCTCTGAAGAGGGACGCGAAATACGTTCTGCATTTCTTCCCGGCAAAGATGATTGGAAGCTTTTAGGAGCCGATTACTCGCAGATTGAACTCAGAGTGTTGGCTCATTATGCCGAGGACGATGCTCTGATAGGGGCGTTTGAACGTGATGAAGATATTCACGCGCTGGTTGCAAGTCAGATCCATGATGTTCCACTTGCTGATGTAACAAAAGAGATGCGGCACAGCGCCAAAGCGGTTAACTTTGGAGTAATTTATGGCCAAAGTCCATTCGGACTGGCCAAAGCACTGAAGATCGACCGAGACGAAGCGGCTGAATTTATTGACGCTTATTTTGCCCGCTATCCACAAATCGACGCGTTCCTTATCAAAACACTCGAAGAGTGCGGCAAACAGGGCTATGTCACAACGCTTTTTGGTCGGCGACGGGAAATTCGTGGTATCCGCAGTGAAACGGAAGGACGGCAACGTAACCTAGCGGAGCGAATGGCGATCAACACAGTCATCCAGGGATCGGCCGCTGACCTTATGAAACAATCGATGATCAATGTGGCCCGCAGGATGAAAAAAGAATCCGTTGAATCAAAAATGTTACTCCAGATCCATGACGAACTGGTGTTCGAGGTGCCCCCCGACGAACTCGAGGTAATGGAAACCATTGTCCACGAGGAGATGGAATCAGTCGCAACACTAAAAGTACCACTAAAAGTAGATGTCAAATGTGGCAGTACGTGGGCTGAAATTTAATATCAACAGAACCGAATTGTCTGGAGCAAGACCTTAAATCAATCAACTAGAAACGACGTGATTCAATTGCCCAGTTTCTATCCCGAGGCTAAGTACTTAAAATGCCAGTTGACGATGCTGAGCGTCATTCAACAATTTTGTCGATGGATCGCATATTCAATCTAATCGCAGGAGATCAACAATGAATGAATCGAATCAGAATCAGGTTGCATCGAACGAAGCGAATACCCCACCAACACTCCAGCAGTTTTCCAGCAATAAAATAGCAGCGGGGATCTGTGGCATTCTCATTGGCAGTTTGGGGATTCACAAATTCATCCTTGGATTAACAACTCCTGGAATCATCATGGTTCTGGTGACCGTCCTCACCTGCGGAGTTGGCGGNCTCGTAATGTCGATAATCGGGTTTATCGAGGGTGTGATTTACCTATCAAAGACCGACGAGGACTTTTATCAAACCTATGCAATAGAAAAAAAACCCTGGTTTTAAATTTCTAAATCGCACGTACATTTACCATCTACACCTTGGCCGNGTTAAAAAACAATTGAGTTTTGATCGATGAAAATTGTGGGGATCGTAGGAGGTGTCGCAAGTGGAAAAAGCTCTGCGGCCAAAATATTTAAAGAGCATGGGGCAACCGTCCTCAGCGCTGACGAAATCGGACACCAAATCTTGCGCGAACCGGAAATCCTCAAAGCGGTAGAAGAACGCTGGGGAAGCGACGTCATCGATCCGCATGGAGAAATCGATCGGCAACGGTTGGCAACGATTGTGTTTTCAGAAAAAGGTGGCCGTGAAGAACTTCAATTTCTGGAACAATTGACTCACCCTCGCATCAAAAGCCACTGCCTTGCCGAAATCAATCGCTTGCGTTCCGAAGGAACGCATATCGTGATCCTCGATGCGGCGCTTCTGATGGAGACCGGCTGGGATTCAATGTGTCAAAAAATTGTGTTTATCGATACCTCAGCGGAAGTTAGGGAAAAATATGCGGCGGAACGCGACTGGACAAAACAAGAGCTTTTTCGGCGAGAATCTCGGCAACTTTCCCTTGAAAAAAAACGTGCTGCTGCNGATTTCAGAATCTGCAACAACGGGTCCCTGGAATCGATGCATCAAGAAATTTCTCGCGTGTGGGATTCCCTTGAAGCGGCGGAAATGGCAGACTAGGAGCAGTGCTGGGTTTTCACCTTGTCTTGTCTGACAACCCCAGGGCTGATTCGTATCCTATTTTGACTTTTCCTTTCCAGAAAATCGCGCCCAAAGCGATCTACGGAACTTACGCTATTCTTTTTAGAGTCGATTCGGTCGACCGTTGTCTTTGCGCAACTGTGATGCGTGAACGGCGAAAATAAGAGGAGCGACTGCTGATGAGCAACACACGCAGTAGGTCGAAAGAAAAAAATACTAAAGGGTCCGACGCACCTCAAGTGCCCCGCGATCGTAAATCTTCAAACGATACATCATCCACAGAAATGACCGATATCAATGAAGAACCGGTCTCCCTTGCCGAAGAAATTGTGGTCGAAATTGATCAACACGGCAAACACACCGGTGATCACAAAGCTCAACCCAAAAAAGACGATATACATATTGCCCAATTACAACGGATGAGTGCTGAAGAATTACTGGAGCAGGCAAAAAAGCGAAATATCCCGGATGTTAACGAGCTCAATAAACAGGACCTTATTTTTCGCATCCTCAAAGAGCAGGTCAAACTCAATGGATTGATGTACGGCGAGGGAACGCTTGAAATCTTGCCCGACGGATTCGGTTTTCTTCGCAGTCCTGATTACCATTATCTTTCTTGTCCTGACGATATTTACGTCTCCCCAAGCCAAATTCGTCGCTTCGGCCTGCGGACCGGAACAACTGTTTCTGGCCAAATCCGTCCTCCCAAGGAAAACGAAAGGTATTTCGCGTTGCTACGTGTAGAGGCAATCAACTATCAAGATCCAAATCTGATGGCAGAAAAAATTGATTTTGACGAACTCACCCCTTTGCATCCGGAAGAGCGAATCGTATTTGAAACGGAAGCAGACGAACTTTCCACGCGTATTTGTGATCTGATCACGCCTGTAGGTTTTGGTCAGCGTGGGTTGATTGTGAGTCCGCCACGAGCAGGCAAGACTATTCTCTTGCAAAAAATGGCCAAATCTGTTTTGGCGAATTATCCGGAAGTTTACGTCATCATATTACTTATCGATGAACGACCGGAAGAAGTTACCGATATGGAACGGCAGGTTGGTGGGGGCAATTGCGAAGTGATTAGTTCGACATTTGATGAAGCCTCTTCGCGGCATGTCCACGTTTCAGAAATGGTTCTCGCAAAAGCAAAGCGGATGACTGAATTCGGACACGATGTCATTATTTTTCTTGATTCAATCACGCGACTCGCCCGAGCCTGGAATGGCGAATGTCCCAGTTCAGGAAAAATTCTTTCGGGTGGCATTGATGCGAATGCAATGCAAAAACCAAAACGTTTTTTTGGCTCCGCCCGCAAAGTAGAAGAAGGTGGATCTCTAACCATTCTGGCAACCGCGTTAGTGGATACTGGAAGCAAAATGGATGAGGTCATCTTCGAAGAATTTAAAGGGACGGGCAACTTGGAGATCGTACTGGATCGCAAGTTGGTTGATAAGCGAATCTGGCCGGCAATCGATATCAATCGCAGCGGGACGCGGCGGGAAGAAGTATTAATGGATCCCGACGAATATCGACGGGTTACCATGCTGCGACGTGTACTTCACGACATGAACGGGCCGGACGCGATGGAATTACTTCGAACGCGCTTAGAAAAAACGCAGACGAACGCTGAATTTTTGATGAACATGAAGCCCTAATCGATTCATAGGGCCATTTTTACTTTTTAATGATTGAATCTGTAGGAACACCTTTTCTCATGCCACGCGAATTAAGAGGCGAATGCACCGTCCCCGAAGGATCGATAGGGATCGTTGTATCCCGATATAACTCTTCAATTACAGGCAAGTTATTGTCAGGGGCGATCGAGACGCTCCAGGCAGCTGGTGTTGAGGATCAAGCGATTGATGTGGTCTGGGTACCGGGTGGATTCGAAATTCCGCTGGCAGCGCAACACATGGCCGAAAGTGGCAGCTACCAGGCTGTTCTCTGTCTTGGCGCGGTCATCCGGGGCGAAACCACTCACGATCAGCATATCAATCGGGCCGTAAGCTTGGGTNTTACTGAAGTCGGACTTTCGAGTTCGCTTCCGGTCTTGTTCGGCATGCTGACCTGCGATACGCTCGAGCAGGCAATCCAACGGTCTGGGGGAAACGTCGGCAACAAAGGAAGTGAGTGTGCCGAAGCTGCCCTAGAAATGATAAGCGTACTGAACAAGATGGAAAGCCTNAGGGAAAACTAATCTGGAAACCGTGGTGATCGTTTCAACGCGCGTTCCATATATCATCTTCCCGTCAACTCTTAAGCCGTTCTGAATATGTCCCGTCGCAGCAGATCAAGAGAAGTCGCTTTACAAATCCTTTTTCAGGATGACTTGAATCCATGCGATCCACGGGNTGACGCACTTCCTTTCCTGAAGCAACGTTTAAAAAATGCGGATGACCTTTTGAGTTTTTCTGTAGAACTCATCGATGGGGTGCGAGGCCATCAATCGGAATTAGATAGCATTCTTGAAAATTTGGCCGATCATTGGAGTGTCTCTCGAATGGCGACTGCCGACCGAAACATTCTTCGACTTGCCGTATTTGAAATGCTGTTTCTTAAAACATCGCATCGGATTGCCATGAATGAAGCGATCGAACTCGCGAAGCGATTTGGCAGCGCACAATCGTCCCAGTTCATCAATGGTGTACTGGACCGTGTTTGGCAGGAAAAAGGCCAAGAAATTGTCGTCGCGGAACAACCTGGGGAAAAAGATACAGAAACGCAGAAACCGGGTAACACTCCTTTGAATGATACCCCGAACAACCCAAACCATTTCAGCTGAAGTGGAATTCTCAAAGGTCAGATAAGGAAGTGCCGTGGGACTTTTTGATCAGTTCAAGCAGGGTCTTAAAAAAACCACCCGTCTACTGAAAACAGATGTCCGGGATTTATTTAAATCAGAGGGACGCTTGGTTGATGAAATTCTCTTGGAGGAACTACTTGAAGCGCTGGTGTTAACCGACATGGGATTCAAACCGGCTCAAGCAATCATCCAAAAAATCGGCTCCGAGTATCGCGGCCGCGTTGTGGGATGGGATGAAGTCCTTGAAACCGTGAAAACCGAATTAAAGTCGATGTTGCGTCAAGAAGATTCACCAATCTGTTTTGCGGAGCAAGGGCCCACGGTCATTCTGGTTGCCGGCGTGAACGGTGCAGGAAAAACGACTTCCATTGCCAAACTCGCAAAGCGGATGATCGATGACGGCAAGTCGGTCGTTCTCGGTGCAGGGGATACATTCCGCGCTGCCGCAGTGGAGCAATTGTCGATATGGGCTGATCGTATTGGAGCAAAATTTGTAAAAGGTGATCCCGGAACAGACCCCGCAAGTGTCGCCTATCGCGCTGTGGAAACTGCGATCAAGGAAAACATTGATATTTGTATTGTCGATACTGCCGGCCGACTTCAGACACAAAAAAATCTGATGCAAGAACTCGAAAAAATCAGGCGAAGCATTGCAAAACAAATACCCGATGCACCGCACGAGTCGCTGCTGGTCATCGATGCAACAACCGGGCAAAACGGGATCAGCCAGACGACCCATTTCAGTGACGCGATTGCATGCACTGGAATCGTCCTTGCCAAACTCGACGGGTCAGCAAAAGGCGGCGTGGTTGTTGCGATTCGAGAACAGGTCGGCGTGCCTGTCAAATTTGTAGGTCTCGGCGAAAAATTTGATGACCTGGCCGCCTTTTCACCGGTTGATTATGTCGATGCGCTGTTTGCCGACGTAAGCGATGAACCGTCGATCGACGCGAGTACCTCTTAAACACGGTAATCTGTTCGTGGGATTCCCGGGTCGATTGATGCCCTTCTCAATGGTGCCTCGCTAAGATACTGGCAGTGCCACCACTGCCCTCTCAGTTTGCTCATCGTCTCGTGCAAGAACACATTTCAGCCACGAGGTATTTGCCTGAAGATTGAGGGCAAAACGAACCCCTGTATGTAAAAATAGGCAAGCATGGAAATAATTTCTGATTTTAACGATTTTAACGGAAGTTTCGGTCGCGCAGTTCCGATATTTAAGGCTGTCGTCCTCTAATAGAACGGCGACAGCAATGTCCTGGCGCGGGGGGCCGAGCCAAATACGATTGAGTCCATTGTCCAAAAGATGTGACATTTCCCCACAAGGCATGAGCTATGAACGGTAATTTAATCAAACGTTCCCATACTACCATTGGCACTATTGCGGTTCTTTTTCTGGTGCAACTACTTGCAGTTCAGCTAGAGGCCCGCGACTTAGTATGGCAACCGCATGCCGCAGCGAATCAAACCGTACAAGCAACCACGTTCAAATCCTCAACAGCCAGAATAGAAGAAAATGCCAGGCTTTTAGGGAATGGCAAGAACCGCGAAAACGCAACGGGACCAGCAGTGGTCGCGTTGCAGGCAGAGATTGACGAAAATGCAGCGAACACATCGCTCGAGCCTATCCCTGTCGCTAATTACCAACGTGCAACATCTAAAGACACGGAAAAAACCCAAGTTGTTACTCAAGCGAGTTTTAATGGCAGACCTCGAGGACGTGCGGTCTATCCAGAAGGTCCGATTTATCCGCCGTCTAATTTTCAACCGCAGCCGGTCGTGCAACCNTGGCACCCGGACGTCCTTTACGCATCCAGCGGTGCAGCGCCCCGCAATGTGAATCGCGCCGATGCATCGGTACTCACACCAGAGCCTGTAAATCCAGAAGCCATTACTCCAGAGATTGTCGGCAGCGAGGAAATTCTGCCAGAAGATTTGGGGCCCGGAGAAATCCTAATTCCGGACGGAACCGATCCTATGGAGGTGGGCGCGTTTTCCGATGGCTGCTGCCCCGACTGTGGTGGCTCGCCGTGCGGATGCGATCCGGACTGGGGATATCCACTTCCGGCATTTGGCACCGTCTGCATTCCCTTTTTAAGACCGACCCTTGAATTTGTCGACTTCAGCATCGGGGCGGAGTCGTTCGCCGGTCCAAGTGACCAGGGAGTCAATAGTAACTTTGGCTTCAACGAGACGGTCAACTTATCGGGTAGTTGGCTCGATGGCTGGGTAGGTTGGCAGGTAGGAGCACGATTTATTCAGGCCGATTTGAACGGCATGCGAGTCAACCGGACTGGGAGTTATACACAGTCTGTTCTCTGGAAACCCGATATGCGGCACCAGGAATTTCTTACCCTTGCCCTCTTCCATCGCGCCACTGAATTTCAACCCTGGCAGGGAGGTTTGGCGATAGATTTCATGGAAGATCATTTTTACTACAAGACAGACCTCACGCAGCTTCGTGTAGAGGTGAGTCGCCGCATGTGGGGGCGACTTGATTTTGGAACCTGGCTCGTATTCCGCGGTGATTCCGAGCAGAATGTTGATGAGTATCGAACGAACGCTATCACAAAGGCCGAATATCAGGCAGCCAACCAATACACTTTGTTCCTTCAGTGGGCATTTCCCAACGGGGGTGAAGCACGAATTTATGGTGGCGGCGGTAACGATCGTGATGGAATCATCGGCGGCTACTTTTGGTCACCGCTGTCACACAGCATTGCCGTGACCGGAAATTTCGGCTTCCTCTTCTCGGGTAAAAAAGGTCATCTTCCAGGGCCCGCGCCGGGTCCCGTTCCGTACAAACAAATTGAGGACTCCTATGGCTTGAGCCTCAACATTGCATGGTATCCGCATAAACGTGCTCGTATTGGAAGTCGAAATCCCTATCGTGCACTCTTCCCGGTTGCCAACAACGGCACGTTCTTCGTCAAACGAAATGGTATAAATTAACGCGTATTCCAGGGGGTTGGGGGCGTAAAAGAAGAGCTCGGTGGTTCATCCCACCGGGCTCTTTCTTATTGGATGGCGCACCGACCATCGAGAGCCTCAAAGTCACGCTATCTTTCCTATGTCACACCCGGTGATTGCCAGCATTGACATCAACGTTGGAAAGCAAACCAGGCAGATGACCGCCCCACACGAAACATCCAGACAAATTCTACCGGGCAAGGACGCTAAAATCTGAATAACCGTCAATACTTCTTCCTCAATCGGTAGAGTTTGACATCATCCAGCCCGCATCTTCATTTCGTCCCCAAATATCGCCTCATTAGTTTGAACTCCACCAACTGGTAGGTCGATAGCAGAAATGGCAAAGGGTTATTTGAGCCTGTATTGGCTCCAGGTCTAACCGACCAGGGGCATACAATCGGGCGGAGAGCTCTCTGCACCCGCCCACGTGTTGGTTGGATGCTAACACGGTGTCGCTCACAATCACGCGTTATATATTCCTCATTCAGGGAATGGAGTATTTAGTCATGAGACTTACACGAATTACTTTTGCATTAACGATCGCCGGCTTGATCGGCACGGGCAGCGCATTTGCCCAGGGCCAGGTGCCCACACCGGTCAACCAGACCTCATTTAACTATGACAGCTACTACGCAACGGAAGCAACCGTTGCTGCCCAACCACGTGAAGACGAAGGGGTTCTTGGACCAACCGGCCCTCCGATTGACGTGATGGACAATGATTACTCAGGAGATGATGGTCGTGAAGCCCCGATGCCAGGACTCAACTGGAGTCGTGGTTGCGATTACGAACTAGACTGCGGTCCAATGTGGACGCTTCAAGCCTGCGAAAACGACCTGATCAACTATGGTGGTTGGTTGTCCGGTGGCTTCACAACCAACAATTGGGGCAACACCACGATGCTTGGTAATGCCCAGTTACCTTTCAATAACGATCCGCACCTCAACATCAACCAAGCCTGGATGTGGTTCCAAAAGGAAGCAGACAACGGAGGCTGTGGTTTCGATTGGGGATACCAAGTCGACGTCATGGCTGGTGTTGATGGCCCAGACACGCAAGCCTTTGGCGGACCTGGCTGGGATAGCACCTGGCAGTGGGGTAACGGTGGATACGGTGCGGCCATTCCGCAGGCATATCTATCTGTTGCTTACGATGATGTCACCGTAATCATGGGTCACTTCTTTACCATCATGGGCTACGAAGTTGTTCCGGCTCCTTATAACTTCTTCTACTCTCATGCCTACACCATGGCATATGGCGAGCCGTTCACTCACACCGGTATCCTCGCCGAATATTCGTATTCGGACCAACTCAGCTTTTACGGCGGTTGGACAAATGGTTGGGATGAAGGCTTCAACTTCGGTGCTAACGGTTCCAGCACTTTCCTCGGTGGTATCATGTGGAACAGTGCCGATGAGCGAACCGCCGTGTCCTGGACCGTCAACGCTGGTGACTGGGGTAATGGTGCCAACATTCACCCGAATCAGGACACTGGTCCGACGACCATGAGCGAAGGAAGCCTTTATTCCCAGAGCTTCGTATTGCAACAGCAAATCGAAGACAACTGGACCTACGTCTTCCAAACCGATTACGGTTATAACCGAACTCGGGTTCCTGGTGGAGTCGACACGCAGTGGTACGGTGTGAACAACTATCTGTTCTACAACTTCAACTGCTGCTGGGCCGCTGGTGTGCGAGCCGAGTGGTTCTCTGATCCTAATGGTGCTCGTGTTGATCGTGCCGGATTAAATGCCGGAAATGAAGCGGCGGACCGAGCGAACTACTTTGAAATTACTGTCGGTGCCAACTGGAGGCCCAACAATAATTTCCGCTTGCGACCGGAAGTTCGCTACGATTGGGCCAACGGTATGGGCACCAATGGTGGTCAACGGTTTGATCCGAACGCAGGTTCCTATGACCATGCTGATCTTTGGACGTTCGGTCTCGATGCAATCTGGATGTTCTAAGCCGATTGCTATCTGACCGGAACCTGAATGAGACTTACTCACCGCCCGCACATTTGTGCGGGCGGTGTTTTTTTTGATTGATATTTTGGGTGCCACACGACCACTTCTTCTCGAAAGAACCATTCTTTCAAGTCGATATATCCAATAGCATCCCCATCAATCCACCCTCATTGCTACAAGTACCGCACGCCATGGTGTCGTTCTGGAAATACCTGCTTGCAGTCACCCGGATGTTCCGAATCAGGATGTTCGTCTTTTGCGGGTTCTTGTTGGTCGGCACAGCCGATCCCCCAGGGTTTGCACAGGGTCCTCCCACCCCCCAACCAGTGCTCAACTGGGAGTTTGAGAATACGACCGCGGAAGAGGTCAGTCGTGGGGATGTCTGGACGCTTCAGGATCGCACTGCAGGATCGCCGATCAGTTATGGCGGTTGGTTTTCTGGCGGGCTCACGGTGAATAATTGGGGCAACACCTCGATGCTGGGAAATTCCCAGCTGCCGTTTAATAACGATCCGCATCTGAACGTGAACCAAGGGTGGCTATGGGCTGAAAAAGAAGCGGACACAGAGAATGATGGCGTTTACTGGGGGTTCCACGTCGATTTGATTGCGGGGTGCGATGGACCAGATACCGAGGCTTTCGGGGGGCCCGGTTGGGACAGCACCTGGCAGTGGGGATCCGGCCAATATGGCGCGGCAGTGCCCCAGGCTTACGTGCAGTTGGCCATTGATCGTTTTTCGATCATCATCGGCCGCTTTTTCACCATTCTCGGTTACGAACAGGTACCCTCTCCTTACAACTTTTTTTATTCGCACGACTACACGATGGCATATGGCGAACCATTCACGCACACCGGTCTATTGTGTGAATATCCGCTCACCGAGACGATCACGCTGCTCGGAGGCTGGACCAATGGTTGGGATCAGGGATTTCAATTTGCGGCTAACGGATCGAGCACATTCCTCGGGGGCATCCAATACCAGACGCCTGATGAGAGAACAAGCGTGATGTGGACTGTGACGACCGGTTACTGGGGCAAAGGTTCAACCATTCACTCCGGGGGTGTTGGTGGGGGGCCGACGACAATGAGCGACGGAAATATATATGATCAAAGTTTTGTCTGGCAGCAGATGCTCGGAAGAAACTGGACCTATGTCTTCCAGACTGATCTGGGACTCAACCAAGGGACAGCTCAAGCCCAAGGTAATACCAACACGCAGTGGTACAGCGTGGTCAACTACTTGTTCTACAATTTCAACTATCATTGGGCGACCGGAATCCGCTGCGAATGGTTCTCTGATCCACAGGGCGTTCGCGTTGATCGTGCAGACCTCAATCAGCTTAATGCCCAAGGCCAATCGATTCCGGGTTTGAACCGTGCCAACTATTGGGCAATCACGTTAGGTCTTAATTACCGCACGAACAATAATTTCCGTTTGCGCCCGGAAATCCGCTATGACTGGGCCAATGGAATGGGTACCAACCCAGGTCGGCGGTTTGACCCCCTTGGCAATGCCTACCGTGGGGTAGATCTTTGGACTTTGGGCATGGATGCCATCTGGCTCTTTTAGCCAAGCCCGCGGGAAACGCTCCCTCCCTGCGCAATGGGTGCCCGTTTGTTTAGCAGCCAGCTACCGTTCTCATTTTTTTTCGAGCATGCGATGGGCAAAATCCTGCCGATTTAGACCGGTAGCAGCACCCCATGATGGGCGTGCTAGCAATTGGCACGGCGTTTGCATTACGGTTGGTGTGATCCTTTTTCGGGTCTGTGGTATAGCCGTCGACAGCTTGTCGTCGTAGGCGAGGACTGTGCCATATCCTTCTGTTTATCCTTCTGAATAAGGGCGACGTTATGAAAGATTTTATCGGGCGGTTCGGGGGCTGGCGATTGGCTGGTCTTGCCACATTGGCAATCACTATTACATTTTTTGGTCTAAGCTTATCTCCCTCTTCGGCGCTGGCCCAAGAGGAGGCAGCCGCAGCCGCAGCCACACCGGAACAAGAGGCAGCATACACCTTCAACACAATTGTGATGTTCGTCTGTGCTGTTTTGGTGCTGTTTATGCAAGCCGGATTTGCGATGCTCGAAGTTGGCATGAACGCCGCAAAAAATACGGTCAACATCTTGTTTAAGAATGTGATGGATCTTTCCGTTGGTGTCCTGCTCTTCTTTTTCATTGGCTTTGGCCTCATGTATCCTGGTAGCGACTACGAAGGAAAATGGTTTGGATTCGGTGGCGCAGGAATTGGAGGTGTTGAAATGGGTCCCGTTGTGGATGCCACATCCGATTACTCCCCCAGTGCAGATTTTCTCTTTCAAGTAGCGTTCGCCGCGACCGCCGCCACGATCGTCTCGGGTGCCGTGGCTGGTCGGATGCAGTTCAAGTCATATTTGATCTACAGCGCCATCCTCACAGGATTCATTTATCCGATCAGCGGCATGTGGAAATGGGGAGGCGGTTGGCTCGACGCCATGGGATTTCAAGATTTTGCGGGCTCGGTTGTTGTCCATGCGGTTGGAGGCTTTGCCGGGTTGGCCGGTGCAATCGTGCTTGGCCCGAGAATTGGCCGCTTTGTACAAGGAAAATCGGTGGCCATGCCGGGGCACAACATCACGTTTGCTGCACTTGGCGTATTGATCCTTTGGGTAGGATGGTACGGTTTTAATCCCGGTAGTCAATTAACGTATTGGGGAGCCGATAACGCCAACATTACAACCTATATTGCAGTCACGACGACCTTATCAGCGGCCGCAGGTGCCTTAGCGGCCATGCTGGTCGGTTGGGTTCTTTTCAGCAAACCCGATGTCACAATGGCCCTCAATGGTGCTCTGGCGGGATTGGTTGGAATCACGGCCAACTGTGATCAGGTCGCACTCTGGGCAGCGATTGTGATCGGACTTGTTTCCGGATTATTGGTGGTTGTCGGCATCGTCTTGCTCGACAAAATCTCGATCGACGATCCGGTCGGCGCTTGGCCGGTACATGGCTTGTGTGGTATCTGGGGCGGACTCGCCACAGGCATCTTCGGCACCGCGGAGGGGGTCTCTTTTGTGACACAACTCATCGGAACTGCGGTGATTTGTGCCTGGGCATTCTTCACGATGCTCATCCTATTTGCAATTCTTAAAGCGATGGGAATCCTCCGTGTTTCGGCCGAGGAAGAGACTCGCGGACTCGATATTAGCGAGCACGGAATGCACGCATATCCACNAAGCCAACTCACGGANGANCACGTCTCTCCNGNNGGNGCATAAAAGGAGNTNNNNCCAANNGAGAGTAATTGGCTTTGNTNTCGAATCCAGAAGGATACCCCAATGGTTCGGGTGAGCACTCCGCCTAAGCTCGCCCGGGCCGGGGTATTTTTCGTTTCCCGACTCTTCTTCATTTCTACGGCGGAATTGCGAACGAGCTGCGTTGGAGGTCTTGCCGGACTGGGTCACCGGGGCTACGATCCAGAGTACTGTCGAAGGTTGCCTATTTTCTCGCTTCCTTGCTCTCGCTTCCTTGCTCTCGCTTCGTTGCATTGATTCACGCATGAAACTAATCGTTGCCATCATCCAGCCAAGTCGTCTTGAAGCGGTGAAAACCGCGCTCACCCAAGTTGAAGTCTTTCGTCTCACCCTNATGGATGTACAGGGATTNGGCAGGCAGAAGGGTCATACCGAAACCTATCGAGGACATGATCTTGCCGTGAATCTTCTCAGAAAGGTTCGCCTCGAAATTGCGGTGAACGATGCTTTTGTCGAACCAACCATCAAGGCGATCACCGAGGGGGGGCGTACAGGCGCGCAAGGTGAAATCGGTGACGGAAAGATTTTTGTGCTTCCGATGGATGATTGCGTGCGCATTCGCACGGGCGAACGTGGTAGCGAAGCGATCTAGCGAACTCCGCATCGATCTACTCTTCGAGAAAACCCTTCCGACGCGGAAAATAGTGGCAGAGCAGGATGCCCAGGAAATACAGCCCCGAGAGAGGCATGGCCATTGCAAGCATACTGATGGGATCCGCAGGCGTGAGCACCATGGCAATCACAAAAATCACCAGCACCGCCATTCGCCATTTTGCTAAATAAACCGCTACGCTCATAATACCGATGCGTTCCAAAAACAGCATCACCAATGGCAGCTGAAAACTGAGCCCAAAGCCGAGCGGAAGGAAGATCGCAAAGCTCAACCATTCGCTAATCCGTGGGTCCGGGTCGATACCCAAATCTGCATTGAACGAAAAGAGAAATTTTAAAATGGTCGGGAACACGCCAAAGAAGCAAAAGAGAGCACCCGCTAAAAACAACCCGATACTGAAGGGCAGAAAAATGTGGACGTAACGTTTTTCGTGCGGATAAAGCCCGGCGGCGACAAANGACCAGACAAAGTAAAAGATCAATGGNCTTGCCAGCACAAATCCACTTACNACCGCAGCCTTGAGCCAAATCATAAATGCTTCGGTTGGACNNAGCGATTTGACACTCATNCGTTCGTCNTCGTCCATGGGCCGCCAAACAAAAAGTGGCACAAGATCACTTGGTGAAAGCAGCGATTTCTTCGCTTCGGGTGGTTCAGATTGGACGGACTCTGACNCCGCCTCTGACTTCGCTTTGTTGGTTTTGTTGGTTTTGGTTCCTTGAGGGGGCGAGGGGGACTGTGATGGCTCTAATGCGATTGGCACCTGTGTCTGCTTCGCACCAGTCAGTCCCAGTTCATTGCGTACGGCAGATGGATGAACAAAATACATCCTGTAAATGTAATGTTGTCGATCTACAAAATCCTCGACTTGAGGCAGNGTATAGGGAACCGATTGACCTTTCGCTTCGCGATCATCGATAAATGCCTTATAGCGGACCACGGCGTCTGACTGATAATATCCCTGCAGGCTCTGTTCGAGCGGCCCATTCACCACCCGAACGACCCAATCCGAGAAGGCGAGGCCGAATACCGCGCCCACTAAAAGGCAGAGCAACGACCGCACGAGGCAGCGGCGCAACTCCTCGATGTGCTCGCCAAAGGTCATCGTGCTATCGGCAAACAAATCTTCGNTCGGTGGCGATTGTGGCGATTCTGCCATAACAGGCTCGAGTTTCTGGGGATNCAAACAAAATCAAAAAAACGCGCTGCCGACCCTGCTTACCGACCGCGATCGGTCCGATTCCAGCCTTCCTGGGCTGGACAGGGTTTTCTTTCAGTGCCTGTTCGATCATAACAGCGGAAAAGAGTCGCAACAACTCATTGCCAGATAACCAGTTCCACGCCAACCACATCCACAAGGAAACGCATGTCGATGGGCAGTAACGAACAACCGGCCCTCTACCCCCTCCGCTTTGTGCCCCTTTTTAAAAGGCACCTTTGGGGAGGTCGTCGACTGGCCACCGAACTCGACAAGCCGATTGGTGCGGGGGACGACTATGCGGAGAGTTGGGAAATTGTAGATCATGGTGCCGACCAAAGTGTTGTTTCCGATGGACCGCTTGCAGGAACAACGCTCGCACATCTGGTTGCCGAACAGGGAGAAGAACTTCTGGGTATCGATTACCCGCAAACAGGTTTTCCTCTACTTTGGAAATTTCTTGACGCTCATCGAGTTCTTTCCGTCCAGGTTCACCCAAATGATGCACAAGCTGCTCTCTTGGTTCCGCCGGACCGAGGGAAAACCGAGGCTTGGGTCGTATTGGCAGCCGATCGAGGCAGCATTCTTTACGCNGGNCTTTCAGCCGACGTGGATCGNACGAAACTGGTTCAAGCGATCGGGGAAGGAAAAAGTGAGAGTTGCCTGCACCGCCTGGAACCCGTCGCGGGTGATTGCATTTATATTCCTGCCGGCACCGTCCATGCATTGGGAGACGGCCTGCTGATTGCAGAAATTCAGCAAGCGAGCGATACGACCTATCGACTTTATGACTGGAATCGTGTCGGACCGGATGGTNGGCCACGCCANTTACATATCGAACAAGGTNTGGAAGCAATCGATTTTTCCCGCGGTCCCATCGAAATNCAGCAACCGCAACCGACTTCCTGCGAAGAAATTCAACGGCTTGTCGCAGGGGACCACTTCACGATAGATCGCTGGAAATTCGATCGTCCGCTTATGGCGGGTGGAGATGGAAAGTGCCATCTGCTCTCAACGCTGGAGGGTGCGGTTGAAATTCCCGGCGATCCAAAGGGCAAACCTCTCTTGCGAGGCGAGGTTCTTCTACTGCCGGCATCCTTAGGTGCAGTTACGGTGACACCGGTGCAGACGGCAACGCTGCTTGATGTTTACTTACCCTAAGCTGCATGGGCGTGCATAGGCTGCATGGTCTGCATGCATGCTAGCAGGCCTCATGCCGGACCGCTCGGTGATATGGAGAGGCATTGGGGCCATTCGTAGGCATTGGTAGGCATGGAAAGCTCTCTTCACCGCCTCGTGTGCAGGGACTATACTCCGGCCGTCATGCCGATCCAATGCT
>NHBP01000055.1 GCA_002168195.1 Planctomycetaceae bacterium TMED10
TTTCGCCGCGTCGACCTGCCGAAAGATTCACCGCGCGGCGGTTTGCTGGGCATGGCGGCAATTCATTTAATGGGAGGAAACGGCGACGAGTCGAGTCCGGTCGAACGCGGCGTGTGGGTGCTGCGAAAGCTGCTCAATCAACCGCCGCCGCCAGCGCCCGCCAACGTTCCCAATCTCGCGCGACTTTCTGATAAACTGCTCTCGACCCGCGAACGGCTGGTTGCACACCAGGAGCAGGCGCAGTGCGCCAGTTGTCATCGCAAGATCGACCCGATCGGGTTCGGTTTAGAGAATTTTGATGCGGTCGGTTTATGGCGAACCGATAACAGCTACAAAGTGCCGCGGAAAGACGGAGAGAAAGAAGTGAAACAGAAGCAGTGGAAGATCGACTCGAGTGGTCGCATCCACAACGGACCAGCATTTGCCGATTACTTCGAACTGCGAGATCATATTGCGACGCAACATGACGCGTTTGCCAAATCGTTTGCGTCGGCAGTGATCGAATACGGCATGGGCCGGTCCATCGGCTTCAGCGATCAGACGTTGATCGACGAGATTGCGCAACGTGCAGGGACGGACGACTATGCCATTCGGTCATTTTTTCATGCGATCGTTCAACACCAGGCATTCCAACAAAAATAGAGGATACCTTAGCGATGCAGAACGTCATGGGCAGACGCCCCTTTCTCCGATCCGCGACAGGAATATTGGCCCTGCCTGCGTTGAATCTATTTGCCGAGAGCCCGGTGTTTGCCGCCAAGACCACTGCGAAGCGAATGGTGTTTATGAGCTTTGGTTGGGGAGTCACCGAAGACACCTGGTATCCGGCCGCCGACGAAACGGGCGATACCTACGCGCTGCCCGCCGGTCTTGCGCCGCTTGAGAGGCATCGTCAAGATTTTTCGGTCCTTCAAGGGCTGTGGCATAAGTATTGTCTGTATAACGACGCCGGACATTCGGGCAGCACCTTCTGGCTCACCGGCGCTAATCGATTCGCTCAGCCGGGGGTGAGTTTCGCCAATACGATTTCAGCCGACCAGGTCGCCGCGCAAGAATTCGGGAAACACACGCGGTTTGATTCCATTCAGATTGATGGTGGGAACGTCACTGGAGACGGGCATGGCCCCGGCTTGTCTATGGCGTGGGATTCGAAAGGCAAACCGCTGGGCGCCCAGAATCATCCCGTCCAATTGTATCGGCACTTGTTCTCGGGCAGCAAAGTCCCGATGGAAGAGGTGCAGCGTCGTCTGGCCGAGAAACGCAGTGTGCTCGACACCATGATGGGCAATGCGAAACAACTGCAGAAGAAACTGGGACACGCCGACAAAGACAAACTTGACGAGTATTTCGAGAGTGTCCGCAAGCTGGAGAATCGCCTTGCCAAGGAGGAAGCATGGCTGGACGTTCCTCGTCCCCAGGCGCCGATTGCCGAACCGAAGGTGAGCGCTGGTCGCGATCTGATTGAGGTGACCTACGATCTGATGGTCCTGGCAATGCAGACCGACAGCACGCGGATCATGTCGTTACGCCAGCCTGTGCAAAGTTTGCTCAACAGCGAGAACATCAAGGTGGCCGGCCACGACATCAGCCACTATCACGGCAATGCTGAAAAGAAGTCTGCCTCTCAGCAGCGAGACCGCATCCAGAGCGATTTGTTCGCTGGCTTTATCGACCGATTGAAGGCAACCAAAGAAGCGGACGGCTCGAGCCTGTTTGATCATACGTGCTTGGTCTACGGCAGCAACATCCGAACGGGCCACTCACTCGACAACTGCCCCACGATCGTGGCCGGTGGCGCGTCGGGTATCAAACTCGGCCACAACCACGTGTTCAAAGCCGAAACGCCGCTGAACAATCTGTGGCTGACGCTGCTGAATCAAATGGGTGTCCGTGCGCGGAAGCACGGCGACAGCACCGGCTTGCTGGAAGACATCATGGTGTGACATGGTGTGACGCGGAAGATGGTGTGACGCGGAAGTGGAAGAANNGATCCGNCCGGNGGCCCANGGGGAAACCNCGANAAATTCGCTGNCTTTTTCGAGTCTGCCCGNTTTTCGAGGCNNNCNAAAAAATANTNGCATNNCGGACATGCCCGCTTATAATNGNTGNTTGANGCAGCNNNCTCNATCCCNCGCCGAATGGNAGGAACTTCCGATGCCCCGCTCTNCTTTCNCNCGCCGCCGTTGCCAGGTCTCAGTCGCCNTGGTCGCCCTNCTGTCGGNCGCCCTACTGTCGGCCGCCACACCTCTCCAGGCCAGCTTGGTCTGGGATGCCCAANCCAGCGACTACGGCTACCTCTGGCAATATTCCATACCGCCCTCTTTGGGGGCCGAAGCGTGTGGTCCGACTTCGACCACCAATGCGTTCACCTTTCTGCAAAACACCCAGGGCGGGAGGATCGGCAACCAGTTGACGGGCAACAACTACTCCGACTGGCTCAATGCGGCCGAGAAGCTGGTCAACGACTACATGCATACTGGCGGCTCCGGCTCGTTACACCCGGGCACGTTTCCTGGCAATCTGGCAACCGGCATGCAGCAGTATGCGCAGCACTGGCATGAGCAAAATCCCGATCGAGCCGAAATCCAATTTAATGGTGTCTGTTTCGGAGACAAACGGTACGACCCGGAACACCCCGAGAAAGGCACCTTACCCGACTGGGTTAAACTGCTCCCCGACAAGGGGCCCACGATTGAGCAACTCTATGGGATGCTGGCCGGTGGGGCGGGTGTCGTGATGAAGATGAGCCAACAGGATGAAAGTAGCCATATGGTGACGCTGGCCGGCATGGACTGGAACGACAACAACGGCGACGGCATCATGGACCGCGGCGAGGCGACCCTTTCGGTCATCGATCCGCTCGACCCGAGTAGTTATTACGGGAATACTGACCCCGAGCCTTACGGTGTGGACGGACTGCAGCCCCAAAAGGCAGCCCTCACCACACTCGACGTTTGGCAAACNNTNGCGCCCAACCCCGAGCACCCCGAGACCTTAATCTCTGTATTGGCGATTGACTATTGGCAGTATCAGGGAAGTCACCAGCCATCGGCGGGGGAACCTTACGGACCGTACAATCCTGCACAGTACGGAAACATCATCTTCCCGAATGGGCCTTACTTCGTGGATGCTGCTTTCGGCATGAGGGCCGTGCCCGAGCCCACCTCGGTCCTCCTCTGGTCGACCCTGTTTCTCGGTGTGAGTTTGACCNGGCGTCGCCGGGCCTAGCAGCCACGACTTGTTGGCGTCCTTTATCGCGGGTCAGATAGTTAGAGTTGCAAGTGCGGTGGCGGTGAATNCCCTCAANAACCCTTGTCCTTCATTGGGGTACGCCAGTCAACGAACTAATGATGAAGGCGGAAATAAAGCTAACGGCAAAACCAAGCAGCCACAACATGCATTTCTTGCGACATGGCCATGCCTCTTCGGTATAAAACGGATCACCAAACAAGACACTCAGAAACGCCGCCGCCTTTATCCACGAAACACCAGGTTTGCGAAATTTGGCAGATCGAAGCTGATAATACACCGCGAGTGCCGCACTGATCATTCCAAAAATGCAGCAGGAAGCGAATCCAATAAGGGCCAAATGCTTCATGGTCTATAGAAACGTGTCATGAATAGTGCGTGTGGCCGTCACCGCCCACACCGGGGATGAAAATTCAAAAACAAATATTCTATTTGAGTTTGCTTGTGACATTGAGTGAATCGCTGCCTGCCTCCGGTTTCTGTGGGCCAAGGAATAGTTGCTTCGATTTTTCTCCAGCGTTTGCTAACGCATCGGAAAGATCGACCATTTTGTGACGAGGATCTCCAAACGTTTTCCAATGAATCTGCAAGTTCGCCAAATCACTCACACTTGTCCAGCTTGTGTAATCTGAATTTTTTTCAGCCGTATCTGGCGGCGGCATATTAGANCCCCTTGGGATGTCAAAGTTATTAAGCAGGTGGAAGGCCGAACCGACTGCGTGGGNNGCATCGGCAGGATGCGGATAGTTCTGGGTNAATACAGCCATTCGNACGAACCGTGAGGGTGGTGTGAAGTCACCCGGCAGTCCGACCAATCCGCCACCTAGGCCGAAAGGAGAAAATNTTTCGTTGCCGATTGTTTTGCTCTTGGGGTATGCCGACGTGAGATTCAAGAAANTGCNCAGGTGCGTGATGTGCCANGGGAANTCCGGAGAATTGGTAATCACNCGCANCGGGTTCTCATAGATTTTTAGTTTGCCGTCAATCGGTTCGATCGTGATGCACGCCCCCGACGCATCTTGGATCTTGTAATGCACCTCTGGGATCGTTTGCATGTANTTTAAATAAACGCCTAGCACCGCGACTTGGTCAAGCTTTTGTTTTACTTCTGCAACGTTTGCACAGTTGGCTAAAATCCAGGTACTCAACTGCATGGGAGAGAGGCCCCGCTTGCGATTTTCGGGAGTTGCTTCCGCAAACTTTGCGTAGCCCGGAAAATAAAAGACTGCGGCATTGAGCCCCTTTTCGTTGGTGCCATCAAGGAGCAGGCTACCATCGTCGCTTACGGTGATACCCGCAAAACCATACTTGGCTGAAAATGCGACTCCCGATTCACCNCTCGGGGTCTGTCCGATAAAAGNAGTTCCGACCGGATGCACGATCAAGTGCGAGTCGGGCGGCATGCCGAATTCCAGCGTGCGGCCGACTACTACCGATCCATCCTTTGCCACCAGCGCCGTGCCCGTGCAGCCGCAGGCGGGATGGTCGACGAGCCCGCAAGTAAGAATCAAAACGATTGCCAAGAAGGGTCGAATGGTCGGCATACTTTATTCTCCTGTAAAACATAATTTCNCGGCTATTAGACACCATGCAAATGAGTACAGGGAGGACCGAGTCACATATTAAGCGGGCCATAGACGAGTAATGAATCTCGAATCCTCGCCAATGGTGGGTGTGGCCGTCACCGCCCACACCGGGGTTTAAAAGTCAAATCACACACTCATTGTATGGAAACGTGAGAATTGTGCAAAACCAGCGAAGGTGACGTGAGCGAAGCCGGGCTCTGCGGCCACGACTTGCTGGCGGCGTTCAGCGGCAATGTAATGTCACGTGGATAGATAATTTCGTATTCTTTGATTTCTTGCGTCGATAAAATTNGTGACGCCTTGCTTATACAAAAGATAATCATCTGCATCAGAAAACGTCGGGCACGTTTTGAAGTCATCAAACGGTAAGTAAAATTGAATATTGTTGTTACGATCAATCAGGTCATCTAGCAAGAAGAAATGGATATAGCCTTCAAAATCTTCAAATAAGTCGAAGAAAGATTTATATCTTTGGAGCGTATCGTAAAGCGGGCTTTTTTGGTTTGAGTAAAAACGACGAATGCACTCGAGCGTTAAATCAAATCGGTCATCAATCATTTTTGTTACACCGCGAGCCTGATTAATGGTTTTGCCGNCGCTCATTCTGTTTGGGAAAATAAGATAGCCACCAATGGTAGAGCCTTTGTCAAAGAGTTCATTCACCTCAATTGGGAATTGATGCGTAAGCCAGTGCTTTTGTTTTTGGTTTTTATAAGAATGTGTGATTGCGTCGCTGCCTAAGAAAAATTCACCAGCCTGAGACTGATGATATAGATAGGCTCCGGATCGGTCGTCAGACAATTCAAAAACGACCCCATTGGGCAGAGGTTTGCNCCACAATATCTTGTGATANTTTTTCAGCGTCGGGCTGGTGCTGTCGGGATCTCCGCCGTTTGCATCAGAGTAGAAATTAAACTCGGTATCGATGATGGCCTGCCCGCCTCTTTTTAATCGATTTTGTTCGGTTGCCATGTGTGATGATTCAGCCGGTTTATTCCTGGCACCATTACTCGCAAAATGGTTCGCNCTATGGTTCGCATAATGATTGNGTGATGGTCGCCGTTCGANCCAATCGCGTCCGCTCTGCCGCTTATTCTNTCAGATGATTAAAAAGGTTATTCGCCATTCGGCGATGGCCTCGTCATGTCGTGATNGCCTTCTAACCTGTATGCGGCATGATGAGCAGNTTGCCATCGGTCATGTGATCGACGTATTGCCGCAACCCGTCGACCGCCTCCTCAAGCGACACGGTGCGCTGCACTTTGGTCTCGATACGACCGTCGATGAGCATCTTTTGGGCGCGACTCGCCGCGCGCAACACGCCGAGGGATCCCCGCTCTTGCAGCCAGGTTCCCAGATAGAAGCCGTTGACCGTCTTTTGCCGGAAGATCAATTCGATCGGATCAATATTATCACACGCCTCTTCGGATAGTGCCCCATACACGTACACACTGGAACCCTCGGGGAGCACATTGAATACCTTGCCGGTCATTTCGCCACCGACCGCCTCAAAGGCAGCGGTGGCTNGCAGCCTGGCCGACACCGCCTGGAGTTGATCCACAAAGTCATCGTCCGAGCTATTAAGCACATGCGCGGCACCCAGCGAGTTGAGCAGTTCGACCTGGTCTTCACGACGAACCACGTTGATGATCGGGTAGTTCAACTCGGCGGCCATGGCCACAAGCATCCTACCCAGTTGGCTTGCACCGGCAGTGTGAACGGCGGCACGGTGACCGCCACGCCGTGCTGTTTCCAAGAGCCCTATGGCGGTGAGCGGATTGATGATCAGGCTGGCGGCCTGTTCCATGCGGAGTTTTCGTTTCAGCGGGATGCATTCGGCGGCATTTGCAACGACGTATTCGGCCCAGGTGCCATCGCGATCTTCCTGCTGTCCGCAAGCGACTTGTTTGTCCTTGAGCCACCAGGCGAGTGGTCCACCTCCGCTGGCGACGACCGTGCCGGCGCCCTCCCAACCTGGAACGGCCGGCAGCGTTTTGAGTGCCCCGTATTTTCCTTGAAGCAGAAGGAGGTCGGATGGATTGCAGGGCGCCGCGTCGATTCGAACCAGCACCTGGCCACGCTTGAGTGTTGGCACAGGCCGTTGTTCCACTTTGAGGCTGTCAATTGCATCCGCAATCTCTTCGCGATATTCATGTAACACGAGCGCGTGCATGCGGTCGGGGATTNAATCGGCCATCTCTTACCTCGCTAAGAACAGTTAAAAGTGAATGGTCAAAAAATCAGGAACGAATCCTGACATAAAACTGGCTAGCAGGCGATCAAGTTGGCTTCGGTCGGTGCCGCNCGTCATGCTTTAGCGTGCTACCACGACTCAAGGCCTTGGATCCAAATCGCTCGCGAATCTGATCGCCAACCTGGTCGAGCCCATCTTGCTTCACGCGGTCCCCTTCATCAAAGAGTTGGCGCTGGGTCACACCCGTGCGATCAATGTCGGTGACGCCCATGCCCAGTAATCGCACCGGCAGATGGTCGCTTGGCAGTCGTGTACTCAACAACTCGTTGGCCGGTTCCCAGAGTTCGTGCGTACTGCTGGTGGGTTCCGACAGCTTGCGAGACCGGGTGATGGTTTGAAAATCAGCGAACCGGACCTTGATTTCAACGGTCCGGCCTCGCAGGGCATGCCGCCGTAACCGTCGCGCGACCTGTTCGGTCAGTTCCAGCAGCCAAGCCCTCAGCGATTCTTGGTCATCGAGGTCGGTGGCAAAGGTTGTCTCGTGAGATATCGATTTCGCCTCACGGTCAGGCACCACAGGTCGGTTGTCGATGCCATGGGCGAGTTTCGACAAGTGCTCACCATGGCTGCCGAAGTGACTCGTTAGGATATCGAGCGGTAACTGTCGCAGCTGACAGATCGTACGCACGCCGATTTTCTGAAACACCTTGCTGGTCTGGCGACCGACGCCCCACAGGCGTTCGACCGGCAGGGGATCGAGAAACGCTTGAACCGCGTCCGGGTCCACCCGCACGAAACCGTCCGGCTTCTCCAGGTCGCTGGCGATCTTAGCAAGAAACTTATTGGGGGCGATGCCGACCGATGCGGTCAAGTTGAGCTCATGGTCAATGGCATCCTTAATCTGTCGACCGACGGACTCCGCGGGACCGAAGAGACGTTCGCTGCCGGATACATCCAGGAATGCCTCATCCAGTGATAGTGGTTCTACGAGGGGCGTGAAGCGGTGGAAGATTTCACGAATCTGATCGGACACTTGGGCATAGTAGTCCAGCCGAGCTGGCAGGAAGATAGCGTCGGGGCAAAGCCTTCGTGCGGTTGCCGACGGCATGGCGCTATGGACACCAAACTGACGGACGGCATAGTTGGCTGCCGCCACCACTCCTCGTTGATCGGGATTCCCTCCAACGATGATCGGCTTGCCCTGGAGTTCCGGCCGATCGCGCTGTTCGACCGAGGCATAAAAGGCGTCCATGTCGGCGTGGATGATCATTCGGCACCGATAGCGAAGCTACCCTTTATCTATCAGACGGTGAATAGAAGATTTTTACGACACCGCCCTGAACGGAGGTGTGAGTTATGTAGGCNGCACGATGCACTGTAGGAAGTTGTGGTGATCCATTCCATCGATTTATTAGCAGCATAATTCACACAAATTATCGCGTGAAACCCAACTGTGCTTTAAGTTTCTCATTATCATTGCACTGTCAAACTCGACGGAGCCTTTTGGGAACATGGATGTATCAGAGAAATATGCAGAGAAACTTTCACTTACAATTAAAGGTTCCATGTTCCATTCTACTGTAGTTAATTCAATGGCATCGAATTGTGTACTGTTCTTTCTAGAGGACCATCCTATGTTACCTGTTCTGAAAAAGTCGGAGACCTCTTTTGTGTTTTTAAACACTGATTCAGTGGGGAGGTCTTCAACGACAGTTGCTTTTATTGCCATGAGCGATTTATTGTCTTTATCTATGATTGTTACAGAATAATTATCACCAGAGACTTTTACGTCAAATTCGGCTTTACTGTATACACCTGGAAAAACCCTACCACCAGAGAAAGTATTTAGCCATGAATCGGTATCTCTTCTCGTGACGTATACGCCTTCGCCTTGAGAAGATGTCACTGCGATTCTATGAGCTGCATTATGACTGCCTGTTCCTATTAATGAGGGCATGCCTTTTGCCCTCATCTCAGATAAGCTTACTTGGCAAATGCCTCCTATGGCATGTCCTTCTACAAGTTGCGGAGTAAACTCTGGAGGAAGATTGTTCTTCATTATTGTTGGATCTACACGAAAATTTAAAAGTATTCGATGGTCGATGATTCCAGTAACTTCTTTCATATTTAAATTCCGCTTGATATTGGAGTAGGACTTCTTCAGTAATGCCGGATACCGAAGGTGGTATTTAGTAACAGAGATATCCAATGCGAACGACACTGAAACGGCAATAGATGTGGAACATTAGTCCTTTGTTCGCCCAATGGTGGGTGTGGCCGTCACCGCCCACACCGAGGATTAAAGGTTAAGTAACACACTCATTGTATGGAAACGTGAGAATTGTGCAAAAACATCGAAGGTGACCCGGCNANGCCGGNCCTNGCGGCCACGACTTGTTGGCGGTCTATCAAACCGGCAATCCAGATTACTTTAGATTTTGCTGCCCCAGATGTTTATCAACTTTGGTGATTATTGTGTGGCAAATAAAATGAAGGCTATACCCCAAAAGGAACGCTGTGCCGACACCCAAAACAATCGAAATCGCCACCACAACGGCAATGGATGAAATATAGAACAACAATACATACATCCACGCTACTCCGCATGGCAGCATGAGTATATTGATGGTTACTCGCCGAAAACGAAACCTGTCATCTGGAATTCGAGCCATAATAAATAACGCGTGATGCGTTCGGTTTGATTGGCACACGGATGCCCAATATGTGTTTTACAGACAGCTCACAACGCGGGGCTCTTCTAAGCCGAGCTTCTTCATTTTCTTATACAGCGTCGTGCGGTTGATCCCCAGTGTATCAGCCGTTTCGTTGCGATTCCAATTATTTCCGTTCAGCACATTCAAAATGATGCTGCGCTCAGGACCTTCCAGGGCCTCCTTCAGTGTCTGGGGGAGGGTTGGGACAGTCGCAACACGTGGCGAACCGGCAACGGCCGATTGTGTGTGAACAACCGCTTCTGGAAAATCATCGACCTGAATTTCGGTAGATTTTCCAAGTAAAATGGCCCGCTCAATGATATTCTGCAGTTCCCGAATGTTGCCCGGCAGGGGATGCGTTTCCAGATGATGCATCGCCTCTGGTGAGAAACGATCCACCGATTTGCCGAGCTCCTCGCCGAGCTTTTCAAGAAAGAAGTCTGCTAGAAACGGAATATCTGCCGCTCGCGCTCGCAGCGGAGGGAATTCCAGATGAATCACGTTGATCCGGTAAAAAAGATCTTCCCGAAACTGACCCTTGGCAACCAAGTCATTTAAATTTTCATTGGTTGCTAAGATGACCCGCGTATCGGCGTTAAAAGTTTGCGTGCCGCCGATCTTCTCAAACTGAAATTCCTGAAGCACTCTCAGTAGTTTGACTTGCATCGCCGGACTTGCCGTGGCGATTTCATCCAGAAAAATAGTTCCGCCCTCAGCTTGGTGAAATTTTCCATCTTTATCGGCATGTGCGTCGGTAAATGCGCCCCTCACATGACCAAAGAGTTCGCTCTCGAGAAGCGTCTCTGGAAGCGCGCCACAAGCGACTTCAATAAAAGGTCCATTGCAACGGGAGCTTCGCTGATGAATTTCTCGGGCGATTCTGGATTTTCCGGTACCACTCTCGCCCGTAATCAGAACCGTTGTTTTGGTGTCTGCAATTGTCTCAATGACTTCAAAAATATTTTGCATTTCCGGGTCACGCGACTGCAAAGTGTCCGTTTCGATTCCTTTGATTCGCTGTGGCTTTACGCTTTCGCTATTTTGCCCGGGTAGCTGCTGATTGGCTTGATGCCTTGCCTGATCCCCTGCTTGCTGGGGTGGACTCAGCGCCACAGCTCGCTCGATGGCGCTCAAAAGTTCGTCATCCATCAGGGGTTTGGAAAGAAAGTCGAACGCGCCCTGGCGAATGGCCTCCACCGCGGTATCGAGTGTTCCGTAGCCGGTGAAGAGAATCACAGGCAACGCGTAATCCAATTTTTGTGATTCAGCGAGTAATTCAAACCCTTCGCCATCCTCCAGGCGAATATCCGAGACCACCACATCAAACCGTGAGCGGTGGATTGCATCCTGCGCGGTCGAAAGTTTGGCAACTTCAGTGACCGTAAATCCGATTTCTTTTAGCCAGGAAGCGGTGGATTTTAAAACGTGAAGATCGTCATCCACCAAAAGGATTGAACCTTTGCTCATTCTCTTGTTCCCCTTTAAGCATCGTGTGCTGAATTTGTCTATTCGCAGGTAACCACAAAACGACCGCTCAAAGAGCAAACGTGTGGCTTACCGACTATCAGTACCAAAGCTTGGGGGAGTCATAAGCTGTGATGTTATTTATGTACGTCGAAAGACCAGAGACGTCAAAATATCCCGTAGTTTATTTGGCTGAATATTTGTTTTGGACGTTAAAATCGCGTGGATCATTAAAATCGGCTCGGACCTGTTTCCAGGGATCATCGCCTGGGGTGTCCTTTCCCCAGGCATCACAACACGTCGATGGAGAGCAAATGCCTCAAAAGATAAAGAATCAATCCAAAATACGCATTATCCTCTCGGTTGTCCCTCTTTCGATATTCCACCATCTGATACATAATGAAATTTACCTTCCGTTCTTAATGAACACCTTTGATCCCCCACCCCGGTAGAAGTGGCGTTTTGCTGCTTCTACTGGAAGATTTGCGCCTCTGAAAAAGTAAGAAAGA
>NHBP01000056.1 GCA_002168195.1 Planctomycetaceae bacterium TMED10
CCTGTTTGTCCGGTTGCACCGGTGGGTCAAACGCAATTTCCAGGCCCTCGTTGGTCAGTTCATAGCCGGCCAGGGCCACATTGGCTTTGATCTCTTTGATGTTTAAATCGACAGCCCCCAGGGTGAGCTCCCGCAGCGGGCGGGCGATCGGTGTAAACGTCAGCACACATTGACCGGTGACCGTGCGAGCCTTGAGGTCGGGAGTGACATCCAAACGCAGATGCTGAAGATCGACTTTCCGATCGGGTGCGTACTGCCTGCCGCTGGCACTCGGCTTGAGTTGATTGATAAAGTCGAATGGAGGACGACAATAGCGACAGGCGCGCATTTGTTCAAGCGTTGTTTCTTCACCCGAAGATGGTTGGAGTGGACATGAAAAGCAGACCATCGTAATCAGGAACGCGAACAGAAATCGAAGCGACATAGGAGCCTCTGCGAAGGGGAAAGGGTGTCGTGAGCAGCTTTCCAGTATCGCTGCTTATCGGGTCAGAGGCAAGTTAGCAGAGGAACCGCCGGGGGAGCCGGTTAAACAAGGAAACAAAGAGAAGACAAAAAGAAAGCCCGGCCGATTTCTCGGTCGGGCTCGAAGCTCAAAAGAAGATTAATAAGTTTGCAGGCCGAATTATTTACGGCGACGAAGCATGAGGAGACCGATCGCACCACCAAGCATCAACAAGGCTGCTGCCGGCTCCGGCACAATCGTGCCGTTCCGCAGCGCGGTAAAATCCTGTGTGATCGTTCCTGCCGACCAGACGTTGGGCGCACCGAAGCTGCTGCTTGTCCCATCATTGTAATCGTTTTTATTGAGATATGGTGTGGGGTCGGCCTCCAGCTTGGCCATTTCCTTGGAGCTTATTCCACCGAAATCGTCTTCGACGACCGAAAAGACTTCCACATCGGAGGCATCAAAGATATGGAAGTGCATGTCATTATTGCCAACGGAAAAATTACCTGCACCATCGCCGTCCACATTGGTCTGCGTGGTGACAAGGGGTGAACCGGCTGTTGCTTCCTCAAGCGTGCTGACGTGAATCCACCAGTCATCACTACTCGGATCGAAGCTCGTGTCGGTGGAAAGATCGATCGTTGCTTCGAACGAACCGTCGACCTGATCCGGATGCGTGAAATTACGCTCACCACTTCCGCTGTCCGTCGTGTCCACTTGAATGAATTGCTGCTCGCTGAAGGTAATGATCGTTCCAGCCTGCAAGTTACCCCAAACGACGTCATTCGCAAATTCGATAATCCCTTGGTCGATGGTTCCATCGCCATACCAGAGATCGGTTCCATCGCCACCGTCGGAGCCTTCTTCGACCCAACGGATTTCCCAGCCCCGCATATCGACGTTTTGTCCGGTGACGACCAATTCAAACCAATTGCCACCATTGCCTTGCACGCGACCATCGGGCATGCCAGCAAACGATGCAAAGTAATCATCACCTTTTGAGGAATCGACGTAGTCGGTTCCATCAATGTACTTGCCACTGCTGATGGCGTTGTACTCGTTCATGATGACGGGGTAAGAGTTTGCAAGCACTGTGGTGGGGATAGCGAACAACAAGCTCGCCACAATTGCCCCGATAAAATTTTTGATCATTAGTCTGGTTTCCTCGCTCTTAAGACCTTGGGTTCGTAGAAACCCCTGGGTGGGGTGAAATGACCCTATTTTTCTATCCCGAGACGGTGAAGAAAAAATAAAGATAGAGCGCAGGAAAGATGAATTTATCTGATTTATGAATCGAGCGAATTGCGACACAAACGGCAAGACATCCGCAATCAAGAAGCGGCAAGCTGTCCACCACCGCGGACTTCAAATAACCGGGTTGTTCCACTGACTTCGAAGGCGACGAGCAGCAGTGGTTTCCCGGTCGGTGATTGGCTTGCCGGAATAAAGGCCATCGTTTCAGGTCCCAAATCATCCTGCTCTGATTGACCCGAACTATCTTTCTTTGCCTTTCTGCCAGAGAACATATTCAATAGGAACGGCTGCTTGGGGTCCGTGACGTCGTAGATGGCAATCACACTGGCTCGCTCAAGGGCGATAAAGGCCAGAGTACGGTCATCGACTTTGCCCACGGTGATTCCCTCCGGTTCCGGGCCTCGTTTGTGACTCCGGTCATCCATCTCGGCATTACGATCATGGCTTGAGTTGAAGTGGGCCGGCCACCGCCGGGCAACTTCTCTCTCCAGTCGGTCGCCACTGTCGAAAACCAGCGTGCCGTCCGCCGAACGAATCGAAAATGACCGTCCTCCGAAACTTAACAACCGATCCGGATAGCGGGCACGATCGACTTCCGAGACCGAAACTTCTAATCTGGAGAGTCGTTTTTGATCTTGCTTGGAAATTGCCTTGGTTAGTTTTGTCTTGCCTGCTTTTTTGACCTCGCTGTGACCACGGTAGTCACGCGGGTCCCCTTCATCGGCAGTTAAAAGATAGATTTCGCCATCGACTTGCATCGTCGCAATCGCATCGGGCTGATAAAGGCCCCAAACAGGCGCAGTTTCAATTTTGATACAACCCTTTTTATTTTTTCCATCGCAGTCGCTCACATCCATGGCATTGCCTTTGGCCCCATGGTTTTTCAGGCCGCAGGTGAAAATCCGCGAAATTTTTCGATTGCCGATATCAAGCATCGCAATGGCATTGTTCTCCTGCAGGGTGATCCAAGCATGTTTGGCGTCCGGGGCAATCGCAATGTACTCGGGTTCTAAATCTTCAGCCACCGTTGCCCGTTTGTCAGCATGTTTTTTACTCGGCCCGCAGATGCGAACGCCTTGAGCGATCAATTGATCTCGCTGTGAATTAAATGACTCAAAGCCGACCATTGTGAGTTCCGGTTTCACATCTGCACCCCGCCAGTGAATCAGGCTGATTGATCCCGGAGGGTCGATATCATAATCCTTATTGGGCTGCCCTTCATTGGCGACCAGTACGGTTTTCTGATCGGGTGCGATACAAACCATATCGGGATTGGCACCCACCTCGAGTTGCTCAAGTACATTGCCGCTCGCAGGATCAAGAAAGAGCAGTTTACCTTTATTCGTTTCTCGCGGCGCGGCGACAGCAACGGCTAAGAATGCATCACATACCGCCAGACTATTGGGCTGCCCCGTTTTGGATATATCCCAGCGTGCGATCAGTTCACCTGTTTTTAAATCAAGCACATCGACGCAATCTTCATCTGCATTGGTCACATACACTCGGCCTTGTTGAGGCAAGCAGGCGACGACCTCCGCCGCGCTTTTGTCGAATCGGCCATGGGCATGCGACCAAAGAGGGTGCAGGGTCACCGATGATTCACCCAAAAGATACGATGGCAATGTCAGCCATACGAGCAGCAACACAGTGAAAGGTGCGGCAGATCGGGTTGAACGATTCAATCGTCGACACATGATATCAGATCCCTTGATATTCGAGGTGAAATTTAGTGATTCGATTGCGGTGCGGCTAATCCTTGAGAAAACTCATATCAACGCCTTCCCGCCCGTCCTTGCTTGCCATTGCCAACAGAACGTCCAGTTGCGTCTCAGAGGATACATGGTGCACCGAGTTGTCAGCCATTAACAAGTTGACGCCATCTGGGTGGTCGGCAAACATATCCTGATCATCCCAAGCACCATCAAAATCATCATCCAGATGGCAGGGACATTTCTGCGTTTGCCCGTCGAGCGGTTCTCCCGGAATGCAGTTGATCATATGACGCAGGGAAGAAACATTTTTTCCACTGGCCCATGCCGCATCCTCGCCATCCGCGCGACCGGTGCATTCACCGATCAGTAATGTCCGCGATGTGCCATCAATAATTTTTCGGGCTCGAACCGGAAGCATCAGATAGTCGTCGTCATTGGTCGGGTCTCCCCCCGCGACGAGAATCTTCTGGTTTGTGGTATCAATATCCGCATCCTTCAGTGAGGTCATCACGCCGCGATTAATGCCATAGGGTTGTCCCGAGGGATGGAGCCATTCATCGCGAGGACCTTTGAAAGCCAGATAATCAATCACACCCATGCCATGATTGTTGCGCATGTTGGCCGGTCCGCCACGAAAGGAGTGTAACGTTTGGGAACTCGGACACGTATAAATAGGAATCAGATCACTGGCTGGTCCATTGTTGGTCGCATCCTGGTCGCCCTTCACGATTAAGTTTGGAGCTTCGTCCAGATCTTTTGTGAAATCAAATTGATCGTAAAGATCCTGCCTTTCGATATAGGGGAGCATGAACAGTGACCAGCCAATTTTTTCACCATCCGATTCAAACCGCCTTTGTCCGGGCGGGTAATAGCCACGCTGCGTCAGATGAATATTCACGCCAAGCCCGATTTGCCGAAGGTTATTGCCGCACTTGATACGATTGGCGGATTCTTTCACCTGACCAAGAGCTGGTAGCAGCAGCGCTACAAGGATACCGATGATGGCAATCACTACCAGTAATTCCACGAGAGTAAAACCTCGCAAAGACCGACTCGTTGTTTTTAGAAATTCTGATTTTTGGCGCACTTGATATGCCCTCGCTCTTACCTTGTATTGGCTTGCGGTGAAATGACGGCAATACTCTAGGGTTAATACATGAAGGAAAGATGAAGTTCAGGTATACGCTTCGTTAATTCATTTTTTGTGTTGAAAATGCGTAGTTTGCATCAAAGACAGAGGGGAACTCACCAAAATATTGGCAAGTTCCCCTCAATGTCATCTCACAAAAGGCCCGAAAGAGAGTCAAGCAATCTTTAGAGCCGCAAAGATTTAACCTCTTAACCTCGACGACGAAGTCCGAGCAGGCCACATGCTCCAAAGAGCATCAAAAGAGCAGCCGTCGGTTCCGGAACGGCTGCACCACCACGGAGAGCCGAAAAGTCCTGCGTTAATGTACCGCCACTCCAACTGTTTGCGGCACCAAAGGTGCTGCTGGTTCCATCGTTGTAGAACCCGCCATTGTCTTCTCCTAGGCCAACAATCGAAGTGGATGGGTCGCCCTCCAGTTTTGCAACCTCCTTGGAGCTGATTTTTTCGTCGACCGAATCTTCACCGACCCGAAAAATTTCCACATCGGATGCATCATAAATGGCCCAAAGTTGGTCATCATTCCCGACGGAAAACTCACCAGCCACGCCACTGTTGTTATTCACAGCAGTGATCAGGGGACTGCCTTGTGAAGCTTCGTCCAGCGTACTGACGTGCATCCACCAATCGCTGACACCATCAAAGCTCATATCTGTTGAGAGATCAAACACGTCAGCCGATGTCTGCTCACTGATGGTGATAATCGTTCCTGCCTGGAGATTGCTCCAAGCCGCATCGTTACTGAAAGTGAGGATTCCCTGGTCGACAGTGCCGTCGCCATACCAGTGATCGGTACCATCGCCATCTTCGACCTTTTCTTCGGCCCAGCGAATTTCCCAGCCCCGCATGTCTACGTTTTGGGCCGTGACAACAAGCTCAAACCAGTTGCCACCATTTCCTTGAATACGACCGAAATAGGAATCAGCTTTGGTTGACTCCGCGAAGTCGTCACCGTCTAGATACTTGCTGGAACCAACGGCGTTCCATTCATTAACAATAACATCCGCCGCAAAAGCAGCGGGACTTGCCAGCACACCAAGGGCTAGCAGACACGCAAATACAGTATTCTTCATTAGTTCGTTACCTCGCTCTTTCTGAGTGTGAACGGTAGGGTGAAATGACTCGGTGAGTCTAAAAGCACTAGATGAAGGGTTTATGAAGCGTGCGCATCTAATTGTGTTAAAAATGATGCGAAGACCCCTAACTCGAATTCGATGGGGGATTGCTACAACAATCCGGGCCCAGAAACCATGAAGAGGCGAAATACGGGCTACTTGGATGACCGTGCGTTTGGCCAGAGGGGCGATTCGCGATGCGCTTGATTCATCATTTGCTTGGCAATCGCCACCTGTTGCGGGTGCTTCGCGGAGATGTCTTCCTGTTCGGCGCTATCTGTTTTCAGGTTGTATAGCGATACACTTTCGGAACCGAGCGGATTGCGAATGGCTTTGTAGTCGCCAAACCGTATCGCTTGTCGTGGATAGCCACCATGTAATTCCCAGTAGAGATAGGCATGTTCTTGCTGCTCAGCGGTGTCGCCCAGCAGCGTTGGCAACAGGCTGATGCTCTGTCGCTCCTTTCCATCATCGGGAATCGATGCGCCGGCCAGTTGGCAAAACGTGGCGAAAAAGTCGCCGAAATAAGCCACGTGATCGGTTACGGCATCGGCGGGAATGGTGCCTGTCCAACGGGCAATCAAGGGTACCCGCAGTCCGCCCTCGAACAGTCCAAACTTCCGCCCACGCAATCCACCTGCAGCATTGAAAAAATCAGGGTCATGCCCCGCTTCACTGTGAGGCCCGTTATCAGAGGTGAAAAAAACGACCGTATTTTTATCGAGTTGTAACTGATTTAATTTGGCAAGAATCTCACCGACGCCTGTATCGAGGTGACTGATCATAGCCGCCTGGCCCTTGTTTTGCTCGGTCCAGTCGAACTTGGCATAGGTTCCTAAATCAGGAACCTCCGTGCCGTTTCCGGTGAGTTTGCGAGCCTCTGGATTGGCGTGGGGAATGGTGGGAGTGAGCAATAAAAAGAAAGGATCCTTTTGGTGCTGCTCAATCCATTCGAGTGATTCTTCGACAAACCGATCCTGACTATATGCGACCTTTTTGGTCGCCATCCCACCCACAAAACCTGCATAGCCTGGCGGTACATCTTGAACGACGTTTCCAAGCGGAACCTTTTCTTTGTTTTTCCAAAGATAGCTCGGATAGTGATTGTGCGCGTGTACGGTGTTCAAGTAGCCATAAAAATAATCGAAACCTTGATCTTCGGGGCGGCCCCCCGTCTCCGGCAAATCGCCGCCGATCGCCCACTTGCCGATCACAGCGGTGGCATAGCCGGTGTCACGAAGCACTTCGGCAATCGTGACATCCTCGGGCCGGAGGGTTTGAATGTTTGGAGGCCCATTGTCACGAATGCGACAGCGGCCGGTATGTTCCCCCGTAAGCAGCACATTACGCGAAGACGCACACAAACTGGCGCCCGCATAAAACTGAGTGAACCGCATTCCTTCACGCGCCATTTGATCGATGGCGGGCGTTTTAATTTTTTGCTGTCCGTAGCAGCCCAATTCTCCGTAGCCCAAATCATCGGCGACAATCAGAATGATATTGGGCCGCCGTCCGCTCTCCGATGGTTCGGCCACCACCGCCGCAACCGGTGTGGTAGCGATCGAAAGGGCAAACCAGAAAAACCAACGCTGGCGCAGGCCATGCATGTTCAGGGCTCCTTGCGGGACGCTGCTTAGTGTTCTTCAGCTTCACCGATCGAGAGTTCTTCTCCTCGATCCGTGACCACTTCGCGAAGCCACTGTTCAGGGTAGCTGACCTCTTTGGGTGGTCCTTCTGGCGTTTTTTGGTAGCCGTCGATATTTTTCGTAAGCATATCGTTGTAGAGTTGTAGCCAACGCTCAAAGAGCGCATTGCCTGTGTTGACACCGTAATCGGTAAGAAATTGATGCATCTTCTCTTTATCTGATTCGTAAAGTTGCATCGCCATTTTATCGATTTCGGGCATCATCTTGATATAAAATTGCTCCTGCTGGCGTTGGACCTCTACGATGTCATCGATCACACGCGAGTAGCGATCATACGCGTAATTCGAAACAAGATTGAAGACCCACCACGCGCTATCGAGTGAGACCTGATCATAGTTGCCGGTGTTGTAGGGCTTGGGGACATCGGTAATCCCCACATAAAACGGGGCAAAGCAGGAGGTGTATGCATCATCGGGTGTAAACCAATAGACGCCGCCAATGGGGTCAGGCAGCCAGTTGCGACTTTGGGCGATCCACACACATGCTGCTTGCTGGCTTGAGATCGGGCGTTCCCAGGCATAATTTTTTTCATCGACTTGGAATGTAAGCCCGCGGAAGCGATACGGTGAGCCAAAGGGTCCGGCATCGACGCCTTTGGTCATGTCCCAGGGCGTTCCCTCATAGTGATCACGCATGAGTTGCATCACATCGTGGACGGTGACCTTTTTGTCGGGCACGATGAAGAGCGGATAGGGTTCGGCGCCTTCGATGGCACGAAAAAAATCACTGGAGAGATTTTGGCTCGGTGCGGACCGTCGGAAAATGCTCCAGATCCGTCCGGCACAAGCACGCTGGATGAGTTTACTGATNTTGGGATGATAGGCATCCCGAAAACTGAAGGGTTTACCGGAGTCGGGATCGTAAAATCCTTGTTCCTCTGCAAAACTGACGACGTCATCCGAATAAATCCAATTCTCCGGGTCATCAAGCGGAAAGGTCGTAATCCGGCTCATATTTGCATGCGCCGAGATCGCACCGTCGGGGATGCGGGCCGCCACCCACACGGCCCCCTTGGTCTCTCCCTTACCCATAATTTCCATGAGCCAGACTTCATTCTTGTCGCCGATCGAAAGTGTCTCACCCGTACTTCCATAGCCGTAGGTCTGCATGAGGCGGTCAATTTCGGCGATCGCTTCACGTGCTGTCTTGCTTCGCCGTAATCCCAGAACCATTAAGCGATCATAGGTGAGGGCAGTCTTATTTTTGTTTGCTAGTTCGACGCGGCCATTGGTAGTCGTTTCACCAATCGAAACTTGAAATTCATTAATATGGTTCAGCACTTTATAGACCGGACCGTTATAGTCCGCGATTGATGGATGCGTATTTTCGCCTACCGGTTTCTTGCCAGCCTCAGAGACTGACAGCATGCCCGCGCCGGTGCCATCAACAGAAAAACTGACAAAGACCGATCCGTCGGCAGAGGCGCCCCGAGAGACGAGGATATTCGTGCATGCGTCACTTTGTGTCAGTAGACCACACGCGAAAAATATCCCCGTTGCGAGTGTTAGAGCCGCAAACAGAAAAAGCGGGTGATGGTTAGTGTTATATCCTGTGCGATGGATCATTGGTTGTTGTGCCTTTGATACAAATGAATAGGGCAAGTTAAAATACCGGTCATCGGTCGTTGAGAAGTAAGGATTTTAAGGCTCCGCGACAGGGTACGCAAGTTCAGCCACACGCGTGCATGGGGCATTTGAGCCAAATGCAGACGGTAATTTGTTGCTGTAGCCAGGGTTCTTACCGGTTGTCAGATTTTGTTCTCTGTCCGACAATGAAGATATGGAGCAAACGCTTCGTACTCGTTNCCTCGCAGGAGTTGCATGATGTCAAAGGAGGCAAAGGTGTCAAAGGTCGGNCGAAGAGATTTTCTTAAAAGTACCACAGCGGTCGCTGCTGCAGCATCGCTACCGCTTGCAGACCGCGCTGAAGCTGCTCCACCTTTGGTAGGAATCGATCAGCCAATTCCCCCACAGCGTGTTCAGTTGCTTTACGGCTTGCACGCTTACACCGATAAGTTAAGTGTTGAACCGGGGGAAGACATTCAATTTCAAACCAACAGCACAGTACCCTACGACCTTTCAGTCTGCCGTTTGGGCGTCGAGGTTGATGATCCTGCGGGCGATGAAATACTCATGGAGTATCCAGANTCTACGCCGCGCATTCAGCCGATTCGGCCCGGTTCGTACGTGCATGTGGACGAAGGAATTGCGGCAGACCAAACGCTCGATGCGATGAGTGTTGAGTGTTGGATCAGACCCCATCTCTGTGACAATCCTGCCGGCATCGTGACGCAGTTTGATCTACCCGAGGCGGCTAGCTTTGCCCTGTTTCTAAACCCGGACTGGAGGCTCAGTTTTTATCTCGGTGATGGCAAAGGATACGAGAGTCGGCAGCTCCATCACTCGCCCTCCAACGTGCTGAAAAAAGGTGAATGGAGTCATGTGGTAGGACGATGGGATGGCACGGAAAAGTCGATCTGGGTGAACGGTGAAAAGATTGCAGCGTGGCCTTTCAGTGGGGAAGTTCGAGGAAATGAGGTGCCCATCCGGTTGGGTGCGCGTGGAGATTGGGGNGAGGCCTATCGGATGCTCGATGCGGATATNGCGATGCCAACGATCTATGGGCGGGCACTCAGTGAAGAAGAGATTCGGCAGCGACATCAGCAGCAGGCACTGGTGCAACCTCAAGGCGGGGACGAAATCATCGCCTGTTGGCCATTGAGTGAAGAGCGTGGTGAGGCGGTCGCCGATATCAGCGGTCATGGGCATCACGGCAGAATCATTAATTTTGGCACCTGGATGATTGGGGGGCCTTCTTTTGATCCGGCAAGCGTATCGCGTTGGCAAAATTATGTTCCCCAGCAAGATCCCACCCGCGGTCACAGTTTGCGACTCGCGTCGGATGACCTCTTTGACTGTCGTTGGGAACCGACACATTCGTTTCAAATACCAGCCGATGCTCGTAGTGGATTTTACGTCGGTCGCTACCGTTATAAATTGAACGGAACCGATCGAATGTATCACGTGCTCTTTTTTGTGCGGCCTCCCGCAGACAAGAAGAAAAAGGCACAAGTCTGCTTGCTCGCAGCAACAAACAGCTATCGCGCATACACCTACAAGCCGTTTGCAGAGGTGCCACCGCGACTCAAATGGAATGACTACTCTATTTCCAACAGCCCGGGCGATCCCCCGAACTACAGTTTTTACGAAGGCAATAATGCAGGAAATGTTGCCTATCGGCTGGGACTCAAGATGCCGTCACCCAACAGCGGACCGTATGTGAATTCCATGATGCACGGTTTAGAACATAACTATAGCCATCTTGCTCGCGCTGATCGCTTAACCGAAGTCTGGCTCGAAAAAGCGGGCTATGACTACGATGTGATTACCGATCTGGATCTGCATCAAAATCCGGATATNCTCAAAGGTTACAAAGCTTTCATCATCAATGGCCACAGTGAGTATTGGTCGATTCCCGCATGCAAGGCGGTTGAAAAATATCTGGAAGAGGATGATGGCAATGTGATTGTGATGAGTGGAAACACGATGTTTTGGCGTGTGACCTATGATGATAACTATCAAACCATCGAGTGCCGTAAAATTGATGCCCCCGGCAACCCCATTCCACCTTCAAAACGAGGCGAGTCTTATCACAGTGATGATTTTGCACGTGGTGGTCTGCTCCGCGATTGCGGTCAACCGGCCTGGAAAATTTTAGGCCTTGAGTGCCTCGGTTGGGATGGAGAGGTCAACAGTATGGGTGCCTTTGTCGCGGCAAATACCGATCATTTTCTCTATCATCAGCCAGAGGAAACAGGTTTAAAGGATGGGGAGCACTTTGGTATCGCCGAGGGTGGATTCCCCTGTGCCGGCGGCCATGAGTTTGATGTCCGGGTATCCACTCTGAAAAAACTACAGCAGGGACCAGCGCCTCCAGGGGCTCCGATCCCGGAAGAACCCTCAGGGATCGATTACCTCGGTCACAGTATTCACCAATGGAAACCGGCAGGTTATATCTGTGATTACTACACACGCCGAATCACCGATGATGGTGATCTGGGCGGGGAAATGGTCTATTGGACACGTCCCACCGGAGGCAAAGTGTTTCACGCGGGCGTCATCGCAGGGGGTTGGGTTCTCTCGTTTGATCCCAAGTTTCAGACCTTGATGCGCAACGTAATGGCCGATTTTGGCGTGGAACGAAAAGTTTGATGCTGCTGCCTTCTTAGGCAATCAGATCCGTAATGACACGCGGGTCTTCCGCCGGCCCGATGAGCCTTTGATTGAGGCCCTGGTAGGGCACGCTGAACTTATGGGGATCAAACCCGAGTAGGTTCAGGATGGTGGCCTGCAGATCGTGGATGTGCATCTTTTTATCGGCGACATGGTATCCGAGTTCATCGGTACTNCCATAAGAGAAGCCAGGCTTGATACCACCGCCTGCCATCCAGAGGCTCATACTGTGCGGGTGATGATCGCGCCCAAGATAGTTGGAATTATCGCGCTTCTCATTCATGGGAGTGCGACCGAATTCCCCACTCCAAACGACCAGCGTCTCGTCCAGGAGGCCACGTCGCTTCAGATCCGTAAGCAGGGCATAGATAGGTGTATCAATCTCTTTGCATTTCTTTGGCAGGTGCTCAACAATATCGTTGCTTGCACCGGTACCGTGAATATCCCAACCCCAATCAAAAAGTTGTACGAACCGGACGCCGCTCTCCACCAATCGGCGCGCAAGTAAACAATTATTTGCAAACGAGGTTTCCCCTGGTTTTGAGCCATAGAATTCATGCGTGTCGGCCGTTTCTCTGCCGATGTCCATTACCTCCGGAACACTGATCTGCATGCGATAGGCCATTTCGTATTGCGCGATCCGAGTCGCAATTTCCGGATCCCCCTGCTGGGATATTTGCATTTCATTCAGTTGCTTCAACGCATCGAGCGAGAGTCGGCGCACTTGTCGATTCATTCCCTCTGGATTGTTGACAAAGAGGACAGGCTCTCCTTTGGTGCGACATTGAACACCCTGGAAGACGCCGGGTAAAAATCCTGAACCCCACGCGCTCTTTCCGGCGCTCGGCACTTTATTGCCCGAAACGAGTACTACAAAGCCGGGCAAATCCTGGTTTTCACTTCCCAGTCCGTAAGTGATCCATGATCCCATCGAGGGTTTCCCGAACTGTGGGCTCCCCGTGTAGAGCAGCATCTGTGCCGGAGCGTGGTTAAATTGATCGCTGTGCATCGAACGGACGATGCATAGATCATCTGCCAGCGACGAGAGCAGGGGGAGGAGTTCCGAAATTTCCTGCCCGCTCTGTCCATGCTTGTTGAACTTGTAGGGGGTTCCTAAAAGTTGAGGGTGCCCTTTGATAAATGCAAAGCGTTCACCCTTGAGATATTCGTCGGGGCAATCCTTGTTGTTGTATTCCTGCAGTTTCGGTTTGTAATCAAAAAGTTCCTGCTGCGGGGGTGAGCCGGCCATATGGAGATAGATTACATTTCTCGCTTTAGCCGGAAGTGGTGGCTGCTTGGCAGCGAGAGGCTGAACAATCTTCGCCCCTTCATTACTCCCCGAGGCAAAGCCATCAGTGGCTAAGAGCTGTGCGAGGGCTGCGGCACCAATGCCGGCTGTTGATTGGCCCAAGAAATGCCTGCGGGTAAGATTCCAAAGTTGCGGTGAATTTCGCATCGAGATCTCCAATCGTTCTCAGCCTTTGGTGAGTGTTTCGTCAAGATTGAGCAGCATGTTGCCAATCACCGTCCAGACGGCCAACTTCACAGTGTCTTGATGATCAGCGGCCGCCATCTTCGCCGCCGCCTCAGGGTCATTGCTGTAGTGATCCCACGCGGCCTGATAGAGTGCAGTGATGCTGCGGACTTCTTCCTCACGCGGTGGGCGTACCAGGCAGCGACGGAAAATGTAAGCAATTTCATCTTCGGTTGTTTCAGCGTCGATCGCTATCGTGTCGCGGGCCAGTGCTTGGGCTGCTTCAATAAATGCAGGGTCATTCAAGGTGACAAGTGCTGCCAGGGGCGTGTTCGTTCGAATCCGCCGGACGGTACACACTTCACGGCTCGTCGCGTCGAAGGCCATCATTGCCGGATACGGGCTGGTTCTTCGCCAGAAGGTGTAAAGTCCACGACGATAACGATCTTCACCCATACTGGTTTCCCACTTGTCGGCACTGTATACCACCTGCCATACGCCTTCCGGTTGCGGTGGCATCACGCTCTTGCCATACATCTTGGAACTTAAGAGCCCGCTGGTGGCCAACGCAGCATCGCGAACCATTTCCGCCTCAAGTCGGAACCGGGGACCTCGGCAGAAAAGGCGATTGTCGGGATCGCGTGCCAGTCTCTCAGGATCGGTTTGCGAACTTTGTCGGTAGGTTGCAGAGGTCACAATTTCCCGGAGTAATTCTTTCATCGACCATCCCCCCTCCACGAAACGCAGCGCCAGGTAATCCAGAAGTTCCGGGTGCGTAGGAGGTTGTCCCTGGGTACCAAAGTCTTCACTCGTCTCGACCAATCCACGACCAAAGATCTTTTCCCAAAAACGATTGACGGTCACACGCGCCGTGAGAGGATTCTTTGCGTCCACAATCCACTCGGCCAAACCCAAACGGTCAGTCGATGCGTTTTCAGGCAGCGGATGCAGCGACGTAGGAATCCCTGGCTCCACAGCTGGTCCTTTATCAAGAAAACTTCCCCGAATCATCACATGCGTTTTACGTCGTTGATAGGGAGGCAGTTCGCGCATAATTGGCACGGTCGGGGCCCGGGCGAGGTCTCGTATTTTACGAATCTCGGTTTCAAGGCCAAAAATTTCGTCGTGCAACGGCTTGAGAAGTGGCGTGATGGTGCGGAAATAAGAGGTGATTTGCTGCTGTTGCTCTTTGGTTCGAGACTCCTTGTCCGTTTGGGCGGCAACGAGCAAGCTCTCCGGCAATTCACCGAGTCGTGCGCGGAAGTAGAAACCACTTTTTCCTCCGCCATTGGCAATCTTTACCAGTAAATGATTCGTACCGGTACGAAGTGTCGCACGAACACGGTCCTGATCAGGAAGTGCCGAGCGGCCAACTTTGTTGGCGTGAATCGACTGCCCGTTGAGCCAGACTTTGATTCCGTCATCGCTACCGAAATAAAATTCGACCGGACCTGCCTCTTCCGCTTCCACTGTCCGATAGAGGTAGGTTGCCACGTAGTCACCGGTCAGGGGATGGACTTTGCCATCGTTGTACTCCGGACGAGGGGTCCACTTGAGTTTTCCATCTTCGTATTCAGCCTCCAGATCGACTTCGACTTCGGGTGGAAAAATCATTCCAAAAGCACCATTGAAATCACTCGCTTCGAATGGCCCAATCACTTGCCAGGTGCCATATTCAGGCGGTTCGGGCGGGCCCTGTGCGGCAAGTTGGCTCGCCCACTTTTGTTCTGCGGTCACCAATTCGGGTGTTTCTTTGAGTAAGCTTTTTTTCAGTGCCGCCAATTCTTGCATCTTCCCCTCAAGCGGTCCTCGAGATTCTGGGGGCAGCACTTCCATGGTCGGCGTTTCGGAAGGCTTATCGCTGTCTTCGCTCTGATTTAAAAATGCGTAGAGTTGGTAATACTCTCGCTGCGTAAGCGGATCATATTTGTGAGAGTGACACTGTGCACAGCCAACCGTTAAGCCTAGCCAGACTTGGCCCGTTGTATTGACTCGATCAACAATGGCAGCAGTGCGGAATTCTTCATCATCGGTTCCACCTTCGGTGTTGGTCATCGTATTACGATGAAAAGCGGTCGCAACCAGTTGGTCGGTCGTAGGATTGGGTAGCATATCACCCGCCAACTGTTCAATCGTGAACTGATCGAAGGGCATGTCTCCGTTAAAGGCTTTGATGACCCAATCGCGGAATGAATAAATGGTGCGTCGGGCATCTTTTTCGTACCCTTGCGTGTCGGCATAACGCGCTAAATCAAGCCACATGCGGGCCCAGCGCTCCCCGTATTCAGGCGACGAGAGTAATCGATCGACAAGCCGCTCATACGCACCCGGCTGGGTATCACTTAAGAAGAGATCCACCTGCTCGGGAGTCGGTGGCAATCCAAGGAGATCAAGATAAACCCGACGCGCGAGTGTGTAGCGATCTGCGGGATTCTGGGGGCTGAGTTGTGCCTCCTCCAGACGAGCCAGAACAAAATGGTCAATCGGATTTTTTGGCCAGGTTGCCTTCTCGACCGTCGGTAGCGGTTTGCGTTCGGGGCTTTGCAGCGACCAATGGGTTATTTTTTGTTCAGCCTGAGCCGATTCCGGCCAGTTGGCACCTTCAGTGATCCATTGCTCTAGGAGCGTAATTTCTGTTTCGCTGAGTGGATCTCCTTCATCTTCAGGCGGCATGCGTTCATCCGCATCGCCCCGCACATACGCCAGCAACGTTCCTGTTTCCGGCTCTCCCGGCACTACTGCGGCCTGCCCGGAGTCTCCACCAGCAATCGCTGATTTTCTGTCCCAGCGAATTCCCCCTTCGACCGATTGGTCAGCGTGGCAGTTGTAGCAGTGATTCGTGAAAATCGGCTGAATATCGCGGACAAAATCGACTGCCTCTTCAGCCATTGCCGCAGGACACTGATTGGAAACAGGCAGCAGGACGAATTGCAGTAGGTATCCGACGAGCAGGCAGGCAGGACTGCGACAGATTGCGAAGATCAAAGTTCTCATGGCACAGCTTGGAGAAACGGGGCGAGGTGGTCTCAGGTAATGACCGCTAAAATCGATCTAACACCCTTCTATTAAAGCATATCGGCCGCCAGAGCGGTATCCCGAGAGCCCTTTTTGTCTCCCATGGCTGTGTCCCAGTCATGCAGAAGTCTTTACCGTTTCGTCGTTTTCGCCGCCTCGCGGCTTTTACTGACCCGCTGAATTATTTAACCAGTCGAATCGAATGTTGCTCTATCCTCCCAGTTCGACGTGCTCAACCGTTTTATGGAGGTAGTCCAGGCTCCGCTGAATGCCTTCGGTCGGATCTTCAAGCGGTTCATATTCAATCAGGTAGACACCGTCGAACGACATGCGTTCAAAAATGGGTTTGTAGTCGAGATCGTCGTCGCCAATCGCACAGGCAACCCATCCGTCGCCGCTCTTCCTCCAGTCTTTGAGGTGGCAGTAGTTGATGCGGGCGTCAATTAAATCGAGTCTTAATGACGCGTCTCCATCGGCGAGCGGTTTGAGATTGCCGGGGTCATAATTGAAACCCACGCGATCCGGTAATCCCGCGAGAAGTTTCACAAGAGATTCCCGCTGCGTGGATGCGGTATGGCTATGGATGGCAGCACCGGTGCTGTCGAGTTCAATCGCTCCGTGGGTTTCAATGGCGATCAACATTCCGAGTTCTTCGCAGAGTGCATCACAGCGAGCAAAGGCTTCCAGCATTCTTCCCCACGATACATCCGTCATTTGATCCACCGGTGTGAAGCCTGCAAATAGTCTCACATGCGTTGCTCCGCAAGCTGCGGCAGTCTTAATTTGTGCTAAGACCTTTTCCAGCATCTCTCGATGTTGCTGTTCATCCGCAAACGTGAAATCGTTCTCGATACAGCAAAACGGTGTTTCAATGCCATAACTTTTTCCCATCGCGCAAAATGCGCTGATCTCTTCGGCAGAAGGCTCCTCAGGCAGTCGCCCTCGCTGTCCGCCCCCAATCCCGAATTCCATCCAGTGAAAACCGAAGTCTTTACAGATTTCAAAATGTTGNTCCATGGGCATCTCACGAAAGCCCCATTCGCCACATCCAACTAACATGCTACATCTCCTGTTATTTATTTCGTGTGTCCGACCGAAGGCAGACAAAACCGCCTTTAGCGATTCTCTAATTGATAGATGTCCACCTTGCTTTCAAAAAAACGAGGCACGAAGAGCAGACCGCGCGATCGATCGATTCCGATGTCTGCCGGCGCGGCACACTCAATGATGCGATTCACCGTTTTTTCATCCGGCGCGATTGTCACCACTTGATTACCTTCTGAATCAGACACAACAAACGTTCCATCGGAAAGAACTTCAATGCCATCGGGTGTTTTGAAGTGTTCGGTAAGACCAAAAGCCCTTGGGGGTTTTTTTGCATCCCGATCTAATTCGTAGATGTCGCTCAATCCCCAACTTGCCCCATACATTTTATCGTTATGAAAAGTGATTCCATTGATGCCCTTCGGTGCAGGAATCTCTTCGTGCTGGCCATTGGAATGCAACCGGTAACACTTTCCGGCTGCCGAGTCTGTGACGTAGGTAAATTTTCCATCCGTTGCCATATCGTTTAAAGCAACTGCTCCTGGCACCTCCACGACCTGTGGAGCAAATTTTCCAGTGACTGAAAAGACCAGAACGCGATCAATGTCAGTTACCCAGAGGGTGTCGCCCAACAGACACATGCCTTTCGGGCCGCTAAAGCGAAACTCCGCGTCACTGCGTGCCAGATCTTCACTCGTTGGATTTTCCGGTTTGGAAACTTGGTTCTTGTTTTTCCTTCTGCTTCTCTGCGGTACGTCTGGAACTGAAAACTGTGAAATAAATCCGTTGCCGTCATCGGCCCAGAAGCGGTCGTATCCTTTCCCTTCTGCTGCGGCAGCCACGTTGGAAACATAACCACGTTTATTTTCAGTATCGATAACGACACATTCGGGAATCTGGAATCCATCCACCTCAGCAATCTTTGTCGCCTGCCATGCAGCATCGACTGCAGAGTGAAGGAAAAAGTGAAGGACAAAAATGGTAAGCAAAAAAGCAAGACTACGAGGCAACATGGATGGTCACTCCTTGGGAGCCGGGAAGGGACGGTGAAGAGCGAGCTAATATCTCAAGAGACGAGGGAGAATTCAATCGGGGAGCCCCGGGTCAGTTTGTTCCAGGTCAGTTTGTTGTTGCGGGTTTCTTTTCTTCCGACTGCAATAAATTCTCCAAAGCCATCCGCAGTTCGTTCATTCCTTCTCGGGTAGTGCCCTCGTAAAAACCACGGATCTGCCCCTCACGATCGACTAGCATCATTCTCGAACTATGCATAATCGGACTTGGTGCTTCNGGTGGTGCATCATCCACNGCNAGNTTGAAGCCTTTTTTNCAAAGATCCCAGATGTCNTCGCGNGAGCCGGTCAAAAAGTGCCATCTTTNCGGGTCNGCTTGCATCTGCTTGGCATAGTCTGCCAGAACCGCCGAGGTATCAAAATTNGGGTCNACGGTGATNCTCACAAGTTCAATTTGTTCACCNCCGGGAATNTTTTTCANTTGCTTCTGGAATTTGGCNAAATTTCGCGTTTGAATCGGGCAGGTTGTAGGACATCGGGTAAAGACAAAATTGGCAATCCACGGCTTGTCTTNAAGTTGCTCACTTCCGAAGCTTTCTCCCGTTTGATCACGCAGCGCAAAATCAGGTAATTGAACTAATATCGGCAGTTCGCTCGATTGCGACGATGTCTTCTGAACGGGCGGTTTGTTTGACTTGCTTTTTGAGTCACCTTGGCTGCATCCGCTGATAAAAACCAAGAGTACGACAATGGCGAGACTTCGAAATAATTGCGCAGTAACCATGCGTTTTTACCCAGGAGTTTGGAGATCGATTCGTATTGAGGTTGCGATTCTCGTTTGCAATTCTAGCCCGACTATTTTTAAGCGTTTTTACGCGACTTCAGGAACGATCGTCTGTGGATTGACCGAAGGTCCATTTTGGTCGACTGATTGTTTCGCCATACGACTCAAACATGACATTGAAGCTAATACTGATCCGATCCGTATCGCCCTGATTGGGCGGCACAAAGTGAGGAAGCCACGAGGGAAACATGACCATCGCACCCGGCTTCACGGGCACCATGATTTCCCGTGTGTTCAATTCATTTTGTTCGGAGAATTGCGGAGAAATGATATTCGTTTCAGGGCGTGGATCGCGAAAAACGATGGCATCGCCGCCGGACGGTGCGGTGACATAATACGTTCCACTCAGGTAGTTATTCGGATGGGTATGCGCCGGATGCTGCGTTCCCGGTGGCCGTAGATTGATCCACATGCCGGTTACTAAAAATTTGTCGGTCGCTATATGCAGTTCCGAAAATATTTCCTTGGTTGCGTCACGGATCGTTGTTACGAGGTCTGCGAAGTCATCGTTGTCCTGTAGATCATTCGGCGATTGCCAGTGCGATCCCGGGATACCCGAAGGCTCCGCTTTCCGCATTTTTTCGATCGACGCATGCGCTTTCTGATTTAAACGATCAGCCCGGTCGGCCTCCACGTTGAACAGCCAGACGGGATAGGGGAAGATATGAATCGTATCTTTTTCTTCAAACATAGACCGTTCCCTTCGACAAACTTCAGTAACCGTATCTTAAAGACGCCCGACCAGATCGTCTAGGACGGCACCTGATTTAGTGCGATTCTATTGCCCCTTTTAAAGGCTCAAGTTCTTTGGCGTAATTTTTCCAGCGCCCGATGGATGACTGATAGATTGGTTCGCGGACTTGGATTCTGCTCGCCGTACGAACAGCCGTATTGTTTTCATAAAATGCAAGGCATTGATCGTCCCAGGGAAGCCCGCAAAAATCGATCAGCTTCCGAGTTTCTACCTCAGGATTCTGTGTTAGTTTTTCGTAATCAACCTCGTAAATCGGGACAGGTAGCACCGCCCGCCAATGCTCCATTATTTGATCATACAGTCGATAGTATTTTCCAATTTGTTCCAGGTCCCAGGACCAATGCACGGCGTAGAGCCTACGAAAGAAGCAGGATAATCCTATGTCTAAAGGATTCCGCCCGCTGTGCACGAAACGTGCTTTGGGAAACAGGGTATGCAGGAAACCAAGATGAAAAAAGTTATGCCACATTTTGTCGACCACCCGTGAAATTTCTTTCCAGCAAGGTGCCACTGCATCGAGTCCTTGCAGGTGATCGAGATACTGTTGCGCCATCGCATGCAGCACCGTCTGGTCTGCACCCTGCAGGCAAACTGGAAATTTTTCCTCATTTCCGATAGCCCTGGGCAAAATCTTTGTTGCAATGCGTCCCACTTCCTCAAGCTCTCCTGCAGCCAAGGCTGCGGGGTGACTTGCAATAATTTGCTCAATTAGCGTACTGCCACTTCGGGGCATACCTACCACGAAAATAGGTATTTCTGATTCGTTACCGTTGCCTGGTAGCGAATCAAAGTAGGCTTTATTGAAAAATTGAATGACTTCTGCGGTGAGGGATTCACGTTCATCAAAATTCATTCTTAATTCTTTGGCTTCGTTTAATTGTTTTTGAATGTCATTCGCTGTCGTATACGCTCGAAAAGCCTCAGGATAATTTTTCTCGGCATCAAAGTGGTTTCCAATCGCAAAGAGCATTGCCGATGCGGACTCTGGCGATAGCTCGCCACGGCTAACAAATACTTGCATTTTGTGGATTTGCTCATCCGTGAAATGGTATTTATTATTGATCGCGAGATCGCTCAAGTTGAAATAGGCAGGAGCATATTCAGGATTGCTCTCCAGTGATTTTTCAAAATGGGTTGCCGCCGCCGCAAATTTGCCTTGGTCGAGTAAGGTTGAGCCAAGATTGTTATGCGCCACGCAATGTGCTGGTTCAATTTTGATGGCGAGCCCAAAATGGTGGGCAGCATTGTCGAGATCGTTACGGGCGAGGTAGAAGTTGCCGATGTTCACGTGCGTGTCAGACGATTCGGGCATCCTGTGTAAAATATTTTTGTAGTGTTTAATAGCTTCTTCATCTTCGCCAATCGACTGCAGTGCGGCTGCGAGGTTGTTTTCATAGAGAGGGTGGTTGGGGGCCGCGACAAGAGCCTCCCGAAACCGATCAATGGCTTCGTTATGTTTGCCGGCNGNTTGAAGGATCACGCCCAAGCCGTTTTTTAGGCCCGCATCAGCAGGTGCCAAGGAAATCGCTTCCTCATATTGGCTAGTGGCTTCTTCGTATTGTTCCAGATTACCGAGAACCTCTGCCAAATTCTGGTGAAAAAGGGGCACGTTCGGTTGCAGGCGAATTGCCTCACGCAGATGGTCAGCGGCAGTTTCATGCCGTTTTGTTGACCGCAGCGCAACGCCTAGTTCGTTATGCGCATTGGCGTCTTCGGGCGCTAGTTGGATCGCTCGCTCGAAGCATGAAACGGCCTGAGTAAACTCAGCAGCAGTCTGATAGACAAATCCGAGGTTTCGGTGCAACGAAGGCTCGGCGGGATGAATTGCAATCGCACGCCCGATCGATTCAATGGCCTCAGGAAATTGTTTTTGCTGACTCTGTATCCAACCCAGCAAATTCCAAGCTTCACTCTTTGATTTATCTAATTCCAGAACTTTCTGCAGTCTATCTTGTGCGTGATTCAAGTCTCCCGCTTGGATACTACGGTGGGCTTCGGCGAGTAAATCAGATGGTGTGTTCATGATCCGGAATGTGGCCTGCTATGACGTTGCTGACAGTGCGTACGGAATGCATCCTACCCTAAAATCTGTTCAGCGAGACTAGCCTCGATGAAGGGACACGAAAAAGCGAATGTTTTTGCAGTAATGTCGCTGCGTCGTTGCCGCTCGTTGTGTGGAAGTAATTTTCCACATCGAATCGCGGTTTGTCGCGATAAAGAAGTGTCTTTTTTGCGTGCGGCTGCTCAGGAAAGGGTGGTGTGATTTCTAGCATCAGATAGAGTTCGACATGATCAATTTTATTGCCTTCGCCATGCTGTTGCCCCCACAGTCGCTTTAGATATTCGACGTAGTAGTGGCGGTGGGCTGCCGCCGCAATGGTAGGTTCTTTAAGAAAAAACATGTACGCACCCCAGTGCCCATTCGTGTATCGGGTAGCAAGCGGGGCGGGTTTATTCCATGTCACTGCCCGGCCTGATTCAATCAGGTCAACCTGATCACCATCTTCAAGTGTAGCGACGGCGATTAGCCACCCGTCAATGATCGTTGGCTTTGGTGCAAAGAGATCGAAGCGTTGTTCCAATCCGAGTCCATAGCCAACCGATTTCCACGTCGTATTAAACCACGCCATTTTATCGCTCTTGGCGACCTCAAAAATAACTTGCATATTGAATAGCGCAATGTAGACGATCATCGCTGCAACGAAGCCGTTGATGATCGGAGGCAGATTCATTCTGGATCCTGTGGCCGCAAGCCGGGAGCCTTGCTGAGGTGTCATCGTTGAAGATTCGGAACGATATTTTCGGGCGACCCATTCCCAGAAAGATGATGGCAAGAAAATGAACCAACCAGCAATACAGATCCAGGGGAACAGGCCGAGGTGCATGCAGAGCGCGATGCCTACGTGAAAGGTCATAAAAAGACTGATCACGATGAGTCGGATGCGAGACGTGTAGCGGGGGCAAAATACCACGAGCGGCCCCAACCATTCGAGCCAGAGAGTACTGACTGTCATCCATTGCAGTAAGGCTGGAAACTGAACAAGCCATTTGGAGAAATCGGTCGATATTTGGTCGATCTGAAGCGCGTAATACAAGGCCCATCCGGATCGGGTCCATTGAGGATCCGTCTTTGTTGCCGCGCTCACCCAATACATGAAGCAGAGTTGTGCCATGATCGCAATTGTGGCAGCCGAAAAAGTGAGCCGGGGCCGATCGATCCGTTCGCCTCGTTTCTGGTCGAGAGAGAATTGTTCGCCGAGAGGGAGAAACATCGACCAAAAAAGAAGCATGCGGAGTAAATGGTCGCCCCCATTTAAAATCAGTGGATGCCGCGTGTGCAGCGAAGCTAAAAGAATCCAGGTGATCACAGTCGCCCAACGTGTGCGATAGCCGAAGAGCATGCAACTAGCAGCGATCCCGGCGATGCAAAAGAGAAATGCCTGCCATAGCCAACTTCCACTTACCCAATACAACTTGGGAGTGAGCAGATGAAGCGACCAATGGAGAGGCTGATATTGAAGGATGTATTTTGTTGCCCAAGTCGGCAGAACACCGAAGTCGCTATAGTGCGATTGTAAATCGGCAGCACGTTGAAAAAGATCAACCAGCACAAGCCCAGCCAGGCTGATACGTAAAAGCGCAAGAGAGCGGGTATCGATGCTCAGTAATTGTCGAGCCTTAAACATTACCGGCCCATTCGCGGTGAAACGTTTCAAGTGTCAACTATCAGACAGGTCGTCTTTCTGTTAATATACTCGATTAAAACCGCCAACTGTATGCCATTTTCAGAGGCTCTTCCAAAGGTCGAGAGACTCCTTTTGCCAAACCTCTTGCTGTTGAAATGACACTATGAAGTCGGATGCAACCAAACAGGGGCAGGGAGGCGATGCTCCGGGACCCGATGTGGATGCAAGTGAAATAGCCGACCAGGTAGATAAACTGGATTGGCGATCGATTGCACGGCTTGTCCTCCTTTCACGCAGTATCGATTCCATTGAAGAACAGCGGTTGGCACCCGCAGGCAAAATAAAGTTACAACTTTCATCGGCCGGACATGAGCTTGCGCAGATTTTGCTCGGGTTTGCACTGGATCATCCGTGCGATGCTGCCACAGCATATTATCGATCGCGACCTTTGCTCCTTGCCAGCGGAATGACCTGCCAAGAGGCCATTGCCGCCAGTCTCGCCTGCGATGAAGGACCGAGCGCGGGACGCGATGTGGGTGTCGTGTTCAACCTGCCTCGCAGAGAGAAAGCAACGATTCTGCCGGCCTCGGGCAATGTGGGTGCCCAGTTCACGCCTGCTGCCGGGTGGGCGCAATCGCTCAATTATCGACGCGACAGCCTTGGAGAAGATGCCTGTGCAGGTGCTGTGGCCGTTGCTACCGGTGGCGATGGAAGTGTGGCAACCAATGGATTTTGGTCGGCACTCAATATTGCAACTACGTTAAACCTGCCGTTACTTTTTTTTATTGAAGACAATGGCTATGCCATTTCAGTTCCGAGTGATTTGCAAACGCCGGGCGGTAATATTGCATCAAATCTCAATGCTTTTAAGAATTTAAGAGTCAACGAGGCAAGTGGGACGGATCCGCTTGAGGCATCGCAAGCCATTTTATCTTCGCTCCAGCACGTTCGCAGTGGCAGGGGACCATGTCTTCTCAGACTCACCGTGCCAAGACTTGCCGGCCATGCCTTTACGGATAAACAACGGTACAAGACGCAGCAGCAACTCGATGCTGATCGCACCCAGGATCCGCTCCTGAAGCTTAAGCATTTTCTTGCGGAGCGCAACATTTTCTCAAAAGAGGAATTCGCATCGCTTGAGAAAAAAGTTCGAGGCGAAGTTGAGGATGTTCTGGGAAATATTGAAGCGAGCACAACTACTTCTACCTTAGATCCGAAGAAGCATCTCTTTTATCAAGTCAATCCGTTGCAAGGTGGTTTGCGGCCTGCAAAAGCTTTGCCGGAAATGGGATCTTCGGAGCCTCACGGAAACGACATTGAAATTGATTTACGCCAAGCAGTGCAGTGGACCCTAGAAACGGAGATGCAAAAAAATAATCGGATTCTGGTGTTTGGTGAGGATGTCGGTGCCTATGGGGGCATTCACGGGGTAACACGTTCCTTGCAGGAAAATGTGGGGGGCGATCGAGTTTTCGATACATCGCTCTCAGAAGAAGGAATCGTTGGCCGGTCTATTGGTATGGCTATTGCGGGTCTGATGCCGGTGCCCGAACTCCAGTTTCGTAAATATGCCGATGCAGGCCACGAGCAGATGGTCGATGCAGGACTCGTGCGTTGGCGGACCGCGGGAAAGTTTGCCGCGCCGATGGTGATTCGCATTCCAGTCGGGTGTGGCAAAAAAGGAGGCGATCCCTGGCACAGCATGAGTGGAGAGGCTAGTTACGCGCATATGCTTGGTTGGCAGATTGCGATGCCGAGTAATGCGGTTGATGCCGTTGGCCTTTTGAGGACGGCACTGCGTGGGGATGACCCAACGCTCTTCCTCGAACATCGCGGCTTACTCGTGGACGCACGCGCACAAAAAAAATATCCTGGAGACGATTATTGTCTGCCTTTTGGTAAAGCCGCTCAGTGCATTGAGGGCGATGCTCTGACCATTATCAGTTGGGGGGAAATGATCTATCGATGCCTGGAGGCGGCAAACGCATTTTCCGGTGCGGTTACAGTGATTGATTTGCGGACATTGATTCCTTGGGATCGGGAGTGTGTACTGGAAAGCGTACGCCAAACAGGCAGGGCACTCGTGGTGCACGAAGATACAATTACGGCAGGCTTTGCGGGAGAGATACTCGCGGTAATCGCGAGCGAGGCTTATGGCTCCCTCAAAGCAGCGCCACAACGACTTTGTACGGCCGATTGTCCGATCCCTTACAATGTGGAGCAGATGGAAAGTGTCGTGCCGAGTGTTGGACAGATTCAAGATGAGATTGAGAAACTTCTAAACGCATGAAACTCGATCAACGCCTATGCCGAAGGGGTTGGGGCCAACTTCTATGGAAAATAGTTCTGAGCCATTGAATCCTGAGCTTGCTGAAAAGCTTGATTTTCTTCCGCAGCAGCAGTTAGTCACAGTGCAGCTTGAGCGTTTGAGGAAGATGGCTTTGCNCGCTTATCAGCGGGTCGATTCCATTCGTTGTAAATGGGATGCCCTTGGACTTGATCCCAGCCAAATTCGTGAACTCGCCGATCTGAGTAACTATCCTTTTGTCTGCAAACAAGATTTGAGAGATGGTTATCCTTATGGATTACTTGCATGTCCACTTAAAGAGGTGAATCGGATTCATGCCTCGAGCGGCACCACCGGCCAGCCTATTGTGGTTGCCTATACGCACCGTGATCTGNCGGTTTGGAGTTCGGTGATGGTTCGNACGTTGCGTTGCTATGGGATTCGGTCAGAAGACATCGTGCAAAACGCTTACGGTTATGGCCTATTCACNGGTGGACTCGGGGTGCATTATGGNGCGGAGCATGTGGGCGCTACGGTGGTGCCCACTTCGGGTGGGAATACGGATCGGCAGATCCAAGTCATGCAGGAGTTCGGCGTGACAGCGATCTGCTGCACGCCGAGTTATTTTCTCCATTTAATGGATCGGGCTCAGCAGATCGGCATCGATTTCAAACAACTATCGCTAAAAACTGGTGTGTTCGGTGCAGAGCCCTGGACTGAAGCGATGCGCAAACGCATCGAGGGTTCTGCCGATATTCGCGCATTTGATATTTATGGTCTGTCCGAGATTGTAGGGCCGGGGGTTGCAGCGGAATGCGAAGAACAGAACGGTTTACACGTTTTTGAAGATCACTTTTTCCCAGAAATTATCGATCCGGAAAGTGGAACGGTGTTGCCCGATGGCGAAGAGGGAGAGCTCGTCTTAACGACACTCAGCAAAGAGGCCATGCCCCTGATCCGGTATCGCACGGGCGATATTACAAAGTTACTTCCAGAACCGTGTAGCTGTGGACGCACGTTGCGAAAGATTCAACGGATTCATCGTCGGTCTGATGACATGCTGATTGTACGTGGTGTCAATGTTTATCCTGCACAAATCGAAGCAGCTCTTTTATCGGTCGAGGGAACGCTACCGCACTACCAGATTGAATTAACCCGCAAAGACGATCTCGACCAAGTTGCTGTGCATGTCGAAGTTGAAGCCGGTTTATCTGACGATCATTCAAATCAAACCCATACTGCGGTGATGCAGGCGATGAAAAGCGGTGTCGGAATACGGGTCGAGGTACAACTGCTCAAGCCTCAGACGCTGCCACGGAGCGAGGGAAAAGCGAACCGCGTATTCGATCGTCGGTCAGAGTAATCCGGATCGAAAAGATTAGACATTGTCGGGGTGTGTAAATACCAGGCTGCAATTGGTACCGCCAAAACCAAATGAATTGCTCAGTGCCCATCCGATCGTGGCATTTTCACTTTTTCGCACGACCGGCAAGTCATCCACGAGTGGTTCTGGATCTTCCAAATTAATGTTGGGGGCCAGAAAACCACCTTGCATCATGAGAATGCAAAAAATAGCTTCATGAACACCTGCGGCGCCCAGTCCGTGCCCCGTCATCGATTTGGTCGATGAAAATGGCGGCATGCGAGCGCCGAAAACATTTTGGATCGCCTCTACTTCAACCGTGTCCCCAACCGGTGTCGAGGTGCCATGGAGGTTGACGTAATCAATTTGGTCAGAAGTGATGTTTGCATCTTCCAGGCTTAACCGCATCGCCTCTTCGCCACCGATGCGATTCGGAACCACCATGTCCTCGCCATCACAGGATGCCCCGGCTCCAGCCAGGACTGCCCAGATCTTTGCCCCTCGTTCCGTTGCGACCTGTAAATTTTCCAGGACCAGTACGCCTGCGCCACCGGAGTAGACAAACCCGTCTCGTCCCCGGTCTAGTGGCCGCGAAGCCCTGGCAGGTTCGTCGTTGTAGGCAATGGAAAGAGCATTCATCCCATCGAAAGATGCAACGCAGAAGACGTTGATGTCTTCAGCGCCTCCTGCAAAAACACGATCTTGTCGTCCCGAGCGAATCAAATCGAAGCCATGCATAATCGTATGTGCCGAAGTGGCACACGCGGAGGTCATTGAATAAGAGTGACCATGAATGTGAAACATGTTGCTCAGGTTAGCCGTCACGGCCGAGCCCATGATCCTCGGTACAAAGTAGGCTCCGACTTTACAACCACCCCGCGCTCGCATCCGATCCGCCAGGGCAACGGCATCCGGTACACTTGATCCACCAGTGCCCATGACGAGTCCCGTACGCAAACTCGTTACGGCATCTTGATCGAGTTCTGCATGTGCAATAGCGTCGCGCATGGCCAACGCAGAGAGCAGAGCGGGGTCACATAGAAAACGACTTTGTTTACGATCAAACTCGCCGCGGAGTGGTTCGAGATCGACGTTGCCAGAAACGCGCGATCGAAGTTTCTCTGCTTCCCACTCCGGACGGGCCACGAGCCCTGACTCACCCGCTCGAAGGGCTTTTTCATTGAACTCAGCGCCACGACCAAGGGCACTAAGTATCCCAAATCCGGTTACGGCAACTTGCGTCTGCGTCATTATGGCTGCCCTGCAGGTGCAGTCTCTTCGCGAATCATTGGGACGCAAGCAGATTTATTCAGTGCGGGCCGGCTCTGCTGATCGTTTGGGAGTGGGTTCATCACACTCGGGCACGAGAATAAAAGAGTCAATAATTTCCTGCGGAATGCGACGCGGCCTTCGCTTGGCAATATCCACCAGGGCCCAATTGGTTTCTGCTGTGACAAGAACACAATCATCCTCGGGTCGCCGGATCAGGTACTTTCTCAAAGACCTTGTTTTACCAAAGTTGGAGACCCATGTGTCGATCACAACTTCTTCACCGGCAAATGCCGGGCGAAAGTATTCGATGTGGTGTGTGCGCACGACCCACGCTGCACCGATTTCAATATATTTCTCGGGAGTCCAGCCTTGCCTGGCAGAATGTTCTTGGGCAGCCGAACGCGTCCACAAAAGATAGGTCAGGCAACTCACATAGCCGTCAGGCTCCACTTCATTTTCGCCGATGACGTGATGATAGGGATATATGGCCGACATAGGGAATCCTCGGGAACGTGTGGTGAACATTGCACTGCCCAGAAGTAGCATCACAATTATAGATCAAAACGCGTCTCGCGTGCCAGAAATGGGCTTGTTCAACTCGGGCAACGCAGCGGGGTGTTTGGGTCCTGCCGCGCGTGACGGTTGGAGGGGTTATTTCCCTACCATGCGGAGACGCTCAGCGTTCCGTGTCATCCGCAATGCCATGATGGGCGTATCGAGTATTCGAAATTCAGGTTTTCCCTCGGTGATCTCGATACGCTGATCCATGGGGACCGAATTGAAAGTCTGAGTCACGCCGGTGGTGGGCCAATAGACTTCGATCCGATCAATTTGTGAAGCTTTCCCCAACCCTATCGTCTGACATAAAGGATTTGCCCCGAAACTCCCACCGCTATTCACGTGTTTGTAGATCGATCTTTTCTCGCCATTCTCTGTGATCACTACGTGAATGCGTGCGCCGATAGCCGAACGGTTGGACTCCGTACCGATCAATTTGACCTTCAACCAGTGATTTCCAAAGCCGGGATTCTGAAAAATCGCATCCCGAAAATGATCCCCTTCATATGCTCCGCCCATCTGTGCGATCACTTCCTGGTCACCGTCGGAATCGAGGTCCGCAAAAGCAATGCCGTGTCCTTTCTGCAAATGACCGAATCCCCCCGGGTAGGTAACATTTTCAAATGAGGTGCCGTTACAATTTCGAAACATGACATTGGGTATCAGCGCTTCATAGTCCGGATACCCGGTCCCCAGATAAAAGTCGGTGAACCCATCATTGTCGAGGTCACCGAAATTGCCCCCCATTGGAATCAGCGTGCGCGTGAGGCCTAGATCCTTACTCCTTTCGCGAAATTCGCCCTCGGATGTTCCTTGATATAATTTTGGTGATTCGAGCGAGGTTGTTTTTTTCATGAACCCTTGGACAACGGGGCCCAGATTTCCGTACCTAAGACTGTAACTTGGAACATACAAATCGAGGTTTCCGTCATTATTGAAATCCCAGAACCACACAGGAAAACTCTTGAGAGGGCCGTCCACATTGAATTTACCCGCCACATCCGTGAAGGTGCCGTCTCGATTGTTCTGATAGAGTCGGTTCGGACTATCGAAGTTTGAAACATAGAGATCAGGATATCGATCGTTATTAAAATCTCCCCAGGTGACTCCCTTCGCGTAGCGAAAGTTTTCTACGCCTGCTTCTTTCGCCACATCGGTGAACGTGCCGTCTCCTTCGTTTCGAAAAAGCTGACTGGGAGAGGGAGATTCGGCATAGAAATCTTTCGAGGTCTTCTCGTAAACTCCCTCGTTTCCAACGAACAAGTCCAGATCTCCATCATTGTCATAATCGGCCCAGCCCGCGGAGTGCGACGGATAATGTACCTCCCCGAGTCCTGCGAGAAATGTGATATCCTTGAATCGTCCCCTTCCATCATTTTCCAGCAGTGAGTTCGGGATCGTTCCTTTGCGACCCATCCAACCTCCCCGCAACACGTAGACATCAAGGTCACCATCGTTATCGAAATCGGCTTGGACCATGTTGATCCCCCCGAGCAATCCCTGTAACCCTGCCTCTCCACTTCGATCTTGAAATTCGCCCCCACCCTTATTTTTGTAAAATCGCATCGGCTCTCTTGGGTCCCAGGACGAGGTCAAGATATCGTTCAACCCGTCATTGTCAAAATCATCCACCACGACTGTGCCGCCGGAATTGAATGCTTTCATACCGGACGCGGCGGCCACATTTTTAAATCGAGGAAATGAATCACCGTTGGCCTGAAAATTAAAGTCGATTAAATGTTCACGGGGAACCTTGTCCGGGTATTCGCCCAAGGTCATATAGGCAATGTTCATAAGCCATCGAGATCGCTGATCGACACCATTCGATTTTTGAAGCGACTTGGAAAAATAGGCAATCGCATTCTCGGCGCCAGCACGATTTGTATGGATTGCAGCAGGTTGAAACGGGATAATGCAACTCTCGGGAGAGTTTTTCAAACAACAGTTTTCTGTCTCCGCAAGCCGCATGTAGGTTACACCGAGTCGATACAGTACTTCCCGATGCTTAGCTTCCGGGATGTTATTCCGAGGGTCACTCGCAAGTTTCTCAGCGACCTCAAGGTGCTTGATTGCCTCTCGTTCATTTCCGAGATTTAGCTCGGCAATGCTCAACATGCTATGCAACCGATAACGCTCGACAGCGATGGCATCCTCAGGCAACCTAGAGAGCGATCTGAGCATTTCGGAACGCGGTGGTGTGAGTGGTAAAAATAGGCGGTCGGCAGTCGTGACGCCATCGGCCACCTTCGCCAAGATGGCGACCATTTTTTGGTGAGAATCTTCTTGTTTTGACGCGGGTTTGCTGCCCGGCAATTGAGCGAGAGAAGTCGCTTCTACATTACAACCCGCAAATGTTCCGCACACGCAGAGAACAAAGCCCCAGAGTCGTGTTTGACTCCACCGGAATCTCCCCTGAGAGGTTACTTCAACAGAAGGTTTTTCGATGGGCATCGGTACCGCGCGCGGACCGGGAGAAGAGATGCTGAAAAGGAGGAGTCGCGGGGCCATGCAATTGCAGACGTAATGAGTTCAAACGCTGTGAAGTGAGCGTCGGACTCCGCCCCTCGCGAGTCCAACTACATGTTATAGTACCGGGGCAAAAAAGAATTTGCTTGATATGCGAAAATACCGCCAAGTTATTGCTTGGGTCTAAAATTTTTTTTCGCAGTTTAATCAGGTCGGCTGAATAGAGACTGATGGTCTATTTATGCTGAGGATTGGTATCACCTTGGTCTATATTGCTAGCCTATCTTTGCTTTGCTGATTCTGGAAAAGACCATCGCGGAAGTTGCGATGTGACTTAAACGGCCGACAGGTTGCTCTCAACGTGAGCCCGTTGGGCACCTTTTATCGAGAGGCAGGCGTTCGAAAAGGCTTGTCGGATTGGTAGAGTTTCAGTCGATCCGCTAGTGGTGGTCTGGCACTCTCCGGAGCCTGCTCAATCGCCTTGAGTTGCCACTCCACGGCCTTCTCGTATTGCGTCGTCTCTGCATATGCGGCAGCCAGCGTATCCAACACAAAAAAATTGTCATTTGCAAACAAAGACGCCGCTTTGTTTGCATTCGCGAGTGCTTGTTTTCCATTTCTGAATTCCGGGTCAGGGCAGGTAGCCTGAAGCCAAGCCAGATTGTTATAGGCTTGGGCATCTTTTCCATTCAAGGCGATTGCGCGATGAAAGTCTTCTGCGGCCAGCTTGAATTTCCCTAACGTTTCATAACTGGTACCACGCCGATTGAATACAGGAAAAAAGTTTGGGGCCAGTTCGACTACGCGTGTAAAATCTTCAACCGCCTTACTGGTTTTTCCGAGGGCACTTAAAGCAATGCCTCGGCCGAAGAACAGTTTGGGATTTTCCGACTGTAATGAGATGGATTTATTGAAGTGCTTGACAGCATCCTTCATGCGATTCTGTTTAAGAAAGAGTTCTGCCATTGCCACCTGAGCGGGCGGGTAATCTGGTTCGGTCCGGAGTACTTCTTCTAGTTGTTTTAGGGCAGTTACGTTTTGCCCTGTTTGCATTAGCGCGGAAGCAAACTCCGTTCGAACGCCTGCAGAGTCGGGCCAAATATCGACAACATGGTTTAGCTGATTCGCCGCATATCGTTTTTGGCCTAAACGTTGAAAGAAGTCGGAAAACTTTCGATGTTTTAAGGCTTCCATTCCATTGAGCGCGGCTTGTGCCGCATCATCATCGAGTGTGCGGCCCGCAAGAATTGCTGCACGTTGATACCGGTCGACCGGTGAATCAATCGGGGTAGTTAGGTCTTTTAGCACCTCCTCGACCGACACTGGGCCCTTGTAGATCGTAATTAAACGACCTTTTCCATCGATAAGAAAACTGGTTGGTAACGGCAGCGGCCTGCGCACTGGCGTCTGCAAGTCGTGTATCGATTGTAATAAATTAATCAGCGGGAGACTGGCACGACCTGTAGGAAATGGAAAGCCCATTGTTTTAATTTGTTGTGCGGCATCCTCGTAGGTTGATCGTTCGTCGTTTAAGCCGTCAACGGATAAGGCCAAGATATCAAGTCCTGCTTTTCCAATTTCATCTCTATTGCGGCTGAAGTCTTGCAATTCTTTCAGGCATGGAAGGCACCAACTTGCCCATAGGTTTACCAGTTTGGGTTTGCCGTTTGCGATATTAATGGGTTTGGTTGAACCGGCCCAGTTTTTGTAGGCAAGCTTAGGAAATTCCAATGGTGTAATTAATCGCAAGACTGCCTGATCGGAGTATGGTACCGGGCTTTGTTCCTTTGCAAAAAGTGCTTGGGTTTGCTTACGGTCGTCTACAACCTTTGATTTACCGGACCCCTGATCCAAGACTTGGCGAGTGTCTAACTGGACATTATCAAATGTTTCGAGTCCGCCACCTGGCCAATGCACCACAACCCGCGCTATCTTTGTTGCATCGCCGAGGCCAAAGTGCATCCATTTGCTGTTTTGCGAGAGGAATCCTTCGCCGGCTCGCAAGGTCTTCGCGACAGGGTGCTTTTCGTCGCCGGTCGCATAAACTTCAACTCGGGCACCGACCGCATCTCGATTGGTCGTGATGCCGTCACCGTGGAGTAGCAGAGAAACGAAGTGGTTTTTTAGTGGTTGATCGTTTCGCATAAAGCGGAGACGAGGAGCGGTGCGATTGGATATCCAGAAATCCAGATCACCGTCGTGGTCCCAGTCTCCAAAGGCCAGTCCTCTGCCATCGTCGGGGAAGTCCACCCCACTCGCCACTGAGATATTGGCGAATCCTCCATCTCCGGTATTCAGGTAGGCGCAGTTACGTTCATTTCCACTCCAAGACGAACCAGAACGAATCATCTGGAATATTTTTGCCCAACCGCGACGATAATCAGGATTATTTTCATCTTCCGCTGTCTCCGGTGATTGCGACACGACCTGTCGCCAAAACAAACTTCACAAATCACCAGATTGGTCACCGGTCAAGAAACCATTTGCTACCAGCAGGTCATCCCAACCGTCGTTATTAATATCCGCGAACATGGAGGCCCAGGCCCAGCGCCCGAATTCGATGCCTGAATCGGCACTCGTTTTATCGAATCCTCCTTGTTGTGTATTTTTAAGCAGTGTGTTTCCGCGAGCCATGCTTTGCATGCGCTGTTTTACATTGGTGTCAGCATCTTGCATAAATTTCGGTTGAAAGGCGATCCGCCCTCCTGCGGAAGACCACATGTTGCTCACATGGATGTCAAACCAACCATCTCGATCATAATCACCCCAAGTGATACCCATTCCGCTTGCCGCATCCTCCGCTCCGGCTTGACTACTCACGTCAACAAAATGTCCTTCGTCATTACGATATAGATTGTCTCGACCGAAATCATTTGCGACGTAAAGGTCTTGATCTCCATCGTTGTCATAATCCTCCCAGGACACAGCAAAACTGAAACGGTTGTTATTGATATTGAGGCCGACATTCTCAGTAACATCCTCAAATTCCCAGCCTTTTTCCTGGATGTTGTTCTGGAATAACGCATTTTGTCCACCATTATTCCCGTCGTGATAAACGCGAGGTTGTTGGGGGATCGGCGCTCCTGTCTCACCTCTCCACTGGGTTAAAAAAGCAGTTGCATAAATATCTAAGTCCCCATCATTGTCATAATCGGCAGCCGCCAAAGACATGAGATGCTTGTCTGATGGAATGATTGTACGCACTTTGAATCGTTGGCCATCTTCATTCGAGGCGACGATAATTCCACCGTGGAAAGCAACCAGAAGATCCTGGTCGCCATCGTTATCGATATCTACAAAGAGCGGGCTCCTTGAATCTTCTAACCAGTCGACTCCCCATCGATCAGAGACATCTTCAGCCGACCCATCGTTTTGATGTAAAAAAAGCCGATTTGGCAATCCTTGTTCTTGACAGACATAGAGATCGTCGAGCCCATCGCCGTTAATATCGCCAAGGGCTATTCCAGGGGTTCCGAGGTTATCTGTAATCAGGTATCGCATTTGCTGACTCGCGGAAAGCCAATACATGTACCCACGAAGAAACTGTTCTTGATAACAAACGTTCTTATCTAATATTGATTCTGTGCAGTCAGAAAATAGTGTCCCTGAGGGCATCTGCGAACGCACCTGCTCCATACCCATGAGTTTGAGAGACGTGAGCACGGGCGCAGTTGGATCTTTATTGTCCCACTCAGCAAGCCAGTCCGTATGCAACTCGAGCGAACCATCGTCAAAGAAACCGGCTATTTCTGCATATTGTCGCGTGGCTACCATCTCCCCGCCTGGTTCCACCCTGAAGATTTTAAATTTTGTCCGGACCTTATTTGCAGTTAAAAATGGCTCCATCAATTCCGAGAGGGCATCACGGAATCCACGGGCGCCGTTAAAAGAAGTTTCGATTTGCACATGCTTTGTGTTATCTCTATTCCAACGGGTCGCTTCAAGCGTTTTGTCCTGAAAGAGTGTTTCCATCGATTCAGGAACTAAACCAGAGCAGGTAAAATTTGGAGCAATCAGAGCCTCTAAATTCGCAGAAGAAATCTGCGCAGGATGTTTGAGGATCTTGCCAAGGCTTGAAAGCTTTTCGCCTGCAAGGTTGTTAAACAGTTCAGTGTTCCATCCATCCTGTGAGGGATCGTCCATCCGCTCAAGTCGTTCTCTTATTTTCGCTGAATTGCCGGTTGAATTCTGGCGACTTAAGCTTGCATCGGCGTTCGCATTCAGGGTTGGCCCTGGGATTAAAACGGAATCATTTTTTGTTGCCGAGCTGTCCATGTCATGGCAACCGGACTGAAGAATCATGAGCGGCCACACGATTGCAAAAAACAAACCGAGCGAACGACTCCAGGAACCAAGCCGAGCGACGCTTCTTTTACGAACAGCGGTGATAGTTGCAATCGGTTTCATGTAAATCGCTGTCTATATTTTTACAGTTGAGTTTTTATGTTTTCTATAGATAGCATGCTTAGATTACGGCATCAAATGCACACGCAATCTAAAGTATTACTTGTCGTTTACGCGATACTTCTTTCCTTGTTTGTAAAGTTGAAGTCTCTGGCGCAGTGTCGTATTTGAATGTCCCGAATCTAGCGACAACGCTTTTTCCTGCCATTTAACTGCTTTTTTAAAATCGCCCGATTCCGCAGCAGCTGCAGCAAGCGTATCGAGGCTATCTTTGCTTTTCCAATTCATTAAGTCACAGGCTTTCGTCGCATAGACGGTCGCCTTCTCGCCATCACGATATTCAGGGTCGATGCATGTTGCGAGCATCCACGCAAAATTATTGTAGGCTGAGGCACTATTGGGGTTCAACTCGATTGCGGAAGTAAAATCTTTGATCGCTAGGTCATATTTACCCGACGCGGCATAGAGGGCCCCTCGATTTGCGAGCGAACTTACATCTTGAGGATCAATTTCCAAGGTCTTTGAAAAGCAGTGTAGCGCGCCAGCAGTATTGCCCCGCATCGAAAGCAGTTGCCCCCACTCTCGATAGGCGTCCGCATTCAGTGGATCATAATCAATGACATCTTTAAAATATTTGATTGCTTCGTCATTATTTTTTAANCGCCGATTCAATTTTCCCAGGGTAAAGTAGATTCGTGGATTACCGGGTTTACTTGCAATGGAGTTTTCAAAACTTTCGATCGCTGCCCCGATATTGCCCTTACGTTGCTGAAGTTGTCCACGGCTAGCGTATGCCATTGCTTGAATTTGATTCCGCTTGTTCTCCTGACTTGGCGTCAATTTTCTTTTATCGCGCCTATCTAAGGCGGATGAATCGTCATTGCTGTTCATTGGCCAAAGAGTAAGGATGCGATCATATTCGATAATTGCCGGATCTAAAAATCTATATTTTTCAAACATCGACGCTGTTTTAAATCTTTGTTCGGCTTCAGCAACGTTTAGCATCTCTTCTGAGGCTTCATGATCGATTATGCGGCCTGGCAGTGCGGCAGCATGTGCCACACGCTCGCTCGCAGAGTCATTCAGGTGGTCGATATCTGCAAGCAGGGAATCAATTTGAAGAGGCCCCTTATAAATAGCAACAAGCTCTTTGTCAGGATTTATCAGGATACTTGTGGGTAATGGTAGGGGCCGTTTAACGGCAGCCTGACGATCGTGCATCGTTTGTAATCCCTTGAGGAGATCCTCAGTGGCCTTTGCCGATTCGTACGGAAACTTCATTGCCGTGATAGTCTGATGTGCATTTTGTGGATCGCTACTGTCTGTTCCAATACCATCAACTGCTAAGGCAATGACATTGATCCCAGCATCATNCAATTTCTCCTTGACATCAGCAAGCTCTTTGAGTTCTTTGAGACACGGCTGGCACCAACTTGCCCAAAGGATGACGAGTGTTGGTTTATCGATTTGCCGCGTGAGTTCTTGTTCGCCACCATCCCAGCTTTTGTAGGTGATCGGGGGCATAGTAGCGGGCGTGATTAAGCGAAGACTGGCGAAGGGGTGCTTTTCAGAGATCTGCTGGGGAGTTTGTTTCAAGGCAATTTCACGGTTGGATGCTTTCAATGTCTTAGAAATACCTGATCCTTGCTTCAATTCATTTCTTGCGTTCATTTGGACATTGGTAAACGCTTCTTTCTCTCCACCGGGCCAGGAGACAACCACTTTGTCTATCTGCTTAATATCTCCGAGGCCAAAATGCATCCATTTGCTGCTCTGCGATAGAAAGCCTTCACCGGCACGTAGAGTCGAAATTGATCTGGGCATGTTTTTCCCTTCCGAGGGATCAACAACAATCTCCACCCGCGCGCCGATCGCATCGCGATTCGTGGTCGTCCCGTTACCGACAAGCGAAAGGTTGATGAAATTTCCACTTTTGGGAATCTCATTGCGCAAGAGACGAAGCCTGGGAGCATTTCGATTCGAGGCCCAAACATCAAGATCGCCATCTTGATCCCAGTCGAGCAAGATAATTGCACGGGCGTCATCAGGGTAATCAAGGCCACTGGCCGCTGAGATATTGGCGAATTTCCCAGCCGCTGCCGATGAGTTTCCTGGATTTAAATAACAGCAGTTACGCTCATGCCCACTAAAAGATCGTCCTTCACCAAACATTTTTGCAAAAGCCGCAAACCGTTCTTTTTGCCGCGATTCTGGTTCTGCATCTTCGTGATCTAAACTAAGCGACACGACCTGTCGCCAGAAGAAACTTCACAAATCACCAGTGCTGTCATCGCCGGTGATATATCCATTGCCAACTAATAAATCTTGCCAGCCGTCATTGTTGATATCGGCAAATAGTGAACCCCACGCCCAACGTCCCATTTCAACCCCGGCTTCGTCGCTTTGATCTTTGAATTGCCCTTTCTGATTGTTGTGCAGGAGTGTGTTACCGCGGGCAAACCGTTGTAGTCTTTGCTTAATTTCCGGGGTAGCATTCTTTTTGAATTGTGGTTGATTGCCAATCCTCTTACCGGCAGAAGACCACATGTTACTGATATAGACATCCATCCAGCCGTCGCGATCATAGTCTCCCCAACTCACCGACATGCCACTAGCCGCATCCTCCGCTCCCGCCTCCTCGGCAATGTCCGTGAATTGGCCTTTATCGTTGCGGTAGAGATTGTCACGGCCATAGTCATTGGCCACGTAAAGATCCTGATCGCCATCGTTGTCGTAATCTTCCCAGGAGCCAATAAAACTAAACCTGGCGTTATTCGAATCTAAACCAACCTCTTTAGTGACGTCAACGAAATCCCAAACACCACCATCGATATCATTGCGCAAAAGTATATTTCGGCCACCTAAATTTGAATCGTGGTAGACAAAATTATTGACACCTGTAGGTAGCCCTCCGGCATGAGAGTGCTCCACAAAATGGTCTGGAAAATAAGCTGTGCTGTAGATATCGAGGTCACCATCGTTGTCAAAGTCAGCGGCAGAAATGGACATCAAATCTTCACTCGTAGGAATCATCGCTTTAATGGCGAATTTTCCACTGCCGTCATTCGATGCCATGAGAACGCCACCAAGGAAAGCGACTACAAGATCTTGATCGCTGTCGTTATCCAGATCAATAAGCAATGCACTGCGAGAATCCTGCACCCAGTCAACCTGTGACGCATCAGCTTGGTCATTAAGCCTACCGTCCTCTTGCTGAATGAAGAGCCGATTGGGTAGCCCCTGCTCCTGGCAGACATAGAGATCCTCTAGTCCATCTCCATTCACATCTCCAGCAGCGAGTCCAGGTGTACCAAGACTCACAAAATATCGAGTATTTGGCATGCTCGAAAGCCACTCTTCATAGCCATGGAGAAACTGTTTTTCATAACAAGGGTTATGCTCCATAGCGGAGCGTGTGCAATCGACAAGTAAGGTCCCGTGAGGAGCGATGACTTTTGTTTGTTCAAACGAATTCACATCCAGAGCGCTGAGGAGGGGTGGCTTGTCGTCGCGGGGAATCCAAACCGCATCCCATGTGGCATGGTGTTCCAGGGTCGCTGCATCTATGCGCCCGGAGAGTTCNACGAGGTGACGCGTCTTGATCGTTTCTTCTTCCGGACGAACTGAAACCGTCTTTATTTTAATTTTTGTGTCCTGAGCGTTGCGAAAAGACTCCGCGAGGTTTTCTGCTGCTTGCAAAAATTCTTCGCCCCCTCGAACCGTGTTTACTACTGCGTCTTTTGCTTTGCGGTGTACCGTAATGCTCGGTTTCTCGATGACTAACTGCAGATCATCGGGAAGCAACTGCGTTCCTGAGAAATCGTCCGCTACGATTTTTTTCAACTGTGTCCCGTCTGTGGAATCAGATGAAGTTAGAAACTGTGAAAGATACTTAAGCTGCTTTTCTGCATCGATTGTAAACGCCTCTGTCTCCCACCCGTCTGTTGAGGGATCGTCTATCTCCAACCATTCGCCTTGGATGTCTTTGGACAGCAGCGTTGCATTTTCTGCATTTGTTTTCGCAAACGTTTGTGATTTTATTGCGGAGGCGATCCCCACCTGTGGCTCCTGAATTTGCTTTTCAGTGAGAGCCTCGTGTTTGTTCTTGGACCACCAGAGCGCAGCAGTGAGGAGGCAAATTCCTAAAACAGCTACCGTTAACAAAATCTTACTGGGTTTCACGATCGGCCGCTGGTTGTTCAAGATCAGGTTTTCGTAAATAAACACATACAAACGGTCAGGAAATGCAATTATACATTCAATTTTGCAACGGGTTCCCATTCAGGGGAAAGGAGTTGAGGGGAATTCGTGAAAATGTGGGGTCACCCTCTTTAATTTCGATACACGTGTCGATGGGCACCCCAGAAAAACGTTGTACCTTGTCGGAACTGGGCCAGCGAATTTCAAGGGTTTTTATCCCGCTGGCATTTCCAAGACCAATTTCCTGTTGCAGACTTGACGCCCCGAAGCTTCCGCCGCCGCCGACGAGCAGATGGATGGTACGCTCTCCGTCGGNAGTTTGCAGTTCCAATCGAACGCGTGCCCCGATTCCATCGCGATTCGAGCGGGTGCCAATTAGCCGAAGCGTTACCCAGTGGTTGTTGTTCCCCGGATTTTCATAAAGCGCATTAAAAGCGATGTCGCCACTAAACGCGCCACCCAACACAGTGAAAATATCTTGATCGCCGTCATTGTCCATGTCGGCAAAAGAAACGCCATGTCCTTTTTGCAGGTGGCCAAATCCTCCATTGGTTGTGATGTCCAAAAAACGTTTGCCCTGCTCGTTGCGAAACACGCGATTCGGGATTGTCATTTTCACCGAAGGATTACCTGTTCCTAAGTAGAAGTCTAGCCATCCATCATTATCCAAATCGCCATAATTCGCTCCCATCGGCATTGAGACAATATCTAACTCTTGGGAATCAGTCACATCCTCAAACGTGCCATCGCCTCTGTTGCGATAAAGTCGGGGTCGCTCCGCAGATGTTTCCCTGCCCAGATAGTCGGCTGCTACTTCTCCCACATCGCCAACCCAGAAGCCACCCACAAAAATATCGAGCCAACCATCGTTGTCGAAATCCCAGAACCATGTGGGAAAACTTCGTAGCGGTTCCTGGACCTTAGCCGCTTGCGAGACATCTGAAAATTGCAGCCATGGTTTACCGGATTCACCGGAGCCAAGGTTTCTTAAAAGAATATTTGTATCATTAAAACGGGATATATAAATGTCACTCCACTGATCATTGTCATAGTCGCCAACGGTTACACCTTTTACGATTCCTGTCACATGAATGCCACACGACATCGCACATTCGGTGAATGTCCCATTTCCATTATTACGATAGAGTTCGCATGCATGCCGCCCATCATCCGGCCAAGTTTCATTCCCGATAAATAGATCGAGCAAACCATCACGATCAAAATCTGCCCACGCGGCTGTCTGCGTAGGATGCATGGAGAGTAATCCAGCCTCTTGCGTGACGTCCGCGAATCGACCGTCACCTAAATTACGAAGTAATGAATTGGGATAGTGTCCACCTTTCTCAATCCAACCACCGCGTAAAACGAAAATGTCCACGAGGCCATCGTTGTCGTAATCGGCATGAATCAGGTTGATACCGCTCGTTATTCCGACGAGGCCCGCTTCAACTGTTTTATCCTCAAATGATCCGTTGCCGTTGTTTGCAAAATATCTAATTTGATCTTNGAGACCCCAGGCNCTGGCCACGATGTCGATGTCACCATCATTGTCGAAGTCTTCCGTGATTGATCCCCCAAGCATACCAACCGCATCAAGGCCAACATCGATAGCCCGATCGTAGAATCGCGGGAATGGGCTCTCCGAGGCAAATGCGTCTGGAGAGATTTGCCACTTTGGATCAACTCCATCAGGCCATTGGCCAAGTGTCATGTAGGCGATGTTGAGCAACCAGCGNAACTTGAGGCTATCTGGNTAGTGATTNAGNGCNTCNCGGAAAATGTCCGCCGCTTTTTTTGATCCCCGGGTGATTGTGTGAATTCCTTTTCCAGAAATTGGAGCAAGACAGGAATCGGCCGAATGATGATGGACGCAATTTTCGATTTCACCAAGCCGGAGATATGTTAAGCCAAAGAGTTCATACAAAATCTCGCGGGTATTGGGATTGAATTGTTCCGGATTTTTGTCGTAAGCCTCCTTGGTCAGTTCGAATTGTCGGATTGCCAACTCGGGTTGGCCGTTTCGAAGATATTCCAGTCCCAGTTGGAATTGCCCTGAGAGTGTGGGTTGCGATTTCTGGGAATGCTCAAGTAGTTCAACGCGTCGATCACTGGCAAATTCGTTTGTTTCCGGGTTTATGGCAAGGTCAATAAACTTGAGTCGCTCGGCCATTTCACGCGTGCCACGACTACGAAAGCGATCAGCATCAGCATCTGCGATATGCGATGGCCCCAGGGCTTCCGGATGACAATGCTCGTGCGAAAAAGCTACCGACGTTTTCTGCGTCGNTCGCTTCGTGCTANTTGACGGTTTNCCCAAGTTGCCCGAATCAGAACATCCACTAGCAANAAATGTGCAGGCAATACTGNAAGTGAAAANGATTCGAAATNGANAATGAACAAACATGACAAACACATCGAATCGGTGAAACGGGAGAGTGATTGTGGCCCAATGGCAATGGATCAGTGTGGTTTCATTTAAGGAGCAGGTAATGCTGGGATAGCGGATGGATTTTAGCACAACCCCGTAAATGCGGCCTATGGATGTCGCACTGGCAACAGTGTCCCTAGTATAATACGCACAAGCAAGGGGATGGGTTTTATACCCCGACTTGCTTGTGCGATGCCGGTTTGAATTTATCCGCCATATTTAAAAACCACCGATACAAATTGGTGCCGAATGAATTTATAAGGCCTAAAGTGAAAAAGCGTCCGGTCGTGATATTTATTCTTTTCTTACTCACCGTGTTACTCGGTGGCGCTCTCGTATGGTATTTCAATCGTAATGTTGTTCTNCNAGACAGCATTACTTTCAATGAGCACGTTGCACCGATTATTTTTGATCATTGTGTTTCTTGTCATCGNCCAGAAGAATCTGCGCCTTTTTCACTACTCACGTACGATGANGTAGCGCAGAGGGTAGGGCAGATTGTTGAAGTAACACAAAGCGGCTATATGCCACCGTGGTTGCCAAAACACGGCTACGGTGAATTCNAAGGTAGTCGTGGTTTATCGGCAGAGCAAATTAGACTCATTGAGCAATGGATGGCCCTTGGGCTACCTGAAGGACGCCAGAATGATTTACCACAACAGCCAAAGTTTGTAACAGGCTGGCAACTCGGTAAGCCCGATATGGTTTTACGGATGCCGGATCCTTATGCACTACGGCCAGATGGCTCAGACGTATTTCACAATTTCGTGTTGCCCATTCCTATTGATAGTTCACGGTTTGTGAGAGCTCTCGANTTACGNCCCGGCAACAAGCAGATCGTCCATCATGCCAATATGCTCGTGGATAATACCGGAGCGTGCAGGCAACTCGATCGCCAAGAATCAGGACCGGGATACAGTGGCATGGAAAATCTGAATACCGCTTATCGCCCTGCAGGCCATTTTTTATCATGGAAAGTCGGTACGGTGCCATTTGCAGGATATGCAGAAAAGACCTGGCAAGTTGATCCAGGAACGGATCTCGTGATCAACATGCACATGCTCCCCTCGGGCAAGTCAGAACAAGTGCAGGCAGAGGTTGGANTCTATTTTTCGGACAAGCCACCCACCGACCCCGAGTTAAATTTGATTCAGTTAGAGGCGGACAGCAAACTTGATATTCCGGCAGAGCAGGAAGTATTTACGGTAACTGACGAATTTTTGCTTCCGGTCGATGTCAAAGTCCTAGGGGTTTATCCTCATGCGCATCTGCTCGGAAAAGATTTACAAGGTTATGCACTTTTGCCGGATGGACGTAAGGAATGGCTGATCTGGATCGATGAATGGGATTGGAATTGGCAGGCCGTCTATCGGTATCAGNCACCTATTTCTCTGCCGAAAGGCACCGTACTCGTGATGCGATATACGTACGATAATTCAGCATCCAATCCTCGCAACCCAAATAGTCCTCCGCAACGTGTTGTTGCTGGCAATCGAACGGAAGATGAAATGGCACACCTCTGGATTCAAGTGCTTCCAGAAAATAATTTGGACCTGCAAGTGTTAAATGAGAGTAAAGCACGCCATCAATTGACTAAATATCCGAACAAACACGATAAAAGAATTAGTTTAGGAAAAGCACTTGTAGCGCAAGGCAAGAACATCGCTGCGGTTTCGGAATTCCAAAAAGTTATTGAATCGGATCCGGAACATATTGCTGCTCGCTACAATCTTGCTTGTGTTTTGAGCTTGGATGGAAAAAAGGTATCTGCAAAAGAAGCATTTCATAGTGTTCTCCGTATAGATCCCGATCACGTGGAGTCTTACAACAATCTGGCGACCATTGTGTACGGTGAAGGACATTTGGAAGAAGCCATCGAGTACTACCGGGAAGCCCTGCAAAGGCGTCCTCATTTTGCAATCGGGCACAATAATCTGGGGTTGGCCCTGCAGAGGCTTGGGAGATTGGAAGAAGCAGCAACGCACTATCGACGGGCTTTAGAATTACGCCCGAATTTTACAATAGCAGCAAAACGCCTTGAACGAATAAAGCAGTTNCAAGAGTCGAGTCAATCAGGCGATCCTTAACCCGTCATTTAATTAGCGGAGTGACTGAAGTAATAAATTATTCCCCAATCACAATTTCTTGTGTATCTCTTTGTTTGAGCAGTCTGTTAATCTCGTCGATCATCGGCTCACCTGTTTCGTTGATTAAATAAGAACTCCCAACGGTTGGCCGATCGTCTCTATTCCGCAGCCATTCTTGAACAATGTTTCGAGAAGCTTGATCACGTTCTTTTTTCGCCGCCAGTGAATCGTATTGCGNTTTCCTGTTTCCTTGCAGGCTTGCCAGGGTGCGGTCGGCAATAAAACGGACCGCGTGGTAATTGTCTTGAAGAAGAAATCCAAGGAAAGGAATCGCCCAATCGGTACTCGATGCTTGTTGCGCAGGGGGCCACCCTAAAGCCCACCCCGCCAGGGCACGCTGCACGGCATTTCCCTTCAGCACAGCAAGTACCGTGAAGCATATATCTTGTTCGTCTGGGGGGAGTTCAGGGGATTCGATGCCATACCAACGTTTGAGATAATCGGCGGTCCATCCCAGTGATTTATCAAGGTGGCACATATTGCACCTGTTCGGACGACCCACCTCGAATGTGGTTGCCACACTGGGGATTTCAATTGAATGGTTGCGTGAGGCTTTCAGTAAGCCATAGGTTGTGTAAGGCATATGGCAGTTCATGCAATCGCTTCCGGACGAATCCGCTGCGTGATGTGTGTGTGCAACAAGATGATTTTCATCCTGATATTCACTGTGACATTGCGTACATGCTGCATTGCCGCGCATCCCAGGCTTTAATTGATGGTGAGACCACGAGGCGAGGTCATCTGGATTATTTGCTTCCGGATGCATTTCATGGCAACTCGTGCAGGTCATGATTTGTCCATGCTGTCCATCGTGATCATAGCAGGGGCTTTTTAAGAGACCGTTGAATTCTCGCCCTGAAACACGGACCACGCCATCATCCCAGAAAGTACCCGCGTCCACGAATGTATTTTTGTCGCCCGGAACGGGTTGGTTAACGTTTTTAGTTTCATGCAACACGTCTCCAGGGCGATACTGCCATCCGTGTTGCAACCATTGGGCTGTTTGTTCGTCAGTGCTGAGCGAAATCGCAGCGTGGCACTGCCCGCAAACTTCACTCGATCTTTTCGGGTCCAGTGAGTCGGGATGCACAATGGCTAGATCGTCGGTCTTTGACGCATTCTGCATTCGATTGATGTGCTCCAAGCCTGGTCCATGACAAGATTCACAGGCAATACCGAAATCGGCAACGGCGGTCTCCATCTCTGTCGCGCTGGAGACCACCGGTTTGGTCGAAGTGGCATGGCACTGGCTACATGAATGATTCCATACTCCAGGAGCAAAGGAAAAACTTTCTTCGACACTTGGTGGCAGAAGAAATGCAGTTTGAACAGGAATCCATCGCTGTTCAGCAATGCGATAGGCAAATGGGAACATCTGAACGACGTTGGAATTGCCAGTTTCATGCCAAAATGCTTGTGCATGGTGAGATCCGGTGGCCATCACAATTCGATGCCTACTGGTTTTTCCCTGTGGCGTGGTGACGGTCGCCCAAAGGTCGTCCCCTTCCCATTCGAGTTTTCCCTGACGCTTTTGATATTCCAGATCAATATTCTCAATTTCTGGAATGACGGTGGATCGATCAGCGATTTGTGTCATGGAACTATGGTAGGAACTATGCCAACTTGAGAATTCGCCAGCATGACACTCCTTACAGGCATCCGAGCCAACGTACCCTTCCTCACGATGGAAGCTTGGGCTATCTGGCCAAGGCTCTTGGCGTTTTAGTGCATTTCCGTTTCGTACCGTATCGCGCGTCCGGTGCGCGATCTGTACCAACTTTGGATGACCAGTTGTCGCAGCTGAAGGTGGAAGTGTACTGGTTGATTGATCGCAACCGACAAGAGCAAGCAGAATCAACGCGGTGTTTGAAATGGTCAGTCGCAGATGAGGTGATACGATCACACGACTCTTTAAGACGGGCTTTGAAATCAATGGCCTTCTGCGCATCGCCATTCGCCTAGTTTCATTTTATCGTGCTGCCACAACGGGGTGGCACGTGGGGCTCACGCACAACCATCATGCAATGAACTGGACCCCTGTTTTTAGTATACACGTCAATAAACATTGGGAGAATCCAAGGGACTTTAAGTAATGTTTTCTTGCGTCGCCTATTTGAAAAGCCGATACTAGACTTACGATGGATATGGACTTAAAAGATAGATGCTCGGGTGTAGCCGGATCAGCGATTGGGACCCTATGGCCGTAACAATCACCACTAAAAAGCGAATAATTTCCCTTGTCGCTCTGGCTATCGTGGGAGGTGCACTGTTCGGGGTGGGATCTTTGATCGTTCGCCAGCGTACTCCACTTTCGGAAAATCGACCCCGGTTCACTGAGATGCTCAACGCACATCGGCCGATTGTGGTGCGCGAAAAAAATTATATCGGGGCAGAAAAATGTCGTGCGTGCCATCCTGATAATTATGCCTCGTGGCACGACTCTTATCATCGGACGATGACCCAGGTTGCAACAGCAGATGCGGCAGCGACTTCTTTTGAAGATGTGGTTCTGGAATTTGCAAACTCAGCTGTAGGTAAAGTCACTCTGCGACAAGAGGGTGAAAATCTATGGGCAGAGTTTGAAGAGAAAGACTCGCTCGGCCGTTCAAAAAATATGCGACGACCGATTGTGATGATGACCGGATCGCATCATGCGCAAGGTTATTGGCTGCCTTCCGGGAAAGGTCGAGACTTAGAAAGATTTCCTTTTATGTATCGGATAGACCAGAAACGTTGGATTACGGATCGATCGAATTTTTTAATTGAACCGGGCGAGCATGTCATGGCACATGCAGCCGGCGTATGGAACCATTTGTGTGACCGATGCCACACGACGCGTCCCCAGCCGCGTTTGGAGGCGAATGGGCACTACGATACGCATGTGGGTGACATGGGTATCGCCTGCGAGGCGTGCCACGGTCCGGGAGCACAACACGCAGAAACCGTTTCCTCAACTGGCGAAGGCATAAACATTGTCAATCCAGCCTCTCTGTCGCCCCGACGCAGTGCAGAAGTATGTGGGCAATGTCACTCGGAAGTGGCATTTAAAAGTAAAGAAGATTACCTTAATTGGGTCAAACAGGGGACGTATTATCAACCGGGCGATTCTCTTGAAGATCACCTGAAACTGAAACAAAAAGATATTCACGCGTTCTGGCCTGATGGAATGGTTCGTATTTCGGGTCGAGAATTTAACGGACTGATCGCAACACCTTGTTTTGCACACGATGANCCATCGAAACAGATGACCTGTCTTTCGTGTCATGAGATGCATCAGCCACTCGATGATCCGCGGTCCCGTGAAGAGTGGGCCAATGATCAATTGAAGTACACGATGGATTCGAATCGTCCCGGATTGCATACGAATCAGGCGTGTACTCAATGTCACAGCGAATACGAAGATGAAAACAAGCTAATGGCGCACACACATCATTCCGCATCATCGACAGGTAGTATTTGTTACAACTGCCACATGCCACATTCAACCTGGGGTCTGATGAAAGCGATGCGAAGCCACACCGTCAGTAGTCCGACGGTCGAAGAAAGCCTCCCGCCGAATGGACGCCCAAATGCCTGTAATCTTTGTCATCTTGATAAGTCACTTTTATGGACAGCAGAGGCTCTTCATCGACAATATGGACAACCCATACCCGAATTAAATGCCGACCAGCAAAAGATTGCTTCCGGGCTTTTGTGGGGCCTGCAAGGCGATGCGGCTCAGCGAGCCATTATTGTCTGGAATATGGGGTGGTCGCCAGCGCAGGAAGTGGCGAAAACTTCTTGGATGGTTCCATTACTCGCCCAGTTACTCATCGACCCCTACGATGCAGTACGGAATCGAGCCGCGATCACACTCAAATCCATCTCGGGGTATGAGAATCTGGATTACGATTTTCTCTCGGCAGAGGAAGATCGCCTGCAGACAAAAGAAAATGTGATGCAGGGGTGGAATGCTCAAGCAGGTTCTCGTGCTGCCGCTGAGCAAAATAATCTTTTGCTTGATGCATCTGGTCGATTGAATCAGAAAGACTTCAATCGTTTGTTACGCTGGCGTGATGACCGGAATGTTTTCTTGAGCGAATAATTCAGTCTTCTATTCGATCAAGTCGATCAAGAACGTATTTCTCATCAACTGATTGCAACCTCAATCATCTTCCTTGATGGTCAAGGTCTGATTCGTCTTGATGGGACCGGCAACGGTTTGTTTCTTGCCTGAAGGCCAATCAATCTCAATCTTGTCGATCACTTCCTGGTTATCGAGACCAAAATAAAGCGGCATGCTGCTTTGAGACAAGTAGCCCGATTTTCCGTCATGGAACCGGATCAATTGGCGGTCACCAGCCTGTAATACGACTTTTGCGCCCAAACCGTCACGGTTTGACTTGCTACCGATCAATCGCACTTTAAGAAACCGGATCGACTTTTGTTTCGTAAGATCGCTTTCCAGTATCAGAGGTTCGGAGTTGAAATCATTGGTGATGATGTCGAGGTCACCGTCATTATCGTAGTCAAAAAGAACCGATGATCGCGATCCCAGGGCTCCCCAAACCTGCACCAACCCTTTTCTTCCCACGCAAATTTCATGTTCTCGATCTTTTCCATCACAATCTAATTCAAACCACGGAATCGCAGTGCGACCTTTTCTGCGCGGCTCCACACCCAGGATAAATTCACTGTCAAGAAAACCGTCGCCCTGGTTGTTGAGGAGTACCGAGTTGATCGCATAACGAAAACCTAGATTCATACTCGAGGCAATAAAGACGTCCTCGTAACCATCGGCATTGAGGTCGCCCACACTCAATCCCCAGGGCCAATAATTTTCAGCGCCTACTTCGTCGGAGATTTCTTTAAAAGTACCATCGCCATTATTCTGGAAAAGCGCATTTCCCCAAATATGATTTCCATCTGTTGCTAAATATTTACGAGGCATTTTCTTTTCTGGATCAACCTTGGCCTTCTCTTTCTCGGGGATATATTCTTTGAACGGGTCCTGATCCCACATGTCCGTATGCATGTCGGTCACAAGAACATCCATGTGCCCATCGTTATTTTGGTCAAAGATACCGATGCCCATCGCACCCCAGGGAGTGGCCGGAAACAGATCGCGACTTTTTCGTACGAATCGCTTGCCCCCATCATTCTCGTAATATTCATCGTGACCCTGCATGTTGATTACGTACAGGTCGGGCCAGCCATCTTCATTGAGGTCCGCCACATGTGCATCACCACTCCACGACTTATCGACCAGGCCGACTTTTTGGGATACATCCTCGAACCGATTGTTCCCTAAATTTCTGTAAAGAATGCTTTGTTCGGCCTGCGAGGGGAAAAGGTGTCTCCCAAAGGCGGCCTTGTGTCCGCGGTAGTAGCCTCCCTCCCCGATCTCCTCCGTAGTGAAATTTCCTACGTTTGTGAGAAAAATATCCAACAAGCCGTCGCGATCAAAATCAAAAAATGTGGCTGATGAAGAGTGGCCGTTGTAGTTCAAATTGGACTGCTCGGTAACATCCTTGAAGACGCCTGTCCCGTCATTTTCAAAAAAGAAATTTCCACCTCGCGTGCTGGTTGCAAATAAGTCGGGNTCTCCGTCATTGTCGATGTCNGCAAACGAAGCAGATACGCCAATNGGCNCTTCNATCGCNACGCCCGCGCGAGCCGTCCAGTCTTCAAATTTTCCNCCCCCGAGATTATGCCAAAGCTGATTTTCGCCCAATTGCGTTGTAAAGTAGATATCGAAAAGACCATCCTGATCGACGTCGGCCACAGCGATTCCATTTCCGTGATCGTAATGGTTCGCCACATACTCTTTGCCTGAATCATTGACAATTCCATGAACGAAGCGAATGTCACTCTCAGGGAGTCGATCCGTAAAGTGAAAATCGTGGAACACTTTGAATTGATCGGTAGTGGCAAGTTGCGTCGCTTGGAGGTCATTCAGCCATGTGGAATCTAAAATGTTATTTGGTTTAGCAACGACCGAGGTCTCTTTTGTAGCAGTTACCCGCGCTGCTGAATTTTGCAGTGATTGTTCTTTGCCATTGCATGCCAAAAACAAAATCGCAGGGCTAAGTAAAAAAAATACCCGCGTTGAGAGCAGGGAGAAAAAATTGTGAGGCATTATGCTGGGTGCCTTAAATTTGAGAATAAAAATCGATGAAAAAGTTATAATGCTATTCACAAAAAGTGCTCGTTCAGTGAATGTATGTATCCGTGATCGATTCATTGCCGCAGGCATAATNCCAAATATTTAGGGTGCGTCCCTTGTTGGTCGATATCCTACATCGGAATACTCCTCGGCAAGAGGAGCATAGTTTTGATCGAACCGCGGATTGGGTGCGTGCAGCACATTCGTCTCAGGGTTAATCGTATTTCTGAGGTCCATAATTTTACCCTCAATCCAACAACCATTGACTCCAGTTCCATCAACAATATCGATTTCATAGCGGTTGCCCTCTGAAATACCTCCTGAGGAAATATTCTGCCAGAAGATACAATCCTGATAAATGTTCGCCGTGCCTTTATCATCGACGCCGTTCCAATTTCCAGTGAAAGTGCAGCGAATAATTGTCGCTTTAGAACGACGAAAAACAGTCAATGCACCCGACCCATGTTTTTTGTTGTACTCATTGCCCGAGCGTTGACCAATGTAGTCTTCGCCCGTGTTTGCGATGTTATTCACGAATAAACAATTTTCAATAACCGCATTGCCGCCTGGTAGAACATCGACCGCTGATCCGGTCACCTGACTTCTATTGTTGCGGAAGATACAATTTTTTAAGAGTGGTGCTTGTTGGTTGAAGCCTTGGTTTTCAACGGAAACGCCACCTGCACAAGGACTGGCATAATTGTTGTATATTTCAGTGCCTTCGATGGTTGGGTAGGATCGACCGAAGATTTTAATTGCCCCACCATCGGAATAAAAAAATATTCTTTTCTTTAACGGCGAATCACTCGGAAGTTGTTCAATGCATACAGGTTTGTCCGAACGGGTGACAAAGTTATTCGCCCCCGTAATATCAAATCCTCGAAAGATCGTTTTGCGGGAAATGCCGTCTCCGAAATAGACGACATGATTCACAACGGCAGGGTAACTCGCTTCACTACGGTCTGCCAGTGTTGGATTAGCCGCAGTTAAAATGACCTTTCCAACCGCTTCCAGAGTAATTCCGTCATGCGCCGAATTAAAGAAAATCAACGCCTGCGAAGGCTCCGCTGGCTGATAGATCCCTGCATGAACGAGAACGCGATTTGCGCTGTTATTTTTTGCAGCTGCATTGAGCGCGCTTTGAATCGATTCGCCCGGATAGACGTGATAGACGTTTTCAGAATCTGGAAATTGATTAGGTTCGCTACGCGCACAACCGGAGACAGAAATTATCAATGCGATGGCTATATAAAGCGACAGCAGGCTTTCAATGAATCGCACGGTAGTTTTCATCTAAAGAGTAAAGCCAGGTAGAGATGAATCAAAATCTATTTATGATTTGGTGACGTACGGTAAGGCTTGTTGTTCTCATAGAGCTTAAGTCTTGCTTTTAGATCAGCCTTCATTTTTTCAGGCGCGTAACTAACGGCCCGTTTTTGCCATTTGACAGCGTCATTAAATCGACCGCTTTCCGCGTATGCCGCTGCCAGCGTATCTAAAGCACCATAATAGCTCCACTGCGATAACTCACAAGCCTGTTTTGCATACTGGATTGCTGACTCTCCATCTCGGTGTGCACTGTCTGAGCAGGTCGCCAATAACCAGGCTAAATTATTAAAAATTTGAGGAGCTTCGTTCTGGTTTAATTCGATAGCTTGTTTGTAGTCGTTTATCGCGAACGCAAAATTATTGAGTGCAGCGTAGGCCATTCCACGATTGTTATAGAGTTCCGCATCTGGCGGTAATAGCTTAATCGCTTGGGAAAAATCGTGGAGACTTTTTTCGTACATTGTGGCCCGTAGTCGGGCAATACCTCTCCGTTTATAGGCTGGTCCATACTGAGGCTCGCGATGGACAACGGTGTCGAAATCTTGCAGGGCTTCTTCTGTTTTTCCTAGTTTCACCAGACAGATTCCGCGTTGGAAATACGCTTGAGTGGAATTCGGATCTAATGCAATCGCCGTATTGAGATCTTCAAGGGCTTCGTTGATTTGACCAGTTTTCATTTCGGCAATCGACCGCTGTAAATATAACTGTGGGTCATCGGAAGAAAGCTCGATTGCTTTNTCATATTGTTGCTTTGCCAGAGCAAAATTTTTCTGAACTAAATAGATGCCTCCNAGATTTACATGCGTATCTATCGAGTCCGGATTCATGCCAAGTATTTTCTTGAGATAAACTTTTGCGGCTTCAAATTGGCCTGCTTCGCTATGAGCCCCTGCCGCAGCACTCAATGCTTTTTCAGATTCCGGTAAAATGGCGAGTACCTGTTTGTATTGTGCGGTTGCCCGTTCAAGCAGACCAGCTTCCTGTAGTTTGTGCCCATATTTAAAGCGACCGTCGGCTTCCGCTCGCTGTAACGCCTCACGAGCAACGGGCTCAGGCAGAGAGACGCCACCTAAAGTGGACGCTTTTTCAAATTGCGATAGAACATCTGTTTCGTCCGCTCCATCCATCTCGAGAATTTCACGGAAATCTACCGGACCACGGTGGATGGCAGTTAGGCGATTACGATGATCGAGCAGAATACTGAAAGGCAACGGGAGTTCACTATTTTCAGTTTTGAGAATATTGATGTTTTGTAATTGCTGGATCAATGCGCTATCAGCTCGCCCGGATCGGAAGAAAAATTCCATCGAATCGAGAATGCGGCTCGCCTCTGTTTTCTCAAGAGGGGGACCGTTTAATCCGTTAACTGAAAGCGCAAGAATATTGAGTCCGGAAGAACGAATCTGATCTTCATTTGTGGCAAGATCTTTTAGTTCCATCAGGCAGGATGGACACCAACTTGCCCAGAAGACGATCAAGAGATCCTCCCCCTTTGTTGCCTGGATCGGTTGTTTCTTTCCGCCCCATGTTTCGAAAAATAAAGGAGGAACTTCTACTCGTGTTGCCATTCGAAACGTGCCGTCGCTTCTTTTTTCAGGTTCTTGCTTTTCGGGCTGAATCGCTAATTTCCTTTGGGCAGGCTGAATCAAATCCGCTATCCCCGAGTGTTGTACTAGGAAATACCTATTTCCCGCTTCGATATTGGTAAACGTTTCCTGCTGGCCCCCAGGCCAGCGCACAATGACTTTTTCAATATCGCTTGTGAGAGGTATCCCAAAATGAACCCATTTTGAACTTTGTGACAAAAAGCCTTCGCCAGCGCGCACCGTTTTGATCATGCGATCGTTTTTCGGTGAATCTGCAATTTGTGGTTGACGCGTCTGGCCAGTTTTATTTTGCAAAAAAACTTCGACGCGAGCTCCAATCGCATCGCGATTGGTTTCCTTCCCGGTACCAATAAGATGGAACGATAGAAAATTCTTTTTATTAGGGGAATTGTTTTGGAGAAATCGCAACCGAGGAGCACTCCGGTTTGATGTCCAGAGGTCCAGGTCTCCATCTTGATCCCAATCCGTAACAGCCAGTGCGCGTCCATCGTCAGGAAAGTCGAGGCCGCTGGACCCTGAAATATTTGCGAATCGACCAGGAATGGTTGGCTTGAAGGTTGTGTTCAAGTAGCAGCAGTTTCTCTCGTTCCCACTAAAAGAGCGTCCGCCTGCGAACATGTTATTAAACTGCGCGCGGGCGGTCTGCCGACTTTTTGTATCCTGATCCATGGAGTCATTAAATGAATTCGACACGACCTGTCGCCAAAAGAAACTTCACAAATCGCCACTGTCCGCATCTTTAGTAATAAACCCATTGGCGATGAGTATGTCGTCCCACCCGTCGTTGTTGATGTCGGCAAATAGTGAGCCCCATGCCCAACGCCCCATTTCAACTCCGGCCTGCTTGCTGACATCTTCAAAGTGTGAATTGGTTTCATTCTTTAGTAGCGTGTTTCCCCGGGCAAATCTTTGCAATCTCTGTTTTACTTCAGGCGGAGCATTTTTTTTGAATTCGGGCTGGAAGGCAATTCGATTGCCTGCTGCGGACCACATGTTGCTGATATAGACATCCATCCGCCCATCGTGATCATAATCACTCCAACTGACGGACATCCCACTCGCAGCATCCTCAGCACCTACATCTGCAGCAATGTCCTTGAACGTTCCACTGTCATTTCGATAAAGATTGTCTCGCCCATAATCATTGGCGACATAGAGATCTTGATCACCATCATTGTCGTAATCTTCCCATGAAGCGGCAAAAGAAAATCGTGTGTTATTTGCGTCTAATCCGGATGGTTGCGTGATATCGATAAACGACCAATCTTCACCGTTGATGTCGTTTCGCAATAGTCGATTTTTTCCGCCGACATTCGCGTCGTGATAGACAAACGCGTTGCCGGATGCTGGCAAACCCGCTGATTGCCGCTCGCTCAGTTGCTTATCTGCATAGTATGAAGTCGTGTAAACATCAACATCGCCGTCGTTATCAAAATCCGCTGCAGCGAGTGCAACCATATCATCTCCAGTGGGCAATACTCTGCGCACCGTAAACTTGTTTCCCTCGTTGGAGGCAATCACAACACCTCCGAGAAAATTGGTCAAAAGATCCTGATCACCATCGTTGTCCAGGTCGACAAACAATGCGCTGCGACTTGCTTGCAACCAATCACACCCCCACTCATGTGAGACTTCAAGTGCTGTACCATCTTGCTGCTGCAAAAAAAGTCTGTTCGGTAGTCCTTGTTCTTGACAAACATAAAGGTCCTCTAGCTGGTCACCATTGACATCTGCAATTGCGATGCCGGGGTGCCCCATCATTTCTGTAATCTGATAACGCGTGTATGGTACGCCTAGCATCCAATAGCCATAACCTCGTTGGAACTGGTCTTCGAAGCAAGGGTTTTTTGAAAGAAGGCTGGTCGTACAGTCTGCGAAGAGTGGTCCACCTGAAACNGNNGACTTTACTTGTTCAAAATCGACCAGCTTGAGTTGTTCAATAAGAGGGCTTTCATTTGAATCGACTTTCCATCGAGTCTCCCACGTAGCGTGTTGCTCGATAGCCCCGTTTTCTTTAAGGCCAATGATTTCTACATAATTTCGGGTTACCGCTTCGTTGCCGTCAAATTGAACCCGAAAAATTTTAAACTTGGTTCTTAGTTGACTTGCCCCTTGAAAGGGTTTGCAAAGACTTCGGATAGCTGCCTGGAAGCCACTTGCTCCTTGATAGTCTCTGGTTCCGGACGCGATCTTTTCCTTTTGCTTTAATTCGGCTCGCTGGACCTCGAAGATCTGATCCTGATAGATGGTAGATAATTGGACCGGCAATAGAGGGGAACACTCAAAATCTTTTACCACAATGCGATTGAGTTCATCGCGAGATTCATTTGAATCGGTATTTATCTGCTCAATAAAACTACCGATCGTTTTCAGCTTTTTAAGCGCGGCAGCCGTAAAGGCTTCAGTTGCCCAACCGTCACTTTCCGGATTGTCTAAAGACTCCCACTGTTCTTTCAGGGCAGTCGCATCTTTCGTTTTCAAGACCGATTGTTTTTCACTGCTTGTAGAAAAAGTCTCAGTTTTATCCGTAAACGATTGATTTTCGGAAGACTGGTCCCTGGAGACTCCGGTCGGCGTATCTTCGGCGGAAGAATGTGTACAGAAAAAGAATCCAGATACAATTGCGGGCACTGTCAAAAGCAACCCTAAGACAAGGCTTCGCTCGCAACGAATAAGTCTGGAATTAGAATTCATAACACAGCCATTGATCGGGGTATTCCGGTATTGAATGGGTAAAAAAATGACCAGTTCGATTAGAAGTTACGACCTCTCTTTTAATTATCATACACGCAATCAAAATTTCCGTGGAATGAGCAGAAATCGAAATCCCCAATCGCCTGATTTAATTAAGGATTCAGCCCAACCAGACCCTTGAACCTTTGTTATTACACAAATTGCTGTTTTGGAAAAACAGGATCAAACTCTTTGTTGGAGGTGTTTTAAATCGAGGATCATTGTTCGCATCTTATCGGTCCGCTCGGCTTTAAAATGGCGTCGTGCTATTTTTACCCAGTCGGCATACGATGCTTCATCGATAACAAATTCGAGTTTCGGGCGACCGAATTCTGCCGACACTTTTGATGCTCCGCCAAGTAACCAGGGCGTGGCCCAGCCTTTTCGGTATTCAGGTAGAACAGCAATTCGCGTCACAACAAAAGTTGTTGGGTCTTTTATATAGCCGACGGCACAGCCAATAATTTGATCGCCCTGAACGAGGACGGGGCACTCGGGAAGATGGAATTCGCCGGGAGTATCTCCCGCACCATCGGCAAACCATTGTCGTAGAAAAGAATCAGCGTCTTCGAAGGGTATCTCACCCAAAGAAGTGAGTCGCGTATCTGTCGGCACTTTTTTTCTTTCCCGATACCGATCCAAAAGCCCTAAGCCGAGATCACGCGTTTGTTCACTATTAATTTGATAGATGTCCTGGCATTTAAATTCCTTGAATTTAAATGCCAGAAGATATTCGTGCAGTGAAAAAGATTGTTGCTCACTACGGAAAGTAAATTTTATTTGCTCCGCTTGGCCTGATATTGCTCGCGCTAAAGCTGCTCGTAAAAGCCATATTTGAATTTTTTCGAGGGATGGAGCATCGGTGTTCTCACTACTATCAATACCGAGACTAAATCGAAGTCGCAAGGAACGGGGCTGATCCATCGTCCACTGAATCATTACAGCACCTGCCAGTTTTCGCGTTCCCACAGGGTGTGCTACAAAAATTTCTTTTTCAGACACAGCTGTAAAAGGTGAAGCAAAAGACATGTTCAAGATGGCAGCCTGATCCAATGGCTCTGCAGGGCGAATGACCCATCCTAAATCAGAGGCTTCCTTCAGAGTGTTAACCTCAAGATACTGACCCAGATGACTATCGTCTGAACTTTCGGCTTGCTTGAGTTCGGCTTGCTTGAGGTTGGCGAAGTGTTGATTTAATTGACTGTCAGCTGCCTCTAGTGCATCAAGAAAGGTATTTCGATATTGGTGGATCTCATCAAGGCAGTCTTTTATTTTATCTGCTTGCGCTGGCAGTCCACCTAATTGCGGGTGCAGTGGGGGTGTGAGCGAACGCCATGTATGTTTTGTCGAGTCTCGAATTGCCTCGTTCGAATACTGCTCGAGCCATTCCATGTGATCGTGGGCGAGTTTGTGATTGGGGTTCAAACGAATCGCAGTTTGATAGGCTTCGATTGCACGTTCATTTTCCCCCAGNTGCGCCATGGCTCGACCAAGNGCTAAATGCATGGCGNGTTCTGCAAAGTTGGCGCCCACTGCATCCAGGGCCGCCTCTGCGGCTTCCTCAAATTGCTTGCAACGTAAAAAAGACTCCGAGAGGCCTAGATAAGCTAAAGGAAGACATGGATCGAGTTCCAGGAATCGCGAAAAAGATTTTCGGGCCTGTTCCGGATGATCAAGCAAAAGATAAACCTGACCCAAGTAGTAAAACAGAATAGGAAAGGGAGGATTATTTGCTTCGGCGGCTTCAAACATTTCTTTGGCTTGATCAAGAGACCCATGATTGAGTGCCACAAAGCCAGCCATAAATTGCCCGACGGCATTATCGGCATAGACGCTCGATAACGGTTGCATCAACGCAACTGCTTCTTTTAGATAGCCGGTTCGATAGAGTGCCTCTGCCACCATATAGCCTCGCTGGGCTTCAAGTGGATTNGCATGATAAAGGCGNAGTAACAAAGGCAGNGCTGCCTCACGACGGTCAGATGCCAACTGGACGGCTGCCANAGTCCATAAATTTTCTTTTTCTACCTGACGCACCGGTTTATGAGAAAATGGTTCTGTAAATGAGGCAAATTGCGCCCCGCGCATTTCCATGTTGAGGTCAATCGTTTCCTCGTCTTCTTCCGGATGCGTCGAATCATTTCGCTTGCCCTTAGCGACGTTATGCTCCGCGTAATCTTGCACGGCACACCCATCCAGATCACTTCCCAATTCCAATCCGCACGAGCGAATGATAGTGGGGCAGATGTCGAGGAATCCAATTTCATGGAGCAATTCGTCAGAAGGCATTTGTTGCTCGCGCATCAAAAACATTCCTTCCCCACGATAAATCGATTCTAGATATCCACTGTTTTCCGTCTCTTCCAATGCTGAAAAATCAGTTTTATTCAGTATTCCCCAGGGGGAATACAAAATAATACTTGCATCATCCCCTGCAAGTTCAATCAATCTACCGAGTAATGCATCGCATAGCTGAACGGCAGCGTTAACAACTTCTGAAAACAGGTGTACCGCGATTCGATAGCGGTTCTCTTGTTCCGAACCGCTGGTACCTTGCGATGGTGGAACATGATATTGAAAAAAGGTTCTGCCAAGGAGTTCAATGAGGTCATATGAAACCGCCATGAAATCCCAGGAGGTGTTTTCCATCAGATGGGTTGCGGTTGCATGAACCGAAAATGTTTGAGCTGCGGCAACTCCAATATTGATAAGCTTCGGATCGCCCGCATCAAGCTCTCTGAACCGCGGCACAAAAGTACTCATTACGTCTGCGTCGATGTCTTGGAGTGTGACAATAAATTGCGAAAGAGATTCCAGTTGCGATTCCGGATGTACGCTCACCAGAGGAACTTCAAATTTTTCTTCGTAAGTTCCCGGAACGGTTTCGAAGAAACTAGGTGCTATAAATGTGCCATTAATTTTTTCAGCTGGCCCGGTTGTGGGGAAATTGACCACGTTGCAGTTGAGGCCCTTGTCACTCAGTGTGTCCCAGATTGCATCGACACGGCGACTTAGGCTTCCAGTGGGCTGAATTTGATCTTGTGGGCCGACCTCCAAGGGGCCAAGAACGCCATGCCTATCGGCATAGGTACCGGTCGCCACCGAGTTGTAGACAACATGCTCGATTAATGGTCTTTGGGTTTTGAGACCACCCATGATCCCTTGTTCCACAAGGGATTGCAGATGTGGCAGCTTCCCTTGATCAAGCAGGGGGTTAACGAGGTGCCAACTCGCCAGATTCCAGCCTAACAGGAGGACTTTTCGGGTCGGGGTAACAGGTGTATTCATGGAGAAATAAAATGAACCAAGCGAAAAATTATGAACAATACTTCCGGCACATCGACAGTTTCAAGACTACCAATATACACCGATTGCGTAGCTGCCGGAATGAGACTGTTTTGATCCGCTAAGCACGAAAAGTGAAGAAACTAAACGGGAAATACGTTAGTTGTGCGTTTTCAGGATTCGGATATTGATCTGCTGAAGCTGGGAACCCCACCAAATACATTCAAACGTGGGATTGAGGGCAGTTTAGGAAAACTCTGTTCCGAGTTCTTTATGCAAGTTCTCCCTCAGGGGGCGTAGGTGCTCTTCGTAGTGCTTCCAACTGCCGATCGAGGAATCATAAATTGGCTGTCGAACCTGTACTCGACTCAGTGTTCGTACAGTTCCGTCCCCCTTGTAGAAATCCAGGCACAAGTCATGCCAATTTAGGCCACAGGCTGCGATCAATTTTTCTGCTGTGACTTCATGCTGAGTGACCAGATCCTCGTAAAAAATATCATGTATTTGAAGCGGTAGCACTTGGTGCCAATGTTCCATCAGTCGATGGTACTGGATAAAATACTGACTAATATTCTTAAGACTTCCGGCCCATCGTACCCCTCCAAAGTCGCTCTTGTAACACGACAAGCAGATATCAAGTGGATTTCTTTTGCAATGAATAATGTGGGCGTTGGGAAATAACAGTGCAATCAATCCAAGTCGCAAGAAGTTATCCGGCATTTTGTCTGCGATGCGTTCCGCATCGGGGCACAATTCCGAAATACGAATATCGTATTGATTTGCAAGCTTGAAGAGTTGCTCCGCTTCCGCTTGCTCTATACAGCTTGGGTATTCTGCTTGATGCATCTTTGAGAGTTCATCGGCCAAATAGGCGACATCTGGAAGCTCTCCGACACCGGCAGCCAGAGGATGGCTTGCAATAATTTGTTCGACGAGTGTGGTCCCACTCCGAGGCATACCGACTACAAAAATCGGTCGTTGCGTTGGATGACCTGAAGATAAGTCACTGCCCATCAAGGCGGCATTAAAAGAGTGGATGATATTGTCAATAAAATCCGCGTGCGCATGACCATCAAATGGCAAGCCTCTCGAAGTAGCTGTTTTTTCTTGCGACATATTGGCTTTTTGAAAACAGCTCATAGCCGCATCATAATCCCCCTTCTTTTCAAGCAGACTGCCGAGCGTGAAGTTGAGGCGCGATACATCCGCACTCGGCAACCCTCTTTCACTAGAGAGATCGATAATTCGTTTTATCTGGTAGTCACTAAAATCGTATTTTTCTTGCACCGCAAGCGCCACGAGGTTCTGATAGACCACAAAAAAATTTGGCTTCAACTGCAGTGCTTTTTCGAGATGAGTGATCGCTTCTGGAAAGTGGCCCGCATCTGTCATGGCTGAGCCAATACTTTGGTGTAAAATTGCGTTGCCGGGATCTAATTCAGCCGCCTTCTTGTATTCGGAAATCGCCTGCTTATTATTTCCTTGAAGTTTATAGATATTTCCCAACGTGAGATGTGCGTTGGGGAAATGTGGTCGTAGACGGATTGCCGTAGTGGCATGCCTGATAGCGTCTTCGTATCTTCGCGCCGTCAAGAGTGCGTTGGCAAGATTATTTTCAGCTTCCGGAAATGTTTGATTGATATCGACTGCAAGTTGAAAATGAAGGATAGCTTCGTCAACCTTTCCGACCATTGAAAAAGTTATTCCGATGCTGTTTTGAGTTGCGGCATCTTTAGGGTCCAGTTTGGCGGCCGCTTTATATTTGTCGATTGCGCGATCGAATTCCCCTTGCATCCTTAGAACATCGCCTAGGTTTCGATGTGGTAGTGAATGATCTGGGTTTGCGGAGATGATGCTTTCGAAGATAGCGATCGCTTCCTCGATCGATCCCGAGTCTCGCAAGGCGACGGCTAAATTGTTTTTGATCTGTGGATTGTTCGGGAGTTTTGAGTCGGCCTTGCGGTACCACCCAATCGCGGATTTGAACTGCCGGGAATTGAAATGCATGTCACCGCACTGGCGGTACAGGTCGGCGTTATTCGGCGACACTGAGATGGCTTTTTCGATGGTCGCAATCGCTCCGCGGTAATCGCCTTGTGCCGATTGAATCTTTGCTAAAAGTTGAAGCGTGGGTAAATCTTTAGGAGACTGACGCAAAACGCTCAGGCAGCCTGCTTCGGCACGTTTCCATCGTTGTGCCTCAAAATCAGACTGAATCACTGTAAAGTCAGGATTTTGGTTCATCATTTTGCGGGCAATGTGTTGAAGGGGTTCACAGTCGATTACCGGGCGCGGAAACGTTCCTCAGATAGAGGCGAGAAGTTCAGTCCACCCAGAAATTTTTGATAACTCGGTTTCAAAATATTTCCACCTTCCGATCGACTTGTTATAAATTGGCTTACGAACTTGAACTCGGCTTGCCGTCTGAACCGCTCGCTCGTTTCGATAAAATTCCAGACAATTCTGATCCCACTCTAGATCACAAAAGTCTATTATCTTACGACTCATTTCTTCTTGGTCACTGACCAATGCTTCATATTCAACCTCCAACATTCTCATCGGCAGCGTTGTGTGCCAATGTTGCATGAGGTTTTTATAAGACCCGTAGTAATCAATGATATCTTCAATTTTCCAGGACCAGTGAATGGAATTAAAATTGGAAAAGAAACAAGAGACAGCAACATCCCTGGGATCGCGAAGGCAATGTATGATGTGAGCCTTGGGGAATAATATGGATATCAAACCGAGAAAGTAAAAGTTATACCACGTCTTGTCTACGATGCGTTCGCTCGACTTGTAGTTGGCCGATAGTTTGTCGAGATACTTTTGCGCAATCGATTTCAATGCTGGATCCGAGATATTCTGGAGACATTCCGGATAGCTAGCGGTTGACCCGGTCAATGAGGGAATCTGCAGGCTTATTTCTTCAATGGCAGCTAATTCGCCAACTCCGGCCGCTTGAGAATGACTGGAAATAATTTGCTCAACCAGCGTTGTGCCACTTCGAGGCATGCCCACGATGAAAATGGGAAGTTCCGAATCGATGTCAATGTCAGTGGTCGATTGTGTTCGTCCCCGGAAAAAATCTTCGTCAAAGAAATCTACGGTGTACTGTATTTTTTGTGTATGGCGCTGAGAGGAAAACGCGATTCCTCTTTTTTGTGCGGTGTCATGATTGAGTTGGTTTGCCGCTAGATAAGCATCAAACGCGTCCGNGTATTGCTTTTGATTTTCCAGGATACCGCCATAAATAAAGCCTAAAGAAATTTGATCGTCTGCTTCATGGCTGTTTGCGGATATTGTGTTTTGAAGGTTCTGCAGTTGTAATTGTGTGAATTCGTATTCTCCCTGGCTCGCTAAATCACCCAAGTGGTGTAGGGCAATGGTGTTCGTTGGGTTTTGGTCCAGGACTTGGTTAAGTTGATAAATGGCGTCCGAGAATTTTCCAAGTTCGATCAATACGGTTCCGAGATTTACTCTCGCGGTGACAAAATCAGGATTCCGGTTTAGTGTTTGGTTGAGAATGTTAGCAGCTTCTTCAGATTGACCGGTGGCCGAAAGTAAAATTGCCAGATTATTTTCTGCCTCTCTATGTGTCCCCGCCAGTTCTATCGCTGTACGGAAATGGACGATGGCTTTTGCGGACAAGGCAAGAGTGGCTGCAGTCATTCCTAGCCCATTATGCGATTCAGCATCTTTGGGATCCAAGCGAACAGCGTCTTCGAAGTATTTTAGTGCTTGTCGGCTATCTCCACGCATTCGACTTAACTCGCCCAAATTTCTGTGGGGTAGGGCGAGTTCCGGATCGATGTTTATCGCGGAGAGAAATGCCGCTTCGGCTTTTTGAAAGGCACCGTTTCGTCTTAAGGCAATCCCAAGATTGTTGTGCGCCTGCGGGTTCCGATGATCGATCCCCAATCCCTGCTGGAAAGCCGTTACCGAATTTTCTAGCCGTCCGCCAGCGAGATAGGCATTCCCGAGTTCGAAGTATAGTTTTGGCGCCCTTGGTGCTAGTTTGCTAAGTCGCTCCAAGGTGACGATGGCATCATCAAATTGTTGTTGCCGGACATAGATTTTAGACAATATATGAAGTGCTTCGGTGGCATGAGGATTTTCCCGTAATAAACCCAGTAGCTCGATTTCAGCGCTTTTCAAATCGCCTGCAGCAACGGATTTTTTTACAGACTCCAGCGATGGCGAGCGACTCGTCATATGGTCTTTATGCCCCGTGTCTGCGCCAAAGAAATTTTAAGAAAGCAGAAGAATCGCCTCGATTTTAATTCCTAATCAGTACAAATACTGATCCCATCCTCGTCCATCATAGCAGCCAACACGCTATGACTTGCTGGTGTGTGAGGAGTCGAAAAGTAATGGCCCCACCCGTTCTCGGATCGCAGGGTCTCGGAAACTATAAAAGCAACGGTCGTAGTAGTAATGAAGAAAATTAAAAGCAAAGAACAGNCCGATGACGACGCCCCAGAAAATCTTAGTAAGTGGGGCGATGCCAGCGAATAAGCGTATTGCCTGATCTGGTTTCGGCAAGTCGCCGGCTAAATCTAAAGTATAAAGACGTGAGAAGAAAAAATACCACAAGAGGCACAGTGCGAAGATCGGTCCGATCTGTTTGCANTATTTCCAAACGCGACCTTTTACGGAAGTGGTCGCGTAAGAATTCATTGTGATTCGGTTGAAGAGTCCAATTGCTACCATCCAATGATGGATAATGTAGGAAAAGAAAAATAAAAGAAATGCTTCGGGGCAAAAATAAATAAGCATCGAATGGCTACCGATCAGAAAATAAAAAGCGGTTTTCGGCAGAGAAGGTTCTTTCTGCAGCCATTCTCGAATAATAGCCACAAGCATCAGTCCCATGCCGAAGACAAATGCTACGAGGGCAACACTATCGACGATGGATTCGGGAAAATCCGTGAGACGCGTCCCGTAAAAAAGAATGCGCTCGTTTTTAAATCCCGCGTAAAAGAAGAGAACCATATTGACAATAAGCATCAAAATAATGGTGTAGATTCGATCNAAATTTCGATCGCCCGGAGTAAATTGATTAGCCCGAATTCGATAGATAGAAAGTACGCCGAATTCTTGTGCACAAAAATGCCAACGTTCCCAAAGAATCATCACATAGGCCAGTAAAAAAAAGGCCCACAATTGACCATGTGTCGACTGCATGAAAGAGAAAGCCGAATGGAATACAAACGCTTGGGCAAGTAGTAAACAGGCCGCTAGGATTCCCAGTGGAATGAAAATATATTTCCTTGGGTTTCGGCGAATCTCTCCTCGCAGGATGGGTGTTCCCAGGACCGCATACGTTGATGACATGCGATGAAGTACGCCAACGGCAACATAGAGAAAAAGAAAAGGGCCTTCTACACCCAGCAGGCGAACAAGCGTTTGTCGATCACCCCAGAGAAATCCGGATGCAAAGTAGCCAATCAGAATGAGTACAGGGCCCCATAGTCCGAAAAAGATCCAAAACCCGTCCCACCATAATGAGCGTATCCAGTGTGCATTCTTATTCGGATGAATAGCAGCTGTGGCGTTCACGGGATTTAGTAGTTCTGCCAATCGGTTTTGTTTGAAAAAATGTTTCCCGAAACTGAAATCCGAGTCACTTCCGACTTAAAGGGATAGACGTAGTGTCTCAGCCTTGCAGGAAAGAACACAATCATTTTTTCCTTGGGTAAAACCTGATGTGTCACATTCGTAAAGGGGATATGTTCACCATAATCGAATTGTAGTACACCTGCTGAAGGAAACGAATTTTTTTGATGCTCTTGGTCTTTTTCTTNACCAATTTCTGGAGGAACTTGAAGGTAGGTTACGAAAGAAAAAAGACCCGAGTGGCAATGAGGAGGATTCCATTCGGCAGATTTCTGAAAATTTACCCATAACTGTGGCAGTACAAGTTCCGCCTCGGGAATAGATGTGGTCCAAGGTTGGACCAGTGCTCCTTGGGCCCCAATTTTCTGAGTATAATCCGAGCAAAGAAATAAAATTTCCTCTGTGCAATGCCGGCGAATGGCATCGCTATACGCGTACTCCTCTTCAATATTACCGGCTAGATTTTGTCGGTAGTCATTTTCTTTCTTTTCCTGAAGCTTCAGGGCTTCCTCCAGCATCACTTTGTGAAGTTCATCCGAGATGGTCGATTGGTAAAGCACCGGTCCAAAAGGCGCACCCCACGCTGATTTTCTAGGCTCTCTGCTCATTCAGTGGCCCTCCCGAATTTTTTGATGATCGACGCGAATACAACCGCAAAAATAGTTTTTATTTCACAATACGATTTTGCTCGCTGGATTGAATCATACCGTTTTGTAGAAGCGCATCGTAGGCGGCTTCGGCTGCGATAGTGTTACCTAAACGATTAGGATGAATAGGATCAATACTAAGTTCTTCAGCCGAGTGATTTTGATAATCTGCGAGGAGATCACGAACCGAAAACCCGAGATTACGGGCAGGTTGGGTTANCACCCGGTGGTCTGTGAGCGACTTGTAATTATCGAGGTTATCGAGTCGAGGGAACATGAGGANAAGCCAGGAGACATCCGGGGATGCGTCTNTCAGCCGCGCCATCTGAGTCGGTACATCCACAACGTGTTGGAGGTATTTACCGGGCACGCCAAAATAATCGTAAAGAACTTGATCGATTTTCACCATCAAGTCACTGAGAAGATACGATTTGGAGAAAAGGCTTCCATCCTGGGCCTTAAAAAAATCTCCCTCAACCGAACTATAGACGGCATCGTTGACGCAAAGTCCAAGAATTGAAATATCGGGATCAAATTGACTGGCACGGGCAATGTATTGCTCGACTTCCTGCTGTAAAGAATATCCTGATACGCCAAAGTTCAGTACTTCATAATTACCATCAAGTCGTTCATTAAGTAAATGTTCCAATTGCTTTGCAAAAGTATCGGCAAGGATAATCCCATGGCCCCAGATAACAGAATCGCCAAGCACAACAATGCGGGTGGTTTCCTCGGGTTTTAGCAATGCAAATTCACGGTCACGAAATCCGTCCGCATTAATCTGTACTGCGCCTTTGGAAAACCCCGGTTTTGGCTCATAAAAAAGGATCGGGTTTTCAGACTTCTGAAAAATCTCATAGTAGTGAACCGAGTTAAAATCCATCGTTCTCGTATCGCCCTCTGGTCGCACAGTTTCGTCGTGGGGCAGCGGTTCGTTAAATAGATACACTGGAATTCCTTGAGAAAGTCTGTAAATGACTTCACAAGGAAGATACATGACTGCCACAAAGAAGAAGAAGATGACAATGGTAAAAAAGCATTTCTTCCAGAGAGATAAGGGTGAATTTGCTTTCATCTTCCGCTCAAAACTTACCCTAAAGATTCAATTGCTTGGCAACGGTTAAAGATCGGAAGGCCTACAGTCAAAAAGAGGGCAGTGCGAACGATCAATTAGAAAATCTGCATCTCACACATTTTCGATCGTATTGGGCGCCTTATTTTTTTTCGTGTGGTTCGACTTCGTTTTTAATTTGTTCTTTCAAGCTGTCCTGATACAAAGTGTCGAATTCTTCGCCATTTGTTTCAGTCCGTTCACCATAAAGCAACCATCCTTCAAACATTTCTTTCCATGATTGCTGACCATAGACGACTTCCTCTGACGGATTCGGATTTAACTCATTCATTGTTGAGTTGTCGAACATGCCTGTGCAGATGATTTGAGTATTTTTCGGTACGGCTAGCGGCTCTTTAAACCAATAAATTCCCTGCCATGTCATTCTGTAGTTCGGCATTGAAAATATGGTTTTTCTCTCTCCGCTGGGTAGGATCGTTTCACAGTGGAAACTGGAACCGCGGAAGTGCATGTGCGGCGCAATTCCAAAAAGGAGAATATCCTGGTCCGGGACGTAGTCGTCTTGGACCTCATACTCGGAAACCCCCGGAGGAATTTTGAAGTCGCGCCGTTCAATCGTTTCCATTTTCAGCTCAAATAACGGAGGTTTATCGTGCAGGAAAATTCCGAGTTGAGGGTGATCTGTAACAGCTTTTCCAATCGTGGTGTAGTGATAAAGAAAGACCAAGACGCATTCCTTGGGTATTTTCATGCCCGTATTGGCTGGAAATTCAAAGGAGGTCATTCCAGGAACGTAGGCAGCGACATTGGAACTACGCCACTTATCGGGAATGCCATGTTTAGAACGGCTTATGCTCTTTCGGTTGTCTCCGGTGATAGGCGAAGTTCTGCAGAATGCATGATGTAAAACTTCCGGTTCACTTGGCTTGATTGTTCCGGCTCGAACCCAGGCGTCATCACGCAATTCCAACTTGAGTCTGTTGATTACGTAAGGAATTTCACCCGTCGCAGGAATTTTTTGCGGAGGGAGCGGAATAGATATGCTGGCCTTATCGACATCGATTCTTTGGTTGTCTGGAATTTTTACGGTTGCAAGCGGATCGTCTCCCTCACCTCTAGGGGCTCCGGCATCAATCCATCGGACAATGGTACTTGCCTCTTCAGGTGAGATGCCGTGCGCTTCTANAAAGGGTAGATAATGCGTGTCTGGCTGACGGGGTGGCATCCGTTTTGTAAGAATGACTTCACGGATCATGTTGCTCCAGCCTAAGACATCTTCATAGTTTTCTAAGGCCCAAGGAGCCGTGCCACCTTCGCTGTGACAATTGAAGCAACGATCTTCCAGNATAGGAGCAACATCTGCCGCATAATTTGGGATGGACGCATTGCCCGTATCCGGGAGTTCACTAATGAGGCAACCACGAATCTCAACGTCAGGGTTTACAACGGCGGTTCCCGCCAAGTAGGAATCAATCGCGTCTTGGAGGTAGTTATGATCGGCTTTTTTCTTCTGGGATTCATAGCCAAGTCTGTCGTCAACGGGNCCACGAAATATTATTCGCCTGGTTTTTGGATCGATTAAAAATGCTTCGCAGGTCCGTGAGATATCCAGCAGATTCATCACCAGTTGACCGTCATCTTTGAGGATTGGAATATCAATATTCCGCTCCAATGCATCCTGCTGAAGGCTCTTTCGATCATCTTGAGGGTTGCAGTNCAGTAAAAGAAATTCAATGCCCTGCTTTTTGTACTCATCTCGAAGTTTTTTTAACGCCGGTAAGTGATTTCGAGCGATGGGGCAACCTACTCCATAGACATACAAGACCACCCCACGCGCATTTGCGTACCGTGAAAGTTTGTGGAATTTTCCTTGCTGATCGAGTAAAGCAAAGTCGCTCACTGCAGGATACTTTGTTTCCGCCTGCGAAGAATCCTGCTGCCAGAAAATCAAAAGGATCGCAGCAAAAATGGCTGTTAAAATAACAGCATTCAATATTAACAGCGTTTGTGGCTTCAGTGTTCGCATGAATAAGTGTGATTTACTTCCGGAACGATGTTCACTGCTACGGAAAGAATGTGAATCGTAAGATAGTCGCTCCCGCCATCACGATAGGCCTCGTCCGTCTTTATGTCAAACCAGACTCTTTGCAGTTGGCGTGAATTAAGCGTCAATTGAGAAAGCCAGGTTTATGAGGTTTATAATGAACAAGGAGCGGGAAAGTTAATTTCTTTTTGTCCGTTCAGTGCTCGTCCGGAAAGAAGATCACGTTTTATTTCAACAAGGGATGAGCCGTTGGTATTGGTGGAGAATTCAAAATCGTTTTGTGAAGTAGTCAGCAATATCGAATTCATGGTTTCGCTTTCAAGGACTTTTAGGAAAAAGATTTATTCATTCCCTTTGCCCATTTGATCAAATTCGTCCGGCCCTGACAGGCCAAATGAATAAAGCACGCCGGTCGCACTTTTTGGGAAGTAGGCTTCAATATCTTGGTCAACAAATTTTGTATTTCCAGTGCCCACGAAGACTCTTCCCCGTGAAACTGACGGACCAGATAAAACAGGACCAAGGTGAAATTCTTTAAGCACCTTGCCGTTTGCGGCATTCAGAATAACAAGATTATTACTAGTGAAAGTTGTGAAAAACAGGCAGCCATTGGCAACCGCAATCCCTGAGGCGATGGGGTCGCCACAATCGTTGAATGGAGGCTGCTCGTTNGTGCCCCCGACCTGATCCACTTTTGGCCGTTCATGTCGCCAATTTTCAGTTGCTGTATCGAGAGAAATGGAAGTTACTCGCCCACCGGTTGGCGGGTCAAATTTTCTATCCGTTGGTGTTCCTTTAAATATAGTATCAATTCCATTGGTGAATATTGCGTTGCCATCTGTAGCGCATCCCGTTTGTAAACCGCCAATCGGGCTTGGAAGGGCGAGCGTGCGAGGATCAATTTTTGGATTGTCTGCAGGTGGACCGGTGTAGATTGGCGTCGAGGCAACAATTTCTCCATCTTGGATACGCATCAGATAAAAGCCACCATTTTTTGACCCCGCTCCTACGACCCGTACGACCTCTCCTTCTAATTCGATGGAAAAGATTTTTGGCGTGTCGCCGATCGCCTGATCTTTATAGCCCGTTTTTGCATCATATGCGGGCATCGTGTAATTCCAAATGTCATGTTTGTTCGTTTGCGTAACCCATTTTTCTTGACCCGTTTTCGCATCAAGTGCAATCACTGCCGCCGAATGAGATGTGTAATTCCGAGGATCATCTTTGCTTGGCTTGCGAGGTGAATTATGAACGTCTGATCCAAAAAAAATGGTTTGCGTTACTGAATCGTAAGAAGGAGTGCACCAAACAGAACTCGTAGAGGGTCCAAAATAAAAAACGCGTTCGCCNAAATCTGTTTGCAGCGTGATTGGCGGATCAAATTCAACCGGTTCAGGACCAACATCGTATTTCCAAATGATAGCTCCCGTATGAGGGTCCAGAGCCATCACAAATCCTCGCCCCGTGCAGCACTTATAGCCCGGTTGCGAGGACGCCATGTGNTCAAAGGCACCACCGGCAAAGATGATTTTTCCGTCCGCCCTGATGGGGGATGCCATAATCACATTGAATCGGTGCGCTCCGGGAAAGTCGAGGTCTTGTGAGTCAACGATCCACTTTTCTTTGCCCGTGTGGCGATCTAGGCAATAGGCAACACCTGAAATATCTCCGAAATAGACAGAGCTTTCGGTCACCAAAGCCGAACTAAAGATGCCGTCTTTTGGTGTATCTCCTTTTCGCCGTAGATGATTTCGACGGCGCTTACGAATTTCATTTCCCGGTTCATATTGCCATTTCATTTCCCCATTGGGAGCAACTTTATAAAACATGGGATAGGTAGCAGTTCCAAAGTAGGTATATCCGTTTACGACCGCTGGAGTTGCGTGAATAGCCCCGACTATTTTTTTTGAATCGGTGGCAGGGAATTGCCACTTCATTTCAAGGTTTTTTGCATTGTTGATGGAAATATCTTTTTCAGCCGTGTTGTAGCGGGACCCCTGAACGTTGCAATTGTAGGTGTGCCAATCATGCGCTGAATGCTGGGTGGCCGAATCGTCGGAACTGCATCCGATCGTCAGCGAGAGCAATAGTCCGCATAAACAGATATCAAAAAGAAAAAACGGTCTCATGAGTCTTTATTGCTGATAATTAGTGGCGATGTTTCATACATTCTAGAAGCTTTTGGTAAGTCGGACCACAGAAAAAATGCTGTTAAGGTAGCTCTGAATTTTACCTTAGCAATGAGAAGCTAGGCTTCGGTCCTTACTAAATCTTTTTTAGTTGCGTGACAGCGTAAATAGTGCCAAAAGAGCGCACCGGTGATCGAAATGCCNAGTATACCGGCGAGCGAAATCAGCAGATCTCGTGAGGGATGTTTCTGGAGTTGTGGAGGCAACTCCCGGTTTGACTCGCCGGCGATCCAGTTTGGCTGTTTGCCTGAGGTGCCGGCAGTGAGGATTTCAAAAATTTTGGCTGCTGGACGTCGTCGTGTTTCCGCTGCAGTGTAGTCTGGAGAGTTTGCCACACTCACGCCCGCAATGTTTTGAGAGTTGCTTTGGTAAAAATCTCGAAATCGATCGATCAGTTGTAAATGNCGCAACTCTTCCTCGGGAGATTTANTTANTGGATAATGTGGACTGGGGTTGGATGCACTGTACCAACCTCCCAAGTGATTGGTTCCGGCAAAATCGACATCGACACTCAGGTGAATTTTAGCGTTCACGAGATGTTGCTGCAGAGAATTCGGCAGGTCAGGATCCACAATATGCACTTTGACATTTTGAATGTTTTGCAGGATTCCTGAGAGGCCATCCTGTAATGTGCCAAGGTTTGATTGATGGCTGACGCTTTGTAAACTTTTGCAACGGATATTTTTTTGACTCGCATCAAGGTGTTGTCGCAACACACTGGGTATCGCTGGCTTCGGTGCATGTTCGGAGCGTATTGAAGCACGATACAGTTCATTTTGTTCCATGACGTGATGCAGTTCATCAATTTGTTGGTGATCCAGTGCCGCATGTCCCACGCCGATCGTATGGGTTCCGTAATCCGGCCAATAACGTTGTTTGGAGGTTTTCATTGCTTCTCGGGGAACGACGAGAACAATCTCCGCAAGATGACTCCGGACTCCGATTTGTGAGTACAGGAGAGGAAGAATCCATCCCGCAATACTGATCATGCTCGTCACCTCTGCAATCTGTTCAGAAGTTTTTGCATGTCGGATCAACCAGAGTAGGCGGTCGTGATCGATTTGCATCCATTGCATCAGCAGAGACATTTCCCGCGACAGGTGTCCAAAAGGTGAAGAGAGGTCCCGGTGTGCATCCCAATTCACGAGGATACGTCGTTGTCCCTTCGAAGCATCTTTTTCGCCCAGTATGTCAGTGAGGATATGCCCATAAGACCAGTTATGTCCTTGAGTGAAGCGAATGGGCACTCCGTTCAGGGTATGGCCCGGCTTTTGATAAAGTTGGTTGATTTTTTCGTATTCCTGAAAGATGGGAATTAAACGGGTCAGCTTGCGGCCATGTTCCACAACCTCGGCATTCGCGGCATAAGGCGCTGCGGTTGTTTTGCCTGCGACAACGCGGGGCCCGAACGCGGGAAGCTTTCCAAATTGATAGGCCTGCTGCAATTGTTCTTGCCACTCGCTACGGTCTTGCCGAAACCGATCCGCGGCGTGGTAAAGAGGGTCGAGGTTGTGGTGTGCCATCGAGGAACAAAGAAGGTTATTGCGCGAGCGGACTTGTTCAATGGTCGACGATTCTCCGCCATGTAGAAAGTAGGCCGCAGTAACCCAATCGCTCGTATTTAGCGCATGAATAAATTGGCAGAATTCTGGATCGGTGCTTTCAGGAGGTATGTCTAACCCCTGCCGGGTGAGATCGCTAACGAGCGTATCTCCGATCATCAAATTCCACGCATGCGCTCTTTGGGCAACACGGTCTTTTTGTACNCGGTTAACTTGCATGATTCAGGCTCAAAGGCGCGAGACAAAAAAACATTACCTTGTTTCGATGCTAGTCCTCATTGTAGTCTCGCATTCGAAAATCCCATAACAAAGTTTCCTAGCATCGAAACGGTGCTTTCAAGGTGAAATCGACTTTCGATCTCCACCAAAGGGTGAGGGTCAAGTGCTTCTGGGAACGCAGCAGGATCTTCCCTGGCCTTGATCGAATCGGATCATTTTTTAATGAAACGACTTGAGAAGTGAAATATTGTTTCAAGCGTCAAATTGAAATCGATCTTTTCTTTATCTGCTCTTACTTGTGTCGCGGACGACTGGTCGATACCCAGCTTTTTCAAAACCGGCGGCCTGTGGTCGATAAGCTGCATCAAACTTTGGATCAGGGCAGCCAAGGACATTTTCTTCTGGATTGAGCGTACCAAAAAGATCGATCGTTTCTCCTTGAAGAAAACATCTACGCACCCCATCTGCATCTTTGATGTCGAGTTCATAGCGAGGAGCAGTCAGCCAACCTCCTGGCGCATTATTCATCCAGAAAATGCAATCCTCAAAAATACTATTCACGCCTGAGTCATCGACGCCGTTCCGATTGCCAGTGAATGTGCAATTTTTGACCACCACGCGTGATGTGGGGAATATAGTGAGTGTTCCACCTCCACGTTTTGGTCGCCATGGTGGTACTTTGCTGCTTCGCGTGTCGTGATTACTGTTTGATTTGTTGTCTACAAAAAGACAATTTTCTACAACAGCTGCACTTCCTCTCAGCATGTCGATTCCCGCACCGTTAATCGGACAGCTATTATTGCGGAAAATACAGTTACTAAAGCGAACAGCGTTTTTCCCTATTGTGCCTTTATGTTCTATCGATACACCGCCGGCACATGGACTCGCGTAGTTGTCATGGATAATGCAGTCTTCAATTGTCGGAAAAGAACGACCGAAAATTTTGATTCCGCCACCATCGGCATAAAAAAACAATTTGTGTTTTTCTAATCCAGCTACCTCTGGCTGGATCATAAATTCCGGATCCTCCGAAAATATTATATGGTTGTTTGCTCCCGTGATTTTAAAGCCCCGCAGAATTGTTTTGGAACTAATACCATCGCCAAAGTACACCACGTGATTGACGACTGCCGGATACCCTTCATCCTCTTCTTGAGCGATCTGGGAGTTCGCTGCCGTGAGTGTTACGTCCCCCTCTGCTTCTAGAATGATGCCATCGTGCTGTTTGTTTAGTGCGATCAACGCTTGGCGATGTTTTGAGGGGCGATAAGTACCCGAATGCACCACCACGCGCTTGTGATGCGGGTCGCTTGCCGCACGGTCTAAAACGGCTTGAATATCATCCCCGGGATAAACGTGGTGTACCTGGTCAGAGTACGAGCATGCGTAAAGAAAACATCCAAGCAGGGCAAGCGAGGTGACTGCACTCCCTTTTTTTATCGATTTTGTGAAGAATTTATATGTGCTGATAGTTCTCATCACTTTACTGCTTTGCGTCCAACCACCGGGCATAATCTTCTTGATTTTCAATAATGAGCGTGCCCATCAGATCAGGATGTGTATAGCCACACATCTGGTTTCCCGGCATTTCAAACGTGCCCAATTGGTCGGCCTTAAAATGAAGTGAAAATGTTAAATCTGGAACAGCAATCTCCTTTTCCCCCACCACAGGGACTTCGAGAGAGTACAAGTAGTCACGGCTTTGAAGTACGATCTCAATGTCTGCACCTAGAGGAACGTGAAGGACTTCTTTTGCAAGCCGATCATCTTTGGTATGTAGCTTCCCATCCCGACCCGCATACCGACTATTCCACTTAAAATCACTTCCTGTCATTTCTATTTTGACTTCTCGAATCGGTTCAATGGGTTTCGATTCGCATCCACTGAGTGCAAATGCAAAGTGTGCAAGCAGGGCCACATGGAGTTCAATTCGAGACCGAGTAACCATAGCACCTAATAATCCCTGCACTGGATTATTCTTCATTGACCGTGAGCGTCTGATTCGTGTCGATAGGTCCGTTTACAATCTGCTTTTTTCCAGACGGCCAGAAAACTTCGATTTTGCTCACCGAAGTGTCGTCATCGAGTCCGAAATAGAGTGGTGCCCGACTTTGCGAAAGATATCCCGATTGCCCATCGTGGAATCGAGTTTGTGTTCCAGAGGCTGAGTGGAGCACAACCTTCGCACCAAGTGCATCACGATTTGACGTTGTACCCACTAATTGCACCTGAATAAAACGAAGTTGTTTTTTTTCGCTTAAGTCACTGACCAGGACCATGGGTTCTGCATTAAACTCGTTGGTGATAATGTCAAGATCGCCGTCATTTTCCACATCAAAGATAACCGATGAACGTGTTCCCAAGGATCCCCAGACTTCAATGTCACCATCGCGACCCTCGCATATCTGATCCATGTAAACCTTAGAAGACCCTGAGAAATCTCGCATATCGGAGGGCAACGCAAAGCAGAATGCGGCTGTCCGACCACCCCGACGTGGTTCCACCCCGACGACAAATTCGCTATCCAAAAATTGCTTTCCATGGTCGTTAAGTAGTAGTGAGTTCACTCCATAACGAAATGGGTAATTCATACTTGACGCGATAAAGGCATCTTCGAAACCGTCTGCGTTTAAATCACCAACGCTCAATCCCCAAGGCCAATAGTTTTCAGCGTTGACTTGATCAGATACTTCGGTGAAGGTCCCGTCATTTTCTTTGCGATACAGAGCATTTCCATAAATACTTGCACCAGCGGTTTTAATAAAAGATTCCGGATACTTCATGTTCGCTTTAAGTTTTTCTTTCTCAGGAGGAACATTTTCGCTCATATCCGAATGCATATCGGTTACATAAATATTCGGTTTCCCATCGTTTTCGAAGTCGAAGACTTTAATTCCCATCGACCCCCAGGGCGTTTTAGGAAAAACATCGCGACTCTTTCGGAGAAACATGACCCCCTCGACATTTTCATAGTATTCATCGTCGCCTTGCATGTTGGTTATATATAAATCGGGCCAAAGATCGCCATTGCCATCGATTGGGGTAGCTGCACCGGACCAACTTTCGTCCGCGAGGCCCATTTTTTGGGAGACATCTTCAAAAACATTCGCCCCCATATTTTTGTAAAGAATACTTGTTTCGGTTCGTTCCGGTTTGAGGTGCCCCGAGAAGGCGTCTTCAAAAGCCAAATAGTAAGAAAACGGAAAATCTTTTATCGCCGTCGAGGCCGTTTTTTCATCCAGCGTGTATTGGCCAACATTTGTAAGAAAGAGGTCTAATAATCCGTCTCGATCAAAATCGAAAAAGAGAGCACTGGATGAATGTCCCTGATGCCCTAATCCGGCTTTAGCTGTGATGTCTTTGAAGCGACCATTGCCATCATTTTCAAAAAGTTTGTTACCCTCGCGCACTGAGGTGACAAACAAATCGGCATCGCCATCATTATCGATATCGGCAAAAGACGCACCTACGGAGACTCGATCAGCAAGCCCCGTTTCAGACGCATCAGTGATATTTTTAAACTGTCCGTTCCCTTTATTGAGATATAACGCGTTCGTACCAACTTGGGTGGCGAAATACATGTCCAGAAGCCCATCGTTGTTGATGTCAGCCACGGCAACACCATTTCCGTGGTCATAGTGTGCTGATTTGTATTCTCGCATTGCACAGTCCACGGGATAATGTCGAAAATCAACGCCGCTCGAGGGCTGAAGGTCGGTGTACTGGAAGTCATGAAAAACAGGCCAATCTTTTGAGGACTGAATTTGATTTTGTTTTCGGGGTTCCATCCACTCATAAAAATCAATGTCTTTTTCGGAAAGCTCGTCAACCTGCATGCCTTGAGAATCAACCGCAACACGGACGACATGGGTGCGGCCCGTTCCGTTATTGGCTTTGGTGTCTTTGGAAGAAACCGTTGACGCGTTTGAGGAAACTGAAGGGCTTGATTGGCTTGAGGTATCTGACTGACTGCAACCGGTTTGCAGAACCAAGACAGTCGTAAGGCAACAGGCAATGGACCCTACTTTGCGAATCGAGATATTTTTTCTTTGTAAAAACCGTATAGAGTTCATGTAACAAGTCACCGATTTTCGATTCTTTTCGAGGTTCTTCACCATTGTGTTCGGATTCCTATGCGGGATCTTTAGATAATGTCTTTACGCGGATACGCTCAAGATACTGCTTAGCACGGGAGAAATTAGGTTCCAGTTCTAGGGCACGATTAAATTGTATGGTTGCTTGCTCCCACTTCTGCTGCATCGCAAGAGAGACTCCTAAGTTGTAGGTATTGTTTACATCCTTCGGTCGTGCATCGACGACCTTTTGGAATTGGATTTCTGCTTGTTGCCAATTTTTTTCCCGAGCAAGTAACCGCCCCAAATTTGCTCGTGCCGTGATCAATGAAGGTTGAAGTCGGAGAGCTTCTTCATACTCAGAGCGGGCCCGATCAGTTTGGCCGGTTTTTTCAAGGCAGATGCCCAAATTATAGTGCGCGGCCGGCGCAGCTGTTTCTTGATCAAGAGATTGATTAAACGACTCAATCGCTTCTCGCCATTTGTTTTGTCGAGCCAGCAATAGTCCTCTTTCAAAGTAGACATTGCCGAGCGTTGCCTTTTTCTCGTCTGAATCAGGGAGTATTTTGGCTAATTCTTCATATTGGATCGATGCGGCATGAGACCATCCTTGTTCTTCAAGGTGATTGGCAAGACGCGTTCGTGCAAACTGGTCTCCCTTCGTCAAGGCTTTTTCAAGAACTTCATTTTCGATGATAGTTCCCGGAAGGTTCGCCGAACGGCGAAATCTTTCCCACCGAGGAAGCGATGAGTGATCTTTGTCCGCGATGAGCGTTTCCACCGTTACAGGACCCTTATAAATTGCGACCAATCGTCCTGAATCATCAACCAGGAAACTTGTCGGAACTGGCAATAGCCCTCCAGTGGCAGTCATTACATTATGGATCGTGCTTAGCGCGCCTCCCAGATTATCTTTTGCTTCGCCGTAGGTAAAAGGGAAGCCCATGTTTTTCAGAATATCGACAGCCCGATTATTTAAGGCAGTGCCACCCGGTTCCGCATCAAGACAAAGTGCCAGAACATTAATATTTGCATCACGCAATTCTTGGGCATGATCAGTAAATTCTTTTAATTCTTTTAAGCAAGGCATGCAGGTCGTTGACCAGCAGTTGATTAAAAGCATCCCATCTCCCCTTACGTCAAGAAGATTTTTTGTCAGGCCCGAGGCGTCTCGATAGGGCAGATCGGGCATCGGTACATTTGCGACGAGAGGTACGCGGAATTGGTCTGCGGGTTCTGGGAGCGTCGGTGATGAATTTGGAAGAGGTGGGGTTGCGATTGGAGCAGGAATCCGAACAACTGCGCCATCTTGATGAATTTCATATCGCTGATCTATTTTAAGGTCGGTGTATTCTTTAATTTTTCCACCGGGCCATTGTACGGTCACTTTGGAAATTTTATCCGCATCACCAATGCCAAAGTGCAGCCATCGGCTGGATTGCGATAGAAATCCCTGACCAATATGTATTGTCTTTACAAGTCGCTCCGCTTCAGCCGGGTCTTCGGTTTTACTTGCTTGTCGTTCGCTTGGAGGATCCAAAAACACTTCGACGCGGGCACCCACTGCATCGCGACTTGTCGTCACTCCATTTCCAATAAGGCGCATCGTGATATAGTGATTTCCCGTTTGCGTGTCGTTGCGGAAATATCGGATGCGGGGCGCATTCNGATTAGATACCCACAGATCCTGATCCCCATCGTGGTCCCAGTCGACGACGCTAACACCACGCCCGTCGTCAGGAAAATCCAGTCCGGATACAGCTGAGACACAGGCAAATTTTTCCCCTGCGCGGGAGTCCTTGCCAGTATTCAGGAAGACACAATGCCTTTCGTGTCCGCTAATGGACATTCCATGATCAAGCATCACAGCCAATGCATTATTGGCTTCCAATTGATCTGGATGGACGTCCCCCTCTTTGTCCCGTGATTGCGACACGACCTGTCGCCAGAAAAAACTTCACAAATCACCCGAATCTTCTGTGGTAATAAAGCCATTCGCAACCATCAAGTCGTCCCAACTGTCGTTGTTTAAATCGAAAAACTGGCAACCCCATGCCCAGCGACCAACTTCGACATTAGCGTCGGCACTCTTGTGTTCGAAATGTCCATCCCCCTGATTCTTCAAGAGCGTGTTGCCCCGGGCAAGTCGCTGTAAACGATTTTTAATTTCAGCGGGGGCGTCGGCTTTAAATTTATCTTGGGTCGTAACGCGATTGCCAGCCGAGGACCACATATTGCTTACGAAAATATCCATCCATCCATCGTGGTCATAATCACCGGAGATAACCGCCATTCCACTGGCGCTATTTTCAATATTGGCATCGTCTGCAATATCTTTGAATTTTCCATCTGTATTTTGGTAGAGATTGTCACGTCCAAAATCATTCGCAACATAGAGATCAACATCTCCATCATTGTCATAGTCATCCCAGGTAGCGGCATAGCTAAAGCGATAATTATTATCACCTATGCCAACCGAGTCTGTTACGTTCGTAAATCTTCCATTGCCATCATTCCGGAAAAGTGCGCTTGGCCCCCCCGTATTGGCGTCGTGGTAAACAAAATTTTCTGCTTCACCCGGCACCAACGAGGTCATTTCGCCCGATGTCTTTCCGTCACGGCGATAAACACAGACATAAAGATCAATATCTCCGTCTTGATCATAGTCCGCAGCGGCCATCGATTGTGTGTCATCACTTGTTGGAAGAATATCGTGGAGTTTAAATTTCTGGTTCCCGTCATTCTCAGCCAGCATGACTCCTCCAAGCACGCTGACGGCAAGATCTTGATCTCCGTCATTGTCCCAATCGAAGAGTAGGGGGCAACGAGAATCATGTAGCCAGTCCACGCCCCATTCTTTAGAGACGTCGATCAGTCGATTATCGGCTTGATGTAGAAATAAGCGATTTGGAAGCCCAACCTCTTGGCAGAGGTAGAGGTCTTCTCGCCCGTCACCGTCCACATCTGAGATAGCAATCCCAGGGGTGCCGAGGCGAAAAAGATGCCGTCGTCGTTGACTTGTCTGTAGCCAATGGTTGAACCCGCGAAGCAGTTGAGGTTCATAGCAATCGTTATCGCCAAGCACAGCAGGCGTGCACTCTGCAAACAATGCCCCATTGCTTTCCGTAGTCCGCACTAGTTCGAAGTCGTCAACACGAATGGNGTCCATGCGAGGCGGTGAATCCTCCGCCCCTGCCAACCAACGAATNGACCACGTTGCATTCTGTTCAACCATTTTTTGACCATTGAGGCCAATCAGAGCAACATAAAGTTTCGTATCGAAGTAATTGCCGACCGCTGCTTTATCCACACGGAATATTTTAAATTTAGATCGGATGTTCTCAGTAGGTTGAAAAATATGAACTAAATCTTTTGTGGCATCTAAAAACCCCTGAGGGCCATGAAGCAATTTTGACTCCGTATTTACTTCCCCTCGATTTACTGTGAGCGCCTTTCCAGAAAACACTTCTTGTTGCTCGTTAGGCAAAAGCGCATCGCAGGAAAAGCCAGGGGTTATCAACGGAGTCAGGTTCGCTGTGGTCAGCGAAGACTCTTTTTCTAGCAACTTGCTAAAAACCTTTATTTGTTTATCAGCAAGTTTTGCAAATGCTTCTGTATCCCACCCGTCTTCAAACGGATTGTCGATATGAGCAACCACATTCTTTTTAACGTTACCATCAATCTGCGTTTTATTATCCGGCGATTCATTCTCAAGCTGTTTCAAGGTCTGCGCCAGGAGCGGTTGGCGAGAATTGATTTCAAGTGATTTTCTGTAGCTTTCAATTGCCGCAGAAAATTTCTGAGCCTGCTGCTGGCAACGACCTAATTGGGCCCAAATGATTGGGTCATCTGGATTTGATTCGATCGCCCGCTGGAACGCAATGATTGCTCGATCGTATTGTCCTCTTTTCATCAAGACGCCCGCATTGTGGCGATACAGCCATGCGGAATTCTGNAAAGAAAAGGCGGCGACAATCCCTGCTCCAAACACGCTTATCAATACGATGATANTCATCGACTTGATCAATAGATTACCGCTGCGNTGGGTTAGCGAATCGGGTCGAAAATCGGCCTTCAAATCCGCCNCATACTTTGCAAAGGTCAATAAGAACAGTGTGCCCCCAACTAATTCCAGTCCTTCTTCAAGCACAACACCTGCCTGATACCAACCTTGCGCCATGAAGACCGGCTTGGCCAAGCCTTCCATGAGCACTGCAAACACCCAGCAGCTTAATCCCGCCGCGGCAAGTCGTAGAAGCGTTTTGTTTTTGTTAAATCGGGCCAACATAACGGCTATTAACAAAGCTGCAATTCCGGCCAGAAGGGGCCCGAAAATAATCTGCCAGGGCATCAAGGAAATCCAAAGCGAATCGGGTGGCATCAGATCTCTNGTCGTGTGCCTTAATACATATTCGTGAATCGAAAATACATCATCAATAGCGAGATATGCAAAAGCTGCACCGAGCAAAATCCAGATCCACGTCCCGGGAACAATATTCTTAAGATGCTTGCGTTCAGTAAGATATAGCTCGATCATCAGGAATGCGACCAGAAAGACCTGCGCAGCCGCAAAATAGGTTGGAATATTGTTCTCTTGATCAAGGTCAAACAACCAAGACCGATTGCGCAATGCGAGGTGGGCAACGATTACCGCCACATCGACAAAAAAGAAGATTTTGATAAAACGCAAAAGAACCGTTGCCATCATAAGTACCGGGCTAAACGTTTTGGACGTTAGTGTTCATACGTATTGTCTTCGACAAACGGTTTTCAATTAGTCTGTAATGCATTGGGCGAAAAGATGACATTGTAGGCAATTGAAATACGTTCTCCGGTGCCTTTAAAGGGCAATACGTAATGTTCTAAAAAACTTGGAAATAAAACCGTAATTCCGGTTTTTGGTTGAAATACCGCGTTGCTCTTCTGGCCAACGAGTGGAGCGACCGTTGCCCGAATCCGGGGGTCGGCTAGCACTAACTCNCCACCGTCACTTTGATNTTCCTGGGTACTCACATAATACACACCACTTAGCTGTGCCCCGGGATGCGTGTGAGGTTTACTGATATCGCCTTGTCGTAAAATGACAGACCAACCGCTCATACGCATAGATAGTTCGCCGAGACTTTCGATGGGTGTGGTGCTTTCTTGTCTCCAATAGTGAGCTAAGTATTGTTTTGCGTCATCCATCAACATCTTTTTCAGTTGTTGGATTGCTGTGTGACTCGAATCGAAAAACTGCCGNGATGAGTGATAACCACCCGCAACCGAGCCGCTTGCGATTCCTGCAGCAGATTGTTCCTGTTCTAAACAATACGCTTTTAGCTCTTGGTTAAGATTTTCAGTATTTTCGTGCTCAACGACAAAGCATACCGTTGGAAACAGCGGGATCGCTTGTCCTTTTGCCGAAATAGCTGAATCAGATTGCGGAGACGTCGTATCCAATGTTGGCCTTGCCTTTCAGAAGTANTGTTATCGCAGCCCAAATCAGTCTATTTTTTAATTATAAATCATGTCACGACCGNGAGTCCAGCCTGAGAGATATTTGTCCGGAGTAGCCCAAAAGACAGGCTGTCAATTTTGAGTTGGCCAACGACTCGGGTAACTCGAAAAACGTGGTCTATGTCGTCGTGTTGCGTCACTGCTCTTTGGCTTAAGAGGAATGATAGGGCTGGCCGGAAAGATACAAGTCTAATCGCTTCTGCAAATCAGATCGTGATGTTGCTGGCGTTAACTCGATGGCCTTGNGCTGAGTCATCACTGCCTTTTGAAATGCGCCCGATTCGGCATAGGCGGCAGCGAGCGTGTCGAGTGTAGAGGCATCTGCATAATTCGTACTTCGGGCTGCTTGTTCGGCGAGCGTTACTGCGCGGGGGGCATTTCTTAAGGCTGTGTCAGGGCAGGTTGCCAAAATCCAGGCCAAGTTATTTTGCACGTCTAGCGAGTCTGGACTGGCACGATATGCCCGATCATATTGAATAATGGCATCCTTAAAACGCCCTGACTTGATCAAGGATTGCGCTGCAACAGAGCAAACCTTGGTAAGCAGTTGTTTATTTTTCTCCGTATCTGCCGGGTCAATCGACGAAGCAAGTTCGAGTTGAGGAATGACCTTCCCGTAGTCCTCGTTTTCAATGAGCGCTGTGATCTCCGGCATATAGTGCGAATTAATCGGAGGAAGTCGATGGTAGCTGCTAAGTGATTGAACCAAGCCTAAACCCATGGCAAAGAAAAAGAACAACGTGGTTATGGAAAAGATGAAGCGAAGACTTCGGTGGTTATTTAAGCTGGCATTCATAGATCAATGTGCCCCTCAAAATTTTAGCTAAGATTGTATTTTCACAATCGGTGATGCCAACTAGCGAAATACTTTGTCACGCTGGTACAGCGGCTACAGATTCGACAATTTTTCTATTCGAGTCTGTTTTTCTTAAGCGCCAGATAAAAGCATCAACAATAAAATGGTGGATATTAATGACCGCCACGACCAGTAAGACGCTTTCGACAGGACCGAATCCCATGAAAATAAACGCTCTGGGGAAACAGTGAAACAGCCCATAACCCAAGAGAATGCAAGCACCATAAAACCAGCAGATGTGATACGTGCGACTGTGATGGTTTTCCGGAAGTGCCAATTGGTCACGCACATGAAAAATAATCACAATGGCAAGATATTGAATGCCGTGAAAAATCGTGGCCCAGACAAATGCTTCGAGTGGAGGAAAAAGAAACCACCACAGGGCGTTTGTCAATAATATCAAGCCGCTGATCGCTGGCATGACTTGTTTTTCGGTTTTTGCAATTCGCCAGCACAGATAGGCTATTCCCCCAAAAGCCAGGACGGGCATCACGAATTTAAAATAGTATAAAAATGTTTGTGTCGTCGGATTTGCAAGCCATCCGCCATAGTCCAGCCAATGCAATCCCACATTTCCCGCAAAGACAAAATTGTAAATGAAAGGCAGCATTGCCACTCTCCAAAGAAGTTTTTTATTTTGCTCACCAAGCGTGCATCCTGAACGATAGCAATACATCACGGAGAGTCCGTAGGCTTGTGCCGCATAGTGAAACGGAGACCACGTGAGATAGAGCGAGGTAAGTTGCGGCGCGAGTCGATCTGCTTGAAACATGCAGCCAATCAAAACAGCAATCGCGATCACGGGTAATCCCATCGTAACGTACGGCAAAGATTGGAAAGCTCCGGGTTTCGTATAAAGCCGGACAGTCGATGCGGCGAAATGAGCGCTATTACTTGCAAGAAAAAAATAAGGCAATGTTTCTGTGCTAATAAAGCCTGAACCGAGAGGGTTCATTAAAACAAATCCAATCACAAACAAACTCAGCCCGCCACCGATGAGAAGATAATCAAACAGTGGATTCACAAAGTTACGGCCCACAAGTGCGCGACCCAATACAGCTTGACTGGGTTGTTGCAGCATATCCATCCTCGAGCAGGGCAGCACGGACTTCTAAAAGAATCTGTCGGTAAACAAGCACTTCTCACGAAGTGTAATTCAATAAACCAATCAATTCAAGGAAAGAGATCTTACTCAGTGGTTGCTATAAATTGCCCGACGTTGTTTTTTGCTTTTGGTATGCATCGAGTCGACGTTTTAAATTAGCCCGTTGTCGCTGAGGTGCATATTCAATCGCTTTGGCCTGCCATTTTATAGCCTCCGTCCAATCTTGATTTGCAGCATAGGCAGTGGCTAGCGTGTCGAGGGTACTGAAATCATTCCAGCCCGTTAGTTGGCATGCCTTACGAGCCATGTTGATGGCTTTGGGTGCATCTCGATAGTTGGCATCAGCACATGTGGCTTGCAACCAGGCCAGGTTGTTGTAACTACCCGGTTCCCCGGGCATCAATTCGATAGCGCGATTGAACTGTTTGATCGCCTCGGGATACTTTCCCAATTGGTCGTAAAGGGTTCCCAGGTTGTTCACGATACTGATATCTTCCGGAGAAAGCGTCTGGGCTCGTTCAAGGTGTGTTAGGGCCAATTCCCTTTGGCCTCGTTTCAAATAAAGGCTACCGAGTCGGAGATGTGCTCGACTTGAATCGGGTTCCAGTGCAAGTGCTTTTTCAAATGCTTTTTCGGCACCATCCAAATCACCTGTTTGCATTAAAGCACTGCCGAGATCGACTTCCGCTTTTGCTGAATCTGGCCACATGCGGAGAATTGCTTGATACTGTTTGATCGCTTCCGATTCAAATTGATTTGACTGTAACCAGTTAGCATATTGAAATCGTTGTTCCACATCATTGTTTTCAAACGCCTTCCGTAAGTCGGGATACTCGAGGATCGTGCCCGAAGCCCCGGCAGCCCGCAATAAATTACCCTGGTAATCCGAGTTTCCCGCTGCCGTTCGGAGTTCTTTTAGAGCAGTTTCAACCTCGACAGGTCCCTTATGAATTGCAATCAATCTTCCTTTTTCATCAATCAGAAAGCTGGTCGGTAAGGGCAGGGGAGGGCGAAGGGTTGTTTGCATGTCGTGTAACTGCTGTAGTTGATCCAGAAGTTTGGCATCTGCCCGGCCTACCGTAAAAGGAAGCCGCAGCCGCTTCACAAATTTCGCTGCCTCTTCAGGAGAAGTCGTATCGTCTCCGAGTCCATCGACGTTGAGTGCGATGACTTCCAGGCCAGCTTTCTGAAGTGCCTCAGCTTGGTCGGAAAACGCGACAAGTTCTTTAAGGCAAGGCTGGCACCAACTGGCCCAGAGATTGACCAATAGCGGTTTGTTCTGACCAACAGCCAGTTGTTTTGTCTCTCCAGAAAGACTTTGGTATGTGAGCGGAGGAAAGGCGATCGGTGTGAGTGGCCGCAAGGTAGCTTCGGCCTGCTTCGGTGGTAATGTTTGATTGCCACCAAAAATCTTTAAATTGGTCTGTCTCGTTCCAACCTCCACAGCTTTCGCGGAGCCCTGCACGAGACGATAGTGCCCACCAGGCTCAAGCGTATCAAACTGTTCTTTTTGGCCGTCAGGCCATGTCACAGTCACTTGATCAATCCGCTCATTTTGACCAAGGCCAAAATGTAGGCGTTTGGAGTTTTGAGATAAAAATCCTTCGCCAGCTCGGACCGTTTGGATTCGTTTATTTTGCCGTTTATTCTGCTTGGCNGTCTGCCCCGTCACATCCTTATTGCCTTCCACGTTGCCTTCCACGTTGCCTTCCACTAGGACTTCGACGCGGGTTCCGATCGCATCTCGGTTGACCGTTGTCCCGTTCCCTTCAAGTTGAAGACTTAGCGACTGATGAGGATTTTGCAATTCATTCTGCAAGAAACGCAATCGAGGCGCATTGCGATTGGCAGTCCAGATATCAAGATCGCCATCCTGATCCCAGTCCATGGTGACCAATGCTCTGCCGTCATCAGGAAAATCGATTCCGCTGGCGGCTGAAATATTTGCAAACCGCTCCTGTGCAGCGGGGAATGCCCCACAATTCAAATAGCAGCAGTTTCGCTCATGTCCGCTGAATGAACGCCCCTCGAGCATCATTTTATTGAGCAGTAGATTGACTTGGTTTCGCTCGGCATTGTGTGTAGTCGTTTCATTTTCCGGTGATCGCGACACGACCTGTCGCCAGAAAAAACTTCACAAATCTCCCCCGTCATCGTCGCCCGTGAGGTAACCATTGGCAATCAGAATGTCTTCCCAGCCATCGTTATTAATATCTGCCATTTGGGACGACCATGCCCAGCGGCCCATCGCAACTCCAGCTTGTTCGCTGACATCGCGTAGCGTTTGATTACCGTTATTGTGGAGGAGTGTGTTACCACGGGCGAAACGTTGAAGNCGCTTTTTAATGCCTTGCTGTGCATCGGCTTTGAATTCTGGCTGGAAAGTGATTCGATTTCCNGCCGATGACCACATATTTCCAACATACGCATCCATCCAGCCATCGTGGTCCACATCCGACCAGGTCACCGACATGCCACTGGCGGAATCCTCCGCCCCTGCTTCATTGCCAATATCTTTAAAATTCCCTCCCAGATTTTCATAAAGATTATCACGGCCATAATCGTTGGCTACGTAAAGATCTTGGTCGCCATCGTTATCGAAATCCTCCCACGCCGATGCTAGGCTATAGCGATGGTTGTTCATCTCCAGGCCTGNTTCCTTCGTCGCATCCACGAAATTCCATGAGCCATTCGAGATATCGTTGCGGAGCAGAGCGTTGTGGCCGCCGATGTTGGCATCGTGATAAACTAAATTACGTGCCGAGGCGGGGCCCCCGGCTTCATCGGCAGCAAAAATAACATCGTCCGCATAGTAAACCGCAGCATAGATATCGAGATCGCCATCCTGATCAAAATCTGCTGCCGAGAGTGTAGTGACATCTTTACTTGTCGGTAGCATTTGTCGAAGTTGAAACCGCTTACCGTTTTCGTTCGAGGCAACCGCAACGCCACCCAGCAACCCAACCACTAAGTCTTGGTCCCCATCATTATCGAGATCGAGCAACAAGGCACTGCGGGAATTTTGTAGCCAATCAAGGCCCCACTCGGCCGAAACTTCATCTGCCGTTCCGTCTTGTTTCTGTAAAAACAAACGATTCGGTAAGCCCTGCTCCTGGCAGACATAGAGATCCTCCAATCCATCCGCATTCACATCACCCACCGCCAAGCCTGGATGGCCGAAGTTGGCTAACGAACCGGAATTCGGTATGCGTAGCAACCAATGGTTCATGCCTCGCAGCATTTGTTCTTTGTAGGCCGTGTTATGCCCAATGACCGATTCGGTGCTATCCACAAAAAGGGGCCCATTTTTTTGCGACGATNTCACCTGCTCAAAATCAACGAGCCGTAGNGTCAGTAANCGNGGTTTATTCGCATCTTTTCTATCCCAGAGTGCTTGCCAGGTAGCATGTTGTTCTAAGATCCCTCCGGCCAGCTTCCCTGAAAGTTCGACGTACTGCTCGGTAAGTAAAGTATCACCCTGAGGGAGCACTTTAAATATCTTAAATTTGGTGCGTATGTCGCTTGCAGCTGCAAATCGACTAGCCAGTTGCCGGATCGCATCACCAAGTCCGATAGGACCCTTAAAAGATTTCTGCACGCCTTCCTGCAGATCTGACTGGGAGCGGGTTACCTGCAACGTGGGTGAATCAAAAACTGTCTTTTCGAATGCCGGGAGCAGCGGCTTGCACTGAAATTGAGGCAGTGCCAGCGCATTCAACTCCTTGGCAGTGATTCTCTCAGGACTCTGAATCCACTCTCCAAGTTGCTTGAGCCTCTTGGACGCCGCGTCGGCAAAGACTTCACTTGACCAACCATCCCGTGACGGATTATCAAATTCCTGCCACATGCGATGTGGCTCGGTGGATAGAGACGATGGATTCTCGAAACGCGGTTCTGCATCAGGATCGGCGGCAACATTCACCGGTTGCGTCTCAGATGGCGAGCGGCTGCAGGAAACGACCAGCAGGCCCAGGCTTATAACGAGCAAGCCGGCGATTATCAGACGTCGAGAACGCATAGGAGTTGATTTCTGGGATCGGTGGCCGCAGCAGGATGAGTTGCGTTTTCCTATCATACTCCAAGGAGCCGAAGAACAGCAAAAGCGAAAAAAAGGCGGGTATCAGGATTTTCCTGATACCCGCCATGAATCAACAATTCGGAATCAAATCTTTTACTTATTGCGTCGACGCCGCAGAGCCACCAGACCCACGCCACCAATGGCCAGTAAAGCCATTGTCGTCGGCTCAGGCACCGCACTGCCAGAACTAAAGGTCAGTGTGGCTGTGATCGGTACAAACGGATCACTTTCCAATCCCCAGCCGAGGATCTTGAAGTTGTTGCGGCGATCGTTGAACCGCTCATGGACTTTTACAAACCCGTTGCGGTTGTCAATCATGAAGCCCAAGTATTTGATGCCTTGAACAATCTCATAGGAACTACCGGTCGCGAAAGCACCGAACCCATGCATATCCGCCTGCACGGCTGCACCCGGACCCATCGAGTAGGCACTGGTCAGCGGATCGGTCGTCACGCTATCTGCGGTGAGCAGATTGTCGCCATCGCCAATCACATCGCCTTCATCAAATCCACGTGTTCCGCTTGAACCGACAAGCGCCCGCTGTGAATGCCCCGTTTCATCGGCATACAGACCATGGCCTGCACCCGTAAGAAGGCCGAATTGAGTTCCGCTCTTACCCCAGGTTGCACTGGGTTCGGCGAAAATTTCATAGCGGAAGTAAACCGTGTCGGCGAGTTGGGCGTTGGTAATCCCGGAGTTATCAGCACCACCGGTTGCGTAACCGAGCAGACCAGCAGCGGTCGGTGTCGTCGTGGCATCAGTCGCGCTGGCACTCAACGTGGCGGGATTGATNGCTGCCTGATTTTGCCCATTAGGCAGCGTGTTAAAACTACTGTGAACCACAATTGGGTTCGCTTCTGTATCGTAGATAACCGGAGCGGCTTGGGCATCGCCCGCCAGNCCGGCAGTTGCAGCAGCACCAGCGGCTGCCGAATAAGCACAGAACTTCTTGCTGAGCTTATTAAGTTTGTTTTCAG
>NHBP01000057.1 GCA_002168195.1 Planctomycetaceae bacterium TMED10
AGGTCAGCAGTTTCGACTAGAAGCACTCCCCGGTACCGAGTTGCAGCGATACTCCATGAGTTTTGCTGAACCGTATCTATTTAACAGTTCTGTTAGTTTTGGATTGAGTGCATTCTACTACGAGCGTCAGTACGTTAACTGGGACGAACGTCGCTGGGGTGCACGCGGAAGTCTTGGCTATATTTTCCCGGAGCAACCTGACCTCTCGACGACGTTTTCGACGCGTTACGAAGAGATCAATATCCTGGAACCCAGCGTGCCCACACCACAGGTTTTGCAGGAGGTGGTCGGCGAAAACCAATTGATCGCTTTTCGTTGGGATGTGATGCACGACACCCGGGACAATGCCTACCTTCCATCTGAGGGACACCTGATCGAACTGTCTTTCGACCAAGCGATCGGCACCTGGCAGTATCCGACTTTTGTGGCCGATGCCCGCCAATATTTTGTCGTACGACAGCGACCGGATGGCTCGGGAAGGCATACTCTTGGCCTTGCGGGTACCTTGGGCGTGACGGGAAGTGATACACCGATCTACGACAACTTTTATGCTGGTGGTTTCGCAACGATACGCGGTTTCTTCTTCCGTGGAGCATCTCCCAAAGTAGGCGACGTGATTGTCGGTGGACATCTCCAAGCACTCACCAGCGTCGAATATCTGTTTCCTCTGACTGCAAGCGACAATGTATTCGGTGCATTTTTCATGGATGCAGGAACCGTCGAGCGGAACATGTCGATTAACTGGTCAAATGTGAGAATCTCGCCTGGTTTTGAATTACGCCTGAATGTTCCAGCACTCGGCCCGGTACCGCTGGCACTCGGATTTGCAGTGCCAATCCAACGCGCTCCGACCGACCGCATTCGCAACTTCCACTTCTTTGTGGGCGTCAGTCGCTAGAAGGAGTCGCCGAGTCATTTTGCATCGATGGCATCGGCCAATGCGATATCCAACCCATCGGCAACGTGACCCCCGATATCCAACGCGCTTCTGGGGATGCCAAAAAAGCCACCGCTGCAGCAACATCTTCAGGAAGACCAATCCCAAGCGGATGGCATCGCTGGATCGTTTCCCAATCTTCGGCTGTCACATTTTCGACGTAGGGAGCCACCATCGGCGTTCGCACAAGAGCCGGAGCAACACCCACAACCCTCACTTTTTTTTCTGCATACTCAGCAGCCAGCGACTGGGTCAAACTGTTAACCGCCGCCTTACTTGCACCGTAGGCTGCCAGGCCCACCGCTCCGGCACATCCGGTGGCGGAGGAAATATTAACAATCACACCCTTTCGTTTTTCCAATTGAGGAAGCAACGCCTGGCTCATTCGCAACACACCTGCAAAATTAACTTCGATAATTTCACGCCACTGTGTTTCAGCCATCAAATGAAACGGGCTTGACCAGTCAACCCCTGCGTTATTNACCAAGACATCGATCTCGATTTNTTCTTCNTCCATCGCATCGCGAGCNGAAGTAGCGGNNAGCGTGTCAGCCACATCGCAATGAAAATAGTCGGCTTTGCAGTCGAGTCCCTCGAGACGTTCAAGCAACTCTTCTGGTCGTTCCAGTCCCAACAAGACGAGCGATGCGCCCTCCTCTGCGAGACGCATCGCAATGGATCCACCAATACCATGGAGACTGGGCCCGGTAATTGCGACCGTTTTTTCGTGAAAACGATTACCTTGCTCAAATTTAGTTTCGGTTTGAAAACGACTGGCCATAAAAACGCTCATCTTTTTTACTGCGAGAAATGCTGGCTCTATTCTCAGAGACCGCCAGCCAACTGTCAACGACAACCTTCATTGCCAAGCGGTTTGTTTCGACTGAATTTCTTCCGTGCAGGCCTTTTAATCACGAACGCGGATGACAACTTTGCCAAAATGTTTCTGGCTTTTTAAATGGGCATAGGCGGCACCCACCTCCGTAAATGCAAAGACTCGATCAATAACCGGGGTGATCTTTCCCGCCTCAACCGCGCGTGCAAAACGATTTAGTTCCGCCACCGATTCCATATAAATACCACGTAGTGAAATTTCCCGCATAATAAGTGAAAACACATTCAGCGAACTTTCGAGCCCGTCCAAGACACCGATCACGCCAACCCGCGCACCATAGTTGCATGCCTCAATTGACTTTCCAAGTGAACTTCCTCCTGCCAATTCTAAAACGACGTCGACTCCGCATCCTCCGGTCAGTTNACGAACCCGCTCGGGCCAGTCCTGGTCTCGATAATCGAGAGTTTCTGCAACGCCAAATTTTTCTTTTAANCGGGCCGCCTTCTGGGGACTGGAGGTCGTTTGAATCACCCTTACGCCGAGTAACGCTGCAAGCTGGGCAGCAAAGATCGCTACCCCCCCTGTGCCGTGAATCAGTGCCCACTGACCGGGCTTGGCGGCCCCATGCGTCACCAAAGCCGCCCACGCGGTTAATCCAGCAACCACGAGTGTTGCTGCTTGTTCGTGCGAGGTGTTGCGAGGAGCGGAGACCAAACCGGAGGCGGGGTAGATCACCTCTTCGGCCAAGACACCATCGATTCCCTGCCCACCCACAAAAGATCGAGACCAACTTCTCTGGAGTCTTCCATCTAACCAGTCTGGAACGGGCGCNTTAATCACATGCTCACCGACAGTCACAGACTGCACGTCACTTCCGACTTCAAGCACAATTCCTGACATATCCGAAGCCGCGATAATGGGCGGACTTTGTACCCCCCCGTACTCACCGCTCGCAACGAGCAAATCCCGGTAATTGAGCGACACCGCATGAACGGCTACGCGGACCTGATCCGGAGCAAGCGAGGCAGAAGCCGGTCGCTGTTCACACTGAAGCTGAGAAAGGCCCTGTCCGGCCGTTGTATAGCAGCCAATGCTCTTTGTTTTACTCACACCAATCACACTCACCGATACGGGTTCGCGGTCCAAAAGTCTTTCATAACCGGAAACAAAAGAAATTTGCTCGCTCGGTCACGGGATTTGCTGGCAACATACTGCAATGAAAGCACCTCCCGGTACCCCCCTCTGCGGATCGAAACGACACCGCTAAGGGGAAAAACCGGCCCAAAATTGTCGTCTTGACCCGCTTTCACCCTATTACCTACTCTCTGGCCGCCGCATTTCCAGCACTCCCCCGTCGGCACTCAACGCATTCAAAACTACCGGGTCCTATGGCTTTCTAATGAGGACAGCACACGTTGCATTCTAAGCATTATTTCGCCGCAATATTCGTGCTCACTGTCCTCTGGCTGCCGCAGATTACGGTGACTGCCGAAACACCAATGATGCCGGACGAACGCATTATTCTGCTCACCAACAGACAGGTGCTCAAGGGTGAAATTGCCCTCTATGGCGATCGCTACTTAATCACTCAATCCAACAGTGAAATCAGGCTTCCGCGAGAACAAGTAGATCGCATTTGTCAGGATCTTCAGGAAGCTTACCTGCACCTACAACATCAGATTCGATTTGGAACAGCTTACGAGCATCTACGACTGGCCCAGTGGTGTCTTGATGAGGATCTATTGAAGGAGGCTCGAACACAACTCGAAGCGGGAATGCTAAAGCGTCCGGACCACCCTCGCATTGATCTAATTTCCAGACAGCTGGAGTTCGCAAAAGAAAAACACCCAACCGCTTCTACCGAGGAATCCCAAAATCAGTCCCTGTATAGTGCAGAAGAGCTAGAAGATATCTTTGATCAAATGCCACCCGGTATCGTCGAGTCATTCACGCGCGTCGTCCAGCCTTTACTATTGAATAGTTGCAGCGCACGTGGTTGCCACGGCATGGGAGGAGACAACCCGTTTCTCTTACATCGCAGCGGTCGCGGACATCAACCATCGCGTCGAATAACACTGCGTAATTTACATTCGGTATTGCAATGGATTGATCGCGAGAACGTCGCCAACAGTCCTCTACTCCACTTTGCGGAAACACCCCACTTCTCCGGGAGGCAAAAAGATACAAAAAAATATTTTTTCCCGCCCGGGTCGCTTCCAGCTCGCCGACTGTCAGCGTGGGTGAGCGATTTTTCAAAAAATGAAAACGAACTTCTCCGGCCCATTCCTTCGGTCGCTTTGGCGACAACGGAGGCGAATCCACGTGTGGACACGGATCGGTCTGATGCGCTTTTCAATCGGACTGATCCCTCGGCGCAATGGAACCCCCATGTTGCTGCCGAAAGAATGAGCCCGACAAAGCGGAAACATAAATTCCGCCCCCGCGACCCTTTCGATCCTGGCATTTTCAACGATCGCCACCACCCACAGTTACCGTAGAGACAAAATTGTGGGAGATTCTTCCGGTGAACGAGCCAGCTAGTGGTCCCTGGTGCGTCGCCTCCGTACAATACTCAGACCCCACAGCGGGGCTAGGCAAGCGATGACAAGGAGAAATTCCGATAATATCCAGGGCCCTTCGGTCCTTTGCCCGCCAATGGACCGGGAAACCAAGATATGTCATCATGGCGGGTCCAAATCATGAAAATCAGCCAGTAATGTGTGGTCGATTGGATTCGATCATCAGATCCGAACGGCGAATCGCCGTAAAACAAATCCCCAAAACATAATGACGGTGCGATGAAAGTAAAACTTTTTTTTGTGATACCATTCGTAATGACCCTCTCTGGGTGTGGTAGTGAGGAAGCCGATGTTTCTACCGACGTTGTGCCGGAGCAAACTGCAACCTCGGTCGCTCAGAATGATGCCGATAATTTAGAGAAACTCATCAACCCCACACCGATTCTGTCGCTTAGTCAAGTCGGCAATGTCAATAATACTCCTCAATTCATTCGCTCTCAAAAAGTCGAGCAGGCCTTTAAAAATGGTCGCCCTCATCGCGAACTGACGATCCATTTTTATCGCAATGGCCCCAACCGTTTTCACGGTCCTTATAAGGAATGGTATCCCAACGGTAGTTTGTGGAAAGAAGGTTTGTACGACGAAAATAATCGAGTAGGAGAGTGGAAGTGGTATGCGGAAAATGGCGAGTTGGCAAAGCACGCGTTTTATGACCAACAGGGCCTCGCCGATGGCGAGTGGATCTATTTCCATGACAATGGAACCAAGCGAAGAAAAGAAAGTTTTCGCATGGGCAAAAGACATGGTCAGACCGAATACTACAACAATGATGGCTCACAACTTCTGGAAGTATTTTCATTTAAAGACGATCGTCTAGATGGCGAGGTCATTCGTTGGTTCCCGTTAACAGAAAACCAGACAGAATCCCAAAAACAAAATCATTCCACATTCTTAGAAGGCAAAAGAAACGGTGTGGCAACGGAATGGTATGAAGATGGCCAAATCAAGAGCGAAGTCGGATTTAAGAATGGAAATCGCGATGGTCGCACGCGGCGTTGGGATAATGATGGCAATATAGAGCTTGACCTTCTCTTTGAAGACGGTGAGCCTATTGATCCAAGCGCGACAGCGAATAAAGAGAGTCCTGCCGCCGAACCGACACTCGACAAAAATGATGAAAGTCAATCACCTGACTCTTCCCCGAACGGTGATTCGACACCGGAAAAAACAAATCCGTAACAGGCAGTATCAAATGGTTTTCGGCACATAGCCACCGAGGATATTTAATGGAAAACCCCTCCCCTCAGCGACAACCAACCACACCACCTTCGCGGCAGATGCCCACGGCAACCACCGTGATTTTCTTGTGTGTTGCAGCGCTTGCTGTCGTCACCTTCTTTACGATGCAGGGACCGAAGCGCAAGGAAATCCCCTACAACGATTTCTGGACACAACTCCAGGACGGCAATATTGCGGAAGTTGAAATTGAAAATCAGCGCGTTGTCGGAAAGTTTAAAAAACCCGAAAAGGGAGATAAGACGGAGTTTTTTGCAACCGTACTGACGCCTTTCGCAAGCGAAGACCTCGACAAAGAACTGCGTAAACAGGGTGTTGTGATTCGTTCGATAGCGCCTCAAGACAGTACTTTCTTGTTGATGTTTGTTTATCTTTTTGTCACCGTATTGCTCTTTGTGGTCATCTGGGTGATGTTTCGCAGGGCCCGCGACCAATTCATGGGTGGCGGTGGACTTCTCTCTGGTTTCACAAAAAGCAATGCTCAAAAATATGACAGTGACAAACAGGCTATTACCTTCAAGGATGTGGCAGGCTTGGAAGGCGTTAAACAAGATTTACAGGAAGTCATTGCATTTTTAGAAAATCCAGAGAAATTCCAACGACTTGGTGGTCGCGTCCCGAAAGGTGTTCTGCTCAACGGTCCACCCGGAACCGGGAAAACATTGCTCGCCCGCGCAGTTGCAGGCGAGGCAGGCGTCCCTTTCTTCTCAATCAATGGATCCGAATTTATCCAAATGTTCGTCGGAGTGGGTGCAAGTCGAGTTCGTGACTTGTTTAAAACCGCCAAAGAGGCTTCACCGGCAATCCTTTTCATTGATGAGATTGATGCCGTTGGTCGCCATCGAGGGGCAGGGCTTGGCGGTGGACACGATGAGCGAGAACAGACACTGAACCAAATACTCAGTGAGATGGATGGCTTTGAACCGAACGAGTCCGTCATCGTCGTGGCCGCCACCAATCGACCGGACGTGCTCGATCCAGCTCTGCTACGTCCGGGGCGTTTTGATCGGCACGTCACCGTTGACCGCCCCACACAAAAAGGCCGCGTTGAAATCTTTGGTGTGCATGTCCGTGACGTACCACTGGCAGACAATGTTGACTTAGAAAAACTTGCGGCAGGCTCCATCGGACTGACTGGGGCTGACATTCGCAATTTGGTAAACGAGGCTGCGCTCTGGGCAACCCGACACGATAAAGATCAGGTCGAAATGGAAGATTTTGAATATGCACGTGACAAAATCCTCATGGGTGCAAAACGCGAGGAGGTCCTCTCCGAAAAAGAAAAGGAAATGACTGCTTACCACGAAGCGGGTCATGCCCTCTTGGCGTGGTTGTTGCCGGGCTGTGATCGTCTTCATAAGGTCACGATTGTTCCCCGCGGCCGGGCATTAGGGGTGACGCAACTCTTGCCTGAGGAAGACCGTCTCAATATTTCAGAAAAAGATCTTGCTGCCCGGCTGATATTCATTCTCGGTGGCCGCGCTGCTGAGAAAATGATTTACGATCAATACAGTGCCGGCGCAGAAAACGATCTTTCCCAGGCAACCAATCTTGCACGAAAAATGGTAGCCCATTGGGGAATGAGCAAGCGTCTAGGGCCAGTCGCATATCATCTCAGTGAGGAACATCCTTTTCTTGGCAAAGAGATCCATGAACAGCGACAGTTTAGCGAGCACACGGCCCAGCTGATTGATGAGGAAGTGGCAAATTTGCTTCACCATTCTGCCGACAAAGCTTCTTCGATTCTCGAGGAAAATCGCGATAAGTTAATCGCAATCGCAGAAGCCCTCGTTGCTCATGAAATCCTCGGCGATAGTGAAATCACAGAATTGATTGGGCCACCCGCAACGGACGATGAAAATTCAACCGAAGTACAAGCAGGGGATTCACTTTCCTCGACACCTCCCATTTAGGATGACTCTTAGGAAGTATGCCCTATGCTCGGACACTATGTGTTTTTCAGTCTTCATGATGCCACACCCACAGCAATCAAGGCATTGATTGCCTCTGCAGAAGCACTGCTTGCCCCTCAAGAAGGCATTGTGTTCTTCGGCATTGGGCCGCGAACAGAGGATTTGAACCGAGCCGTTAACGATACGCAATTTGACGTTGGACTGCAGATTGTCTTTTCTGATCGCACGGCACATGATCGCTACCAGGAAGTGCCAGATCACCTGAAGTTCATCGAGCAAAATAAGGAAAATTGGTCCAAGATTCGCGTTTTTGACGTCGATCTTCCCGATCATCATCTTCCCTCGTCAAAAGCATAGGGCTGCAGAATTTAACGAGCGGTCGGAAATTTGTCGAGAATTCCAGCACAGCACGATGATAGTCAGACCGTCACAGGTTGGCGGTTGTTTAGAATTGCGGGACCGTTGGTGCTGCTTTCAATTGAAGTCGGCATTTTAACACCGCTTGTCGAATTCTCTTCTGGCTGGATGGCCACTCTGGCAAATCCACAATTATTCAATGTCTTATTCCTTGGCACGGTTTTATTCATTGTGCTAAGTATTCCCGATTTAATGTCGTCCCAACGACCGCGAAAATTTAAAACCTCGATGTTTTGGCTATTGGTTAATTTGATTTTATATTACAGCCTTTTCGATTTCACTCTGGCATTGGCAAGTCGATTCAAGGCGGGAGATATTTTTTGGTATCACGCCATCGCTTGGCTGTTGCTCGTCCTGCTCGTCGGTGCCTCCGCTGTCCTTGTCTTTTTGCCGGCAAAATCTCTACTCATCTGGTCGCAACTATCCTGGCACAAAGCCATAGGCGCATTGNTCCTATCGATTAATTTTGTGATTTTAATGCCAGATATCCAGAGGTCATGGAATCAAATGCATCCGTCGACCATCGGCCTGGCAGCCGAGATGCTCGACTCGTGTGGCAGAAATCCCACGACTGGAATGGCGAGTCGTCACAACCCAATTCTTGCGATTCAAGGGAAGGGTACGCGATTGATTATCACGCGCTATTGCGCTGAAATGGAATCGCTCGCTATTTTTCTTTTAATTGCCATCGTCCTTTGTCTCGCCTATCTGCCGAGAGTCCGCTTTATTCCGTGGATTGCGGTTGTCCTTTTCGGTCTGCTGCTGATTTATTTCCTGAACGCGATACGAATTGCATTTTTAGTCGAAATTGCTGGTAACTGGAGCAATCCCCAATTGGCGGTGAATTTGGCGCACTCTCGGCTTTCAGGACTCGTGTTTTTGGGCATCTCACTCCTACTTCTTCTAGTAAGTCGGAGTTGGTGGTGTCCGNCGAACACGAATAAAGATAAAAAGCAACATNCGATGGCAGGCGAATGCTAGGGGTAGATTTCCAGTGATCTACGACCCTTGATCAGCGGCGCTTTTTTTATTCTTTTTTGCCTTGTCGACCGACAATCTGGCCTTCAACTGTTCCGCATCACGACGGAAAACAAACAGGCTATCGGTTGCGAGTGCTGCCTCCAGCAACGGCATTACTTTATCGCCATCAACTTCATCAGCCAGGACATAGGCAAAGATATAATTCGTATTGGGGTCTTGAGTCGAATGTTGGGCCGCCTGCAGGTTAGCAAGCGCCTTTTCATTTTTTCCCGATCGCTTGTAAGCGTAGCATGCAGCCACGAGCGATGGCAGATCAGTCTCCGTATCTGCCATACTGATCGCATCCTTAATTCCCTCTGGCGTGCCTTCTGCAGCGAGGGCATACATTAAATGCTGTTTGATATTGCGCTTCTGGTCTTCCGAAATGTTGTCCTCGTCTAAATTTATATTCCTGAAGTACTNAATCGCTTTATCGAAGTCATGATCGTAGTGATAAAGCCTGCCGGCCAGCAAATTTGCCTGCATATCGTTTTTTGATAATTTAATCGCCTGCATGACACTTTTTTTTGCGGCGGCAAATTGTTTTAAATTCCAATGAAATCTCGCCAGCATAAGTTGGGTATCTAAATCTTCTGATTGCCTTCTCGAAGCCCGATCAAGCCACTCACGACCNGCCTCCATGTTGCCCGCTTCCATCCAGAATTGCGCCATCAACATGGACGGTGATAAAATAGAATTGTCAATTTTCTTGGCGCGCTCCAACTGGCCAAAAGCTTCACGGCCTTTATTGGTGCGAAATAGTGAACGTGCGAAACGCACACGCGCTCCACTATTTTGCGGGTCAAGGTTGACCCACTCTCGCAGGTAGGCCGAAGCGGTCGGCCAGTCGTCAAATCGTGTGGCAATCGTCGCCAGGCCTGCATAAAGACGAAGTTGCAACCGCTTGAGTCGCATGGAGTCACCATCGTAAGACTCCAGTAGCGATCTCGCNTTGTCAAAAGCAAGTGAGGCGTCAGTATTTCGATTTTGCTGAAATGCTAAGTTCCCAAGAAGAAGAAACGTTTCCGGATCATCGGGGTACTTTCGAGCGGCAGTATCAAGCGCATTGACTGCCATCTCAATCCGATTTTGTTCGATATACATATCCGCAAGGATTAATTCTGCTGGGGGAAGTTCTGGATACTTACCGACAGCATTTTCAAAATCTTCAAGCGCCCCGGGGATGTCCCGCGATTTGAACTTTTTGACTCCTTCAAAAACTTCCGGATATTTTTTTGCCCAGTCTTCGGCACTGACCGCCATTTTTTCCGGTTGTCGATTGGCTCCGTCTGCAGGCTGCGCAAAGCCATCGTGAACCAGTCCGCCTAAAATAGAACACAGCGTGACAACCGCCAATAAATGTTGCGGAATTGATCGCATACTGCACTGCATACCGTTCTCCCCACCAATGCATTCGAGACTTTAGACACCTCTCCTATTTAATATCGGCATTTAAGTAGGGCAGTGTCAACTCATTTCCACCATGAAAAACAGGGTCGACCACGATAAAAGGCGTGGGAACCTTGATTTGGCGAAATCATAAATTGCCCAGATGGAGCAACCTCTTTTTCCTCGCACAAAATGTCGTTAGAACGAGTGGTGTCTGCTGCTGATTCCGGCATTGCTCTCGTTGTCCCTCAAGAGAATTTAATCGTGGAAAACCAATTCCTTTTTGTTACCTGTCAGGTTGGTAGTGAACCGACCATAAAAAAACATCTGGCCCAAGATGGATTGCGGTTTTCTTTTTCACGACCTGGCTTTCTGACTTTCAAACTCCCCAAGCCACACACATTGTCTGACCCGCTATCGCTGGACAATCCGTTTGTCCGTAGCTTTGGACTTTGTTTGGGAAAAGTTGTTGCAGAAACCGTTGAAGCAGGAGCAGACCGTGTCTGGAATGAATTCAGCAATATTCAATTTGATCGACTGCATGTCTGGCCCCGTGACCGTGCTGCCGCTGGACATCGCAACTTTCACCCGGGAATGAACGATGATGCATCGGCCGCGGAAGCAACTCTGCTGAAAAACGCTCCTGCGGAACAACTCAATCAGTCAGAAAATGTTCCTGCAGGAAACATCGCACGCCGGAATGACCGCGTATTGGACTGCATCCTTGTCGATCCCCAAGAATGGTGGATCGGTACGCATCGCGTAGACCGGTGGGTTCAAAGATGGCCCGGGGGGTTCTGGACCGCGGACGAATCGGTCGAGATGGTCTCTCGCGCATACCTGAAAATGTCCGAGGCGCTCGCGTGGGTCTCCTGGCCTATCAAATCGGGGCAGCGGTGCGTTGAACTCGGTTGTGCGCCGGGAGGAGCAAGTCAGGCACTGCTAAGTCACGGTCTGCGTGTGATCGGCATCGACCCGGCGATGGTGGACGCCAAAGTTCTTACCCATCCAAATTTTCAACATATTCGCAAACGCAGTAGTAATGTTCGCGTGCGTGACTTCCAGGAAGTTCAATGGTTGACGGCCGATATGAATATAGCGCCGAGTGATACCCTTGATGAAGTGGAGCGGATTGTCTGTCATCGCGCGAATCGCATTCGGGGGCTGATCTTAACNCTCAAATTAAATGATTGGAATTTGGCTGAGCAGATACCCTCCTATCTTGAGCGGGTCCGTGGCTGGGGATATTCGCGAGTGCGTGTTCGACAACTTAGCCACAATCGACAAGAGGTCTGTTTGGCTGCATTACGGCCAACACAGAAAACGCGTCGCCGAACGCGGCTTCATCGACCGCCAACTGACCGCAAATCAACCGACTGACACTCAAGGGCCGCCCGCGACGATAGCAATACCTGCAAGCTTTTACCGATGGAAGCGGCCGATGTGCGACAAGCACCGGCGAAAAAGTGAGAATTATCTTCCCGATGGGCAATTCGTGTTGACGGCACATGGTGGGCTTGGTATTTAACCGCCTCTCTTGATATTTCGTGGTCGGATTGTCTTCTTTTGCGGGAAGAGAGATAGCGAGTGTTCCCCTTAAAACAGGTCTTTTTCTCTGCGCTACTTGCTGGATTCGCTCTGGTAAATTGCCAAGCGACCCTGGCACAGCTCTCCCCACCGAAGGTCCAGTTCCCCTCGGGAACGACCACGCCGGCAGCACCCCCCGTGCCAAGCGTTACGCCAGCGCCTCCGCCTGTCGGTGCACCGAGGTTGCCAGCAGCACCTTCGCCACCTGCCGTAACGGTACCACCCAGTTTGCAGCAGCCACCAACGACACCGAATTTTGACCCCTACGCTGACCCAACGCTCCCTTCGCAACCCTTTAATCCATCGGCGCCTCCGTTTGGCACAGCGCCTCCGGGCACTGCACAGCAGCCACTCTTTAACGAGGCGACCTTTGGGCAGTGGCCCCGTTTTCTTCAGCAGCTTCGCTTTCAGCAAATGTACATGAACCGTGGGGGTGCTGGAGGGCTTGGTTGGACAGAGACCGCATTGAGTGGCACCTTTCTCATGCCGCTTTCGTTTATGCCTGAGAATGCTCCGCTGCTGGTGACCCCCGGATTTAATCTGAATTATTTGAACGGTCCGAACAGCAACTTTGCCGGCCCGGGGGCCCAAGCGCCGCCACGCCTCTACGCCGGTTATCTTGACTTTGGCTGGAATCCCCAGTTGACGCACGGATTGAGTGCCGACGTCGGATTTCGCGCAGGCATTTACTCTGATTTCAAGTCACTGACGTGGCAGAGTTGGCGTTGGCAAGGCCGTGGATTTGGCGTCTGGCAAACCAATGATAAATTCCAATGGCGCGCCGGGCTGATTTACCTTGACCGTCTCACGATCAAATTACTGCCTGCCGGTGGCTTGGTCTACACGCCGGGCGGACCCGATGGAAAGATGAAATTCGATATCCTCTTTCCCAATCCAAAGTTCTCCTATCGGCTCGACTCGTTCCGTAACGCCGATCTTCGCTGGTATCTGGCCGGTGAATACGGCGGTGGCACGTGGAGTCAGAAATTCCCCAACCTGGCACCACTTACCCCCAGGCCACCTGGCAATGGCAACACGACCGGCCGCATCGAGTACAACGACATTCGCCTCATCAGCGGCATCGAGTGGGCCGGTTACTACGGGCTCAAAGGTTTTGCCGAGTCTGCCTATGTCTTTAATCGCCAGTTGCGATACGATCCCAATTACGTGATTTATAATCCGTCGTCTACCTGGATGATCCGCGGTGGCTTAACGTACTAGTATAAGCACCTGCAATCGCAAAGAGTGCGCTAGGCCTGCTTCATCGCCCGCTGCACGGCGGTGCCCATATCGGCAGGACTCTCTGCGACCACAATACCGGCAGCTTCGAGTGCTGCAACTTTTTCCGTAGCCGTGCCCTTCCCGCCTGAAATGATCGCACCGGCATGCCCCATCCGTTTTCCAGGGGGCGCCGTACGACCGGCGATGAAAGCGGCTACCGGTTTGTCTATCTGATCGGCGACGACCGCTGCGGCATCTTCTTCTGCTGTGCCGCCAATTTCGCCCATCATCAGAATTGCTTCGGTTTCGTCATCCTGCTGAAACATTTTTAAGAGGTCGACAAAGGAGGTTCCCACAATCGGATCGCCGCCCAGACCCACGCAAGTCGATTGGCCAAGACCTAGATTGGATAACTGCCAAACCGCCTCATAAGTAAGCGTACCACTGCGACTAATCACACCTACGTTTCCCTTGCGATGAATGTATCCGGGCATGATCCCGATCTTGCACTCGTCCGGGGTAATCACCCCCGGACAGTTCGGGCCGATCAACACCGCATCACTCTCGCGCACTTTTTCATACACACGGACCATATCGAGAACTGGCACACCTTCGGTGATTGCCACGATGACACCGACTCCTGCGTCGAGTGCCTCAAGTATCGCATCGGCCGTAAACGGCGCAGGCACAAAAATCATGGTTGCGTTCACGCCCGTCTGCTCCACCGCATCAGCGACCGTATCAAAAACAGGAACCCCTGCCACCTCTTGTCCGCCCTTACCGGGCGTACAACCGGCAACCACCTGCGTTCCATATTCGAGGCAACCACGTGTATGAAATTCGCCTGCCTGACCAGTGATTCCCTGACAGAGTACCCGTGTCTCTTTGCCGATTAAGATGCTCATGCGATTTGATTCACTTTCCCTAAGTCATCCTCAAATGAAAATTCAGCCAGCAGCAGCAACGACTTTCTTCGCCGCATCGGTTAAATCGTTGGCCGTGATAATATCCACACCACTTTCCTCAAGAATCTTTCGACCCTCATTCACTTCGGTCCCTTCGAGACGCACCACAAGTGGAACGGTAAAACCGACGGTCTCGTAGGCCTCCAGCAGCGCCGAAGCAATGGTTGTGCACCGCATGATGCCACCAAAAATATTCACCAACACCGCCCGCACGTGTTGATCGGAAAGAATAATCTCAAACGCTTCGGTCACCTGCTTCACGTTGGCACCACCACCCACATCCAGAAAATTCGCTGGTTCACCACCATGGAGCTTAATCAAATCCATCGTGCTCATCGCCAAACCTGCACCGTTGACCAGA
>NHBP01000058.1 GCA_002168195.1 Planctomycetaceae bacterium TMED10
CTGGCAACATGCTGGAAAGCCACCGTTATTTTGGCCGGCATCCTTATTCTCTGCTCCTGCCGATCGTTACCACCAAGTGAGTTGGCGACCACGGAGGAATTTGTTGCCGGAAGTGCTGGCTATGGAACAGCAGCCCTGCCGACATCGGCAGCCACAGGCTTCAACATGCCGTGCCGACCCTGGAGCCCACCCGGTATTACGGGGCCGTGGCCTAAAGATGAATATGTCTGCGATGGTGGCGATCGAGACCAACCTGTCATGATTGAATCGGACTGGACAGTGAAGGGCCTTCATCTTGAAGATACCATTGCCCACTATGACACACTTGAGGGTGAGACCATGGTTGCCTCCAGTAATCGTGTCTGTGTGTATGCACCTCGCTTTGGATCTGTGCGACGTGTGCTTGGGGTAGATAGCTTTGAGGGCAAAGATTCACTCATACGTCACGAAGTTCCCGTGAAAATACAGATCGAAGAAGAGCGACTTGCTGCCAATACAACGCTGCAACAACTGCAGACTATCCGTGCAGTCGGCGCAAAACGTTCCAGCACCCAACAACGCAATAGCCCAAGTCTCTTATTGGCGGGTGACGTGGGTGTGATCGAGGCCGAGGGCGGATTCAAACCTTATGAAAATTTCCGTATTCTCCGCGACGGACAATATAAAATTTCTGAAACTGCAAAGCTCACCGAGCAGACCGAAGCGGCAACGATTTGGACACTTGATAAAGGCATACAAATTGTCGTCGATGGAACACCAGCCGAAGTCGCTTCGGGAGACGCCCGTGCGGAGGCAACCTTTACAGTGGATCACGAGAGCGCCCCTGGTCTACGAATTATTAAAGTCGCTTCTGCCTCTGCCGCCAGACCGGGTGAACTGGTGGAGTTTACGCTCCGTTTCGACAATATTGGTAACGAACCGTTAGGAAACGTTACCGTCATTGACAATCTGACCACCCGTTTAGAATATGTTGACGAGAGTCAGATTTCATCTCACCCTTCCCGATTCCTCACTGAAACGAACGAGGGGGATTCCTTGGTGCTCCGCTGGGAAATCCTGGACCCGATTGCTACCGGGGACGGGGGAACGATTCGCTTCAAGTGCCGCGTCCGCTAATCGAACGGTAAGATGCATGACAGGTTCCAAACTACCCCACCCCTGGCTTGCCGATCGGACCAGCAATTTTAACGGTTCAGGAATCCGGCGAATTTTCGACTTAGCGGCAACCATGAAGGACCCGGTGAATCTCTCCATCGGGCAACCCCATTTTGAGGTCCCCGAGGCAATCCAAAAAGCGGCCGCTGAGGCAATCACTGCAGGGAAAAACGGATATTCCGCAACAGCAGGCATTGGCCCCCTTCGGGAAAAATTGCAGTCCCGCGTCGAACATCAATTCGGTCACGACAATCGTCAAGTGATGGTGACCAGCGGCACAAGCGGTGGCATTGTTCTGGCAATGATGGCACTTGTGAATCCAGGCGACGAAATCCTTGTTTTCGATCCCTATTTCGTCATTTACCAACCGCTCGTCCAACTTGTCGGGGGAACATGTGTTCTCATCGACACGTACCCTGACTTCACACTCGATATCGACAAGGTTGCAGCAGCGATCACCGACAAAACGAAGTTAATCCTGATTAACAGCCCGAACAATCCAACCGGGTATATCGCTTCGGCAGTTCAAATCCAAGCATTGGCAGAACTGGCATCCCAAAAAAATATTGTTCTGCTGAGTGATGAAATTTATCAAAGCTTTTGTTACGACTCAAAGTTTACCTCCCCTGCCCTGTTCAACCCCCAGACAGTCGTTGTTGATGGATTTTCAAAAACGTATGGCATCACGGGCTGGCGCGTTGGCTTTGTTCATGGCCCAGCTGAAATTATTGATGCGATGGCAAAGATTCAGCCCTACACGTATGTCTGTGCTCCGCAACCAGCACAGTGGGCAGCGACGACCGCCTTGGATATCGACATGTCAGAAGCCGTAAATACATATCGATGCAAACGCGATCACATTATCCAATCACTTTCCGATTGTTATTCCATTGCCCAACCTGGTGGCGCATTTTATTTATTCCCGAAAGTACCGAAGGGAACGGCAAGTGACTTCGTTGCTCGAGCCATTGACCACAACCTGCTGATTATTCCAGGAAGTGTTTTCAGCCACCGGGATACCCACTTCCGCATTTCTTACGCGGTAAGCGACGAGATCCTCGAACGCGGCATTGAGATTCTTAAAAAACTGGCATAGGGCATTCGGAAACTTACTGTTTAAATCAGCGAGGCTTCCTTTTCCCAATGCGTGAAGCAACTGATTTGCCTGCCGTCTTTTTCTTCACACGCTTCTTAGCGACCTTCTTCACCGCCTTCTTCTTGGCAATTTTTTTCTTGGTTATTTTCTTGCTTGCTGTCTTGGTGGATTTCTTGGCAACAACTTTTTTCTTTACCGGCTTCTTTTTAGCATTAGCCGGGGCTGCTTTTTTCTTGGCCGTTGTCGATTTTTTAGTCGCAGAGACCTTTGACTTTTTGACGCCTTTTGTCCCCGTACCGGTTTTTGCTTTTGCTGCCGGCTTGGTGTCTTTGGCGGCCTTTGCCTCTTTGCCACCGGCCTTCTTCTTTACCGTAGCCGTTTCTTTAGGCGGCTCCACCTTGGAGCTTTTTCGTTTCGGTAAACGCTCTTTCGCGTCGGGTGAAATCTCAAGCAAGATTTTCTTTATCCCCGCCCCATGCGGTGCCCGCTTTAACTCTGCACCCAATTGGTTAAGCAAAGATCCGAATTCAATCCCCCGGTTTTTCGGAATGGCCCGCTCAATTCCGGGAACCAAATATTTATTTTTCTCTTTTTCGCTAATTACCCCTACGATATACAGCGATTCGAGTGCTCCACTCCCGACAGGAATTGAATGTCCGGACAGGGTCATTTGCGTTACATAGGCCACCGTAAATCGTGTAGCTCCTTTTAACTTTTGCAATTTCTTGACCGCTGCTCCAATATTCTCTTTCTTCAATTGCTCGATATCAAATGAGTAATTGGTTTCGAAAATACTTTGCAATATCTGACGCGTGCGATTACCGGCGCCCAACGGATCGGGAAGCATATGCATCGATTCGCTGAGTTCGGTCGCTGTGCTTACACGGACTTCATTCCAGTCATAGTAATCACTCTCGAGGGCCGCTAAAGCCTTATCGGCGGCGGCAGCTGGAGCGTTTTCTAGACAGCATGCGTAAAGTAGCTGCTGCATAAGCGGAAGCTGCGTATTCGGGGCAACCGGCTTATAGTGTTTTTTTAAAACCTTATGAATTTTTGTATACAGACCGCTACGATTTACTGCCATCTTCTCTTTCTGCACCCTGTCTTGAGGAACTTGGTAATTCAATCAAATGGGAAAAACTCTGACTGGTTCTAGATTTGCTTCTCTAGATTAATTTCTGCGAATCATCATTACGATCACCGCTCGTTATATCGTGCTCAGCCTCCGGCACCTCTGACACCTCTGGCAACACGGACTCTAAAATCTGATTAATTTCGATCGATTTCTTCACACCCTGATCGAGCACAAACTTCAATACGGGCGTATAACGTGTATCAATTCTCTTTGCGACTTTGGCCTGCAAAAAACCGGCCGCGTGCTGCAAACCATACAAACAAAGATTCTGCTGTTTCTCGTCTCCCATCACTGACACGAAAATGCGTGCTTTACGCATGTCCGCCGCCACTTCAACATGCGTAACGGTCACATGCTCAATCCTTGGATCTTTTAGATCCCGAAGAATGGATATCCCCACGACCTCACGGATGGCTTGAGCGGCTTTTTGAAGACGTCGAGAATTCATTTCACTCCTTGCCCCGCACACAAAAAGTTATCCAGCGCACACGCTGAAACAGGCGGTGAACTATTCTCCATCCAACTTGCGGGCTACTTCTTCAATCTTATAGACCTCCAACAGATCTCCCTCTTTGATGTCGTTGAACCCGGTCAGCTTAATACCACATTCAAAGCCCTCGCGTACTTCGCGGACATCATCTTTGACACGCTTGAGCGCGTCAATCATGTAATCTCCAATGATTGTATTATCACGAATCACACGGGCTCTCGCATTACGCTGAATAATGCCTTGCAACACTCGACATCCAGCAACGGTGCCTATTCGACTAATCTTGAAGGCTCTTTGCACGAGTGCCCTACCTAGATCAGCCTCGCGTTCTTCGGGTTTGAGCATCCCTTCAAGGGCTGCTCGTAAATCATCGGTGAGATTATAAATAATACTGTAGCGACGAATTTGAACGCCACGTGCTTCAGCCAGAATTCTGGCCTGCTCATCCGGTACCACATTAAAACCACAGATGATCGCATCGGATGCATCAGCCAACTGGACATCTGCTTCCGTAATTCCCCCTACCGTTGCCTGCAAAATTTTAAATTTTACCTCGGGATGATCAATCTTGTCCAACTCCTGTTGGATGGCTTCAATCGAACCTCGAACATCGGCACGCAGGATAAGATTCAAGGTTTGAACCTCATCCTGACCAAGGCGATCAAAAAGTCCTTCGAGTGTTACGTGGACCGGTGGAGCGAGACCTGACGTGCGCGTCTGCTCACCTCGTTGAATCGCAATTTCACGTGCTTTCGATACATCATCGAGAATATAAAACCGCTCACCTGCTGCGGGAGCAATATCAAGCCCAGTGACATCAACAGGAGTCGAAGGCCCGGCTTCAGATAAAGTCTCCGAGGGACGCAAGGTATTGTACATAGCCTTGACTTTCCCATACGCGTTTCCACAAACAATGGAATCACCGACCCGCATCGTACCATTTTGTACAATTAACTTCGAAACAACACCTCGACCCTCATGTAACTGGGCTTCAAGACATGTCCCGAAAGCCTGGCGACTCGGATTGGCTCGATAGTCTTTATCCTCAGCGATAAACAACAGCATCTCGAGAAGATCATCAATCCCGGTACCCTTGATCGCGCTTGTTCGAATAAGTTCTACCTCGCCACCCCAATCGCGGGGCAAAAGGTCATTGGCAGCAAGCCCCTGCATGACGCGGTTTTCATCAACACCCGGTAGATCAATCTTATTCAGAGCCACAATGATCGGTACATCGGCTGCCCGCGCGTGACTGATCGCCTCTTCGGTCTGCGGCATTACGCCATCGTCTGCAGCTACCACAAGTACTGCAATGTCCGTAACGTTCGCACCGCGGGCTCGCATCTCGGTAAAAGCTTGGTGTCCCGGTGTATCGACAAACGATATTTTCTTTCCATCTTTTAAAACGTCGTACGCGCGAATGTGTTGTGTAATTCCACCACTTTCTCCACTGACGACGTCGATGCCGATAATGGCATCGAGCAGTGAAGTTTTTCCATGATCGACATGCCCCAAGAACGTCACAATGGGTGGTCGTGGCGCCAAGTCATTGACATCATCTTCAACGTGCAGCGTGGATTGCAAAAGCACATCCTCAACATCGACTGGCAGCTTGATTTCAATCTCAACACCCAATTCTATTGCCAGCAGCTCGATGGTTTCGCCATCCAACTCCGAATTGATCGTGCACATTATTTCCATTGCCATAAGCTGACGCTGTATATCCGCCGCGGAGACGCCGGCAGCCTCAGAAAAATTACGCACCGAGCAGGGAACCTCGACGGCAACATTCCCCTTACGGGGAGCGGCCGTACTGACCCCCGATCGACGTCGAATCGAACCGCGTCGCCCCCTACCTCGCTCATCGTCTCGATGTCGACGACCACGCGTCATCTTTTTGCGATTCAGTTGCCTTGCTTCACGCCCACCCAGCAAGGCATCTTCTTTGGCCATTTTATCCTTCGAGGAAGCGACTGCTGGTTTTTTCTCAACGGCAACTCGATCGCGTCGACGCCCTCTATCGGTTGCTGGAGCATCGACGGCTTTTGGAGGAGGGGCGGCATTGGGAGCAACGTCATCCGTCTGCTTCCTCTTTTCATGCTTGCGGAGGTGCTCTGAAAGCGGTTTCGCTCCGCTGGAACGGAGTGCTTCGGGAGAAAGCTTGAGGTCCGGTTTTTGTGCGGCGGGGCCGTCGGCATCCGTCTTCCGCGCCGTCGGTGCATCCACCGTTGGCATGGGGGCGAGTTTGATGGCAGGTGCGGGGCGACTTTTTGTAGTTCTTTGTTCGCCGCTCGGCTTTTTCGGTTCAGGCGATTTCTTTTCCGCCTGAGCGGATTGAGGCTTACTGCTAGCCGCTGTCGGAGCGACATAATCTTCTCGGCGAATCGCAGTGCCGGAATCCACTTGCCCTTGCATCTTTTCGGTGGTTGAACCCGACGCTGAAGGAGCTGACTTCTTACCGCCAGCGATATATTCCTTCAGCTTTGCGACCTCTTCGTCAGTGAGGTTGGCCAAAGCCGAACCCTTACCGGTAATACCCGCTTTCGTGCAAATATCCGAGAGCTCAGCGCTATCGATCTTTAATTCTTTAGCCAGTGCGTAAATACGTGCGGGCAATGCGTCTCTCCCTTTTCTTTCCCCTCCTGCCCACTGAGCAAGAGGAAAACATCTTGAACTCAAATCATGGCTTGCTTCTCCTGAAAGACAGTCGCCTACAAACCTTTAATGATCCACATCTGCTGTCAAATTCTTCGAAAAATTGAGCAGCACCGTTGACACAACTTATTGCTCTGTGGCTTCCGCAGAAGCTTCCTGAGTAGATACTTGGTCAACAGCATCGGAATCCTCCCGATCATCACTCTCGCCGGACAGCGTTTCTTCTGACTCTGCTGCTATCTCCTTTTCGCCTTCAACCTGTGCCGCTCCATCCGCTGCAGCCTCTGGGGCGTTTATTTCTTCTGTTGTTTCTGTTGTTTCTGTTGTTTCTTTTTCTGCGTCGGCGACAGAACCTTCAGCGACCGCCTGCTTCGCTGCCTCCGCATCGGTTCTCTCTTGCTCGCGTCTCTTTCGCCTTGCTTCGGTCGCCAATTTTTCAGCCTCTTCAGCTTTCGTCTCGGCCTGAACCACAATGCCGTCGACCGCTGCTTCGGTTAGCCCGCCCATCTCCATTAACACATCCGGTTCGATCACCGAAAGATCGTCATAGGACATGTAGCCCTGCTCCACAAGTTTCACCGCAAGCTCTTCAGAAATACCCTCCAGGACTGAAAAACCTTCAACCGCGCGGTCGATCTGCTCGCCCAACTCTTCCTGGGTCATGATCTCAATGTCCCAACCTGAGAGCTTACTCCCCAATCGTACATTCTGGCCGCGACGACCAATCGCTAGCGACAATTGATCTTCGCGAACAAGCACAATCGCCCTACCGAGTAACTCGCAGAGGATCACATCCTCCACCTCGGCCGGCTGGAGGGCGTTGGGAATCAGCACTTGCGAATCATCACTCCACCGCACAATATCAATTCGTTCGCCAGCTAATTCGTCAACAATATTCTTGATTCGATTTCCCCGAACTCCTACACAGGCGCCCACACAGTCCACGCGCTGATCATAGCTACTTACGGCAACTTTGCTTCGATAGCCCGGTTCGCGGGCCATGGACTTGATTTCAATCACGCCCTCATGGATTTCGGGAATTTCCTGCTCAAACAAACGCTGGACCAATTGAGTACGAATGCGACTCAAAATAATCTTCACGCGACTACCGGCTTTACGAACTTCAAAAACCGTTGCCCGAACACGCTCGTTGGCGTGATGCGTTTCACCCGGAATCTGCTCGCTCCGCGGCAGGATAGCCTCTACGTCGGGCAGCGCGACCGTTGCTGCGCCTCCCTCATACCGCTGCACCACTCCGGTAACCATATCACCAATTTGGGCGTCGTACTGGTTATAGAGCGCATCACGTTCCGCCTCGCGAATTTTCTGAATGATTACCTGCTTGGCCGTCTGCGCACCAATCCGCCCAATCGTTTCCTCCGGATCCAAGGGATTACCGTCGAGGGTTCCGTCGATCGCGCCTGATTCGCGGTTGATTTGAACCGTAATCTCCGCTTCCTCACCGTAGTACTTGCCAGCAGCTGACACGAGCGCTTGCTCGATTGCCTCAAAAACGATCCCCTTTTCGATATTCTTATCGAGATGGATCGCGTCAACGATGCGTAAAACTTCTTCTGGTTTCATGGCGTTACTTATCTGAGTCCCCAAGTGCAAACAAATGGTCCCGCCCGGTGCGTCCGTACGGAAAGTGACCTTAACCCCCTCTTTCTGGGGGAAAGGGACACGAAAACCATTCGCTAGTCACAACTTAGCGTCGAAACGTAATCGGTTAAGCATATCTACGGCCTGAGGGGCTGTCAAGCGGCGGCAGGTTTGGCGGCCACTCCAGAAACAGCCGGACGCGGTGAGAGATGCGCTATCGATATTGGCCGACAGCTACGGCCGACGCTTGTGCCTGCGGCGTCACCGAAAGGTTGATAAAGAGGCCCCCTGCAGTCTGAGGCTCACGTGAGATTCCCGGTAGCCGGCAGTCCTTGTCCGGAGATTCGAAATTCAGCATCCCGGGAATTTGCCCTGCGGCAAAAGCGAGCAGGCTGGCGATGACTTCCACCATCCCACTCCCTGCCCCCAAATTACCAAAATGACTTTTTGCAGCCATGACTGGAAGCGGACGATCGCCAAAAACCGATCCCACCGCCTTCGCTTCCTCCTCGTCCCCTGAGCGGGTTGAGATACCATGCGCATGAATGTGCCCAACGCGATCGGCATCAACGCGGTCACTCTTCAACAACGCGGCAAGTGCATTGCCGATTGCTTGCTGCCGATCAGCCACCCCCTGGGGCGATAAAACGACCGATGAACCACGCCCCAAAAGTTCCCCATAAATTTTTGCACCGCGGGCCTCGGCAGACTTCAATTCCTCAAGCACAATCACTCCGGCACCCTCGCCCAATACCATTCCGCAGCGATCACGATCGAAGGGCCGACTTAATTTCTCGGGNGCAAACTGGTCTTCAGCAATTTCCTCCTGTTGCACCGCGTGAATGGCATTCATGGGATGGACGCGCGTTCCAGTCGCTCCCACCACCATAAAATCCGNCGATCCACGTTCCATCGTAAAAAACGCCTCGCCGAGAGCAAGATTTGCCGCAGCCTCCCGCATCGTAAGAGAATTGTTAGGACCACGAAGATCGTTGTAGATTGCCACGTGGCTTGCCGGCATATTCGGCAAGTACCGTAACAGCCAAAGGGGAGTCATCTTCGACAAGCCTTCTTGTCCCCATTGGCCGAAGAGGAATCGAGCATCGTTTTCCAACTCGGATGACTCGGGAGATTCACAAGCGCGAATTCCATCCACAAAATCTTCTGGCATCGTGAGCATATAGTCGGTCCCGAAAATACAACCGCAACGCTCAGGCTCGATCGCGCCGGGACGAAAACCAGCATCTTGTAAGGCGAGTTGGGCCGCAGCNACACCCATTTTGGTCTCGCGACTCATCAACTTGAGACCCTTGCGGATCATCTTCTTCTGATCTTTTTCGAGTTCTCCAAAACCGTCAATTTTTCCGGAAAAATCNTCCGCCAGCGCCGCAAATCGTGGACCGCCCGAGCAGAGTCGCATCTCNTCATAAGCGCGTACCCCGCTCTGCCCCTCTGCCAGACTATTCCAAAGCGATTGGGGAGTATTCCCCAGGGGACTGATGAGACCAATCCCGGAAATCACAATCCGACGCTGAGAGGAGGAGGCAGTCATGACGCCTTAGGGGTTGTCGGTGAAGCTCGACAAAGTCGGCATTGTAGCGACGAAGTTCGGACCCGTCGAGACAAACAGAAAAACCTGTCTTCGCCCTGTCTCCACGTAGGGAAAGCAACGATCAATATCGCCCGCGGAAGTCTTGCGTCGCCCCAGTCCGACTTCCGTCTGCCGTGTCCGCGTCAACCGCATCCCCTTTATGCTCAACAAACAGTAAAAGATCGCCTCTTGGCGGGGATTTAGGCATAGGCAGTCTCACTGTTNTGGTGATGCTGAAGTGAGGAACCGGTCGAGGGACCACTCCTAAACTGATCAACAAGACTTTATTTCTAGGCCAGCGAAATCTTTCATGAAATTCACAGGATACCCGCTGTGGCACATCGATGTTGTACCAGGGTTTGCCTCGATTGATGCCCGGTGGCGACTGCAATTTNACCGAAACCAGTTTTTCAACCTGTGCCAATTGGCACTTNATCATGGCATCGACTGTTGTTCCGTCAAGCGACATGAGCGGATTGACTTCAACCACAAGCCCTTCAGTCAGTTCTGCAACATTTGAATTCTGAGAACCCGGCGTACTTTCCGGTGCCAAGTGACTCTTGATGTAGGGTTTTTCCCGATTGAAATTTACAATCGTATTCTGACCGTTGGGAACCAATAATTTTGGNGAACCATGATTCTGATAGTCGCTTCTTCGAGCAAGTTCNTCTCGGAGCAACATGGCGTCTTCTCGAGCCACGAGCCATGCTTCTACCCCTTCGGATTGCACCGGTACTGAATGGAGCAGCCTTTGGGCTCGGGTACGCCAATCGGGATGACCGATCGTATAAATATGCAAACCGTACATATATGTCTTACTTGCCGATGACACATAGCGATCAACGATGCGTGCGACCGCCTGCTGCATTTCCGGCGTATGATAAACACGGAGCGAACGTGGGGTTCCACTCAAAACGGCCACCACATCGGAATGCCAACTCGCATATCCGGTGTCGCGGAGAATCCAATCGACAATGGCTTGCTGAGGCGGCGCTCCGTTGGAATCCACTCGCGTGGTATACGGTGAAATATCATATTCTTGCCAGATCTGCTTGTGTTCGTTCGGTAATCGGCTGATCGATTTACCTGCACTCGAAGAAGCAGAGACTTGCTGGAGTTTTGCTGGTGCTGCTGGTTGTTGATTCGCTTGCGGAGCCGGCTTCTGCGGTGCGGTCGTGCGGATGGGGGCAACGGGAGTTCCGTTGGGAGGTCGCCACGCCTGGGGTGGGTTCTCCCCTAACGCTGCTTGCGTGACAAAACACGCGATGAGAGTCCCCGCAAAGTAACAAGCAGTGCGGTAAGAGATAAACGTGGTAGTCGACATCGCTGAACCTCCTTACAGGCCGAACCTTCTTCTGCGACAAGACCAGTCGGTCCGCAGAAATCGCGGCGGAGTATAGAAATCACGAGGTGAGCAGGCAAGAGCGATCTGGCACACTGCAAGCACAGAGGCATTCGCTAGCGAAGCGATCCAACCACGACCGTGCCGTTATGTCCGCCGAACCCGAAACTATTGGACATCGCCACCTTAACCTTTCGCTCACGTGGCGTATTCGGCGTGTAATCGAGGTCACACCGCGGGTCGGGCGTCTCAAGATTGATGGTCGGTGGCACGACTTGGTCGCGGAGTGCAAGCAGTGCAAAAATAAGCTCCACTCCCCCGCTAGCACCAAGCAGGTGCCCCAACTGGCTTTTGGTACTCGAAATNCTNANCGCACTGGCAAACTCNCCNAAAACAGATTNAATGGCGGCCGTCTCAGCCACATCACCGAGCGGCGTGCTCGTTCCATGGGCATTAATGTAGTCGACTTCCGCGGGATCAACTTCCGCATCAGACAAAGCGCGACTCATAGCCTGAGCGGCAGATCGGCCATCTTCATTGGGTTGCGTGATGTGCCCCCCATCCCCGCTGGCACCATATCCCAGCAGTTCTCCGTAGATCGTCGCTCCGCGCCGCTGCGCATGTTCCAGTTCTTCAATCACCAGGATGCCGGCGCCCTCACTCAAGACGAAGCCGTCTCGATCAGCATCAAAGGGTCGACTCGCACGCTGCGGATCATCATTCCGCTCGGAGAGTGCTCGCATATTTGCAAAGGCACTAATGCCCATCGGGGTAACAGCAGCCTCCGTTCCCCCTGTAACCATCACGTCTGCCTCATCGTGCTGAATCACCTTAAACGCATCTCCGATTGCGTTTGTTGCTGACGCACAGGCAGTTGCCACGGCCGCATTAGGACCTTTTAATCCGTACCGAATAGAAATGTGACCGCTTGCTGCATTGACCATCAACTTCGGAATCGTAAAAGCCGATACCTTATCCGGTCCTTTGGTCAAAAGTCGACCAACTTGCGTTTCGATTTCATTGAGCCCGCCAACGCCTGATCCAAGAATCACTCCACAGCGAAACGGATCTTCGGACTCAAAATCGATACCACAATTAGCCACCGCATCGGTGCCCGCGACGAGAGCAAATTGAGCGAAACGATCGACCCGCTTGGCCTCCTTTGCAGGAAGATACCCATCGGTCGACCAGTCGGTAATGTCACCACCAAAATGGACTTTGAACCCTTGAGTATCAAAGACCGTCAGTTCGTGAACGCCACTCTGACCCGCGAGAACTTTTTGCCAGAGATCTTCAACCTGACAGCTGATGGAAGTGACAGCACCGAGACCCGTTACGACAACCCGTCGTCTCATGCTCAGTCCATTACTCTTTTTGAGATCGCAAAATTAGGATGACGAAGATTGAACGCTCTCTCCAATATGCTTCACCGCTTCGCCGATCGTCTGTATCTTCTCGGCCGCATCATCCGGAATGTTGATGTCGAATTCTTCTTCCAACTCCATCACGAGTTCTACCGTGTCGAGTGAATCCGCACCCAAGTCATTCACGAAATGAGTATCTGTATTAATTTTTTCTTTGTCAGCACCGAGCTGCTCCGCAACGATATCGATCACTCGTTCTTCAACTGAGGCCACCTGGTCTATCCTCCAAAGAATCGTGTTTTAAAGAACCGATCCTTCCGATGGATCAGCTCGCGTATTGAAAGAACCGCTCAACCGATACCCCGGCGGTCCGATTTAAATGAGGGTTCTTAAGTCGAGCCACAGATATAACCTCTTTGGCCCAGCATGTCTATAACATCTGCCGCACATTGTTTTAGGGCCCCGCTCGGCGGAAATCACCTTCTGGCATACTTCTACGAATCAGGGCTCAGCAGGTCATCCCCCCATCCACTGCAATCGCTGTCCCATTAATGTAGGCCGCCGCATCGCTGGAAAGGAACAGAACCAATTCCGCCACCTCCTTGGCTTGCCCTAACCTGTTTGCTGGTATGCGCTTTTTAAATTCCTTAATGTAGTCGTCACCGACCGCCTGGGTCATCTCACTCTCGATAATGCCCGGGCAGATCGCATTGACTGTGATTTTTCTTTTCCCTAATTCCCGAGCAACGGTCTTGGTCAAACCGACCAAGCCTGCCTTGGAGGCCGAATAATTCGCCTGGCCGGGATTACCGATCACGGCGCCAGAGACGCTCGAAATATTGATTATTCTGCCAAACCGCTGCTGCATCATGGGCATGGTGGCTGCCCGGGTGAAGAGAAATGCCCCGCGAAGATTGGTATTCAGGACCATATCCCATTCATCGTCACCCATCCTCGGAATCAAGGTATCTCGGGTAATTCCAGCGTTATTGACCAAAATATCGAGTCTTTCCCAGCGCTGGGTCACTTCTTCCACCACTTTTTTCACGCTTTCCGAATCGGTGACATCACAGGGAAAAGCGGCTGCCTCTCCACCAGATGCAGTGATTTGCTCAACCACGCCTGCCAATTTCTCGGCATTCCGGGCAACGCAGGCCACCTTCGCGTTCGCCTTGCCTAACCGCACGGCCATGGCCTGCCCTAGCCCCTGAGANGCCCCNGTAACCAAGGCCACCTTTCCGGACAAATCGACGACCATTGCTTCGTTTGCTTCGTTTGCTTCGTTTGCTTCAGCCATTCTGCTTCTTCCTTCCTATAAATTATGCCAATGAATGACAGGTGATTTTTCTTTCGATCCGACGCAGCAGGCCGCGCAATACGCGTCCAGGCCCTACCTCATAAAATTCCTGCGTCTCCCGTTTCAAAAGCGCACGCAGCGAAGCCTCCCAAAGCACCGGTTCGACAACCTGTCTTGCGAGGAGTTTCTGAATGGTCGCTGGATCGTCATGAAACTCTCCATCGACATTCAAAACCACGGGAATCTGCGGCGGTGCAAACGAAACCGATTCCAGTGCTTCGGTTAATTCTGTAACAGCCGGCCCCATGATCGGTGTATGAAACGCTCCAGCTACGGCAAGCGGAATGGCTTTCATCGCTCCCATCTCGAGAGCAAGGGGAAGAGCCCGTTCACAAGCTGCTTGGTCACCCGAAATCACGATATTGCCCGGGCAAAGATAGTTTGCAATCTGCAATACATCGCCGGCANCCGCCTGGTCGCAAAGCGTTTGCACCTGATCTTTTTCAAGCCCCAGTACACTCACCATTCCACTGGGCGTTGCATCGGCCGCCTGCTGCATCGCCTCACCGCGCCGCTGCACGACGCGTAACCCATCTTCAAAGCTAAGCACCCCGGCAAAAACCAGCGCCGTGTATTCACCCAAACTCAAACCTGCCNCCCCGCCACAGTTCTCAACCACTTCGGGCTGTTCGCTTCGCAGCGATTCAAGTACCGCCAGACTCGTGACAAAAAGAGCCGGTTGGCTAATAACGGTTGAATCGAGCTTCTCTTTTGGTCCTTCAAAACAGAGGGAAGCCAGATCGTATCCAAGAATTTCACCCGCCGTATCGTAGAGNTTGGCTGCCGCAGGCAGCGCGGCATACAACGATTGACCCATGCCGATAGTCTGGGCACCCTGTCCGGGAAAGAGAAACGCCGTGTTACTCAAATTGCTATTTATTCCTCGATAGCAACCACATTACGGCCCATATACCAGCCGCAATTGGGACAGATCGTGTGTGTGGGAACCGAAATGCTGCACTTCGGGCAATAGGTTAACTGGCGCGGTCGTCGGGCATCATGGCTCCGACGCTTTCCAGTCCGTGAGTTTGAATGTTTACGTTTTGGCACTGCCATAACCGACGCTCCCGCATTCTCTCGTATTGCATCCGTGGGACTTTTCCCACTCCAAACAGATGTTTTACCCTACCAGTCGCTTTCCCCCGATGCAATGGCCCATCACGGGCGCATATTACTCAAAAAGTCGCTCAAAAATTCACTCAAAAAGAGGCCGCTCCTCTTCCTCCGAATCCTCTTCGCCAAGATTTTCAGGGGCTTCCACACCGAGATGGTCGAAACCGGCTTCGGTGAGTTGACGGCCGCGCGGGGTTCGAACGACAAGACCGGTTCGCAAGAGAAAGGGTTCCACCTCATCGATCAGCGTGTCGGTGGGTACATGCATCGTCGCCGCAATCGACTCCACACCGACAGGTTTGCCTTGATAGTTCTTAAAAACTGTCTCCAAATATTTTCGGTCCTGAAGATCAAGCCCTTCCTGATCAATTCCCTGCATCTGCAACGCATCGCAAGTGAGCTGATGCGAGATATGTCCATCCGCGCGACTCGTCACGTAATCGCGGACCCAACGAAGTCGGTTGTTTGCCAGTCGAGGTGTCCCGCGACTTCGCCGAGCAATTTCGCCAGCCGCATCTTCATCGATCACGACCGTAAGTTTGCCTGCATTTCGCAAAACGATTTCTGCCAATTCTTCTACCGAATAAAAATCAAGATGCTCCCGCATTTGAAATCGATCGCGTAAGGGTGCTGAAATTGATCCACTTCGTGTGGTTGCACCGATCAGCGTAAAAGGCTTGAGATTCATGCTGAGGGTGCGGGCGTTGACACCTTCGCCGAGGACAACATCGATACGAAAATCTTCCATCGCCGGATAGAGAAATTCCTCGACCGGCTTTGGAAGTCGGTGAATCTCATCGATAAAAAGAACGGAGCCTTCCTCTGCATTGGTGAGGTAGGGCACGAGGTCTTTCGGTGCCGAAAGGGCTGCGCCACTGGCAATCTGAAANCCGACACCCAGATCACGTGGAATGCAGGTTGCAAAGGTCGTCTTCCCGAGCCCGGGGGGGCCATCGAAAAGAATGTGGCCCAAAGGTTCCCCACGTTTGGTTGCCGCATCGACCGCAATTTCTATCCGTTCGTAGACATTCCGCTGCCCCACCATATCGTTCATATGCTGCGGGCGCAGATCGCGGTCGTCTTCGGTGGGTTGATTGCCACCTTGCAGGACCGGTTCGCGTGACATTCAGACCCCCGAATCGATTCAATGCTGCGGAAAAGTAAACGTGATCGGCACACAGTATAACAAGGGCCACGATCGACCGGCAGCCTAGAGCATTCCCAACCGCTTTCGCAACAACCACTCGGTGACCAGGAGCACGAAGATGAGTAGAAAAATCCGCCAATTGTTCCAAAGTGGAATCGGGGNCAGCGTTGCCACAGGCACCCGCTCCCCTTCCGGAATTGCATCGAAAAGTTCTGCCATATTGGCGATGGAAAAATATTTCCCGCGTGACCGTCGTGCTGCCTGTTGCATTTGAGATTCATCCATCGCGGTTCGCGTCATCTCCCCGACCGGAGCAACCACGGTAAATGAGGCCGCGAGCGGGTCCTTACCAAGCGGTGGTTGAGAAAGCACAACCTCATAATTTCCGACGGGAAGTCGGCCTCCGCTTCCCTCAAAAATACTGCGCCGGAGCGGATTTCTTTCCAACACGACACGTTTCCTCTGGCCGTTGCCTTCGATAATTGCCACCACGCCATCATCGGCCTGCGGAATCAATCGTTCATCAAAAAAACGGGCTTGGAGTTGAATCGGTTGATTACCATCGTATTCCATTTTGTCAGTCGTTAACTCGACACCTTTATCCCCCAGCAGCTTTGCTCGACTGAGATAGCGAATCGCTTGAATCCAATACCGGGCATACAACGCATCGCCCACACGATAACGCCAGCGGTACGTTTCATCGGTCGCATGCCAAAGCACTTTTCCTGGCGGCACAAAATGAACGACAAAGACGGGTGCCGCTTTACCCCCCTCGCCTGTGGCCGAAGAAAGCGTTTCGGCCAACACGCGGGCAGTCGGTTTGATCTTTCCAATCGCATTGACGCCATAGATTTCCGGCAACCTGTCCCATAGCGATGCAGTCTCCCCCGATGTGTCACCCAGTTGCATATGAGGGCTGCGCATTCCAATAGGAGTCGGTTTTATCTTACTTGCCCCTGCTCTTACCCCTGTGTTGCTGGTCGATTCGAAAGGCAACAGATTCTCAAGTGGCGACTGCACATACTCTGAGAGCCGAAAATTTCGACCGCTTGAGATGAGAAGGCCACCCCCCTTCTGCTCAACGAATGCAGCAATATTCTCCAAGTCTAGGCGACTCATTCTTTCAAGATCGATATCTCCCAGAATGATGACATCATATTGAAATAGTTTTTCTCGACTCACAGGAAACAAAGGAAGGGCAAAGCGATCCTGCTCGGGATATTCAATATCCGCTTGCTGAAGCACGACGTTCAGATCAATCGTTTTATCTCGTTCAAGCAAATGCTTAAGATATTTAAATTCGAAACTTGGCGCGTCCTGCACAAGTAGCACCTTGATCGGATCATCTCGAACTTCGATCGACCGTGACAATTGCGATGAAGATCCTTGACGTTCTGACCCGGGCACTTTTGCCTCAATTCTGTACGCCTGCTGCCCAAGCCGCGTCGGGCGATCAGACAATGTATACCGCGTTGCTATCCCGTTACCCCCCCCTAAAACTTGCCGGCGATTGAGCTCTTTCCCGGTGGCTGCATCACGAAGCACAAGCTCAATAGGTTTTCCTTCAAGGCCATATGAAGTCATTTTGAAATCAAAATCAACGTAATCATTTACAAAGACAATTTCGTCTACCACCAGATCGGACAAAATCAACTCGCGAAGGGGTTGTTCTGTTCCAATGCCGACCAAATAAAGCGGCACCGCTTGAGATCGCGCTGTTTCAGCAGCGCCAGCCAACCCAATCCCCTCAGTGGTAATTCCGTCAGAGAGAATGATCACCGCTGCCGATCGGCGGCCTCGGAGACCGGACAAAACGCTTTGCAACGAGTCGCCCAGACGACTCGACTCTCCATCGGGTTGCAGTTTCTCAATTTCTTTGACAAAGGCCTGTCCCGGTTGCTGCACCTCAGACGATTCTTGGTTGCTGCCGTTCAGCTCCAGAGCGGAACGCGCTATTGAAAAAACCCGGATATCATAGTTCTCTTCAAGCTGTGTAAATTTCTCCCGGCCCAAAAGTCGGCCTGCAATATCCCACCGCCTCACGCTTGTTGCATCGGGGTCTAACCCGATGGCTTGAATCGACTGAACCATTGCCGGATTCTGATAATCGTCGGCCACGCTCATACTGGCCGAGCGATCCAGAAGGATTGCTAGCGAAGGAAGTTGCATCCGCGTGAATTGAATCTGCAACTGAAAAATTAAAACGCACACAACTAATGCAATAAGAGTTAACCGGATCGATGCAAGAAAAATGCGCGCACCGGGTTTTGCACGACTCCGCTCACGAAAGTAAAAACTAATAAGGTAAATTCCACTGAGAATGGCAAAGGCACAAAAAGAGAAGACCAAACTTCTGGTCCATTCCCAGTTACCGGATAATTGCCACTGCAGATCTTTCCCCCCGGGAGGATGCTCTACTCCCATAAGCCAGAACATGATCTTGCCGAGAAGATTTTTCATGCAAATCGATTCCCAATCCACCAGGCTAGAAAAATTTCCAAGAACAACAACAGTAAAACCAGCCAGAGAAAAATTGCACCTGCGGACGGGCCGGCCGGCGCCTGAGCAGAACTAACGGCACGCATGCTTTGTTCCAACGTTTGCTGCCGCCACTCGGGCGCGAGTTCCCCAAGAGAAAGACTTTTCAAATTGCTCTCACGCGTGTCAAGATTCACTGCGTATATCCGATCATTGGCAACGATTGCTTTGGAAGCCTCTTCGGATTGTCGATCCGACTGCGAATCATTTCCAACAAGTAGACGGTAAATGCCGCTCTTCTCAGCCCGACCATAAGACCATGCCCCATCGGGCTGGATTGCAATTTTTTCATTTTGCGGCGGGTTGCCAGGAATCTCCAGAATCACCGACTGTGAACCGGTCAATCCGGCCAATTTGCCATGGACCCACTGACCAACCTCAAGATTACTACCGCTCAGACGACCACCGACGACGGCCTTCCAAAGTCCATCAAAGAAAGGCTGTGCATTCAACCAAGAGGCGATCAGAGACCATGAACGCTCTGAATTGTTGGCACGACTCGATTCGGTCGGATCGGTCGCTACCAGTAAACTCCAACCATCGCCAATCCGCGACAAAACCAGCAGCGGGTCTCCGGTATCCAACCAAAGAATCGCATTTGCACCCGACCCCTCAGGAACCTCCAACTGAAAGTATTGAAGCACCGGCACACTCGTTAATCCCGTTCTCGGATTACCTTTCCAGGGTGCAAGTATCGGATGCATATAATCCTTGGGGTTTGGGAAATGATATTCCCCATCGTAAAAGACTTGCCGCACCTTGGCCGGCAGAAAACCAGCCTGCTGCTCGAGCACTTGCGGACTTTTCGGGCGATTGGCTTCATCATACACATTTCGATTGTATCTCTCCGTGAGCACCTGATCGCCGAGAATCGTTACGAGGCCGCCCCCCTGCGTGACATAATTGTTAAGGCGGGACGCTTCCTGGAGTGTCCACTGAGCAACGTTGCAGAGAAAAATACAGTCGTAATGATTTAGATCAATTTCAGCGAGTCGACTCTCGTCAACAACTTCCACTTTGGTCGCGTTGACTTTCTGATCCGCCGCATTCAGCGCTGCCAGAAGTGGCAAAGTCGCTCCCTGCTTACCGCGGACGAGTAAAATGTTAATTTTCTCTTTTACATTAATCGCCAGATCACGCTGATTGTCGATCGGAAGCTGATCGCCGGCAAGACGCACGCTTACCGCATGCGCCCCTGGATCAACGAAGGTGTGCATGAATACAACTTGCGTGTCGGTATCTTCCGGCAGGTCAACTTTTTTTTGTTCGACACGAATGCCATCCACCCAGAGTTCGACTGTCTGTCCCTGCTGCGGTTGCGTTGTAAACGGGTGCAGTGTCGCAACCAATCGCGTTGGCGCTGCAATAGTTGTAATCGGCCCTGAAACAGCCAGATCGACAATGGCCGTATTCTGACGGTTGCCGTTTACACTTTCGATCGCGACAACTTCGATACTCCCTCCGTTGGTCAGTTGGGCCAACTGTGCCCCACGCTGAACCCCTCCTGCATCCCCTTGGGAATCGGGACCCCACGTTGTGCGACCAAGATCGCTCAGGATCGTTACCAAATGCCGACTGAATGCACCCTTTTCGTCTGTGGATTCGATCAGTTTTTGCGCACTTTCAAGTGCTGAGTCCAAATCTGCTCCTGCCTGACCGATGGGCAAACCATCTAATTCGGCCACAAACTGTTGCGCGTCATAGCTCGGTGGGCCGACGACAATCTCAGGCTCCTTCCCCATCATAATCAGGGAATAACCGTCCCCCCCCTGCCCTGCCTCGACCCGCTCNACAATCTGCGCTTTCGCCCGCTCAAAATCGGTCTCGCTCTCTGNTCGATATCCCATCGAATACGATCCATCGAGCAAAAAAATGTGGTGGGTACTCCCCNCTGAAAGGGAAAGCGGTGAAAGATTGCGCACCAGTGGCTCTGCCATCGCCAGCAGAATGAGCAAAAGCAAAAGCATACGCACAAGTAGTAACAGCCACTGCTGGATACGCATTCGCCGCGCGCTTTTTTCGATGGCCGCAAGCAAATACTCCATCGCTGCCCACGAAACCTCTCGATATCGCTGCCGATATAAAAGATGGATCACAAGCGGGGCAACCACTGCCGGTAACCAGAGCAGCATCCAGGGAGAAGCAAACAGACCATTCAACCAGACAGGCATATTGCCAAGACCACTCATAAGGTGGCCTCTCCGCAGGGACTACGTTTTCTGAACCATGCGACCCGCCAGATAACTGGANAGTGCAATATCGAGTGATTGATCAGTGAGCAGCGGCACGTAATCAACTTGTTGTCCGCGACATCCGACTGCAATTTTCTGAAGAAATTTTTCCATTTCGCGAAGATAAATTTGTCGTAGTTGTCGCGGATCCGTAATGCGATCGGGCCAATGCTCCAATCCACGGAATCGCATCATTTGATTGAAGGGGAATTCGCGTTCCTCGACATCAAGAATATGAAACACAATCACATCATGCTGGCGATGACGAAAGTGCTTGATACCCGCAAGAATTTTCTCGGGATCGTCAAAAAGGTCGCTAAGGATCACAACGATACCTCGCTTTTTAAATCGTTCGGCAAGATCGTGAAAAAGAGGGCCTATGGATGTCTTTTTTTCTCCCGGCGATTGTTCCAGCGTGTGGAGGAGTTGTTTTAGATGGGAAGGCTGCCCACTCGGCTGAACATACTGACGAATCTTCGTATCAAATGTCGCAAGTCCGACACTGTCTTGTTGCTGTAAAACAAGATAGGCCAAAGATGCCGCAATACACTTTGCATAGTCCAACTTGGATAAGGGACTATGCTCCCCCTGAAAAAGCATGCTTTCACTCGTATCGAGAAGGAGATAAGAAACAAGGTTTGTTTCTTCCTCATATTGCTTGAGATAGACTTTGTCCGTACGACCAAAAACCTTCCAGTCGACATGACGCAGGTCGTCTCCCGGAACATATTGCCGATGCTGGGTAAACTCGATCGAAAATCCATGATAAGGACTTCGATGCGGACCTGAGACATAACCTTCAATAATCTTTCGGGCCCGCAATTGCAGGCCGTCCAGTTTAGAGAGCGTCTGCGGATCTAAATATTTTTTCTTCGTGTCCACCATGGGTGGCAACCTCGTGGCTGACAGGAACGGTTTCGATCAACTTCTGTACAATAACGTCAGGGGTAATCCCTTCGGCTTCTGCATTGAAATTTGTCAGTATGCGATGCCGGAGTACGGCAGGCGCCACCGCACGAATATCCTCCACATCGACATAGTACCGCCCGTGCAAAATCGCACGGGCCTTGCCGCCTAAAACGAGGTATTGTGTTGCCCGAGGACCGGCGCCCCAACTGACGTAATCCTGCACAAAAGCCGGCACAGAACCTTTCTCACGACGAGTACTCCGCGCTAAATGAAGAGCGTAACGCGCAACGTGATCCGCAATCGGTACGCGGCGCACAACCTGTGAGAGTTCATGGATCTCGTCACCACTGAGTGTCGCTTCCACTTGAGCAGAATGATCAGCGGTCGTCCGCCTTACAATTTCCAGTTCTTCTTCTTCCTCCGGATAGTCGACCAACACATTGAACATAAAACGGTCCAATTGTGCTTCTGGCAATGGATAGGTGCCCTCTTGTTCTATCGGATTCTGAGTCGCAAGAACAAAAAAAGGTTCCTCAAGGACCCGGCGTTCACCTCCAATGGTTACCTGATGCTCTTGCATGGCCTCAAGAAGAGCTGCTTGTGTTTTAGGCGGTGTTCGATTGATTTCATCTGCAAGAATCACGTTTGCAAAAATCGGGCCTTCCAGAAAACGAAGCTCTCGGGTTCCCGAAGTCTTATCCTCCTGGATCACCTCCGTTCCCGTAATATCGGACGGCATCAAATCAGGTGTGAATTGAATCCGATTGAATTTAAGCGAAAGCGTATCCGCCAACGTATGTATCAATAAGGTTTTCGCCAATCCCGGAACCCCAACCAGCAGACAATGCCCACGCGCAAACAATGCAATGAGCAACTCTTCGATCACGTGCTGCTGACCAACAATCACCTTCGATAGCTCTGAGGTGATCCGCTGATACGCTTGGTTGAGCTGCTCGACTGCTTGAAGATCTTCATTTTCTGACATCAATCACTTTCCAATCAAAAGTTCACTTAATTTTCATCTACTTGGGATTGAACCAGCGGAAACGCCTGAAGGCGATCTCTGCCAGCAATTAAACAAAATCCGCTGCCGGCGACCATGTTCCCACTTTCGGCTTGTTGTTCGGGAGAAAGATCAGGACGCTTTAATTTAATGATACCACGCTGCGCCGGGTAAAACTGCTGACCATTTTCAACCAAATTTTGATCGAAGATATAAATATTATCGCGCGTTGGCCAATAGACCCGTCCGCCCGCGAGGATTCCCCTGCCATAACCACGCGGTCCGCTTCGGTTGCCCGGTTGAGGCCAGACGGCATGGGCTCTACCGGTGATCATATTAAACCACCATAGATTTTCACCGGCAGCCAATAACATGTCATCTCCGACACCGAGTAAATGAAGTGGGTACGAGGTCATCGGAGCGCTTTTCCACAGCAACCGACCATTGTTTGCGTCGAGTGCGAAAAGTGCAGGACTGTCACGCGGTGCAGCAATCACGACGCCCCGAGCATACACGCAAGGATTCAAAGTTCGACCGAAATGCGAGGGAAGCTTCTTGCCGACATCCGAGTTTAAGCGCACATAGCGATAAGCCCATCGCAATTGCCCGTCTTCTNTGCGAAGCGACGCAATCGCACCCAGATTGGTATTGAGATAGAGGGCCCCCTCGGCGAGTGTCAAAAGCGAGTGTGTAATTTCGTTCCGCACTCCGCGAGCTGGTGTATTGGATCGACAAACTTCTTGTCGCCAGCGCAGCTTGCCGGTCTGCAAATCGAGACATGCCACGTAGCAAACTGCCTGCATAGCGCCGCGTCGCATCACGACATAAACCCCGTTGCTATCGGCGAGCGGGGGTCCTTCGAAAGACCACTTATCCCGATCAAATTCTCCCTCCTCTTCCTTCGATGGAAAATTCCATTCCAGTGCGCCTTCACGATCAAGATTGATGCACGTAATCCGATTACCCGCATAACCGNCGTCAAACCCGACCGCTCGACTCGTTANCTGCGTTCCCATTCGCGCTAGGAGTCGGCCCTTGAAAAAGGTCATCGAATACTGTGGCGGCAACAGCGGATCGGCGGCCAGGCGGTTGCGAGCATCCCGCTTCACTTCCCTGGAAACAAGATCTCCGCGTGGATAAATCTGTCCGAACTGGCTTCCCTCAAACGCAGGCTTACCGTCCTGGAGATTCAAGGCAAAGATCTGACTGCTGTTATTGAGCAGTGCCCAGTTTCTGACAACGAGTGGATAGAAATACAAATCACTCTGGTGACGGTCCAACTCCACGGGCTGTTGCCGTTGCGGTTTTTCATCTCGGGCATCGGGATTCGGTAGCTCAACAGCCGGCATCACACGGGCAAAGGTCAATTCCCATCTGGATACCGGCGTAAAATCGATTGTGCGCCAAAACAACCGGTTTCGCGCGGGCGAACCAGCGAAAGTAGGCCACTCATTCTGTTTTACAAATGCTCCTTGCGTTGTCTCTGATGTATCGGCTCGTTGCTTATAGAGTTGTTCAAGCGTATCGGCGTAGACGCTATCTCGACCAGCGAGCGCACCTCGCGATTCGGGATGCAATTGCTTAAAGACATTCAACTCCCACCGCGCCCGGGTGAGATCGCCCTGAAAAATGGAGGCCAGCACTAGACGGGCACGGATGGCAGCCAAATCGAGATCGGAATCCGGATAGACCAATACGTAGCTAGGAGGAGATTTTTCCTTCTGTTTGTCAGTAAGTTCCTTCACCACACGCTCAGCGGTAGCACCCTGGTATGCGTGCCAAAAACTTGCGCCCCCCGTCGCGGTCAACGATTCGTCGATCCGCTGCCAGTACTCCCGAGCTTGATCAAAGTGACCGCGCTCCAAAGCCCGATCTCCCAGCAAGAGTAATGCATCGTCCCCGTATCGACTGCAAAAGAATTGATCGAGCTGGCTCGAATCTTCAGCCGTAGGATCAACCGCATTTTGCAAACTGCGATACCAATCCTGTGCTGCAGCATCGACGCGATCACGATAAAGTGCACGAGCTTCGAGTGGTAAGCCTGCAATTAAAATCTGACCGTAACTATGAATATTCAGATAGCGGTTACTTTCAGTCTCGATTGGAAGATAGCCAAATCTGTCAACCAGTTTAAAGAACGTACTGATCGCATCATCCCAATTTTTTTCCTCGATCAAAGCTGCGAGTCGCATCCGCATGACAGATGCTTCGCTGGGAAGATNTCCGATCTCCGCTTCATTGAGTTGAATACCGTTGGTGGCAGCAGAACGCAAGATAGGCCAATCGGCAGTTGCAACGCGACTGGCCCCGAAGAGCAAGCTCAGCAAAATGGCAACGATGGGGAACCGCAGATTCAAAACGGCCTCTTGTCTGTTTTCCGGAGTCACCCACAAACTGGCTTCAGCGATAACCGTCCTTAGCAACAACACTGACCACACGTGGATACCGCCTAAAACCATAGAATATCAGTATAAGCGGGCCAGATTTCCGGGGAAAGAGAGAGTTTCAATCCTTCTAACGGGCCCTTCTAACGGGCGTAGCCTTCGATTAAACGCCCCAATACAAACGCACCTGCCCCCACAACAAGCATCAAAAGTAACTCAGCAACACCGCTGCGACCGAGTTGCCCGGATAACTCCATCAGCATGGCCAAAGGCAGAAGAACGAGACCTCCTATTTGCAAAAAACGACCCAAAGATTTCATAGCGGGAATCACAAAGCCAGGGGGACAAAGCGGAATTTTTTCAGCTCGAAAAGAAGTATAGGCAAGCGGGCAGCCTGTGGCCACCGCCCGACCCTTTCGCCCCTGCAAACCAACTCCTACAATCGGCTCAAGGCGTACCCTCTCCGGTAATTTGCACCTCGCCAGCACCCTGGCTAAGCCGGAGTGTGCTAAAGCTGGCAAACGCCAACAAACGCTATTGCAAAAAAATTGCACCGACATTTTAGCAACAGGAATTGTAGCGATGACGCAACGTGTATTTAATTTTTCTGCAGGTCCTGCCGTCTTGCCTGAAGAGGTTNTACGTAAAGCACAGGAGGAGTTGATGTGCCTACCTGGCGCCGGAGCCTCCATTCTGGAAATTAGCCATCGAGGAAAAGCATTCACCGCGATTCTCGAGGCGGCCGAGGCGAATCTACGGCAGTTGCTTGGATTATCGGATGCGTTTCGCGTGATTTTTTTGCAGGGAGGTTCGCGNCTGCAATTTTCGATGATCCCGATGAACTTATTGAAGGGGCGATCGGCCGACTACATCACAACCGGAAGTTGGGGAGAGAAAGCGTTTGTCGAAGCGCGTCGCGAAGGGACCGTTNGCGAAGCNTGGAATGGGAACTCGACGCAATATAATCGACTTCCCACGACCGATGAGCTTAAGCTTGATGCCGACGCAGCCTATGTCTATTTCACATCAAACGAAACGATCCAGGGCGTCCAATTCCCGCAAGAGCCCGAAACTGGAAACGTGCCGCTTGTTGCCGATGCGTCAAGTGATTTTCTTTACCGACCGCTTGCAATCGAGCGTTATGGTCTGATCTATGCGTGCGCTCAGAAAAACGCAGGGCCGGCGGGCGTCACCGCTGTGATTATTCGAGAAGATTTGCTTGGTGAAGTCGATCAAACAACACCCGGAATGCTTTCCTACGAAAACCATGTAAAAAACAAATCTTGTTACAACACGCCTCCCACATTTGGCATCTACATTGTGAAACTGGTCACCGACTGGCTTATTCACACGGTGGGCGGGTTAGAAAAAATGCATCAGCTCAACCAGGAGAAAGCTTCTCTATTGTATGAAACCATCGATTCCTCCGATGGATTTTATCGGCCCCACGCTGAGCGTGATTGCCGCAGTCTGATGAACGTCACGTTCCAGTTACCAAGTGAAGCCCTCCTAGCGGAATTCATTGAGCAGGCGGCAGAACGCGACCTGTGCAACCTGAAGGGCCACCGCAGTGTGGGTGGAATCCGCGCTTCGATTTACAACGCCATGCCGCGCGAAGGCGTCGAGCGGCTAGCAGAATTCATGCATGCTTTTTTCAAGAAAAACGGCTAGGATCAGCACTGTCCCCGGAAAATGAATAGAGGAGTCGCCTATGCCGAGCATCTGTGTGCTAGACAACCTTGCTGCTGAGGGGATTGCGCTCCTGAAAGCTGACCCGCGCATCGAGTTCGATGTCCGGACAGGCTTGGCTGAGGCGGAACTTCAACAAGCACTCAATCAATACGATGGCGTGATCCTACGCAGTGGCGTGAAGATTACTGCGCAAGTACTCGAAGGCAATACGCGATTGAAAGCCATCGTGCGAGCTGGCGTGGGAACCGACAACATCGATAAACAGGCCGCGACCCGCAAGGGAATCGTGGTGATGAACACTCCGACAGGCAACACCCTCAGCACGGCTGAACATGCGGTGACATTGATGCTTGCTTTGTCGCGAAACGTTGCACCAGCGCATCAGTCGCTTCGCGAAGGTCGCTGGGACCGAAAAAAATTTACTGGCACACAGGTTGCTGGAAAAACACTCGGGATCGTCGGCATGGGACGAATCGGTCAAGCGGTTGCACAGCGGGCCCAAGCGCTCGAGATGCGGGTCGTAGGTTACGATCCCTTTTTCTCGGCGTCGCGCGCGGCTGAAATCGGAGTCGAAATGTTTGACGATGTCGAGGCAATGCTCCCTGAAATTGACTACCTGACCGTTCACACCCCACTGACAGAGCAGACAAGTGGCCTGATCGGCACGGCGCAACTTGAGAAAATNAAACCNGGNGCCCGNTTAATCAATTGCGCNCGTGGTGGCATTTTCGANGAGCAGGCGTTGGTNGATGGCCTTCAANGCGGTGTGCTTGCTGGNGTCGCACTCGATGTTTTCGAACAGGAACCATGTACCGATAGCCCACTCTTCGAGATGCCGGGCGTCCTTTGCACGCCGCATCTGGGGGCCAGTACCGATGAAGCCCAAACGCAGGTTGCTGTCGAGGGCATCCAACTGCTCATCGATTTTCTAACCACCGGCAATGTTCGTCATGCCGTGAATATGACGGCGCTTGATGAACAGACCATTGCTAGTTTGCGTGGATATCTTGATTTGGCCTACCGACTCGGTCGTATGGTAGGGCAACTCGATGCCTCGACGGCGGAATCCTGTCGTTTGGAATACCGCGGTGACGTTGCAGAACGGCAAATATCACTGCTGAGTAGCAGTTTCGCTTGCGGATTACTTTCTGGAGTACTCGACGACGAGCCCAATATTGTCAGTGCCGAGTTGCTCTTGCGCGAACGCGGAATCGAATTGATCGAGGACAAACGACCGGGCCGCGGGGCGTTTGCCTCGCTGATCCGCGCCCATCTGACGACGCGCGATGGTGAGCGGGTTGTTGCAGGCACCCTATTCGGTGAAAACATGCCGCGATTGGTGCAGTTAGGTCCGCACCAACTCGAGGCCTTTCTCGACGGGCACCTGCTCATTTTTCAGCATAACGATGTTCCGGGAATCATCGGAGCGGTCGGTTCAATCTGCGGTTGCCACGGCGTGAATATCGCACAAATGGCCGTGGGGCGGGCTTCACCCGGGGGCGAGGCGATTGGCATTTTGAATCTTGATGGGCCGGCAAGTGAATCGGCGATTGATGAGATTGCAGGGCACGAAGCGATCAGTCGCATTCGCTGTATCGAACTGCCCCAAGCGGGCGAGGTCCCCATCTGGCTTGAAGGGCCGAAGGGCTAAAACCATTGGCACGTTGCCCGCGCGAAAACCGGCGAACCCACAGAGCACCCCCTAGGGGAGTCGAACAATCACAATATACCTCGGGGAACGCGCACCGCGAAGGTGAAAGCGGCACAGTATGCGGCACACCTTATGCACATTCCGCCCTGATCGACGCTGATCTACGGTCGATCATCTACGCATAGCCCGAGCTGAACGAATCCAGTAAAGCCCGCATCGTGGCGATAGTCCGGGCGGCTGGCGGGCAGGTTTTTCTGATATGAAAACACAGCCCATAGACTGGAACAAAATATCCGAATTGTGGGGAAAAAAAGCGACGGCAACGTGGGTTCGAGGATCTCGTGAGACCACACGATACTAGGCCCGGGGGCCTAGTATCCTACAGTTTGTCCGCTCGGGGGATACAGGCTGTTAAGCAGACAGCATATTCCCCACTATTAGATGTTTTTATGTTTCCCATTTCCAGAATCAGCTCACGCTGTTGACAGGATAACTATGTGGCCTGCTGCGGGCAGGGGCGGGGAGAGGGTATAGCGGTCACCTTTTGCCGTGCAGACCTCGGCGAGCAACTGCATGCGACGGACCTTGATTCCGTTGTCTCATTTACCAGATTTTAGTAATTCCCAGCCGGCCGCCACCTGCGACCCCTTGCAGGCCAAAGGCGCCGCCTCCACTGAGAAAGAGAGTGTCGGTCAAGGTTGCCACTCCTCCCATCGCCATTGCGGCTTCACCACCAAATGTACCAACGTTGGTTGAAATGGCGAAATCTGCATCTACTGGAAGAACGCTGGGAATTCCCGTCAGGGCCATCGCACCTGCGACGCCGGTCGTGTTTCGGTTTATCTCTGCCGTATTGCTATTAACTTGGTTCTGAGTCGCCAGTCCCAGGGAAGCTGCCGAACGGCCGGCAAGATTGCCACTTGCATCGGTGGTTACCAGTCCCGTGACGGCTCCCTGCGATGTTCGACTGCTTGCCGAATCAATCCCTGGAGCCGTTGTGGTTTCGGTCGCTGTGCCAAATACAATCTGATTGGCTCGAGTGGTTATAGCTCCCGTCCCAATGGCGGTTGAGTTATCGAAATCCGCAGTGGAACCGGCCCCGTATGCAGAAGAACTGGTGCCCGCAGCGGTGGAGCTTTGGCCATATGCGGAAGAAAAGTCCCCCGCAGCGCTGGAGTTGCGCCCGTATGCGGAAGAACTCTCGCCCCCAGCGCTGGAGCTGAGCCCGTATGCGGAAGAACTGTCCCCCCCAGCGTTGGAGGAGTCCCCGAATGC
>NHBP01000059.1 GCA_002168195.1 Planctomycetaceae bacterium TMED10
AAAATGGTTGTCGACCGGCGATCGCATCGGAGAGCATTTCTCGATTGGCGTGCTCAAGAACACTGCCACTTGTGATTCCGCGAGCCAGTCGCGTCACATTCACGGGAAGGTCGGCCAGAATGTTGCTCAGATAAAGTGCCGTGCCATCACCCTCTAGTGTGGGGTTTGTTCCCATAATGATTTCCTCTACCTCACCATCTTTGATGCGTTGACAAAGGCTTTCGATGGTNAGTTGCTCCGGACCGATTCCTTCCAACGGCGCGAGGCGACCGAGCAGAACATGGTAGAGGCCACCATAGCTTCCTGCCGTTTCGAGCGCCATCAGATCACGAGGTTGCTCGACAACAAGAATGCGCGAACGGTCCCGCTTGGTGTCGCGGCAGATTCCGCACTGCTCTCCTTCGGTCAGATTGTAGCANGTCTTGCAATAAGCCACATTCTGTTTGACGCTGAGGATGGCGTCTGCCAGGGCATTCGCTTCGGGTTCAGAAATTCGGAGAATATGGTAGGCCAGGCGTTCAGCCGATTTTTTTCCGATTCCCGGTAGCTTGGCAAAATGCTCGACGAGGTTGGCAACCGATTCGCTGACTTGGTCCATTAATTTNCCCAGGGAATTCTATCTGTCGCAGTGTCTTAGCTGCCGGAGGAAGGGGGCGAGTTGGACGTGCCGTCGCCGAGTGATTGGAGAGCGTCGCTCAGTCCGGGGATGTCCATTCCACCGGCAAGATCTTGCATCGAGCGTGCCTGCTGCTCTTTCGCTTTNCTCAGCGCTGCATTGGTGGCCGCTGGCACGAGGTCTTCGATTAATTCTCGATCTTTTTTCTCGAGTAACGTTGANTCGATAGAAATTCGCATCATCTCGCCTAAACCATTCACCTCGACCTCGACAAGTCCGCCACCCGCACTCCCGATCGCTCGGATTGCCGACAGCTGCTCGTTCATCTCTTTCATNCGTGACCCCATCGACTGGGCCTGTTTGAGCATCCCCGCAAGGTCTCCGATTCCTTTAAACATGGTGTTTCTCCGGTATGGCTTTTACAATCATTTCGTTCCGACGCATCGCATTGAATCACTTTCGGGATCATTACAGATACTGCAATATAGCGAATGGATCGGGTTATTTGTTTTTTTGTTCAATCGTCGTCGGCCGAGCNCCGAAAAGTTCCTGGGCCCGCTGTACGAGGGGGCTTTCCGCTACCGCTATTCTGCTTTCCTTTCGTTGGTCCGCTCGAGGTACGGACGGGGTCTGCTCGACTTCTTCCTGGGTCAGATCAAATTCTACACGGATCGGTTCACCAGCTGCGGCAGACACAGCTTCCGTAATTTTACGCGCATTGTCAGGCCTCTCGCATACNGATTTGCAGATTTTGTATTTTTCTGTAAAGAGAATGCGTAACTGGCCTGGGTTTGTTAGTTCCACTGAGCGATATTNTTCCGCGTTGGCAAGTACGATTCCAGAGAGTTGCCCACGGGCATTTTTCCAGACCTCGGTCGCGTTCTGATCGGTTAATCGAATCGAGTCTGTCGCTAAGGCATTGGTCGTTTCAGGGCTCGTTGCGCTGGCAATAACTGGGGTGGTTTGCGTCTCATGTGATCGAACCGGGCTTTTCTGCCGAGTCTGCCGAGTTGGTTTTCCCGAACCCCCTTGCTCGCTTGTCTTGGCGGGAGCCGATGTTTTTGCTGAGGTGGATTCAGCGGATCGCCGTGTCGATGCCTTTGCCGTTGCCTTTGCTCGTTCAACGGGAGCGGGNGTTAATTTTTTTTTTGCGTCTTTCCCTGGCATTGCTTCATGTGCATCCAGGCGGGAAATCAGGGCTCCGATCTGTTCCATGCCTTCCAGCCGACAGCAGCGTACAAGCGCAAGCTCCGTCAGGGTGCGTTGCACGGTCGAGTAGCGCATGTCGGCCTGGGTACGCTGCAGGACCCCGAGTACCGCCAGCACTGTTTCCAGGCCCATCTGCTCGCCAATCTTTGTAATCGCGTCGGCGTCTTCGCTGGTGGTCGCGTGCTGGAGGGCGTCCTTTTTGCAGCCCGCGAGTGCCACCATAGCGTCACGGAATATTCCCAGCAACTGATCGATCAATTGCCCCTCATCAACGCCCTCTCCCAGTGCACAATCGAGCGCTGCGAGCGCGGAAGCCGGGTCCGCATTGGCAACATGGCTGGCCAATTCAAGCAGGCGTGTGCTTTCGGCCGTTCCGAGCATCCGGTGTACCGCTTCGGCATTAATCGGCGTGTCTGTCAGGGCGAGAAGTTGTTCGAGCAACGATTGTCCATCCCGCATTGAACCAGCAGCGCGGCGAGCGACGAGTTCAAGTGCTTCCTCCGTTACTTCAGCCCCTTCCCGTTCTGCAATTTGCGAGAGCCGCTCGCGAATGGATTCGGTTTCAATGCCCGCGAAGTCAAAGCGTTGACACCGGGATAGCACGGTGATCGGAATTTTCGTTGGTTCGGTTGTGCAGAAAATAAATTTCACATGCTCCGGGGGTTCTTCGAGTGTCTTGAGCAACGCGTTGAAAGCCGGAGGGGTGAGCATNTGNACTTCNTCGATGATATANATTTTNAANCGNGCNCGACTNGGNCGAATGTTNNNATTNGATCGNAGNTGNCGNATCTCNTCNATNCCGCGGTTGCTNGCACCNTCGATTTCNANNACATCNACATCNTCNCCACCGTTGACNCCNAGNCAGATCTCACATTGATTGCANGGNNTNACNGTNGGNCCNTCNNTGCAATCGAGNGCNTTGGCNANGATGCGNGCNGCNGANGTTTTGCCGACNCCGCGNGCACCNGTGAANAGATANGCNTGNCCNACNCGNCCGGTCTGAATGGCCGCTTCNAGNGATTCGGCNACGTGNTGTTGACCGATCAGNTCNNCAAANGTNTGAGGNCGATANCGNCGNGCCACGACNACNTANTCNNCCNNCNCGNTCTCNNCCGNCANTNCTNANNCTTCGNCAGANTTNTCCGNCATNAGCNNCCTGCAAAANCAGNANATGAGNAAAACNNNTNATCGNTCANCGAGTGAGAGGCCCACCGCACAAGAAGATGTCTGTTTATGGCTGCTGACTTTCGTCCCTGACCAGGTTCGCAGGTCTCCCTCGCAGGGGCCCCTCACCCGATGACCGATGTGTTTCGGGGAAACCCGTTGCGTGTTTACTTTTTAAACCTTTTGAAGGGGTTCGTCAAATCGGATCAGCATGCGTTTCGGGGGCAGTCCACGTGCATTTAAAGCGGTGTCACAAAAATNTTTGACGCTGCTTCACGTCCCATCGTGGTTTGCTTTCCACCGACTTCTACCGTGACGACGCCGGCTTCAAGGTGATTGCGCTCGATCGTTCCTTCCACACCGAGGGCAAGGCCCGTCTTACTTAAGTAGCGTAAAAAATCGGGCGACTGATCNAGGACGCGAATNAGACAAAATGCTTCACCTTCGTTGCAGCCGGCCAGCGATCNGCCCTGCGGAGTTTCGAGCGAACCATCTTCTTTTGGAATCGGATCGCCATGCGGATCGACCTGGGGATAACCGAGGTATTTTTCCAGTCGACCGATCAGTTTGTCGCTTACTGCATGCTCCATGTTTTCTGCTTCTTCATGCACTTCATCCCAGGGCATACCGAGCGACTGGACNAGGAAAAGCTCGATCAAACGATGGCGTCGCAGCATCTTCAGCGCGAGGCTTTGGCCTGATTCGGTGAGTCGCACACCCTCATACGGCGTATAGGTCGCCAGTTGGTTGTCACTCAGTGTTTTGAGCATGCTGGTCACGGTGCCCGGCAGCACTCCAAGAGAATCAGCAATCTTTCCAGTCGTTGCCGAGTCACCACCAGAGTCCACCGAAAGCTGGTAGATCGTTTTGATGTAGTTCTCGACCGTGAGGCTAGGCATGCTACGATCCGAAACGGTAAAAAAATGGATACGGTTGCGAGTCGTCACTCTCGCCGATATATGAGCCGGAATTTTAGCACGTGCATTTTAAATCGCCCGCCGAGGCCCGAACAGTCCCACTCGCTGCCACTTTTCGCAAGTCGCCTTCGCTCGCGTTGGGCTGGCGTTGGACTGGCGTTGGCCATTGCGTTGGGTGTATTGGCTTGCGAAAATGAAGGGCAGCTTTTGCGTGACAACCCTCTATAACTCTCTACAACCCTCTCGCCCCGGCATTATTTACCGTGCAGCTTAACCGACTCGCATTGCAGGCCAGCCAAAGTCTCTTCGACTCGACTGAACTATTAAGAGTCGAACGGCATCGCATCGGCGGCGCGTGTGTATTGGATTGTGGCATTCACGTGCCCGGAAGTGTCGAAGCGGGACGCTTGCTTTCGCTCGTCGCACTTGCTGATTTAGGCCGNGTGGAGTTGGTGCCCGGGTCGGCAGATGTCGCCGCTGGACCATCCGTCCAAGTGACTACCGATCAGCCGGTGGCCGGATGTATGGCCTCGCAATATGCCGGTTGGGAGATTCGAGAAGGTGATTTTTTTGCGATGGGCTCAGGCCCGATGCGAGCTGCCGCCAATCGCGAAAAAATTTTTGAAGACATTGGATATGCTGAAAAAGCCAACTGCGCGGTAGGGGTTCTCGAAACGCGGATGCTGCCGACCGTTCAGATCGTAAAGTCTCTGGCCGCCGCCTGCCATGTGAAGCCAGCAGACCTCGTGCTGCTGGTGGCACCGACGGCTAGCCAAGCTGGCACCTTTCAGGTTGTTGCGCGAAGTGTTGAAACGGCACTCCACAAGCTTTACGAATTAGGTTTTGATCTCGACCGCATCGAAAGCGGTTGGGGGCTCGCNCCGCTGCCGCCNGTNGCACCGGACGACTTGGCGGCGATTGGCAGAACGAACGATGCGATTCTCTATGGCGGGCAGGTCACGCTTTGGATTCGCGGTGACGACGCAAGTCTTGAGGCGATCGGTCCACAGATCCCGAGTTGTTCATCGGCAGACCATGGCGAAACCTTTGCAGGAATATTTGCCCGTTATGACCACGATTTTTATAAAATAGACCCCCATCTCTTTAGTCCGGCACTCGTGCGGTTGGTGAATCTTGATTCGGGGCATAGTTTTACATTTGGGGAATGTCTACCGGATGTCTTGCGAAGCTCATTCGAAGATTAATAAGGACACGGAAAAGAAAGACATTGCGAATGCGAATTGCAGTTTTAAGCAATCCCGATAGCTGGTATTTCAAGGATTTACAACGAGCGGCAGGTGACCTGCACACGGTAAGGTGTTTTTCGTTTCGTCGCCTGAGCGCCCGCTGTGCGCCTGCCGCAGAGGTGCTGGTCGAAGGAGAGTTGCTTTCCGCTTACGATGCAGTTCTTGTACGGAGTATGCCACCCGGCTCGCTGGAACAAGTGGTTTTTCGNATGGACTTGCTCGGTCGCCTTGAAGTCGCCGGAACGCCTGTATGTAACCCACCGCGATCCTTGGAGGTGGCGATCGATAAATATCTTGCGACCGAAAGACTGCGGGAAGCGGGCCTCGACGTGCCACAGACATCGGTCTGNCAAAATGCGGATACGGCGATGGAAGCGTTCGAGCAACTTGGGGGACGCGTTGTCATTAAACCGCTCTTTGGTGGCGAGGGCAGGGGAATTACAGCGATTGACGATCCCGCCCTGGCCGAACGTGCATTTCGAATGCTTGAACAGCTCGGAGCCGTGATCTATTTGCAGGAATTTGTTCAGCACCCCGGTTACGACTTGCGGTTACTGGTACTCGGTGACGAGGTATTCGGAATTCGGCGCAGTAACCCGCATGACTGGCGGACGAATGTGAGTCGAGGTGCCAGGACCGAGGCGATCNAGGTTACCGAATCGTTGCGGGACCNTGCACTGCGGGCGAGTGCGGCAATCGGCGCTGAATTCGTCGGAGTGGATCTGCTGCCCCACCCAGACGGCCGACTCCTGGCCCTTGAGGTCAACGCGGTTCCCGGTTGGCGGGCCCTTGCCCGTACGCTCAAGATCGATATTGCGGAGCGGGTGATTGAATTCCTTGCGCGACAAGTTGCAGAACGGGACGCGGTATGCATGGCGAACCGGTAATCTCCAATGCGGTAACGGCAGAACAGAATGTCGCCTTTCAACTTGCCGGGCACGCACGCGATCGTCCCGACCAACTTGCGGTCGTTGAACATGCGAACGGAAAGGTTGAAGACTATATCGGCGTTGTCCGTCCCACGTCCGAATCGGGGCAAAGTTCAAACAGGCCACTTGCTTATCACACGATTTCCTATGCGCGTCTCCACTCAGAAAGCATGAAGATAGCTGCGGGTTTGGTCGCCATGGGAGTACGACCGGGGGACCGGATTGCATTGCTGGTTCGTCCCGGGATTGATTTTGTACTGCTCGTATTCGCTCTGTTTCAGTCCGGAGCGATAGCCATCTTGATCGATCCGGGTATGGGCAAAAAAAATCTTCTCTCGTGTCTTAGTGAGGCCAGACCCGATGGATTTATTGGTTTGCCGCTGGTGCACGCGATTCGACTCCTCCACCGACGCCGGTTTCCCCGCGCCCGTTTTTTAGTGACTGTCGGTCGCCGCTTTGGCTGGGGTGGGGTAACACTGCGACAACTTCGGAAAATAGGGGAAGGTAAGGATCATCAAGTCACGGTGGGTGGCGATGACCCGGCCGCCATTATTTTTACGACCGGTAGTACCGGTGTTCCTAAAGGCGTGCTTTACGCGCACCGTCAGTTTGTTGCGCAGGTTGATCAGCTGAAGCAGCACTACGATTTGCAACCGGGTGGAATCGATTTAGCAGGCTTTCCCCTTTTCGGCCTCTTTAACAGTGGTCTGGGCGTAACCACCATTGTGCCTGACATGGATGCCACTCGTCCGGCGGACATTGATCCCAAAAAATTTCTTGGCGATATTGATCGCTGGAAGGTCACGCAATCGTTTGGTTCGCCCGCATTATGGAATACGGTCACTGCCTACTGCACGGATCACGACCTACCTATTCGGCACGTGAAGCAGATATTTTCTGCTGGAGCACCGGTGCCCGGTCGTGTACTTGCGCGGCTGCAATCCCATCTTTCTGAAGAATCAGAAATTCACACGCCCTATGGGGCGACCGAGGCACTTCCGGTGGCCTCGATTACCGCGAGGGAAGTCCTTCGCGAAACGCAACCGGAGACCGATCAAGGGGCAGGTGTGTGTGTGGGGAAACGTTTCGAGGATATCCTTTGGCGCGTGATTCCTATCAGCGATGCTCCCCTTGATCAGTTGCCGGACCGCTTGCCCGATGGCCAGATCGGTGAACTGGCTGTGTCCGGATCTGTGGTGACGACCCAGTACGTGACGCGTCAGGAAGTCAATCGTTGGGCAAAGATCGATGTTGACGGCACCATCTGGCATCGAATGGGGGACGTCGGCTACCTCGATGCTACGGGCCGGTTCTGGTTTTGTGGTCGGATGACTCACCGGGTGCAGACCGCGAGCGGCACCCTTTTTACCGTTCCATGTGAGTCGATCTTCAATACGCACGAGGATGTGTTTCGCTCCGCCCTGGTCGGTGTGGGAAGTGTGGGGCGTCAACGACCAGTGTTGGTGGTCGAACCGTTTGCCCATGCGATCCCCCGCGATCAAGTTGCAGAGCAACGATTGCTTGCGGCCCTGACTGAGTTGGCCGAAAAGTTTCCACATACTTCGTCCATCCGTGATTTTCTCTTCCATCCCAACCTGCCGGTTGATATTCGCCACAACGCAAAAATTTTCAGAGAAAAGCTTGTGCCATGGGCAGAGAGGGAATTGCGATGCCGGGAGTGACCCTGGTCACAGGTGCCCGTGGATTTTTAGGGCGAGCCGTCTGCAAGGCTGCTCTGGCCAGAGGGGAACAGGTCCGCGCTTTTTGCCGGCAGCCGGATCCGGAACTTTCCGAACTCGGGGCAGAGGTCGTCCTCGGCGACCTCCGCGACCGAGCGTGTGTGGATGTCATTTGTCGCGATGTGGAATGTGTGCACCACGTTGCCGGACTTGCGGGCATTTGGGGGCGGTGGCAGCAGTATTACGAAGTGAATACTTTGGCTACGGAGCATTTGCTGGCTTCATCTCGTGCGGCCGGTGTAACGCGGTTTGTCTATACCAGCAGTCCGAGTGTCACCTTTGACGGGAACGATCAGCAGGGAATTGATGAAACTGCCCCCTACGCATCACGTTGGTTATGCCACTATCCTCACAGCAAAGCACTTGCCGAAGCAGCCGTGCTGTCGGAGGACCAAAATCGCTTACAAACGTGTGCACTTCGACCCCATTTGATCTGGGGGCCGGGTGATCGGCACCTTCTGGGGCGTCTCGTGGAGCGCAGTCGGCAGGGTCGTCTGCGGAGGGTCGGTGATGGAACAAACCGGATCGATATGATTTATATCGACAATGCGGCCGAGGCGCATCTTCAGGCGGCAGCGGCGCTGCAACCAGGGGCCGCCCTTTGCGGAAAGGCTTATTTTATCAGTCAGGGAGAGGCAGTGAATTGCTGGGAATGGATTGACCAATTGCTCGCAGTGGCGGGGCGTCCACCGGTGACGCGGTCGATTTCCTGCCGACGGGCCTGGCAGATCGGTCGTGTCTGCGAGGCGATTTATCGGACACTGGGTATTTCCCGTGAACCCCCGATGACCCGTTTCCTTGCGGCACAACTGGGAACATCACATTACTTCGACATTCAAAACGCCTACCGAGATTTCGGTTATCGACCTCGCATCTCGACCGAGGAGGGCATGCAGCGACTGGCGACCGATTTCGCCCGCCAGGGGCCTTGAAAATGCGAACATCCGCTGGCTTTGGTCGGTGCCGAGTCCTTGTAAATTCGGTCGAAAACCGATAGGCTCAGACGGCTTACGGTGAATCCTCCCAGGCGTTAGGCCTCCTTCATGATATCGCTCCCGGCTGATGAACAACGGATCGTGATTACCGGCATCGGTCTGACTGCGCCCAACGGAAACAATTTGGAGGAATTCCGCGATAGCCTCCTCGAAGGACGAAGCGGGGTGGTGCCTTACGAAATTCGTTACGTCGGCAAAACATTGGCCGGCATCTGTCACTTCGACGAACTTCGCTATCAGAAACGTAAAGAAGTACGTCGAGGAACGCGTGCAGGAAGTGTCGGCATTTATTGCGCTCGTGAGGCGATCAAAAACTCAGGGATCGATTGGGAAAATACAGACCGCTCCCGAGTTGGGATCTATGTCGGTGTCACGGAACACGGCAACGTCGAAACAGAAAACGAAGTCTACGAACTAAGCCAGTTCGATTACGACGTGAGTGTCTGGAATCACTTCCATAATCCCCGCACCGTTGCCAATAACTCTGCCGGTGAAGCGGCACTGAACATGGGCATCACAGGTCCACATTACACTTTGGGGGCTGCCTGTGCTGCTGGAAATAGCAGCCTGATTCAGGGCGCCCAAATGCTCCAGTTAGGTCAGTGCGACCTGGCATTGGCCGGAGGAGTGTCCGAGTCCATTCATACCTTTGGTATCTTTGCAAGTTTCAAAAGCCAGGGAGCTCTGGCTGAGCATTCCGACCCCTCTATCGCTTCACGCCCATTTGATGTGGACCGTAATGGAATCGTGGTTTC
>NHBP01000060.1 GCA_002168195.1 Planctomycetaceae bacterium TMED10
GCCTAAAATCTCGGCGATCGTTTGCTCCTCCAGTTCCATGCGGTAGGGATTTTTGGGCGTAAGCAGTCCCTCGCCGACATTTTCAAATGCCCCGGTCGGAGGATCTTTTTCTTTTGTGCTGGTTCCGTCGGGTGCCATTCGCATCCAGTCCGTGATACCGATCCGTGCCGGATAACGACCGGTCAGCAGGGCCGCTCGGGTGGGCGAGCAGACCGCTGCAGCTGCATAGGCGTCTGTGAACCGCATTCCATCCAATGCCAGTTGATCGATATGTGGCGTCTCGTAGTAGGTGGCTCCGTAACAACCCAAGTCCTTCCACCCTAAATCGTCTACAAGAATCACGACGAGGTTTATGGACTTATCATCTTCACCGGTCTGGGCATGCGCCACGACGGCGCAGCGTGAGAAATCACTTGCGATGATCAGGCAGGTTGCGAGCAGGAAATAGATGGGCCGCATGCAAAGGCTCCGGACGTGCTGCACAGGAACAGCTCGACATTATCTCCATCCGGCGAATAGGTGACAAGAGTCAGCAGGTTTGACCAAAGAGCGCAGTGGTCGCTAATTGTCGCACAGCCAAGAGCTGTGTAGGATGCCAGCAGGCAATGGATGCCCCAATTTCGCATATTCGCTGAACCATCGCAGAAGTGACGACCTCGCTTTCGGGGTTCTGCCATTGAAATTCCCTGGCATGTCATTTGCCGGGACTTAGTCGAGTCACGTTCATTTACAACGCCCATCCTATGAAAGATCAACCTGTGGAAATCCAAGAGACCGATTTTCGGGAAATGAAGGATTGCGTGCACGACCAAGGTCCTCAAGAGGCACTCCAGAAACTGGCAGCGCGTTTGCAGGATCAGGGTCGCTATCACGAGTATTTTGAGGCGCGTCTGATGCAGTGCCGGTTTCAGGCAGGTTTGCCACTGGGGGCCACCTTCCAAACGGAGGAAGTGCCCGAAGAAGTCCGTGATCAATTAGAGCAAAGTTATCTGCAGATCTGCACAGAGACGGGCCGCTTGTTTTTAGGGACTGATAATCTACGCGAAGCATGGATGTATCTTCGCACGGTAGATGATCGCGAACCGATGCGTCAAGCACTTCATGCGATGGAAGTCAATGAACAGAATATTGACAGTGTCTTGGAGATTGCCATTTATGAAGGGGTTGACCTAGCCTTTGGGTTCAAGCATTTGCTTGCCGAGATGGGTACTTGCAACGCAATTACCACCTACGAATCCGTGATGCCTGCCCACAGTATCACCCAGCGAAAGCAAATTGCGGGTCTGTTGGTCGAGCATTTGCATCATGAACTGGCCTCCAACCTGTGTGCCGCGATGGGAACGGAACCTGTGGCAGAACAATTTGCCACCGATGAACTTACACGAGCGCTAGCAGACGTTGAGGGCACATTCGGTGAATACACGGTACACGTCGATGCATCGCATCTGAGTTCGGTGGTTCGCTTCGCAGAAATTATTGACGATCGGAAACAACTGGAGCGAGCTTATGATCTCACGCTCTACGGCCAACGATTGCATGAGAACTTTCAGTTCCCCTGCCCTGCCCCGTTCGAAAAAATCTACGACAGCCATTGCCAGTTATTTGGTGCTCAACTGGGAAAAGACGTCAATGCGGCGGTTGACTATTTTCGCAAACAAGCCCAGCAGGCACATCAGGAAGAGGGAGCGGCCTGGCCGGTTGAGGTGTATGTCATGCTCCTGGACCGTCTCGGACAAGCTTCCGACGCCCTGCTTGCGGGCATCGAATTGTATCCGCACGACCGCCAACTCGAGGGAGTTGCCCCCAGCTTACTGGAACTGGCGGCCAAATCGGGCGATTACGCACCGTTACTCGAGCATTATCAGAGGCGGGGAGAATTATTGACCTTTACGGCGGCTTTAATTCAACAGCAATAAGTCGCTGCAAGCGGGACTCAATAAAAAACTCGGCCCGCCGGAAACCGACGGGCCGAGGTTATCTTACGCTTTACAAGAGTGTCGAAACACTACTTGGCGGCATACATTCCACGACGACCGATCAACGCGGAAGCATCGGGCTTCGGCGTGGGAGGCATCGGGACGGCATCGGCCGCACCAGCAGCGCCACAGCCACAGGCTGGCTCGGCACCACAAGCGGGAGCGGCATCGCATCCGCCTTTGTCACAACCACAGGAGTCGCACTTGTTGCAGCGGCTCTTGCAGCATCGATCCTTCTTGCAGCAACGGCTCTTGCAGCATCGGCTCTTCTTGCAGCAACGATCTTTGCAGCAACGGCTCTTCTTGCAACCACGATCGCAACCACAGGACTTCGCGGCATCACAACCGCAAGCCGGTGCAGCATCGCAACCGTTCGAGTCGCAACCTGAATCGCAACCGCAAGACTTCTCTACCTTTTTGCAGCAACCACGGCAGCAATGAAGGCCATGGAAGAAGTCCATCAGGCCACCACAGCAGCGGCTTTTGCAGCACGATTTTTCACGACCACACGATTTTTCACATCCGCAGTCTGCTTTGGCATCGCAACCAGCTGGTGCAGCGTCACATCCGGTGTCGCAACCACAACCAGGAGCGGCATCGCAACCGCAGGTGTCACAACCACAACCAACACCAAGCATACGGTCGAGCAGTTCGAATCCGTAACTATGTTGGCTGGTGCACAGGCTGACGCTCAATACAAGCGCGCCGACAAATATGCTCCATTTCATAGAACTATATCTCCTTTTACGATCCGAACCGCGAGTTTCATCCTGCCTGCGGGTCATTTGGCAAATGAGACGTATCCGGCGATACAACTCACTTCCATGTGAGCGGCCAAAATTCCTGGCAAAGGGTCGAGCGCCAGGTCTTATGAGCCATACAGGCAAGTTGGCTGGGTGGGTAACCCGAGGTTCAAAGTTTGGGTCACATTGCGGTCGAGCAAGCACATCCTTGACTTGCAATAATAATCGAGCCGCAACGTTTCGCTGTCTTGCCAACGGCGGGACAATCGGTCCTACCGTGAAGCGACAACTACCGTATCGGCTGCACCGATAAAGACCCTTGAACGATCCGAACTCTTTTTTCGCAAATGGCTTAGGGCAACTGTTAGGTTAACTTTTCCGCTTCAGGAAGGTAGTGAAACCTTGACGATTATCCGGCGGAATTCGGGGAACGGGCGTTGGCAACTAACTCCCGCAGAGTTAATGGTTTAGAGTACTTTGCCCCCGATTACCCTGGCGGTCCCGCCGCTTGGGTCCGGCTGGGCTAGGTGGTCGATGCAATCGAATAAACTTTCTCGATCGCCGTCATCATCACCTCGCGATCGATCTGATGGACGTCTTTCGGGGCCCCAATGCCCTCGAGCATGGTGACCGTAAGTCGACCACCGAGGTGTTGGCGGAATTCTTCAAGGCCCGCCAGGAGCATGTGGCGATCGACTTGGTCGAGATAATCGAGCCCAAACCCGATGTTGGTCAAAAGNTGAATGACNCGNTCGGCAACGGNGNNNGGNAGACCGTGTTTNAGNGAGGANTAAATCGTGTCGATTGCNANTCCGCAGGCTACNGCNTCGCCATGGCGGATNGAGAATTTGCACATNGCNTCNAATTTGTGGGCCGACCAGTGACCNAAATCNAGNGGNCGNGCNTCGAGCATTTCAAAGGGNTCCCCNCCTTCNGTNATNTGCCTNANGTGCAGCATGGCAGCTGATCGCANNATNTNCTGNCTCTCGGTTGAGGTTCGCTCTTTGATCTTCAGGGCTTCTCTTTCGAGTCGTTCAAATAATTGGGCGTCCTTCAGTAATGCCACTTTCACTGCTTCTGCAAATCCACAGATATAGTCACGGTTGCTGAGTGTGGCCAGCAGTGCCTCATCATTCACAACGGCCCAGGGGACAACGAACGAGCCAATCCAATTCTTTTTACCGAATAAATTGACCGCATTTTTCACGCCCATCCCCGAGTCCGCCTGGGCGAGAGTTGTGGAGGGAATACGGATTAATCGTATTCCGCGATGGGCAATGCCCGCCGCGAAACCAACGGCATCCAGTACGGCACCCCCCCCAATGACAATGACGTAACTGCGACGATCCAGATCGGAAACATGAAAGACCTTTAACATTCTCTCCAAGACATGAATGTCATTCTTGATTGTTTCACCACCAGGGACGATTTGAACATTTCCGATGCGCAGGAATCGATCGGCAAAGCTGTCGGAAAAATCTCGAAGTTTCTGGACAAACTGTGGATTTGCCTCGGCGACATGTTGGTCGAGCCAGAATTGTACGCGCGGTTTTTGTTCGCCCGAACCCTCGATCAGATCGGCCAGAATGTCCTGTTCGTTTCCGAGCAGGTTCTCCGTAAATCGCACACGGTGGACAAAGTGGGCGTTAAAAGAAACATTCAACTGATTTTCCGCAGGATGGTCGCTCATAGGTGTACTCTTTATCTTACCGGTGCCTTTTAAACTAAGTCAGCCTGACGGCATTTGCTTCGGGAGGCGATCTTTATCTGTTTCTGCCGTTTACGGGGGTGCAGGGTTCCCGAAAGAGAATCTTTTAATATGATGGCCCCTGAGGTGTGCGTGCGTCAACCTTTGGCGGCGCGAATTTAACGCGACACATTCGTTTTTGCACCTTAAATGTTGAACAGGTGCCCGAATAAAGCCACCACACGAATGAGGTTGATCCTATGAATCAAATCGAGATACCAGAGAAAGTGAGCATGTTTGAGCAATTACAGGCCGCCAAGCCAGACGCCATTTTAGGTTTAACAGAAGCTTTTCGTAATGACCCGAATCCAGCCAAGATCAATTTGACAGTCGGTGTTTACAAAGATGCCGATGGCCAGACTCCCGTGCTTCAAACGGTAAAAGAGGCGGAGGCAGAGATTCTTGAAAGCCAGAAGAGCAAGGGTTACTTGCCGATGACCGGTTCTCCCGAGTTCGGCCAGGCGATCCAGAAATTGTTATTTGGTGACGCGATTGAATCCATGGCAGACCGGGCTCGAACGGCCCAGACGCCGGGAGGCACCGGCGCATTGCGCGTTGCGGGCGATTTCATTCATACCATGTTCCCTGACGCGACGCTTTGGTTGAGCCAGCCGACCTGGCCCAATCATCCCGGTATTTTTGCTGCGGCACACGTGCCGGTCGACGCCTATCCGTACTTTGATGCGGAGACAAATGCACTCGATTTTTCTGCAATGATTGCCAAGCTTGAAACGTTACCCCCGGGTGATGTGGTTCTGTTGCATGGATGTTGCCACAATCCTACCGGGGTGGATCCAACGCTTGAGCAATGGAAGCAAATTGCCAAGGTCTTATCCGAGCGTAGCCTGATCCCACTCATCGATTTCGCCTACCAAGGTTTTAGTGATGGTGTGCAAGAAGATGCGGCAGGCTTGCGGATCGTTTGCGCCGAGTGCGACGAAGTTTTGATTTGCAGTTCTTATTCAAAGAACTTCTCGCTCTATAATGATCGGGTCGGGGCGTTGACATTGATTGCCCGGTCGGCCGCAGAGGCGGACACAGCTGTCGGTCACCTCAAGTTGCGAATCCGCACCAACTATTCGAATCCTCCGGCACATGGCGGAGCAATCGTTACCACCATTCTCGGCAATGACGCGCTCCATCTCCGTTGGAAGCAAGAAGTTGACAGTATGCGGTCAAGGATTAACGCGATGCGAGGTCTTTTTGCTTCTGCATTAAAAGCAAAAGGCGTCAGCCAGGACTTTTCGTTTATGAANCGTCAGCGTGGGATGTTCTCTTTTTCTGGTCTGACCCCAGAGCAGGTGGAAAATTTGCGACAGGAAAAGTCGATTTATATTGTTGGTTCTGGTCGTGTCAACGTGGCCGGCATGACCGAGAATAACATGGAGGCGCTTAGTGAGGCGATTGCCGGAGTGCTTCGCAAAAGTTAGGCGTGAGCCGATTTACGGCTCCTGTTTCCCGGTCGGTGCGGAGTAGACGTCTTTTTCCCGGACGTGTGCTGCATCGCTTGTGGTCGCTTGTGGTCGCTTGTAGTGTGATCGTATGCGGGGCCGGAAGGGTTGAAGTTCCATCCGAGTCCGGATTGTGGTAGAACGCGTCAGTTGATTCTTCGTGACCGGTGGCCCGTATCTTCTGGGGGTTGCAACGTGCACATTTGTTTTGCCACAAGTGAAGCGGTGCCTTTTGCCAAGACTGGCGGATTGGCTGATGTTTGTGGTGCGCTGCCGCGCGAAATTGCTGCATTGGGACACGCTGTCAGCTTGGTGATGCCCGCTTACCGTGGAATTTTTCACCGTGGGGAAGTGATTCAGTCGACCGGTATCGAATTGCAAATACCGGTTGGTGGAAAGGTGGTCACAGCAGAAGTATTAACCAGTCATCTTCCCGACAGTGATGCCGTGGTCTACTTCATCCGCCAAGATGATTATTTTGATCGGGACGGTGTTTATGGTGAGCATGGAGTTGATTACGAGGACAATTGTGAGCGGTTTGTCTTTTTCTCCCGGGCTGTACTTCAGCTTATTCAGCAAGTTCCGCTCGATGTCGACTTGCTCCATATCCACGATTGGACGACGGGACTGATTCCCGCCTATCTGAAGATTGAAGCCGCCGCTTGTGATCGCTTGTCCCGAATTGCATCCCTCTTAACCGTTCATAATCTCGCTTATCAGGGAACGTTCTGGCACTGGGATATGCTGCTGACGGGTATCGACTGGAAATATTTCAATTGGCAGCAGATGGAATTTCATGGAGATTTGAATCTGCTCAAAACCGGTTTGGTTTTTACCGACGCCATCAACACGGTCAGTCCAAGTTATGCCGAAGAGATTCAATCCGCGCCCCTTGGATGCGGTTTAGAGGCTGTCTTAAGAGATCGCCGCTCGGTGCTTTCGGGAATCATAAACGGGGTTGACTACACAACGTGGGACCCCGCCGAGGACCGCTATTTGGCCACTCCCTATTCGGCAGAAAATTATGGAGAAGGGAAACGGATTTGCAAACGGGCGTTGCAGCGAGAATTTGGTTTGCAGTTGGCACCGGACCGCCCGCTGATCGGATTTGTCGGGCGATTAGCAAGTCAGAAAGGATTTGATTTGACCTTCCCGGTGATGCAGGCATGGGCAGAGAGGCAGGATGTTCAATGGGTTATTCTGGGGACGGGTGATAAAACGCTTGAAAAGCAACTTCAGCAATTGGCCGAGGAGAATCCGGGGCGTATTGGTGTGGTGATTGATTTCTCAGAACCGCTTGCGCATCGGATTGAAGCAGGAGCCGATCTTTTTCTCATGCCAAGCGAGTATGAACCGTGCGGTTTGAATCAGCTCTATAGCCTGAAGTATGGAACGCTTCCGGTAGTTCATGAAACGGGTGGCCTCGCAGACACCGTCGTGGGTGCGAGTGAAGAAACTCTCGCAGCTGGTACTGCGACAGGTTTCAGTTTTGATGCTTACGACCGGGCAGAACTTGCCAAGACGCTCGAACAAGCCCTGGCTTTGTATGCGGACCGCCCGGACCTTTGGAAGCAGATGATCGAAGCGGCTATGCAACAGGATTGGTCGTGGCGAAAGAGCGCAACGCGTTATCTTGCCCTCTATGAACAAACAATTGCGCGACACAACGCCACGGTGCTGACGACTTAGTTTGCTTTTGAAGAGAGAAGGCGAAGCTAAGCGATTTTGGCGATTTTGGCCAGTTTGGCGATTTTCTCTCTCGATATCAGCACTTGAATATTTTTTCGCGGCCAATCACAACGTCGTGGCAAGCGTTTCTGGTATCGATGACTAAAGGTGCATGCTCGACGATGAACGTAAAATCGTATACCGAGTGATCGGTTGAGATTAAAACGCAGTCCTGGCTTGCCAGATATTCCGATGTCAGTTCTTGGCTTGTTAAATCGGGCACATTGTGGTGTCGCATCGGCGGTAATTTCGGGACGTGCGGATCGTTATAGCTAAGTAGTGCCCCCGCTTTACCGAGTAAATCAAATAATTCAAAGGCGGGACTCTCCCGCGGATCGTCGATATTTTTTTTGTAGGCGACGCCCAGCAGACAAATGCGGCTTCCGCGTACTGGTTTTCCTTGGTCATTGAGCGCCCGCGTGACTCCTTCCACAACATATCGCGGCATCGAACGATTGACCTCGCCGGCAAGTTCGATAAACCGCGTTGACGATCCAGCTTTGCGGGCAACCCAGCTCAAATAGAAGGGGTCGATGGGAATGCAGTGCCCCCCTAGACCGGGACCGGGATAAAATGCCTGATATCCGAACGGTTTTGTCTTTGCGGCTTCAATCACCTCCCAGATATCAATGTCTAAACGATCGAATAGCGTTTTCAGTTCGTTGACCATCGCAATGTTGACTGAACGATAGGTGTTCTCGACAATTTTGCAGGCTTCCGCAATTTCCGGACTTGAGACCGCAACGATAGAAACCACCGCTTTTCCATAGACGGCCTCGGCTATCTTCTGACTCACAGGATCAATGCCCCCAACGACTTTCGGGATCCCGCGGGCAGAAAAATCCGGGTTCCCGGGGTCCTCGCGTTCCGGGCTATATGCGAGAAAAAAGTCTTTTCCCACCACCCGACCGGTCGACTGAAGAAGCGGAAGTAAAATGTCCCGAGTTGTTCCCGGATAGGTTGTGCTTTCGAGCACGACGAGTTGTCCGGACCGTAAGTGTTCGGCGATTGTGGCAGTTGTGGCCTCCACGTACGTAAGATCTGGGTCACGACTCTCCGAAAGTGGAGTCGGCACGCAGATAATAATCACGTCCACTTCAGTCAACCGTGCCATATCGGTTGTCGGTATCAATTGGCCACTACCTGTCAATTCACAGACTCGGTCTGCAGAGATGTGACCGATGTAGCTTTCGCCTGCAAGCAGTCGATCCACTTTTTCCTGGTCGACATCGAAGCCCATGGTCTGGAAGCCAGAGGTCGCAAAGGCATCGATGAGCGGAAGTCCCACGTAGCCGAGTCCGATGACACCAATGACGGCAGTACCATTCTCAATCGCAACTTCGAGTGCTGAGGCAGGATCATCCATGATACAAAGACGTTTCTTCTAAGCAGCGTTGCGGAAGCGAATCTCCAGTCGCCTTTTTAAATGAATGTCAACGAGGTGTCTATCCGGTGGATAGGTAGAGGTCAGGCAAAGATGGAATGTGACCGTAATCTGCTGCCGCGGATTTCCACACCAATCACAACGTTTTTCGTGCAACCAGAAACCAATCGCTCCCGGTCGCTTCTGTACCGATTTGAAGGCAATCGGTTGGAATCTCCGCACGGTCCGCCAAATCAACCATCGCTTCATAAGAGCGATAGTTGAGATACCAATTTCCAATCCATTCCATATAGGCTCGCGTTGCATGATTCGGTGCAAAGTTGCCGACCAATAGCGTTCCCCCTGGAGCAAGTTGCTGCCAGAAAAGCCTCAGTAATCCGACCGCCGCCGTATGCTCTAAATAATCGAAGAGGCCGGGACAAAGAATCAGATCGGGTTTGTCTAGTGCTTTTTTTGCATGCCTCTTTTGGGGAAGCCGCGGAAGATTTTCCCGTATCGCCTTGATGTTTTCAGGTGGCAGTACACTTGTAAGTCTTTTTTCAGCCGTTGCGATCGCTTCCCCGCAGAGGTCCAGCAGGGTGACTCGTATCGGTAAGGCGGGCCGGTCGGCAAGCAGTTTCAGCCCCTGATCAATTTCCAGTGCCGGTCCACAACCGACACCCACAACATGGAATCGTTCAGGATGTGCCAAGGCGCCGCGTGCAAGGTGTTTTGCCGCCAATGCGGTTCGTTGGCGGACCGCTTCGGGCGCACTCTGTGCTAAGAAATATTGGTCGAAGCAGGCACCAAGCGGATCGTCGGTGCATTGGTTCTTACAGATTCGTGCCAGCAGTTCATGGTCCCCGGCGTATCCCAATGGTTTTTCACGTGCTCGTTGCTGCAGCCAGCCACATTCAAGGTAGCTGCCGGCCGCCTGATAAAGTTGGTTGCTCAGGATTCGATTTTCTTGTCCCCAAAGCCCCGTCTGCGCTAATTTTCCAAGGCATTGATCAATCGCCAGATGGATCAATGCCGTTGCCAAGGTAGAGTCCTTCCAGTGACCGGTGGCAACTTTTATCGATTCCAGCGATGAGGCAAATTCTAGGGCTGCGTCGGATACGAGCGATGCAGCCTCCGTCGCGGAACTTTTCTTTTGATCGGCTCGCCAAAGGGGCAGCACAGACATAGTTAGGCCTACCAAGGAGGTGCGTTACCGATTTTCAGTGGAATGACGATCGTAGGGGAATCTGGTTTCGACTGTATTTTGGCCCGCGAACTGGTCGAAATTCAATCATGGTCAGTAAAAAAAATAGACAAACAGCGGGAGGGAATCCGCAATGTCGATGTTACACCGGGTTAAATGCCTTTATCGGGTATATTTTTCGAGGCCCAAGTCTTCCAGGATACTTTATCGCGCGGTCCGTGATCTACGTGCAACGCGAATCGTCGAATTTGGGATTACTGACCCGGAACGGTCATTGAAGCTGATTCAAATGGCAGTCGATATGCACCAAGGTCCCAAAGGCGATGCGCAGATTTCTTACACTGCGATTGATTCATTCGATGCACGATCCCAGTCGCAGTCACCGCTAACGCTCAAGCAAGCACATCGTTATTTTAATTCTTCCGGCGCGAAAGTGCAGTTTGTTCCGGGCTTGATGAGTGAAGGCCTGGCCCGCACAGCCAATACCCTGCTCGGTACCGATCTGGTCATTTTTGCAGAAGATGCTGCACCACAGAGCGATTCGAGGCTCTGGTTTTTCCTTCCCCGCCTCCTGCATGCCAAAAGCTGCGTTTTGCAGGCTCAAGATGAGGGTGAGAATCAGGGACCATCTTTTTGTAAAATCACCCACGCAGAAATAGCCCAACGTGCCGCATGCCATACGCGGATGCGCGTCGCTTAAAGCGGTCGTCGACCTTGCTGCGCCCGGCAGCAGGCGGGTACAATCAAAGCTTCGCGATCTGATTGTCTCCTTTTTTTACGATTGCTTTGACTATGTCTCTTTCCAGTCCACACCCCCAGCCTCGCACCCTGCTCGATAAAATCTGGGAGCAGCATGTTGTGCATCAGCAAGAGGGCCGCCCGACTTTAATCTATATCGATCTACATCTGGTGCATGAGGTAACAAGCCCTCAAGCATTTGAGAACTTGCGGTTGACCCATCGGCCGGTGCGACGGCCGGAGCGAACGGTCGCAACCCCGGATCATAACGTGCCAACCAGTGACCGCTCTCTTCCGATCGCCGATGAAACCTCGCGCCGACAGGTCGATGCGTTGCGGGAAAACTGCCGAGAGGCTGGCATCCGGATGTATGACTTGGACAATCCCCAGCAGGGCATCGTTCACATCATTGGACCGGAATTAGGGCTTACGCAACCGGGAATGACGATCGTTTGTGGCGACAGTCACACTTCCACGCACGGGGCTTTTGGTGCTTTAGCTTTTGGGATCGGCACCAGCGAAGTGGAGCACGTCTTGGCAACGCAAACTTTGAGGCAATTCAAGCCAAAAACCTGCGAACTTCGAGTCGATGGAACGCTTGCGCCGGGTGTGACGGCGAAGGATTTGGTGCTCTACCTCATCGGAGAACTCACCGCTTCGGGAGGCACGGGCTACGCTTTTGAGTTTACCGGAAGTGCGGTCCGTTCTCTGTCGATGGAACAGCGGATGACCGTATGCAATATGGCAATCGAGGCAGGAGCGCGTGCGGGACTGATTGCTCCGGATCAAACCACCTTCGATTACTTGCGGGGTCGCGAATTTGCACCACCGGATTTTGAGCAAGCTGTCGAGAAGTGGCAAACGCTTCCTTCGGACGAAGGTGCTCTTTACGATCGGGTGGAATGCTATCAGGCAGCGGATATTCAGCCGCAGGTGACTTGGGGTACAAATCCGGGGCAGGTTGTTTCGGTGAGCGATGTCGTGCCCAGTCCAGCTGCGCAAGAGGATGAACAGGATCGAAGAACGGTCCAGTCCGCTCTTGATTATATGGATCTTACCGCAGGTACACCGATCACGGAAATTTCCTTGGATCGCGTTTTTATTGGCTCCTGTACCAATGCACGCATTGAAGATTTACGCGCGGCCGCTGCAGTGGCTCAAGGGCACCATGTCCATGACCGGATAGGAGCGATGGTCGTGCCCGGCAGCGGACAGGTGAANCGCCAGGCAGAGCAAGAAGGGCTCGACGAGGTTTTTCGAAACGCAGGTTTTGATTGGCGGGAAGCGGGATGCAGTATGTGTCTGGCGATGAATCCGGATAAACTTGAACCGGGTGAGCGTTGTGCATCAACGAGCAATCGTAATTTTGAAGGCCGTCAGGGCCGCGGGGGACGAACCCATCTGGTTTCCCCTGCGATGGCTGCGGCAGCTGCCGTCACGGGGCATTTTGTAGATATTCGTGAGTGGGACTATCACTAGTCAAGCACTAGTCAATCAGTAGTCAATCGTCTTCCAGTTCTCATCTCGAGAGCCTGAAGCCTGACAACGTGGAACCGGTTTTTGGAGTACTCGTCACCATGCAAGCTTTCGTTACCCTGAGCGGACGGGTTGCCGCGATGGATCGCAATAATGTGGATACCGATCAGATTATCCCCAAGCAGTTTCTCAAGCGAATCGAACGGACCGGCTTTGGTCAGTTTCTGTTTTACGATTGGCGATTTCGAGACGATCAGACGCCCGACCCGGATTTTGAATTAAACGACCCTAAATTTTCCGGGGCAACCATTCTTGTTTCCCGACGAAATTTCGGTAGTGGTTCGAGTCGGGAGCATGCCCCCTGGGCGCTGGAAGACTATGGTTTTCGCGTGATCATCGCAGAGAGTTTTGCAGATATCTTTTACAATAATTGCTTTAAAAATGGCATGCTGCCGGTCGCTCTTTCCGAAGAGAAGATTGAGACTCTCTTCGAACGAATTGCGGGGAAATCCTACACGCTTCATGTCGATCTTTCAGATCAGCGACTCTACGACGATGAAGGGCTTGTTGATTGGAAGTTTGAGGTTGATGCTTTCCGCAAACATTGCCTTCTCAATGGATTGGACGACATTGCCTTAACGCTTGAGCACGCGGATGCCATTGAGGCCTATGAAAAAGCGGCGGGTATCAATCAATCGTCCGCCTCTTAGTGCAGTGACTGTGAATCAATCAAAGGACAATGAATTTTGGATATGAATCGACTAGAAAAAATAGAGGCGATGCTCGTGGATGACCCGGGTGATACGTTCTTGCGCTACAGCCGCGCGATGGAATTGGCCAAGTTGGGCCGAACCGCTGAAAGCCTTGGAGGATTGAAAGAACTCTCAGCGGAAGACCCGCCCTATGTCCCTGCTTTTTTCATGGCTGCGCAGCAGTTGGCCCAGGAAGGTTCCACTGAGGAGGCGGGCAAAGAGTTGCAGGCAGGTATCGTGGCAGCTGAAGCGATTGGGGATCTTCATGCCGCAGGAGAGATGCGAGAATTTCTCAATACCTTGCCGGAAGCATAAGCTTTAAGAGAAACTTGGTTTTCCGCAAGCCGAGGCGATCGCGCAGGAGGTGCAGTTGGTGCATGTACCGTTTGATGAAGCCGTTCCGCAGTCCGGGCCGCATCCCTCCAGGACGGTTGTCGTAAACCGGCGGAACTGAACTTTTGTTTCAAAGACCTCGGCCAATTCTGCGGTGATCCGCTCGATGGTTTTGTCGATCTGGCCCAGAAAATAAAAAATCAGCGTCTGCCCGTCAAAAAGCAGTTCGAGATCGACAAGCGTTGCCTCCGTACTGGAAGTGCGTAGTTTTTGCTCGCACGCATTGATTGCTTGAAGTTTGTTTTTCTCGATCCGTTCAATCAGTAATCGATCATTGCCGGAAAGTGGTCGGAGAATGGTGCCATCAGCCGCTGACTCAGNGGCCGCCGGTGCCGTCAGCACGGTACCCCACTCCAGGCCTCTACCGGTGCGGATCACCACTTCTGAGCCTCGGGAAAAGGCAACTCCTTCCCCACGGAAAGGCCTCACCTGCCCCATAACTCCGAATCGCACGAGTTGCTGGTGTGTCTCTGGCACAGATTAATNACTCCCGTCCAGCGGGTCTCCCCTAAAAATAATCGGCTTCTTTCGAGGCCCTTGATTCTCTGCCCAGCGGGCCGATACCATTCTCTCAGAGTTCACGGTACAGAACACCCCCTCTACGTTCGAGTAAGTTGGAGCGAGTTCGGCTACGGTGGACACCATTATCCCAACCCATTGTTCAACCGGATGAGATTGCCTGCTATGCAACAAAACACCCTCACTGAATCGACGGTTACTGCGTCTGATGTGGACTGGAATACGTTGGCTGAGCGCGTTTTGGCCGGCGATCGGCTCACCACCGAGGAAGCGGTCGGGATTCTCAACTGTCCCGACGAATCCGTGCTTGATTTGCTGGCGGCAACTTATCGGGTACGGCGGCAGTATTTTGGTCGCTCGGTGCAACTCTATTATCTGATGAATGCGAAAAGTGGCCTTTGCCCGGAAGACTGCAGTTATTGTTCGCAATCAAAAATATCGAAGGCGGATATTCCGACTTACAACCTGCTGAGTGAGAAGCGGCTACTCGATGGCGCACGCGAGGCCCATGAGCGGGGAAGCAAGACGTACTGCATTGTAATTTCTGCCAAGGGGCCCTCCGAGCGAGAGATGCGGGCTGTGACCACCATTGTGCCAAAAATTAAGGCAGCTTACGACCTGAAAATCTGTGCCTGCCTCGGCTTGCTTACGGATGAACAGGCAGGCGACCTGAAAGATTGCGGTGTGGATCGAGTCAATCATAATCTCAATACGAGTGCTGAGCATTATGGCAAAATCTGTTCAACGCATACGTATGACGATCGTATCGCAACGCTCGGCGCTGTCCGTCAGGCTGGTCTGGAAATTTGTAGTGGTGGAATTATCGGCATGGGTGAGAAACCGCTGGACGTTGTTCAAATGGCGATTTCTCTTCGGGACCTGCAGGCAGAATCCATTCCCGTCAATTTTCTCAATCCGATCGAAGGGACCCCGCTTAGCGGACAGTGGGAACTGAATCCACGGTACTGCTTAAAAGTCCTGTGTATGTTTCGGATGGTGAATCCAGAGCGTGAGATCCGCATTGCAGGTGGGCGCGAGGTCCATCTCGGAAGTATGCAACCGCTCGCACTGTACGCCGCAAATTCGATTTTCGTAGGCGATTATCTGACAACGAAAGGGCAACTCCCTGAGTCCGATTATCAGATGATCCGCGAACTGGGTTTTGAGGTGACGCGGCACGAGGATCCTGCGATGCCCTTAGAGACATCAGAGACATCAAGTCCCTGACTCCCACCCAGTACCGACCCCAGTACTGGCCCCAGCACAGGTTCCAGCACCGGCCATTGCCTGGTTGCAATGCCATTGAGGCCAGCATTTCCTGGCATGCATGCAGGCATTTTTCTACAGGCGGGCGATTCTTCTTAAAAACAGCNGATTGGATGCATGCACCACCGGCCCGTAAGACCGGCAAAATCGTGAAGGTTCTCCTATTTTTACTGATCGGAACCCGCGAGATTCGCCGATAACTCGCATGAAGGTTCGTTCCCCGTTTCCGTAAGGCATCTATCATGCAACGTACTTTGACCTGTTTTGGGACCTGTTTTGGATTGTTGATTCTCATCGCACTCGGTGGTCCTTTAGAGGGATTTGCACAGGATACCGGTGTCCGAAGAAATGTGCGGGCCGATGATGCGCAGAGAGATGGGAGCAAAAAGCCCGCCACAGGTGGATTCTGGGCCAGTACATCGAAGTGGAGGCAGCGGCTGCTACCGTTTTCAGCAGACAAGGAAGCTTCTGAAAACGAATCCATAAAACGGGACAGGCAGTCCGATTCTGGAAGCGGCAAGCTAAGATCGGCAGCAGAGAAAAAGACGACGATCCGACGTGGAGAAATAGCACCCAAGCAGATCAATTTGGAAACCCCAACCGATGCCAGAGATCTTGTAACGATGCCTGCAATAAGTGGTCCCCCTGCAGTATCCCGTCCCGTAAATCGGGCAGACCGGAGTAAAGCGGTAACGACTACAACCCGTGAGAAGAGTCGACCCAACGAAACGGCACCTCTGTCCGTAAATCGCGCCGTAAATAGTGATAATTCAGCGCGATCTGTTCAAAGACCGGCAGTTTCAAGAAGTTTTGTCCCCACGGCCGATAGTCGACAGTCGGTCGCAACGGCCGATATCCGCGATGGAAAGTCCTCGCGTCGAAGCAGTCGTCTCAGTCGTACCGAGCAAAAAGTGCCCGCCGCGCCAGCAAGCACCGTCGCATCACAGAGTCCACAGCAAGCAGATAAAAAATCGCCGGCCAAGTCCGTTTTCGCTTCGGGCCGACCTGCAGCAAACGCGGTATCGACTGCCTCCAGCGAGGTGCGTGCCAGCGATCGACAGGCCGATAAGCGTTCGGCCATTTCCCCTGATTCGAATCGTCGACCCTCGACGCGTGCTTTTACACCGAAGGCAAATACAACCACCGTGCGAACGGTGGAACAGTCGCGGGCCACAATAACTTCGCGGTCAAAACAGCAAGGCTTCAGCTCCCGAGAGGGAGTAACGACTAAGGTGAAAGCAGTCGATGCAGGCTCAACGAGCGGCAACCGGGCCGGGCGAGAATCGGCCGTCACAGCAGCAGCCGCTGCTCGTGCAAGTAACTCCAGTTCGCGTGCATCCCGAGTTAATCCATTAGTGGTCGACCGTTCCGCGAAGAATGCAGGACGGAAGGATATCTTGGAGAATCCGCAACGGAAGTCAGCTACGGCAAACCGTCCCGCACGGGTGTCATCGCGATTGACCTCACAAACGGTCGGAGGTGAGTTAGGAGGAAGTCTCCTGTTTAGTAAGAGCCCGCAATTGAGCGTGGAAACGCTAGGGCCGAGTCAGGTGGTGATTGGCAAAGAGGCAACATTTAAAATACGCCTGAGGAATCTTGGTGATCCGGTCGCGGAGTCGGTGCTTCTTCGAATCAACACGCCACTCGGAGCACAAATTGTGTCCGCTCAACCCTCGCGAGGGCAAACCAATGCCCTTGCAGCTGCAAAGCAGAAGCCGCTCGAGTGGCGGCTTGATCGTTTGGAGGCACATGCGACAGAGTTTTTGACTTTACGCATCGTTCCGCGAAAAAGTGATTCCTTCGATCTTGGCGTAACATGGACTTTGGCGCCAATTGCTTCGCAAGCCCGCATCAAAGTACAGGAACCGAAGTTGAATCTTGAAATTATCGGGCCCCATGAAATTGATTACGGCGATACAAAGCTTTATCGCCTTACGATTACCAATCCAGGAAATGGTGTCGCTGAAAATGTGCAACTAAAACTAAAACCTCTTGACGGATCAAGTCGACCGATGGCGGTTCGAGATGTTGGTTCGATTGAACCAGGAGCCAAACAGGTAATGGAGGTCGAGTTGACAGCCCGGCAAATCGGCTATCTTAATGTGGAAGCCGTCGTAATAGCCGATACTGATTTGAAGACATCCGCTCGTCAGCGTGTACTCGTCCGTCGCGCCCAATTGGCAGTTGCAGCCAAGGGCCCGGACATGAATTATGCTGGCACGACCGCTACTTATCGTTTCCACGTTGACAATCAAGGTAACTCTTCCGCAAAGAACATTCGAGTCATTGCGACGCTACCGACCGGTGGCGATTATCTTGATAGTAGCGATCAAGGCGAATGGAATCCAGAAACGCGACAAGTGGTCTGGAAGGTTCCCGCACTCGTTGCTCAGAATAACCAAAGTTTTGAAGTACGAGTCTCCCTGTCGCATCCTGGCGAAAATCTTTTTGGCGTTCGCCTATCTGCCGATGACGACTTAGCGGCCAGTAGCGAGGTGAAGACATTCGTCGAGGCTTTGGCTGATTTGCAGCTGGTGATCAACGATCCGCGAGGCCCGGTGCCGGTTGAAGAAGAAACCACCTATGAAGTCTTGATCAGCAATCGCGGCACCAAAGCTGCAGAAATGGTCGATGTTGTGGTTTTCTTTTCCGAGGGAATCGAACCTATTTCCGTTGCCGGCGGGAGTGCTAAGGTGAATACGGGACAGGTGATTTTCCATCCGATCGAACAAATTGCGCCTGGCGAAGATGTCGTTTATAAGATTGCGGCCCGCGCCAACAGTAGTGGTAATCATGTGTTCCGCACGGAAGTCGCGTGCGAAGAGGCAGACGTGCGGTTGGTGGCCGAAGAAAGCACACGTTTTTATGGTAGCAGTTCGGTAAAAAAGCAGGCCCGTCCAGAGGCGGTTCCGCCTTCGAGGGAAGTGGAAGAATCGGGCGCTGCCGGCGAGGATGTGCCTGAATACCGGCGGAAAAAATCTTAGTCCGAGCTCTCCGCCGCGTTGCGATACTCAAAGTCAAGCGGCAGCGTGCTATGGGGGTCTTCGATCCGGACCGTGACTTTTCCCCGGAGTAGATCCTCTAGGAGGATTCCCACTAATTCTGCCCGCCACGTTTGCGTGAGTTTCGGCGGTTCCTCCTGGCCGCGAAGTCCGAGTCGATACGCGATGAGTTCACGGACATCACTTGGATTGCCAACGATGCTCGTTGCCAGTTGCGACTTATGGCAAATGGTTTGCAGGGCTGAAGAGAGTAATTGCCCGAGCATGTTCAGTTGTGGGGGCATCTCTTTTCGCGGTTGCGATTTAGGCAAATCGTTGTCCGATACTTCCAGTCCGGTTTTGACGCACGCAGCAATTTCCGGAAGAACCTTGCGCAGATCGCCGCGTTCCATGCCGCGGATATTCTTGATCTGTTCGACAGTGGAGGGAGGGTGTTTTGCCATTTCGATGATGAGGTCATCGCGCAAAACCCTCCGCACCGGCATGTTTCTTTTCTCAGCGGTTTGCTCTCTCCAGAAGAAAAGTTCTCTGACAATTGCTTTGTTTCGACGGGAGAGCCCTGAAATTCCCGATACGCGACGCCATCTTTTTCTGTCGTGTGATTCGTGTACTTGCACGAGCCAGCTTTGCATTTCTTCTTCAAGCCAACTCAGGCGGTCGAGTTTTCCCAGCTTTTTGGATATTTTCTGTTCCATACGCTCCAGGTAGATTACGTCTCCCATGGCATACTCAAGTTGTTTTTTCGAGAGCGGGCGTTTCTGCCAATCCGATCGCGTCTGGTCCTTGGCAGGTGATTTTTGCAGCAATTTTTTTACCAGGGTTCGGTAGCCGGCTGGGTATTCCAAGCCGATTAGACCGGAGGCGATTTGGACATCAAAAAGATTTGCAGGAGCCTTGCCGGTAGCCCGAAGGCAAAAACCAACTTCTTCCCTTCCCGCATGGACAATCGTTTTCTGATTGCCTTCGGCGATTAGTTTCCAGAATGGCTGGATGTCGGTAACTTTCAACGGATCGATGATCGCTTGAATCGATCCAGCCGAGATTTGTATCAGGCAGAGTTGCGGTCGATAGGTATTCTCGGAAATAAACTCCGTATCGAAGGCGATCGTATCGGCCGAGGAAAGCGAATCACACAGTTCATTCAATTCGTCTTCTGTCGTGATAAACTGATGCATCAAGCGATTCGATCCAAGGAGAAAGGTTTCCGGTATTTTAGCCGATTCACGTAGGACTTCCATCGGTGCCCGGTCACGGCCCGATTCATAGAAACAAGAGGCTGGCTAAAACGAAGATTGGCAGTAGGACGCAGACACTGTACTTGAGGTATCCGAAAAAACTAGGCATGCGGATTCCCGCCGACTCGGCAATGGCTTTGACCATAAAATTCGGCCCGTTTCCGATATATGTCATGGCGCCCAAGAAAACGGCACCCAGGCTTATTGCAACAAGCAGCGGTGGATCGATCACGGTCTGGGGATGAAAAACACCCTCCGGCGTAAGGGTTCTGGCAGTCTCGAAAAAGACGACATAGGTGGGTGCGTTATCGAGTACGGAGGAGAGCCCGCCGGTGGCCCAGAAAAATTGCATCGGTGTTTCCACTCCCATTTCACTGCCACGCGCGTCAAGAATTTGTAACGCGGGTTGCATGCAGACAAAAATTCCGAAAAAAAGCGCGGCAACTTCTAAGATCGCATGATAGGAAAATGCATTGTCCTGTCGGATCGCACGTCGGCCGAGGAGTAGTGAAAGACCGACCAGGAAAAGTTGCGCTACTTCCCGAAGATAGAAAGGTGCGTGCCAGTCGGTGCCAGGCAACGGTTTACTCGGGTCCAGAAGGGCGACGCATAAAACAACGCCGATCAGCAACGGCACGCCAAGGAGCCATCCGCGAATATGTATGCTCCGCTTTTCGTATTCGTCACGGACCAGATCATGACTCGCTTCGCGCGGATAACAGAAATATTGATCCCAAATCCAATACACAGCCAGCAATGTTAAATTGACCACAAGCCATTGCGGCCAAAGCGAAAAGGTCCAGAAGAAATCAACGCCGCGCAAATAACCTAAAAAAAGTGGAGGGTCACCAATCGGAAGTAGACATCCACCGCAGTTGCAAACAACAAAAATGAAAAAGACGACCGTGTGGACAACATGACTCCGCTCTTTATTAGTTTCCAGTAGCGGACGAATCAGCAACATGGCGGCGCCGGTTGTTCCGATGAAGCTGGCCAAGAGACCTCCCACGGCCAGGAACGTGGTATTGGTGAGTGGCTGCGCTGCAAGATTGCCCTCGATCCGGATGCCCCCACTGATTGTGTAGAGGCTAAGAAGTAACACGATGAAGGGTATATACTCGTGCAGCAGTGCGTTGGCGAGCACCGTCCAGGCAAGTTCCCATTGCAACATTGCACCGGGAATAGGTGAGATAACGGCATGCGCTGGCCAATGTGCTTCGAGTGGCTGGTTGAAACCGATTAAATAATAGCCCAACGTAACGAGTCCCAGCACGGCGGCGACATAAAACCGATGCAGGTTGGATTCCCACCAGTGCTCCGTGGCTGGCAAGAGAGGCAGAATAGCGATCGCAAGGAGAAGCAGTGCAAAAGGGGCGACCCATGCAATGTCAGGAACCCCTAGCTGCTGCTGATCATGTTCAGTGACTGCATGGTTCTGGTGATCTGCGTGCTGGTCACCATGCGGGCCACTATGCTGGTCAGCATGTGGGCCACTATGGTCAGTGGTATGCAGAGGGGCAAATCCATGATCTGCTTCGTGGTTCGTCTCCTGTTTTACAACCATTTGGGTTGCGTGCTGTGGACCGCCAAAAAAACAGGCTACGATGTAAATTAAAACGAGGATCGAGATTCCAGTAAGTACTTGAGAACTGGAATCAGGGTGCGGGGCGGTTTCGGGTTGCATGAGGGCTTTCAAGATAGACGTTCTTTCAATGTGAACTCACAAACTTAACGTGGAGTGATTCTCAAGGCAATTCCGTCCCTTACCGCTGCCCGATACGCGGGAAATTTGATAGCCTACAACGCAACAATCATGGAAACCTGGCTCAAGCCCAATCAGCGCGTGTTGCTTCTTTTCCTGGTAGGATCGGTGATCCTGTCGGGTCTTGCCGTTTGGCTTTTTCGCCTGAAAGAGCCGATTTATTTCTGGACCGGTGTTTGTCTCCTGCCGCTTGCCGTGTCGCTTGCACTGGCTGTTTTTCTACGAACGCTCCGTCGACGCTTGGCCTATCGATCCGGTACATTACTGGTTGATTTGGGTCCCGGTAATCCGATACCGGTCCCCATCGAGGCGGTGGAATGTTTTTTCCTCGGAAGTGCAAAAACAAGCATTTCGGGGCGATGGGGAATTCAGTCGCGGGCCGTCTCTGTGGTGGTCCGTTTGGCAGAAAAGGCGGTCGAATTTCACGACCGTTCCGTCTCTCCCGGGCTCGGCACGTGGAGTGAAGGGTATATTACGATCCGTGGGAGTTGGTGCGAACCGGTGTCCCCTGCCCTGATTGCAAAACTCAACAGGCGTTTAATCGAAGCGCAAAAGGCATTGCATTCCAAAGATCAAGTGAGAGATTGAAATCGGGGAGAATGAACTTGACCCAGGCCGCCTCTGTTTTTGTGAATGGCGTTTCCATGCCACGGTTGCTGGTGAGCGTTCGTAATGTCGCCGAAGCGCAAATGGCAATCGATGAAGGAGTGCAGTTGATCGATGTGAAAGAGCCAAAAGCGGGTTCCCTGGGTGCCGCTTCGGTTGAGTCAATCCGTCAAGTTGCCGCTGTCTGCGACCGAAATGCTTTACTGAGTGTTGCTTTAGGCGAACTGCTAGAGATTCCCGAATCGCATTTGCCGGACGGCATTTTTCCGACCTTTGTGAAATGCGGTCTCGCCGGATGTTGTCAGGAATTGCATTGGACCGCTCTGTGGGAGAAAAGAATGGAAGGCCATCAGCAATCCGCCGTGGCCGTTGTCTACGCAGACTGGCATGGAGCCAAATCGCCATCTCCCGACACGATTGTCAATCATGCTGCCCGCGTTGGATGTCAAGCAGTATTGCTCGATACGTTCGATAAATCAAAGGGCAATCTCCTTGCCCATATGACGCGCGATGAGATTCATCGCTGGATGACGATGGTCCAGGCATCGGGGATGAAAGCGGTGGTCGCCGGTTCTTTGACGCAATCTTTGATTGCACCTCTTTTGGAGGACGGTGTTGATTGTATTGCCCTCCGGGGAGCGGCGTGTCGTGGCAGTCGCACCGGGGGACTCGATCGAGACAAGTTAGGGCAGCTTGTGCGTGAAGTCGCATCGGTCCCTGCGTCTGGATCAAATTCTCTCACGGCATAAGAACAATTTTTCCAAAGAGCCCGCCACCGGTTTGTACGGTGGCTGTTTCCTGAACCTGATGGGCTTCGGCTGCTGCAGAAAGTGGCAGGACGCGATCAATGCGGGGCACCAGTGCGCCGCTTGCAAGATCACGACCAATCGATTCACCACATACTCTTTGTTGCTCGGCGGATGCGGCGAACATCACGAGGCCCAACATCGTGCAAGATTTGGAGTAAAAAGGGCCGACAGGAAAGACGGGGCGGGCATCGCGTCCCGCCATCAGAATCATTCGGCCAAAACGGGCAAGCAAGCCGATGTTTCTCTCCAAGTCCGGCGTGCGGGCCGTGTCCCAGAAGAGATCGACTCCCTCGGGTGCGAGCGCTCGAACCTGAGCTTCTATATCCGTCTGGTGGTAGTCGATTGCCAACTCGGCTCCCCAATCGCGGCAAGCTGCACACTTCTGTGCATTGCCAGCCGTCGCAATCACTCGTGCACCGTGTGCCCTTGCCATCTGAATGACGGTGGAACCAACCGCACCGCTTCCACCGTTGACCATGACAATTTCGCCCGGCTGAAGGTCAGCCCGCAAAAATAATCCAAGATGTGCGGTGATGCCGACCAGGGCTTGTGCAGCCGCTGTTTCGTCACTCACCTCGTCCGGTGTTGGGTAAAGCCACTGGGCGTCAACTGACGCATACTCGGCGAATGTGCCTTGCCGTCCGAAGATTCCCTGATTTGATCCCCAGACACGATCGCCGATGGAAAAGGTGGTGACCTCCTCCCCCAGTGCGACCACGGTTCCTGCCAGATCGCAACCGACAATGTAAGGATTGGGCAGCGCAAAATAGTTGGCGCCGCCGCGAATGTAGGTGTCGATTGGATTGACTGCGACGGCTCCCACGCGGACCAATACTTCATTCTTTAACGGGGACGGGGTAGCGACTTCGTCAACCACAATCTTTTCAGGCGGACCCACTTCACGAATAAAAGCGGCCTTCATCGTGCTCTCCTTGCAGTTAAAGCAGTTGAAGCAGTTGAAATGGAAACGGAGCAATGTGCCGAGTTTAACAAAACAGAAGCCGCTTGATGCACTAAAACTCTAGGAAACGCCCCGGTCGTTTCCTAGGGCCCGGCAGTTCTGTTGCGTGGTTTGGAAGAGCGTAGCGAGAACGCAATCAGCACAACGCCCAATGCAACACCTGTTAGTCCAATGCCCCAGGCCATGATGGTGTACGTTTCTCGTCGCTTTTGTATCAGTTGAGTTTTTTGTGCGATACCGACCATCGTTTCGGGAGCAGATTGATAAAATCGCCACAATTCCAAAGTGTCTTTCGGGCCCAATGTATCGAGTTGGCTATCGAGTGTTGCAATCTGCCCGGCTCTGCCCGGTAACTGCACGGGGGGCAGATTGGCAAAGAGTGCAGTTGCAGTGCCACCGGCCAGAAGAAGGCTTGCAGCACCGACAGCAAAAAAGAGCCCTTGCGTGCGTGTCCACCGGCGTGGAGTGGAGTGCGCTTTTTCCTCGGTTGCTGCTGCATCGGGAAGCTGTGCAATCTCTCGTAGCGTGGGCACCTGGATTTTTTCGCCACAATGGCAAAGCAGGATACTGCCGGCCTGAGGCGTATCGACAAGATGTGATTGACCACAGTCACAGAGTAGGGTTTTTTTGTGTCCCATCCGTCTTTCACTTTCGTTATCAAAACCAGGCTCTTTCGGGGCTCATTCCGGCGACTGCGGCAATTCGAATTCACCAGCACCGATGCCAGAGGCCCCGAGGCCACCGCTGGTTGGCACCTGAGAGTGTAGCAACCATCGTGCCAAAAAACAGAAGAAATATACACTATTTGTGGGAGTTATCAGTTCGAAAAGAGTTTGCCGAAAGACTGGACCCGACCAATTAACTGGCTTAGAATGAGGTTGTGTTTGAGAACAGCAAGAATTGGCTTCGTAAGGTTTGGGTGACTTGGGTGATTCATTGCGAGGCCTCCCGCCAAATGTGCAGATATTTTCCACTTCTGCAGACGCACGGTGTCCCGGCAACGGGGCGTAGGTTTCGTGAGAATAAAATTTCAACCAAGGTCCCCAGTCGCCTTGAGCGTAATCTTTTAACAAATTAAGGAACCTAACGTACCGAGTACGATACGGTGTTAAAATTAGAAGCACACGCTCCTGCCCGGGGGCAATGTGCGGATCGCAGTAATGCAAAGCGAGTGAAGTGAATTGGTGTGAGGGCGTCAGGGCCAGTCGTGGGAGACGGAAAAGAAACGTCGCCACGGTAAACCATTGAAAAAATACAAGCGCATCTCACGCTGCACTACCTGTCACACCATGGAAGTGACGGGGTGACTGGAAGGATGGACCCACCTTTCGCGCAATGAATATAAAGACTCCGAGTGAGTTGGGAGATTAAACGGTGTACGACACACTCATCGATGAACTAAGACAAGATACCGGGGGCAACCCGGAAGAGACCATTTCGCTGGCCGAAAAAGCTGTAGAAACGGTTGTCAGTGGCGACGAGGAAGCGGATGCTCAGGCCCCGGCAACGGGGCGTGCAGGGCAGCGAGATGCCGCGAATCAAAATGCCGCTGGGCAGGAGACGGCCTCTGTGGCCGTGGATGAAGTAGAGTCCTGGTCCGATGACCCGGTTCGCATGTATCTCACGCAAATGGGCGAAATTCCTCTGCTGACAAGGCAAGAAGAAATTGAACTGGCCAAGCGAATCGAAACGACGCGAGCAGATTTTCGTCGCACCTTACTGGAGTGTGACTATGTGATTCAGGTTGCCTACAGCGTACTGAAGCGGGTTCACCACGGAGAGCTTCCCTTTGACCGCACCGTTCAGGTATCGGTCACCGACCGCCTGGAAAAAGATCAAATTCTAGGTCGGTTGCCTCACAATATTGCCTCGCTCGATGTGCTTTTAAAACAGAATCGACGCGATTATAGACTCGCCTTGAGTAAGCGTGGAAAAGCAAGCTCTCGACGCAGTGCTTGGAAGCGTTTAGGCCGTCGTCGTCGTCGCGCAGTGCGTTTGGTTGAAGAATTGGGTTTGCGTACCCAGCGGATTGAATCGATGATCGATACGCTCGCGGAATTCAGCCGACGAGTCGATGAACTTGGGCAACAAATCAAGGCAGAAAAGAAGTCCAAGCGTGTCTGCCCTGATTTGGAGAAGGCCCGCTCGGAAATTCGTCACATCCTCTGGGCAACGCAGGAAACGCCGCAGAGTTTGCGTAATCGAGTGCGGCGTCTGAGAACCGTGTATGCGAAATATCAGAAGGCGAAGCGAGGCCTTTCGGAGGGAAATCTTCGATTGGTCGTCTCTATCGCGAAAAAATATCGCAATCGAGGGCTGAGTTTTCTCGATCTAATCCAAGAAGGTAACGCCGGCTTGATGCGGGCTGTGGATAAGTTTGAGTATCGACGTGGATTTAAATTCTGCACCTATGCGACTTGGTGGATCCGTCAGGCCATCACGCGAGCCGTGGCAGATCAGAGCCGGACGATTCGTATCCCGGTCCACATGGTCGAGACCATGTCCCGTGTTCGGAATGTGGCGAGACAATTGCTGCAAGAGTTGGGTCGCGAACCGACGATTGAAGAAACGGCTCGAAAGGCGGGTACTGCAATCGACGAAACGCGACGCGTGTTGGCGATGAGTCGATATCCCATCAGCCTCGATCGACCGGTGGGAAATAGTGAAGACAGCCAGTTTGGTGATCTGTTGCCGGATGCTGCTGCCGATTCACCTGCAAGTGGNGCTTCGCAGGAAATGTTACGCGGCCGTATTTCCAAGGTTCTCAAGACGCTGAGTTATCGTGAGCGAGAAATCATTAAACTTCGTTATGGCCTCGGGGATGGTTACAGTTACACCCTCGAAGAGGTCGGACACATTTTTAAGGTGACTCGCGAACGCATTCGACAAATTGAGGCGAAAGCCGTTCGAAAACTGCAGCAGCCGAGTCGTAGCCAAGAGTTACGTGGCTTTGTGGACGCTCCATAGTCTCTTGTTTATGCGTTTCGGTTGATTCGTTCAAAAGGGCCTGGGTTTTTCCCAGGCCCTTTTTTTTCACAGTACTTTTCCACAGTACAAATCGCGCGTTGTTCAATTCCTGTCGGCCTATTCTGCGCAGACTCCTTTNCCTCTTGCAGGCGAGGTGTTATCTTAAGNCCNCGGACGTTGGTGACCGATCGCCATCTGGATTGATCGGTAAAAAGGGAACTCCGGTGTGAATCCGGGACGGCCCCGCCGCTGTGACCAGGCGACAAAGGAAGCGTGCTTCTTTTTGCCATTGTTGTTCTCAAAGAGAGATCAGCGAGAAGGCTCATCGCTTTCAAGCCTGGGAGTCAGAAGACCTGCCAACGTGAGGCGTCAGGGCGACTGCGAGGGACGGTCTCTCCTGCATCATATCCATCAATCCTTAAACTTTCGCGAGGGAGTCGGTTCGCCTGCGCTCTGTGGTTGCCTGCTGGCACCCATGGGGTAAAGTCGCTTCTGGGCCTATCGAAAGGGAGGGTGTGAACTTTGAATATCAGTCAACGCTTGGGTGTCAGTACGACAACGGTGCGGTTTTCCCGCCAGCCAAGAGGATTTACGTTGATTGAACTATTGGTCGTTATCGCAACGATTGGTGTTTTAATTGCACTGCTGCTGCCAGCCGTATCGAGTGTGCTTGAGTCTGCACGACGAATGACGTGTGCGAGCCATCTACACCAGATTGGCCTGGCACTCAATGGATACTCTTCGCATCGCCAAACATTCCCTGCAGGGTGTTCCGACTGCGCCTGGTGGGATGCCGATCGCAAACAGCATTCTTGGATCACTGCGATTCTCTCGCGACTGGACCGTCCTGAACTGCAATCGCGATACGATTTCGATCACGCTTATCACAGCGAAGAAAATCGGGAGGTTGGCGGAGAAATTCTCCCCTTCTTGCTTTGTCCTTCCGCTAAAACAACGAAGCGAATCGGGTTTACAACCGGCGATAAAAACAGCGATCAGCAATGGGATTCCGGAGACGATCTCGCCTACACCGACTATGGGGGTATCTACGGAATAGAGGGCCCCCCCTATCAAGCACCTTGGGGATCGGAGCATTTTGTGGCAGATCATGCGATCGGTGTCATGGTGCACGAAATTCCAACTGCAGTGCGATTTATTTCCGATGGTTTGTCGCAGACGGCCATTGTTGGCGAGTGTACCGGGCGCGGTGGTGGCGTAAGCGAGCAATCGGAATGGTCCAATGGGCAGAACGTTTTTGCAAAATATTATCAGACCCCCATCAACAAGAGTCAGAATAATGAACTCTGGAGCGATCATCCCGGCGGCGTCCAACTTCTGTTTTGCGATGGCCATGTCCTGTTTGTTTCTGAAGAAGTTGATCAGGAGATCGTCAATGCGGCCCTCACACGGGCCGGCAGCGATCGGGGAACGTTTGATTGAAATTCTGGATAATTGATTTTTATTTTTTGTAAAAGGAAAGACCTAATGAAAAATGCGAGCACAATGAAAGTTTGGTCGATCGCAGTGGGATGCATCGCCGTACTGCTCACTTCGGGTTTTCAATCGCTTCGGGCGGAAATTGTTCACGATGTGATTTTGTCCGAAGGCTATTTGGAGATCGAATATCGTGCCGGTACGGGAGAAAATGTGAGCTATCACGTGGTCGATTTTGAGTCGACCGGCGGCGAAAGCTTTGCTTTCGCGTATCACTTTGACGGGCCCACCACTTCGGCGCATGATGCCCTGGTGGCGATCGCTGCTGCAGGCGACCTTTCGTATGATTACACGAACTACGATTTTGGTGGAGGGCCGCTCCCCTTTGCAGATAATTTCAGCTACCTGAGCGACGTGGGCAACCCGATCGTTTATTGGTCCTATTCGCTCGGTTCTTATCCCGTCTTTGGTTCTGACGTCGTCTGGTCCGGGGCACCGACCGGGGCGGGAGAACAGATGCTCACGGACGGGTCATGGCATGGTTGGTATAACGGTTTCAATGGCTGGGATGCCGTTGCACCCAGCGTACCGGCGGTCGGCGGTGCTGGCGTTATCCCCGAACCCACGTCGTTGCTCCTGGCGATCTGCGGGATGTTGCTGATTTGTCTGCGGTTTCGATGCGCATCTTGCCGTTAGGAAATCGTAATGGATGATCTTTTCGGGAACGGTTCACGTTCGGCGGCGCATGCAACCAATGCCCGTGTGTGGGATGCCTATGCCCGTAATGAGCGACGTTTTGCCCGACCGGTCTCGGACAAAGAGTTTACGCAGCGGGTCCAAGCAGTGACATCCGATCCGTTTTTAGCCGATAGTCTCGTTGGACGCCAACTTCTCTGTCTCGGAAGCGGTGGTGGTATGCAAAGTGCGTTGTATGCGGCTGCCGGTGCGCACGTGACTGTGGTTGATATTAGCCCCGAGATGCTTGCCCTGGATCGCGAAGTGGCCACGGATCGCGGATTAATGGTAACCACCGTGGAAGCCTCGATTGACTGCTTGGAGGCGATGCCCGAGTCGCATTATGAAACAGTAATTCAGCCCGTGAGCAGTTGTTATGTGCCGGATGTTGTGGCAGTCTATCGGGAAGTGGCACGGGTGACCTGTGCGGGTGGTCTTTATGTGAGCCAGCATAAACAACCGGTAAGCCTGCAGACCTCGGTCAAGCCGGGAAGTCTGGGGTATTTGCTGGAGTCTCCGTATTATCAGACCGGACCCCTCTCTGCCGTCTCGGGTAGTTCGCACCGCGAGGAAGGGACTTTTGAGTTTCTACATCGCTTAGAGCCACTCCTTGGGGGGCTCTGTCGCAGCGGCTTTTGCATTGAAGACCTGAGCGAGCCGGTTCACGGGGATCAGACCGCTGAGTCGGGGAGTTTTGCGCACCGAAGTTGGTTTGTGCCGCCGTATGTGCGCATCAAGGCCCGTCGAATCGATGCGACTCGGTCGACTTTCATGCAGTAAAAGGTAGGCTCCGTAGTTGCCCGTTTCGTGAGGCACGATATACTGAAACAGCCGTTACCTATCCGCCATCGCGTATCCCCAAGATCTTTCAGTCGAATCGTTGTCCAGTCCGCTTCAAGAGATCATGTGCTGTCTGGGGCCCTCGCTGGCCGGTAACCCGACCCAGTATGTGATGGAAAAGTGTTTCCATCAGGCCGGTTGGGACAGGCGATTCCTGAGTCTTCAAGTCGCAGAGGAAGATTTATCGATTGCCATTGACGGGATGCGAGCAATGGATTTCTGTGGAGCGGTGATCACCGGCCCTTTTCAAACGAAGGCGACCCAGTATCTCGCAGAGCTAACGCCGGATGCCAAGGAAATAGGCGCGGTCAATTGTCTTCATCGAGCGTCCAATCGTCATTGGTCGGGTGCAAATACGGTTGGGACTGGGTTTTTAAACGTCCTTAAGAATGTTACTGATCCCCTTGGTTGTAAAGGACTCTTGCTGCATACCGGTCCGACGGCTCGCGCGATCGCCCTTGCGCTTGCGCGGGAATCTGTCGCTGCGATCACCGTATGCGGAACCGACGAAGACGCCGGATTTGAGCTGGTTGAAATGTTGCAGGGCGTGTCCGATACGAGCGCGAACTTTATTGTGTGGGAAGGCGATCTGCCAGTCGACGACGATGTGCAACTTGTGATTCATGCACCCGAACCCGGTGCGGTTGACCCGACAGAAGAGATCGCCTTGTCGACAGAAACACTTCGTCCTGAAATGCTGCTCGCGGATATGTGTCTCGGGTCACCGACGACGCCATTTTTGCGGGCCGGCTTGGCTTGCGGATGTCAGGTACTGCAAGGCCAACAACTGCTGGTATCGCAATGGGTCGAATGCGTACGCTTGTGGACAGGAAGTGAACCGGCGGGTGATGTGATGCGTGAAGCTTTGGAAGAATATCTCGGGCTCTAGGCTCAAAAAGAACCAATCTTATTCGCGCTTATTTTATTGTGGGGAGGGTTGCGGTGTCAGCCGATTTTCTTGTGAACCGACCCGCAAAAGGTCTTTTTGTCTGTGGGACCGGTACCGACGTCGGGAAAACGTATGTGAGTTGTACCATTGCAAGAACACTGGTTGCACAGAATCTTTCAGTAGGTGCTTACAAGCCGGTTGCCAGTGGTGCAACTTCAGAGAATGGCCGGGTGGTTGCTGCCGATGCAGTCGAGTTGCTTCGTGCCGCCGACTGTGACGATTTATCGGCGATTTGTCCTCAGGTTTTTGCAGCGCCACTTGCCCCTCCGGTGGCAGCGCGGATGGAGTCGCGAGTGGTTGACAACCAGTTGCTGCGAAGTGGACTGGCGAACTGGACAGAGCGTTGCGATTTCGTGGTGGTTGAGGGGGTCGGGGGTTTACTCTCCCCGGTGAGTGACGATGCCTTCACAATCACGCTTGCCAAGGAATTCGGATATCCCATTATTCTGGTGGCGGCTGATCGATTGGGTGTGATTAATCAGGTTCTGACTGCGCTTTGTGTTTGTGCAGCGTATGCACCCGATGTACCGGTCGCGGGAATTGTGCTCAACCAAGTGACGCCAGACTCGGATATCAGTGGTGCGTCCAATGCCCGGGAAATACGGCAGTTCAGCGACGTGCCTGTTTTGGGGCAGGTTGGTTGGCAGTCCCCTGCCCCGCTTGAGTCAATCGACTGGCAGTCGCTTGCTGATGACCGGCTTGCTGATGACTGATAGGTTTTTGCGGGTGCACAACAAGTGCACAGCAAGTGCAAAACGCGTCGCACCAACGGTGTGTTATCGGATGGTCGCAATTGTCTGGTCGGTTTCCTGCGGTACCTGCTGCTTTAGAGTTTGGAGTGAAAGCCGCATGGTCACACCCCATTGGCCTTGCGCATCGGCCGCAATGAGCCAATGCGGCATGACCGCAACCGATTGGTGGACGGCCTCAAATCCGCCTTCAGATTGACTCACCGTTGCGATCGGAAAAGCCCAGATATTTGTGGGGCGATTGCACGATAGCCCCACATCAATCCCGAGCCAGCGATCAACGAGGCCGATGCCGGTCGTTTCTCGTAAATCCAGTTGATTTCCCAGTTCGCCGAGGGATTGCTGGGAGACGTCGTAGAAATACCGATCATCGGCGCCAGCAGGCATCCCCGCAAAATTCCATTCAACTGCAAAATGGAATGGGCGATCCGGGGGCAATTGTTCGAGCAAGTAATCAACAAGCAGGGCATTTTCACCCTCATTGAGCGTGACCTTTTTGGTGATCCGAATGGGGATGTCTTCCACGGTTCCTTCTCGCTCAAGGTTTGCCTGAACATGCCCTGAATCCGAGTTGTGGACCTGAGAAACATACGCTCCGAGTACAAAATCGCCCAGTTCTTCGGTGGTTCCGGCCCGCACATCTTCCACACCAGCTTCGACGGGATAAAAGTGATCGACCAGGCTCTTACGACCATAGTAATCATATTGCAGAAGGCGATCTAAACCTTCCTGCTTGAAGACCACGCGGTCATGAATGCTTGCGACGTTATCATCATCACTACTCGGGCCGGAGAGCACCTTCTTGTGATACGCTTCGGGTCTTCTGGCCAACGTTGCCAGAAGGTTGTGAGAAATGCTTCTTACGTCGAGTTCATACATTCGACCCCCGGATGCCGGTTCCAGGAATAGGCTTAATTGATCGTTGCTCAGTTGGATTTCATCGCGTCCGTCAAAATTAAAATCGCTTTGGCTTGCCTGGCACCAGGGGCCCTTTCCGCGGCCTATGGCTTCTTGGATTCGTGTATCGGCGCGAATGAGGTGTTCAAAGACTGCGTTCCGAAGATGCGGGAGATAAATTCCGCCGAACGCACCGTGCCAGTAACTGCAGTTGCATTGGGCCTGATACAGCTCGTCCCGGGCCTCATCGATCAGGCGGCCGCTGCCTTCGTCAGTCGGAGTCTGTTCGATTGCCGCAAGTTGATCGCTGATTTGCATCATGCGAGCGTACATCTCATTCGACTCCGGGTAACGCGTCTTAAAGTTGCGCCAGAACCCGCCGCGTACAAAAGATGCAACGCGGTGCCATTGCGAAGATTCCTCCANCATGTGTTGGACTTCACGACTCTCTATTTGACGGTCAACGGGCATGGCCCACTCGGTCATTTCGCGGTAACTNCCCTCCGGAAGATAAACTTTGCCCAAAGGGCTCACTCGTTGCATCGCATCCGAAGGCGTCGTGGTGTTGATCCAGTCTTTGTTGGCACTTAAAAGATCAAAGAAGTGTCGCAGCCATCCATTTTGGTACACGTGCTGTTTTGTTTCTGGCCAAGTACCAAACTTTTCGCCATCGTCTCCAAAGGCTACAAAAGCGCCCGGATGCTTTTCGGATATCCGTCCCAGGTAAGCAATCGTTTCTTCGGGAGACTGAAAGGGAATCATATACCGCAGGGGCTCGCTGCCCGGAATGACATCGAGCGTACGCCCATCGTCTTCGGTCAGGTAATATCCAGCAAGTTCGTCTTCGGTGAGTCCGGCATTCTTGAAGTGATAATCGTCAAGTAACGTGTATTGCACACCGGCATCGACAAGATCACGTGCCATCGATTGTTCCCATACCCGCTCGGGGATCCACATTCCGTTAATCTCTCCACCGAGTCTTCGGGCGAGCCAATCTCGAAATCGCTTGATTTGCCCGATTCGATCGCGCGAAGGAATCATGGCGAGAATGGGCTCATAAAAGGCCCCGCCCACGATTTCTAGGCGACCATACTGAACGAGTTGGCGGAGTCGATCAAGATAATCCGGATGATGCCGATCAAGCCACTGGCAAAGTGGGCCGCTCGTATGAAGAGCAATCCGTAAGTGTTCATATGGCTCAAAAACTTCAAGAAACGGAAGATAGCTATCCTGATATGCCTGTTCAAACACATGGTCAAAATTACCAATGGGTTGATGATTGTGCAGAATCAGCGAAAAGTGAACGCGAGGGGCCATAGATCAACTACTCTTTTTCCTTGAGGTTTAAATTTTAAAAGCGAGTGCTAAATATTGCTAAGTAAAGCTCTTTCTTGCAAAGCAGTGAATCAGCGAACCGCATACGAGGTTGTTTGGTTTATCGACACACGCTCCACCGGTACTTCTTTACGCATCGCTTCCGCAATCCGTTCCGGAGCGACGGGGTTAATGAAGCAACCGGAACTCCACTCGAACCCTGCCTGCGTTGTGACGCGAGGGAGGATCACTAGCCGCCAATGATAATGGCCGATTGAGTCACCCTCCAAGGGGGCGGATTGAAACATGTAATTGTAGGCGGGTATCTGCAGGGCCACGTCCAGATACGAAAGGACCCGATCAAGGATTTCCGCGAATGAACGACATTCACTTAGGCTCATGGCGCTAAAATCAGCTTGGTGTTTTTTAGGCACGATCCAGGTCTCTCCTGGTTGGCGTCCGGCATAAGCGCAAAAAGCCGTGAAGTTCAAATTCTCTGCAACGAAACGTTTCTCATTATTTTTTTCGATCTCCTGCATTTCACAAAGTAGGCACCGCTCTGTTCGCTGCTGATGCGTTACCATGACTGAGAGTTCTCGGTNNAGTGCGGGAGGAATAATCGGCAAGGCGACCAGTTGGCTGTGCGTATGCTCAATGGTTGCCCCTCCAGTCGGCCCGACATTCTTGAATATGTGTACTGATCGTACCGTAGGGATGTTGCGGATTTGCTCGACTCGTTTTTTTGTTGCTTGCAAGACCGCGGTCAATTGCGTGACTCCCAACTCGGTAGTTCTCACATAATGCTCGGGACTCTCGATGATCACTTCGTGGAGTCCTTCACCCGGGACAGCCGAAATCTCATTGTCGGGTAAATGACTGCAGTGGCTGGCAGGGCTGGAATGGATGGTTGGGTTAGCCGATGCCGGGTCGACGCCGGATTGTGTGGGTGCCGAAAGGGCCGGGTATTTGTTGCCCACNACCCGCACTTGCCAAAGATCGGTGTCGTCAGCGGAACTGACGCGAAGCACTTCTTCAGGGCTTTCTTTCTCGTTNCCAGCACAGAACGGACAATTTGATTTAGAGCCCACTACATGACTGGTTTCGTAATCGCGTGGTCGGGCCGAACGTCCCTCTGCAATTAGGACGCGATATCCGGATAACGGATCACAGCGTATTTCATTCATACCGCTTTTCCGCTGCGTGCAGGACTGTTGAAAAAAAAAATGCCACCGATACACTAGGGCAGTTGTCAGCAAGCTCAGCAGGTCTGTCTCAGAAGACAATGTGCAGTGAACGAGGACTCGGTCCTGCTCATCGAATCCCGATACTTTATTTCGGATCGGACTTCTGTCTCGGAGACTTGCCGGCACTGAATCGCTGTTGTTTAACCTAACACTCTCGCCACACAGATGCCATGCCGATTCACGAACACCGTTACCCAAACGGGCTCGTTTTGGTTGCCGAATCGATGCAATCGCTCGAATCGGTAGCGTTTACCTTTCTGTTGCCGGTTGGCTCCGCATACGATCCAGCGGACCGCGCTGGCCTCACAAGTATGACCTGTGAAATGGCGCTTCGGGGTTGTGGTGATTTAGATAGTCGACAGTATGTCGAGCGACTCGAATCGCTAGGCATTGAGACGGGCGAAGCGGTTACCGTGTCGCACACCTGTTATCGCTCGGCAATGCTTGCGGAGCACCTCCAAGAGGCGATCGGACTTTATGGTGATTTGTTGCTCAGGCCTCGGTTGCCGGTCGATGAACTGGAGTCGAGTCGCCAAGTTGCGGTGCAGGAATACCGCGCGCTCGATGACGAACTTCTGCAGAAAGTCATGGTGGAACTGCGCCGAGGGCATTATCCCGCGCCGTGGGGCCAATCGCACCATGGAAATCTGGAGGGACTTGCTCACATAAAATTGGAAGACATCCGCAATCATTTTGCTGGAGGATACCGCCCCAACGGCACGATTCTGGGCGTGGCGGGAAAGTTTTCCTGGGACGAGCTACAAGAATCGGTCGGACAGGTATTCGGTGACTGGGAGACGGGAGACTGGGTAGAACCAGACGATGGAGTGCTTAAGGTCCATCGAAATCATCTGGAACATGACTCGAATCAAACACAGATTGCGCTTGCCTACCCGAGCATTCCTTATAAACACGAAGACTATTTTCAGGCGTGGGGCGCGGTCGGTGTATTGAGTGAAGGTTCGAGTTCCCGCCTATTCACAGAAGTGCGAGAAAAAAGAGGTCTTTGCTATTCGGTTGGCGCATCGACGCGATCGCTGAAGGAACATGGCAGCGTATTTTGTCACGCGGGTACGACGGCAGAACGGGCTCAGGAAACATTGGACGTCATGATTGCGGAGTTGGTAAAACTGGCAGGCGGAATCGAGGCGGAAGAACTGGATCGACTGAAAGCGAAGATGAAAAGTTCGTTGATTATGTCTCAGGAGTCGAGCATGGCCCGAGCCGGTGCTCTGGCCCGGGACTGGTATCACCTGGAACGCGTTCGTCCGCTTGATGAGATCTCGGCTTGCGTTGACGCGCTCACTCCAGCATCCATTAATAAATATCTCGAGGAACATCCTCCGGGAGATTTTACCGTAGTCACCCTTGGTCCCCAGTCGCTGGAGATGCCTGATGCAATTTCGTGAACGGTCGCTCGATAACGGGCTGCAGATTGTTGCCGAATGCAATCCTGACGCGCGCAGTATCGCCCTGGCTTTTTGCGTGAACACGGGATCGCGGGATGAGCATGTTGAAGTTTCCGGAGTCAGTCACTTTCTCGAGCATATGGTGTTTAAGGGTACCGACAAGCTCTCTGTAGATGATGTGAATCAGCGGTTCGACCAGATGGGTGCCGAATACAATGCGTGGACAGGAAAAGAGCATACTTCCTATTACGCAGTCGGCCTGCCCGAGTATCAGGGTGAAGTGGCCAAGCTCTGGTGTGAGTTAATGCGGCCTGCGCTTCGCGAAGATGATTTCAATACGGAGAAGCAGGTCATTTTGGAAGAAATTCGGATGTACGATGACCAGCCACCCTTTGGCGCGGACGAAGCGTGTGAAGAGGACTATTATGCAGGCCATCCGTTAGCCAATCGCGTACTCGGTACCGAAGAGAGTGTTACGCAGCTGGGCGTCGATGCGATGCGGGCCTATTTTCAAGCCCGTTACAACCCGAAGAATATGGTATTGGCGGCGGCGGGACAGGTTGATTTTGATGCGCTCGTTGAGTCGGCAGAGCGTTACTGCGGGATGTGGTCCAACGAGTCGGTGAGCCGAGAAACGCATTCGCTGCAGTCGGGATGTCATCGCCGCGTCATCCAGCGACCAGCCTCAGCCCAGCAATACGTGATTCAGCTTTCCAGTGGGCCCAGCAGTCAGGATAAGCGTCGCTATGCGGCGCATCTATTAGTGAGCTTACTCGGCGATAGCAGCGGAAGTCGCCTGTATTGGGAATTATTGCATCCGGGACTCGCCGAGCAAATCAGTACACACTATTACGAATACGACGATGCTGGGTTGATGATGACCTGGATGTGTTGCGATCCAGAATCGGTCGAAAATAATTTGCGAAAAATTCGCAGCGTCTACGAGGAGGCGCACGCAAATGGATTTCAAGAGGCNGAACTGACGCGGGCAAAAACGAAGCTGAACTCTCGGTTGGTACTCTCTAGTGAGCGTCCTCAGAATAGGATGCTTAGCGTTGGGCTGGGTTGGATTCGGGACCGACGTTATCGTTCAATTCGCGACGAAATGGAAGCCTTCAATGCGGTCACGCTCGAGGATATCCACGGCGTGCTACGCGATTTTCCGCTCCTGCAGTGTAGTGCCACCACCGTCGGCCCACGAGAAGAGGTCGTTTGGGATGAATCCTGAAATTCCNATTTTNGCNTNNGAAANAGATCNNTCTTAGNCAGGCAGATTNTGGCTTGTTGCTCAGNGGNGNCAAACGTACCATAAAGCGNNTGAGGNGATGCNNTTCTGTGACCGAAAAAAGGATGCGTGGCTCCGCNGTAGGATTNCNGGCAAATTTGGAAGGATGAGCATGACATTTATTTCAGGATTAGAAGAGTTTGTGCAGCAGGATGTTCCGCTCAGAGAACGCACCTGGTTCAAACTGGGTGGGTCGGCAGAATATTTTGCAACTCCTGGTTCCATTGATGCTTTGACAACACTTGTCACACGTTGCCGAGAAGAAGAGTTATCGGTCCGATTGCTCGGAGGTGGTTCGAATGTCCTGGTATCCGATCAAGGGGTATCCGGCGTGGTTGTCTCTATGGAGGCTGAGTCCTTTGCACAGATTGAAGTCAAAGGGAGTTGCATCCGAGCTGCCGGTGGTGCCCCGCTGGCCCATGTTATATCCGCCGCTGTCGCTGCAGGCCTTTCGGGTCTGGAGTCGCTGGTGGGAATCCCGGGGACGATCGGTGGTGCTTTACATACGAATGCGGCCGGCCACGCTGGCGATATCGGTCAATGGACGTCCAGGGCAGTGGTCATGACTCGCAGNGGGGAGATTATCGAGCGCGATCGGGCAGATCTGGATTTCAGTTATCGCGAGAGCAGTCTCGATGAACTTGTAATTTTAGAGGCGAATTTTGAACTTGAGCAGGCCGACGCAGAATCGCTAACCAAACGCATGCAGCAGCAATGGATNGTAAAGCAAGCCAGTCAGCCACCCGCTCATCAAGCAACTGGTTGTGTTTTTAAGAATGTCCAGGGGACCAGTGCCGCGGTGCTGATTGAGCAAGCAGGAATGAAAAATGCGGCTGTGGGCGGAGCGTCAACCAGCGAGCGCGATGCGAATTTTATTGTGGTTCGTCAGGATGGTACAGCGGAAGATGTTGTGCAATTGGTAGAAAAAATTCGCAATGGTGTGCGCGATCGACTGGGAGTCGAATTAGATCTGCAGATCGAAATCTGGTGAGAAGCATTTCTTTGATGTCTTTGGTTTCCAGGTCCCTGGTGGATTGAAGTCGAAGTGGATGGCAATGTGACTGGCATGGTGAAAAATGAGGGGAAGTCGGCGATGAAGCATCGCCGGGGCAGTGCCCGGCAGGTCGTACTGCTACTGACATTTCCGTTGCTTTTTACCGCGATTGCTGCAGCACTTTATTGGGGATGGCAGGTCGTCTGGCAGGCTGCCCCTTCCAGTCCGCAGTTCAGTTTGCATCCGGCAAATATTGAAATTTTGACCGAGAGTCCCTGGGTCGATCGATCGTCTATTCTGCAACAAGTCGTACACGAAGCGAGTTTGGATGACCAACTTTCACTTCTTGACCCGGGGCTTAATGAAAGGCTTAGTCTTGCGATCGAAGACCATCCATGGGTGGAAGTTGTGGAGCGGGTTGAAAAGTTTCAGCCACCACGCGTCGTGGTGACGCTTCGCTATCGGGAGCCCGTTGCATTTATTAAAAATAATCAACCAGTGCTTCCCGGGAAAAAACGTTTACCGGAAATTTGTATTATCGATGGTGAGGGTATTCGACTTCCTTTGAACAAGGCACAGGCGGATTCACCGGCGATTCAATCGCTTGCTGAAATAACAGGCGTTCCTTTTCGCCCTCCCCCGCCCGGTGATGTCTGGAAAGATCCGCGCATCCGAGGTGGAGCGCGGATTGCCGACGCATTGCAAGCAGATTGGGAAAGTTTTGCATTACGAGCCATCGAACCCTCGGTGCAGCCTCTTGTCGGGGCAAGCGACACATACGCTTTCGCGTTGATTACTAGAGAGGGACGGCAAATTCCATGGGGGCCGGAATATGTGGATGAAAAGCCCACGGATCCCGATAGGATAGAACCAACCGCGGAAGAGAAAGTTTCACGTTTGAAGGCTTATGTCCAGGAAAACGGAATTGACTTAGACGGCCATCAGCAGAACCTGCGCGGTGCAGTGCCGAAATAACGCGAAGCAGGCCAATCGCCAGCTATTTAGGCGCCCGTAATCTCGAATTCCGAGATGCTTTGCGTCCACCGCTCTCTGGATCAGCCGCCTTCAATTCTTCGCGGACGACTTCCATCTCTTCGGGAGCCTCAACACCAATCCGAACACCCCCCTGACCGACACGGACGACGGTGACGGAGATATTATCTCCGATCAGAATTTTTTGCCCGACTTTGCGTGACAATACAAGCATACGCGGCTGACCTTCGCCTCAATGCGCCCCCCCCAAGTGATGAACCTGATGCACCGGGAGGACTAAGCTCTTCCTTGACCTCTCTTCAGGCCTGCGAGCCCTTAACAGCCTCACGGGGTCCACAGGAACCTCCGACAATATAAGCCCAGTCCACACCTTCGCAAGCGTCAGGGCGTGATTACGGTAAAAACAAAAATAAAATCAGTAATTTAAATGCTATAGGGGGGATAGGGGGTCTCTGGGCTATAGGCCTGATTCCTCCTGCGCTTCACTGCTCGTCGGGGGGGCTCTGTCGCACGAGGGGTTTCAGTTGCTCGAACGCTGGTCCTTGAGCGATCTGACACCACTCAAACAGGATCGATTCGGTGGTTGTGATCACTCCGCCGGCAGCTGCCACNCTGTCCAGCGCGATGCGATGATCGNCCCGTGCGCGGGCACTCATCGCATCAGCCGCCAGATAAACGTCATAGCCTCGNGCCAGCATGTCGAGNGCAGTCTGCTGGACGCAAATATGCGTTTCCAGACCGACCAGCAGTAGTTTTGGCAGCGAGCGTGCCTCCAGGTCCGCAATCAGCGGCTTCACCNCGGCGCAACTGAACGCAATCTTTGCCAAAGCCCCCTGNATGTNAGGTTTTAATTCGTCNACGGTACTACCAAGTGCTTCNGGATATTGCTCGGTCGCAGNGATGTGGACTCCCATGCCGTTGGCCGCTTCGAGCAATCGGGTGATATTCCACAGCACGCGTTTTTGATCCAGNACCAGAGGAAGCAATTTGGTTTGGACATCAATGACCAAGAGTGCAGTGTCGCCTGGGGACATTAGAAATGGGCTTCGGGGCGAATTCATGGCGTGTAGCATAACCATTCAGTCACATCCGGNCCACCAGGCGACTTTCGCCCCTGGCAGCGCANNGATGATTTGGNGAAAATNGNAGCTCGTTTNNNAGGCATCCTNNTTTTGCANTNNTTTTCTGGAACTGGNTTTCTGGNNNTGGCTCAATNATGAAACTCAATGCGACCACAATTCTTACNGTNCGACANCAGGGCCGCGTGGCTNTCGGTGGCGATGGGCAGGTTTCATTGGGTGAAACCATCATGAAGGCTGATGCGATGAAAATTCGCCGCCTCCTGGATGGCCAGGTGATTACTGGATTTGCCGGCGGAAGTGCGGACGCGTTTGCGTTACTCGAACGTCTAGAGAGCAAACTGAAGGATCATCCCGGCAATGTTCCCCGGGCAGCCACTGAATTAGCGAAGGAGTGGCGGACCGACAGAGCCCTGCGTCGCCTTGAAGCAATGGTTTTAATGATCAGTTCCGAGCATACGCTTTTGGTGACTGGTATTGGCGATGTAATTCAGCCCACCGATGGTGTTTTGGGAATAGGCTCAGGGGGAAATTATGCCGCAGCTGCGGCACGTGCACTGGTGGCACATTCTGATTTAACGGCAAGTGAGATCGTACGTAGTTCGCTTAAAATTGCCAGTCAGATTGATGTTTATACCAACGATCAAATAGTGATCGAGGAGATGGAGGCAACCGCTTGAACGATACATCGCAATGTCAANCTCCTCGCCAGATCGTGGCGGAGCTCGATCGATTCATTGTGGGACAAGCCGCAGCCAAGCGGGCCGTGGCCATTGCGGTACGAAACCGTTGGCGACGGCAGCAACTCGATGAAGAGATGCGCCGGGAGGTGGCGCCGAAGAATATTTTGATGACCGGGCCAACGGGGGTCGGTAAAACGGAAATTGCTCGTCGCCTTGCGAGACTTACCTCCGCACCCTTCATCAAGGTCGAGGCCAGTAAATATACGGAGGTCGGGTATTATGGCCGGGATGTAGAAAGCATGATTCGCGAATTGGTCGAAAGTGCAATTCTCATCGTACGCGAACAAGAACGAGCGGCTGTCGAAACGCAGGCGCGGGAGCGAGTCGAGGCCCGATTGCTTGAAATCCTTGCACCGCTTCCCCCGGTAAATGATACGAATGAGGATGCGGCTGAATTAAGGGAACGCCACACGCGAACGCGCGAAAAGATTCGTGCAATGCTTCTGGCTGGAGAGATGGAGCAACGGAGTATCGAAATTGCCGTGGAGCAGAAGTCGGCTCCAATGATGTTAACGAATATGGGCGCTGAGCAGATGGATTTTGATCTGCAGGGGCTATTCGAGAAAGTGATGCCCCGCAACACGACGCAACGCGAAATGACGGTCGCCGAGGCACGTAAAGTTTTATTCGAGGAGGCCTGCGAGGCACTCATTAGTTCAGAGAAAATAAACGCTCGTGCTATTGAACTGGCCGAAAATGTTGGCATCGTTTTTCTCGATGAAATAGACAAGGTCGTGGCCACAGAGGGAGGCCGAGGCGCTGATGTTTCCCGGCAAGGAGTCCAGCGCGATTTACTGCCGATTGTCGAGGGCACCACCGTTCAAACAAAGTACGGTTATATAAAAACGGACCATATTCTCTTTGTTGCGGCGGGCGCTTTCCATAAAGTCAGCCCCAGTGACTTAATGCCGGAGTTGCAGGGTCGGTTTCCGATTCGCGTTGAATTGACCGATTTAACAAAGGAAGATTTTGTCCGGATTCTTACCGAGCCCCGCGGATCTCTCACAAAACAATATGCGGCATTGATGAAGGCGGAAGGAGTGAAGGTCACTTTTACCACCGACGCAATCGATGCCCTCGCTGGATATGCTTTTGAAGTCAATCAGAAGTCGCAAAATATTGGAGCCCGCCGTTTGTACACGATCATGGAGCGATTGTTAGAAGAGTTGTCGTTTGAATCGCCCGACATGAAGATGGGCGATGTGACTATCAATCCAGCTTATGTCGAGGAGCGGCTAGAGGCCTTAAGCCGCGACGAAGATTTGAGTCAATTTATTCTTTAGTGAAGTCCTGTCTTGCTTGCGGCCACTTGGTCCATGTCGTTCATAGGGAGTTAGCCGTCGATGGACCAGCAACCCGTAGCAATAGTCACCGGTGCATCTCGAGGTATTGGTCGTGCGATTGCTGCCAAACTTGCCAGTTCTGGTTTCTCTGTCGTTGTTAATTTCGTGCAGAGTGCAGATCGGGCAGCATCGGTGGTTTCAGAAATGGAATCGCAAGGATGTCAAGCGATTGCAGTGCGAGCCGACGTTGGAAAAAAAGAAGATCGCGAACAATTGCTAGCGGAATGTCAGGAGCGATTTGGTCGACTTGACTTGCTTGTGAATAATGCCGGTATCGCCCCACCGCAGCGGGTTGATCTTTTGTCGGCGACCGAAGCAAGTTGGGAAAAAGTTTTCACCACGAATTTAAAAGGCCCTTTTTTTCTTTCGCAACGGGCCGCAACCGGCATGATCAGGCAAATCGCAGCGGGCGAAATTCCTGCCGCAAAAATTATTAACATCTCGTCGGTGTCGGCATACGCCGGTTCCCGTGATCGAGCCGATTACTGTATCGCAAAAGCCGGTTTGGCGATGATGACGCAGTTGTTGGCGGCACGTCTGGCGGAAGAATCGATTCAAGTATTTGAGATCTGCCCTGGTATTATTCGGACAGATATGACGGCGACTGTGACTGAGAAATATGACGCCCTCATCGAGAGTGGCTTGACTCCCATTCAGCGTTGGGGGGAAGCGAGTGATGTGGCGGAGGCAGTCGGGGCGTTGGTCGAAGAGCGATTCCCTTTTAGTACGGGACAGCGTTTTCATGTCGATGGCGGCTATCATATCCGACGACTATGAATAATTAGAGGCCGATTGGTTATGGATTTTGCATTGTTGGGGACTTCTTCGCTCGTCAGACAGTTCGAGGCACAGCTTGCTGACTCAAGCATTCATCAAAGAGTATTTTCTTCAACCGATTTAAGCGAAGTTGAACTCATTGCGTTGGAGCAATCCGGCGCTGAAGTCATCATCTTCGGCGGAATTGCTGATGAAGAGGCATTGCCCCGAGCGATGCAATTCTTGAAAGCGTTCAAGGGAACTGTTTTCATTGCGCCACTCTCTACCCGGGCGGTTTTAACGGCCTACGAGTTTGAACGATTGGCAGGCGAGTGTGTCGGTGTTCTTCTTCCTCTTCTGCCCTCACTTCATCATCCCGGCATGCAATTATTGAATGCCTCGGCAGGGAATTCCACAACCAGTCTGCTGGCTTCGGTTGGTGAGATCGAAAGAGTCGATATGCAGCGGGTACTGCCTTCTGGTGACGTCGAGTCTGTTTTAGATGCCTTTGCTGAAGACATTACGATCCTCGTTGCACTTGCCGGATCAATCAAAGAAGTTGTGGCGATGCGCACGGGAAGTGAACCGATTCCTCTGAATGTGCAGAGTACAAGTAAAAATGGTCGGCTGGTGCGATGGTCCGCTGTTCGCCCGAGTCAAGAGATTGGATCGGCACAGATTCTTATCGAAGGGACGCAGGGACGGGTGCTGGTCCGCTTGCGTGAAACAGGCGTTTGGGATATCGAGTCAAACAATAATGATCTTTCCTCTCAACCACCTGATCTTCTTGCCCATTGCGCGTTAATAAATTCGCTTGCAGGGAGTTCTTGGGAACCATTCACCCATAGCCTGGAGGTCCGCGAAGCGGTCGAGAAGAGTCTGAATCGGGGAAGACTTGTTCGAATCAATCTTGATGGGCACGGGGAACGCACAGCCTTTATGGGGACCATGGCTTCACTCGGTTGCGCGCTACTGCTGGGAAGTCTGGGCATACTTATCTTTTCTGCAGCGATTCTCAGTTTTGCGCCCGAAAACCGTTTTGGACGCCTGAGCGTATGGGTAGAAAAAGTGCCCTGGCTTCTGGCGGGGGTGATGGTTTTATTTTTGATAATTCAACTTTTTGCGTTTGTGATTCCTGGCAGAACCGAGGATTGATTAGAGGTTTCCCCTGCTTGTATTTATGATCCGGCCGCTTTAGGCTGACCGGTGGATGGCAGTCAAACGAAAATAAAGGAGAAAGAGAAGATGGCCGACAAACCTGAAGCGGAATCTAAATCGCCAGANGCCGAGGAAGCAGCACGACGGACGATCCACGTNGATGTCGATGGTGCGATAACCAGCTATGCGAATTTTTGCCGTGTGACCGGGACCCCCGAAGAGTTGATCATCGANGTTGGTCTCAACTCACAGCCNGTAGGNCCCCAGCCCGAATCTATTTCGATTAAACAGCGGTTGGTCATGAATTACTATACGGCGAAGCGTCTTCTCGGAGCGTTGAATATGTCGATCCAGCGACATGAAGCCGCTTTCGGTGTNTTAGAAACAGACGTGCAAAAACGCGTGCAGCCGTCGGCNCGTCCTGCGGGTGAAAAATAGGANCCGTTGTCTGTCGCGGTCGCTAACAGCTCTAACAGCTAAGAAAGGGATCNCTGCCTAGCTGCCTAGCGGTTGCGGTGGGGTCTTCTTCGATGCAGCATCGAAGATGGGTAGACAGCCGATGCCGATAATCAACAACTGGCTGAGTACGAACCACGACAGGTTGACCAGCACACCTTCGGTAAATCCGTAGGAGTGCAGTCCCACACCAAGTTCGTTGACACCAAACCAGGACCAGGCAGTTGTAATATTTCCAGCGACTGCCAAAACTGCCAGACCGCGCGCTCGGATNAACCCNGCCCAGCGGGCATGCAGNACCAGGGCATTCCAGAGGACAATAATCAACGCACCATTCTCTTTCGGATCCCAGCCCCAGAAGCGTCCCCACGAGTCATCTGCCCAAAGTCCGCCGAGCACCGTACCCACAAAGCTAAAGAAAATAGCAAAGCAGAGTACCCCGTAAATCATCCTGGGTAATGCGTCGCGGGCGTTGTTCGGAAAAGTTGCCCCGAACTTCGTGCCGACGAGAAAAAGAATATAAAGAATNCCCAGTCCNCCGGCTAAAAACGTTGTTGAATAACCAAGGGTGATGGCCACAACATGCGTCGCCAGCCAGAATTGAGTATCCAGGACTGCCTGCAGGACGACAAACGTATCTCCATCAGCGGCGAGTCCGTAGGCCACCCTCAAAGTGAGGAATCCGACGACGGTCCCTAAAATGGTCCCGATTCCAATGCGGTAAATCCACTCCAGNANGATGGCCAAAAGAACGCAACCCCAGCCAATAAAAACNGCAGAAGAGTAGAGATTAGTTACCGGTGGTCGACCGGAGATGTAGATTCGCGCCAAGATTGCAAGTGTTTGTACAGCGAACCCCAGCAGCATTAACCAGAAGGCCGTCCTTTGGAGCGGTGCCCGCCAGATAAGCAAGCCGAGCACAGCGAAGCCAAACGCAAGCAGGTAAATGACGCTCGATAGTGTNAACGGATCAAATTGATTGAATCGCGATTCGAATCCATAGAACGACCCAAAGATGTTTGTCACGCCCTGGTTGGTCCATGAAGCCGCTCTGGTCAATTCTTGTGGTTTCTCTGAAGTCATCGCATTGCGATAATCAAGGACCGCCGTATTGAATGCTACGGTATCCCGATTTTTATAAGCCGTAAGGNCCACGGCCATTTTNTCGGCAAGCTCATTTTGCGGTTTTGTCAGATCAGTTCCGCCNTTGACGACTTGCAGGCTGTTGGTCAATTCAGATTCGATCCGCTNNCGACCCGCGATGACCTCNTGTCGTGCGGTGGGTTCAATTGATTGACGCATGTCTTCGGGTAAATTAGCAGCGGCACGTTGGGCGTACGCTCGGATTTCTTTTGGTGANAGATTTGGGTTTTGGGACCGCACAATCTGTTCGATTAGCTGCATAATGCGACTTTGAACTAACTGCTCAATGTATTTTTCAGAAAAAACATCGCTGGCTATCTGNGCTGCCAGCTCGCCNGTGGATCCGATATTTTTTTCTTCCGCGATCTCGCGAACCCAGTTCGCGGTGAGCGTCGTGGCGAGCGGCTCCCATTGCCGATCAGCAGAGGGAGAGGGTATGGCTCTCGGTGCTTTGGAGTTTGCTAACTCTGCNGCGACTCCGGTCATCGTAAAGGCCTGTAATTCNGCGTTTTGCCCCGATCGATCCGGAANGCGGTGCGATTCTCGAAGTGCGAGAAAAAGTTCAAGCTTNTCGTTCAGTTCNAGNACTTTTTTCTGATAGAGCGANACATTTTTGCTGCCCGCTTTGCGTGCGAGTGCCACCTGCTGTTTAAAGGCGTCTATNTTTGGTGAAAGTTCATTGTAGGAATAACGATAACCTTTNCGTCTGTTGAGTCCGAGCGTGTGNAATAGGTCAAAATTTTCAATTCGNAAAATCCGAAAGTCCATCGAATCGGGAGTGTGAGCGATTGTTTCCAGGAGCCACTTTTGGGCGGGTTGCGTTTTCCCCTCGAGGTCTTTGAACGTGGTTTTTTCGGAGATAATCCTCAGGCTGTTTATCGCAAGTGTATCGAATGGTTTGACTCGGCCTTGATAGATGATAGGTAATGCTGAAAANGCNTTTACGTGAGGTTCGGCGGGTGCTTCCGGGCGTGGGATTGCACGCGTTGCAATCCAGCAGATGCCGATAAGCAGGACCGCTGTTGGAAAGATGANCATTCCCCATTTTGAATGCGTTGCCTGCAAGTTGTCATCCAGTTTCGCAGGGTCACTGGCTGTTGCTTGTCTTTTCAAAAAACGGGTTAACGTTATCGAGAAGTGCGCTANCAGGCCTGTTGCCACGAGCATGCACCCCACGTAGGGAATCATCCAGCCCATATTGGTGACCACTGCAAGCGTGCTGTATTTTTTNCCACCGAGTTCGTTGTAGCCACTCTGGTAGTAGGTTTCCCCCCCGTACCGCAGCGGGTTNTTCATCCAGATTTTGATGCTTCGGTCAACGTTTTTTTCAGGATCTAATAATCGAATCTGTGACGAATAATTTTGGGGAATNTTCGTGCCCAGATAATCATCCTTGCGGACTTCATCCAGTCGGAGAGCAAAGGGTTTGTGGATCCTCTTGTAGCGAAGTGCAACATCATATTTTTTCCCGTTAATTTCTACCGCTTGTTCTTTCAGGAGCGATGTCAAGAGAAACGTTCCCAATGAGTCCGCCGAGTCTTTACTTTTAAATTCCACATAGGCGGCCGGGATGTCTTCTGTCTGCTGCGCATCGGTTCCACTNGTCTTGGCAGCTTCCCGGGCGGCATAAATGCGCCCCGCGCCACGATTGGCAGGNTTTTCGAAATCTCGCCCCGCTTCTTTCACGGTAGGCAACATCACGCCGCGACGACCCAGCGAGTCCGGCTTCTGGCTCATTTGTGTNTTGGCAAAAAATCGAACGGGGACGACATCAAAAGGGAGNAAGGGATGCTGGATATTTTGCCCGTTCCGTAGCATCGACCCCGGNACCACCACCTCATCATCGGTTTTTTCGCCTGAGCGATCGNTGATTGCCAGTTCCGAAAATCGACTNTCTGCCGCGTAGGTTGCNGTTTCACCCTCGGCCAGCGTGACGCGCGATTCGACAGCGTAAAGATCGACCATTAATTCGCCGAACATAATCAGCGCAAGTCCCGCGTGTAATANCACCNCCCCGCCCCGCCGCTTGAAGACAATCAGGCACCCNGCCAAACAGACGAGTGCGGCACCTTCGGCAAGCATCAGTTGCCATAAAATGCGCATCCCGGCATCTCCCAGGTAAGCNTCTTTTCCGGAGAGAAGCACCCAAAAAACAATTGNTGCCGANAGGANTACAGGAACACTCAATATCCAAAAAAGCGCTGAGCGATAATGACCTTGCTTTGCGTAATAGGCGATGGATCCGAGTCCAGTCAGGGTGAGTGCCAAAAGCATCATTTTGAAAAAGAGCCAGACGGACCCCCAGTTCGCTTGCTGACCGGATTGACTTTGCTGATCAAGACTCCCGCCAGACACCACGAGATAGACAAAAACTCCCCCGATCAACAGTAAGAGAGTGCCTACCAGCAGCATCCTGCCTTTTGCTTGGACCTTGAACCGGAAAAGATGGGCTGCTAGNAAATTAATCGCCATGGCAAGACCGATCATTTTTCCGCCCGGGAAATAAAATCCGCCCGCGATTTGTTGCCAGTTGGGAAACCATGCGGCCGGAAAAAACACTTGCAGTTCAATCCAGGACCACCACGTATGAAAATACTCAGCCCTTACGTCCCACATNTTTTTCTGGGTTTGGGCCAAGGTTCCCACGAGAATAATGAAAATGCTTAGCGCGAAAAGCGTGACCGTCAGTCGCAGGGANGCAAGCGATACGAAGATGCGGAAAAAAGCCCCNTTCGAGCTACGTAATGNAGGTGNTACTTTTGCGGGCTGACTCATGGNGAATTTTTTCTGCAAAGCGTTTCTNAGTAGGCTNTCAGTATCTTATTGAAATGTGGGAGCAAAGCGGAGCGATGAAATAAAAGATTTAAATNCCTTTGTCTGTTTTTCTACAATCCCTCGATCACCACGCAATTTTACAAACCAGCTATTNCCACCCGCTGCAGGGAAGACAGCAACGAGAATGGTCTCACTTGCACCAGGTAAAGCAANAANTTTTCCATTCAAGTTACCGGCCTTTACATCAACAATGGCCTGTTCAAGCTGTTCTTGATTGATGGGNTCGAGNTTCAGTTGCCCCCGCCAACGATTGACGTTTGCCAGCAGGTCACCACCCGCAGGGATCACCGTCACTTCGAGTGCCTGGCCATNGGCAAGCATACGGAAACAAGCTTTTCGCATCCCCGTAACCGGCCCCGGTTTCCAGTCGGCCGGCGGCGTGCCGCGAACAAGCTCTCTATCGAAACCNGTAAGCGATGCGTTCGGCCGACTCGAGGGTCCAGCAGCNCGCTCGACAGGAGGTTCGACCGGATTTTGATCGGTTGCTTTAATTTGCGCAAAATAAATGGTCTGTCCGTCATTAGAAAACGTGTCGAAAGAATCGGACGCTTGTTTCTCTGCCACCGGTTTTAATCCCAGCTGGCCGCGCCAGCGATTGAGATTGCTTGTGAGATAGGCATCCCAGTTCGGATTGGTCTGCCGGAGTGAGGATACGGCCAATTCAAGTGGTTGCGAGGTGTTATCCAGAAGNAGCGTTGCGATACGCATCCCTGATCCNNTTCGTTCTGACCAACCGTCGGGAAGTTGCCACGATGGACGCGCGTTGTCGCTCGCAGGAAATCGGATTGTTTTGACAAAGCGTTTTACCGCGTCACGACACTGATCCATGCGATCGCTTGGCCCGACCGTTTTAAAGAAATAAACTTGCCCGTTTCGCTCCGTGACCGCTACGAGCATTTCTTGAGTGCCTGCCGTTGACGTGGATTTTTGCTTAGGCACGCGGTAGCGGACGATCTTGTCTTGATCGCGACAACCAAATCCAAGGATCAGGCAGACGAGCAACGAAAAGGCGGATAAAGATAAATCACGCATTGCANAACACGTATTGAGGAAGACCATCGGGAGAAATGTTGAGGCGGGCAGGCTATCCGCACGATGCAGGACATCCCCCACTTATTATATCCCAGCCCACGNCCGATAGTAGTGCGATCTAGCGGTAAAGGGGTACTTGCGGAGTGTTCCAGCCAATAACAGGCACGTCGTCATCCACTAAATAGATTTTCATCACCGCTTCCTCAGATAAACGCGGATTATTTTCCGTGGACGCGATGTCCCTTGGTCGCGGAGCATTGCCATAGTTTGACACCCCGAGTCGATTTTCTTCGANGCCCCATTGTCGAAAAAAGCCCATGAGTGTGATCGCCCGTTGCAGATTTTTTTGGTGCCCGGGAAGATCTTCTCTTGAGGAATTGCTGGTTACAATCAGGACGCGATGACCGCGCACTGTCGACTCATTAAATACGGTGGCCAAGGTTCCTAGTGGTTCCCCGGATTCCGTTTTCANTTCGGTTCCGGTACGGAAAAAAACCGACGGTCTNAGGCTCACAGCGCCGCTTGCCGCATCAAAATNGAGTCCGTCNGTACNCGCAGCTAATTCCTTGATTTGGCGTCCTGNCGCAGCGGGAGGCTGCGAAATGTCTTGCTGCTTTGCAANCAGACTTGGGACCTCTTTGTCAAGAAANACGAGTTCCTGCTCAGATTGGTCCCGTTCGGATTGTAATTGGCGGCGCGTTACTTCAAGATTTGCAATTTCCGTCTGCAGGGACTTATTTTTTTCTGAAAGCTGATGATAACGTGCCTGACAGCTTTCCATTCGTGATGCAGGCACCAGGCAACCGGCACAAAGGCAGACCGATACGATCACCGGGCCGAGACATCGCAGGGCCCGACCACAAAGAAAACGTGGCTTGCGGTAATGCGTCGATGGCGACATGCGGTTCGGCTTCCTTACCGTACGCAACTAAGCGCAATTAAGCGAGGAGTCCCTCGCGATTGATTGAATGTTAGATTATTTCCATATTCAACGAAACATGCCGATGATTGCATCCATTAAGCCGCTATTGACCGGATGCACCCCTTCCCAACTCCAGACCTGCCGAACGAGATCGTAGATCAACATACCGGAGAGAGCGAGTAAAACAATGCACAGGAAAAGGCTCAATAGATTCCAGCCCGAATAGGGTAATTCGGGGATGGTTGCCTGCTGCACGACAATGGGCCCCGCCTCGGGCTGAATCAACGTGGCGGCATCGCCACCCTCGTCGTCACCACTACCGAGCATCGCCAAATCAACGTCACCGCCACCCTCCATTACAGTCGCCGAAGAGGGATCAAACCCGCTATCCGGATCATCCAGGGCAATGACTTGTGAACTGCTTTCAGAATCGTCTGCCATCGCATCTTCAAGTGGCGTGAGTAAAAAGTCGTCATCCTGCTGAAGCTGAGAGGGTGAACCCCCATCCGTTGCTGCATCACTGGTCGAAAGCAGATCCTCCTCACCCAATAAAAGCGAGTCATCGCTTCCGATGGCCGAACCCCCAAGTCCCATATCGCTCGCCTCGAGCGATATGCCACTATCGGCTGGATCGTTCAGAGAAATTCCACTATCACTTGCGCCTATGACATCGCTGCCGGCCCCACCCAGAACCAGGACAGCATCATCTTCATCGGTGACAGTGACCTCGGAATCACCGGCGTTCGCCGCGTCGCTGCCTCCAAGTGCAATATGGCTGGTCGGCTCCGCTTGAACTCCACTATCGGAGAGGTCAAGTTCCATCTCCAGATCGTCACTTCCGGTAAGCTGAATTTCAGATCCAGCATCTGCCGCGGATCCACCCGATTCTCCCCCAAGTACATCGGACGATACATCAGAAGATGGTTCTGTTCCGCTACCACCAAGAATCAATGAATCGCTCGAAAGTTGAATATCGCTCGAATCAAGTGCTTCGACAGTTTGGCGAAACTCTTCATCCGACGGGTCACTCGTCGCCGACTGTCCGATCACAGTGCTTGAACCCACTGGGCCCGCAGAACCAAGTTCGACTTCGCTCAATAAAATCGAGTCTGGAATATCGAGTTGGGCTGAACTGTCTCGGTCATCAAGGTCAAGTTCCGAGCCACCGGCTTCAATGGAAGCCTTCAAGCCTTCTATGTCTTCCGGCTTAAACTTCCAGGTTGCGCCGTCGCGAAATCCACGAATTTCATTTTTCTCGCGCATCTCGGTCAATTTATCTACCGCGATCCCCAGTTCTTTCGCAGCGGATTCAAGATCGATGAATTTTGTAGCCATGATGAAATACTCAGGACACCATTTATTCTATTTTTAACTTTAGCTGCCCGTTTTCCGGGGCAGATCAAAATGTTTGTTTACTCGTGTTCAATAAGCGAGCGAATTTCTTCCGGAAGTGGGGTTGTGCCATTAAAATGGTTTATGCGGAGATCCCAGTAGATGCTCCGTACACTTCGAAGCGCAATGCCTCCCTTGGCGGCATCAATGTGGTAGACGGCAACCACCCGCTGCCGCGGATCCAGAACGCATAGCTGCTGCGTGCCATCTCCGAGTACCTGCATATGCGTGATCAGTCCATCGCGAGACAATTCGTGCTTTTGAGGCTCCGCAAGGGCGAGAGTCGGTTTGCTCAATAGCGCGTGCGTCGAAACTGCCGTGACGCCCACAAGCATTAACCCACACAACAGTCGCCCAGTTATCCTTCTGGTCATTCGTTGCATTTCTCGCCCGGACGGTCTGCCGGGCCTGTCCATGTTGGTGCCCATGTTTTTCATTCTATCGCCTTTTTGAGTCCATTCAAGTTTTTCTTGAGCCCTGTCATCGAGTCGATAAGCGGGCACAAAAAACGTGCCGCAGTGTAGCGATCAGGCAGATTGCCAACAAGATCAAGCTTCAATNCACNGGGGGCCAAGGAGCGATTTTNCGNCCNAAAGGGCNTCTTTNNCCCNGATGCCGTGGCCTGCTATCANCGGGNACGGCGAAAGCCTCGCTGGCCGTCCTNCCCATAAGCCGGTGNCGTGCGGCAATGGATGTTGCCGGTGCTGCNNTATATCGAAGGAGAAGCATTGCNGCNAAAATGGCCATNGCCCACAGGGGTTGGCAGGAAGCAATGCCGAAGCCAATGGTAAANGGTATCGCAATGCACGAAAAAANAAGATCATTCTTCACGNAAAANCTCCTTGCATNCATCGTACGCAGCGACCGNCAAAAAGNAAAGCCAACCGGTGATGTTTATTGGTAGATGTCCAGTGACTGCTCTATGCCTAGATGATTGCGGAGCAATTCAAAGCGATCTGCATATTCTTCTTGTGACGCATGGACATGCTCACCCTCGGTGATGAATTGAACTTCTTGATCCTGTTTGATCCCGTATTGCTGTAGCACTGTTTCAAACCGTTCGAGTGCCTCTCCGTACACGATGAGCAATTTGTGCTCGTCGAATTGCACTTCAAGCGGTATGGCAGGATTTAAGACAGCAATGCCAAGGCATCCGTCGTCCATTAAGGTTTGTTCGTATTCACAAAGAATGCTTTTCAGGACAGGGAGATCAATTTGCTCCCGTTGCGCATTTGCGCCAGTGCTCCCGCAGCCTGCGTGACTTGACTCAAGCACAACATCCACTTGATCTCCAAGCGGGTTCAGTAGGTCAAGAAACAGGTCAAATAATTTTTCCGCGGAGGCAGAGATCATAAGTACCGGAATCTTGCACCCCGCTTTATTATCGCGAAATGTGTCGTGCCTGTAGGCCTCTCGAGGGATCACCTGCAGGTCGTAGCTCGGTCTGACTGCATCGGTCAGATGGAAGTCGCTGTAGCGGGAAATCCGTAAATGGGAGTCGACCGTTTCTTCATCGAGCAGATCAAAACTGCTGGCGAGGCATGTTTCGGGTTCCGATTCGGGCGTCTCCCAGGGAATTTCNNCTCCGGGAATTCTGCTCTCGATAGGTTCTTGCTGACCAGAAAACTTATCGAAAAAGTTTTGAAAAAATCCCATGGGTAACGCGATCCTTGTGCTGTANGGTATGCCTGTTTTGNTGCTTCAGTCTGGAGTTTGAGGCTTACGGTGACTTTCCGGCCTCTCCGTGTGAGGAAATCTAGGTTACGTAAAGGCGTCCGCTCGCAAGTGAAGCATAAATTCTTCGCCCTTTCGCAGGTCCGCAGGCGGAGAGGCCGTATAATCGATTTTTCCGGTACTAGGAGCGTTGAGTGACGGGTCGCTGAACCGGCTGATGAGTTGAGGCGGCCAAAATCGGGGGAATCCGCTAAGATANGGTCCGTCGTTTGTCGCGACCGATTGGNTATGCTTGGCGGCGGNGTCACGAACACCACATTTNCATTCCGACATGACTCTACCGATGAAAATCAGTTNTCTGCGNTCTGTTTCCCGCATCTTTGGTCTCGTCTCGCTTTTGTGCTGTATCTCTTGGATGCATCTTGGAGTGATGCTCACTGTTGCAGCCGAAGTCGAGAAGGCTGCCGATGAGAATGCGCCGGCAAAAGTCGGCCACGTCTTAAAAGATNTGTGGGAACTGATCGAGTTGGCCGGCGCGCCNGCCGGTTATGGTCGCATGCGTGAATACTCCATTGAACGCGACGGAGAAACGCTGCATCAAATCGAGAGTGTGCTGCGAATGCGGATGCAGCGGTTAGGACAAAAAGTGGAGGCGGCCATATTTGTCCAGGCAACCTTCCATGCCAAAGGNGACATGCTGGACTTCCGCACGGAGACCGATTTAGGCGGCCAAGCGATGATTACCACCGGAATCGTCAAGGGNCAACACCTTGAGATGGCAACCGAACAGGGCGGTCGGGTGACANCCCAACGCATCCGGTGGAGTNCGGAATTGCANGGTTTCTTCTATGAGCANCGCCTGCTCGAGAATNANCCGATGGTTCCGGGTGAGCAGCGGACGTTTTCTGCGCTTTTGCCNATTTTTAATCGCGTTGCAAAGACGACNCTGAGAGCCGGTGATTGGNCNANNACCGACATGCTNGGTGAATNAAAGNANTTGTTGCCNATACAAAGTGAAACNAAGCTGTCCGGGCAACAGTTCACTACAACNCTGTGGATGGANCGNGATGGCCAGATTCTTAAAACCGANGAACCGACGCTCGGNCAGACNGTGANNCGNACGACCAAAGAAAAGGCACTTGCCAAACAGCGTGCAGCACCCCCGGATCTGATTACCGAAACCGTGATTCCCCTGAAAGCAGAATCGAATGCGTTGGCCGGTGCACATGCTGCCCGCTTCCGGGTGCATACGGCGGGGGCAACCACCAAACCGCCCTTTCCAAATTCGGTTTGCCAGGTCTGTACCCCCGCCGAAGCGGGTGGGTGGAACCTGCTGGTATCGGCCGGAGAGGATCAAGCCGCACTTGCGAAGGATGGCCAAAAAGATTTACCGCAGGCTGCGGATCGGAAACCGAATCGATACGTTGATCAAAACGACGCAGCGATTCGGCAACTCGCTGCGGAAGTGGGTCCGGCGGCGACCGAATCATTACTCGCTAAGGCACTGGCCGAGCACGTTTATTTGTGGATTACCCGTAAAGATTTTTCGACTGTTTTGGCGACAGCCACGGAGGTGGCCCGCACGCGGACGGGGGACTGCACCGAGCATGCCGTGCTGCTTGCAGCGCTGGCCAGAGCCCGGGGACTACCAGCCCGGGTCGTTGTGGGCCTGGTATACGTGCCATCGCTCGGAGGGTTTGCTTATCATATGTGGAATCAGATCTGGTGCGATGGAGCGTGGCGATTCTTTGATGCCACACAATCGGATGGAAAATGTGGTGCTGGTCACATCAAAGTCGCGGACGCTGCGCTCGATGACCAGAGTGGCTTGACTGTCTTTTTGCCTGTCCTTCAGGTGATGGGCGGGACAAAAATCGAGCTAAAAGGGGTGGTGGCAGACCGAGACCATTAGTGCATGTTGATGAAGTGGATGTCGTGGTCGGTCAGGTTCCCTAACGATGGTGGTACATACTTTTTTTCGTCCCCGGTACCGCTTGATCCGTCGTTCCAGCCCCCAGGACTTTGGGCCAGAATATCGACCAAACCAACGGACGACGGAACAAGCTTAAATTGCCAATTCTGGTTCAGCAGGTTCCACGAAACGCTTCGATTTTGCCGGCCCCAGCTACTATTGTCTGGTACATGATTTGTTCGGTATTGAGTCTTATCGTTTCGATAAGTCGGCTCAATGGTTTCGCAGCACTCAGAGTGTCCCCTGGCGAGTCGTGGCACCGCAAGGAAGAGCATGCCCTGGGAGAAATTTACCCGATCACCCGCAAGAGGATTAGCGAAGAGTCTTGGTAAAAGCGCATGAAGGCGTTGCCAATAGACGGTGCCGACAAACATATATTGTTCGTTCAGGAAGCCGTTGCGACTCCGGTCTTCTGGGATCATGTCAGGAGATGTAAATTGTTGCCAATCGAAGCTCAGCGTGGGTCGCAGGTCTTCGCTTGTCGAAGAATACTGTACTTCCGGGGGTGTCCAGATCACATGGAGTAAATTTGTTTGCTGGTGCTCGGCGAGCAAGTCGCGCAGTTCGCCCCGCGTGAACCCCCGCCAAAGATTACCGAACTGGGACAACGGTCCCACGTGGCTAAATTCTTGCAGTTTTTCGTTGTTCCACTGAGCCAGATAGGTTTCCGCAAGGTCTTTGCGCTGGGAGAGTGCGGTTTGGTGATAAAATCCGCCGGGATTGTCTGTCGCGTCAACGACTGGCAGGCCAACGGGCGGACTGTTGGGGTCCGTGGTCTCGGATCGAAATTGAGTGGCGTCGGTCCGCCAGATTGCAGCGCCCATCTGGCCGCGGGCAGCGTCCGTTCCACCATCGTCTCGGTTTCCATGCCGTGTGCTGATATCGACCGCGGACTGCTGCACCATCTGGCCGATATTGCCACGCAAAGCACGTTGAAACTGTGGGATTAATTCCTGGTCGAGGATTGTTTCGAGTGTTGGCAGCACCTGCGCACTAAAGCTTCGTGCCCAATTTGAGAAAGCGGTCACCATTTCTCGTTGTTGTGGAACTTTGGTCGCAAGGGCAGCGTCGATCCCGGCGTTCTTGAAATTTCCCCCGCTGACATTTGGAATCCGATCGTAATTTCCGTCCCAATTGTCGACTCCACCGGCGAGTGCCGGAGCATTTTTTTCCCACGTCGAGAGAATTTCCTGCGCAAGTTGCTCCGCATCATTATTCTTTCCCTCGCGTAAGAAAGCCGTCAGCGCAAAAACGTCGCACAGTAAATGATTGGTGAAGGCCAGGGAATTCATTCCGCGGGCCATGACGACACCACTGGAATAGGTGGCCGCATCGGCTGAATTCTGCATGCGTATCTTGCCATCCGCTTGAAAGCACACGTTCAGAATCATGCCGAGCATAAACGCAAGCATGAGCACGGTGAGCAACGTCACGATGCTCATCACGCCACGTTCGTCGCGATGAAATGCTTTCAATGATTTTCTGTAATAAGTCAACAGTTGCATGATATCGTCATGAGGTTTGGTGATTATTTTCGTCTTACGGTGCTTTTTTAGGTCACGGATCACGGATGAAAAATTGTTCGTATCTTAAGATCGACAATTCTCCTTCGTTAATCGTTGAGGCCTTGGCAACCAGCGGCCAGGTATACAGGGTGCTGTCCTGTTCAGTTTCTTTATTTCCCTCTCGTTGTCCGACCATCTCTCCAATGCTACGTGTCCCCGCGTCGCCATGGACGAACTTCGAGAGAAGCTTTCCAGGACCGGGGAGCAAGGCAAGATGATGCCGGACCGTGATGGTGATGCGATCTTGCCAGCCAACTTGATTCGGCAGGAACGCCAATGCTTCCTGGCTGTAACCGGGTGCGTAGTAAACATCTCCCCCGCATTCTCCCGCACTGCTTCCCGGGCACGCCGGCAGCGGGATCGTGTTGATGGATACGCCACCTTGATTTTGGCTTAAATAATAGGCCCTATTGACCTGGTATGCGTGATCGTATCGTCGAAACGACGGATCATTTTCCGGGTGTTCCATCTCAATTTCAATCTGCGTATTTGCAAGGCTGTATGCAAGTTTATTTTTCAAACGCTTGGAAATCGCTTCTTGCGGTGCCGTGTTTTTTTCACCTGCCATTGCCTTGTAGGCTTTGACCAAAATCGCATGCGTCTTTTGATAGGTGCCCGAGAGAGAGGGTTCATCTGCCGCGGGCCATCGCGAGGGGCAAATGGGCAAGCACGCAAGTTGCGCTGCCAGTGCGATACGCATGCCTTTGCTCGAGTTTTCGATCGTCTCCGTTGGAATGCGATATGTGGAGTCAGAGCGATTCAGGGTCACATTCTTACCACCAATACAGTTTCGCTGCTCTGTTTGGCTGCGCTGATCTGTTTGGCCGTCTTGACCCTGCGTGAACGTGTACTGAGACATCCAGACGGTTGCCGCGCGCGTGGAGGTGATCGCTGCATATTCCACCACAACTTTGGCGAGCATGATCTGTCCGATCTGAATGATGCCCATCATGATCATAATGAACACCGGTAGCGTCATCACAAAACTGAGGCTTTGCACACTGCCCTGCTGGTCGCGATGCAGTCCTGCAAAACCGCGGCGACGTCGCTGGGCACCGCTCAAGGTGATCAATAATCGCAGCACGCCGAGTAGCACGGCGACGATTGCCAAACAGACCAGCCAATAAAATGCAACCTTTTCAAGCACCATGCTTAAATCCACCCCAATCGATCGAGTAGGTTGAATTGGACAATGACCGCAGCCACCAGGGCACTCGGTGCGAGATAGAGAGGTTTTGCTCCGACTGCTTCTTCGCCCTCTTCCCGTTCAATGGTCTGCAGCAGAATAATCGAACGGACGCGTTGGAAGAATCGACGCACGAGCGTGCGAAAATCAACGGTCCAAAGAATCGTTACCAGACCCAATGCTCCGCCAATAATAAATGTCCAAAGCATCGCTTCAATGCCTTTCTGTAGCCCAAAAAAAGCGGCAAGCATTGCAATGAGTTTGACATCGCCGCCACCAATGCTGAAAAACACATAACAGACGATCATGATCGATCCGCAGATAAAAAAACCGACTGCGGCGTCACTCAACTGAATTGATCCGAGCAGTCGTTGCATCTGCTCACCTCCGCCCCAATAACTATTGACCGTTGCAATCAATAGCGCTAGGGCAATCCCCGTGTATGTGTTTCCATTATAAATCTTGTGGCGATCGAGGTCGGTCCATACCGCGACCACCAGAAGCAGAAACATGATCGCGGCAGTCAGCATGAAATGCCCTACCCTCCGGTTGTGCTTCCAGTGGAGGTACCGGAACCGTTCACGTTCTCAATGCCGCCCATCAGGTCTTCCATACCCTTATGGAAAATCTTATCCCGAATCATGGGCCAGCCTACCTTGAGGACAAAAATCAGGACGGGGACTGCAATCGCGGCCACGACCAGGATGGTTTCGATTGACACGGCGCCACGCTCGTCCTGGTGCACTCTTTTGAGTAGTTCGCCCAGTGAAGCTCGAGTGGGTTGATACATCGTCGTAATCCTTTCTGAAGAAAGAGTAAATGTTTTATTTGAATTCGATATTTTTACATGAAAGGCCATGCCAGAAAAACCGCAAGCATTTCGTAGACAAGTTGCATAATCCTGCTCCCCATGCCAATCACCACTGCCGCAATCGGCAGCAAAACGCCTAGAACCAGCACGAAATCGAGGGTTGCCGCACCACGCCTGTTGGGATTGGCGGTACGGCGTCGTGGCTTATGGTCTGTCCAGTGAGGCACGTGTTTTAATCTTTCATTTCCCAGAGGCTAGTCGTGTGCTGTATCCGATTCTGCATGCCTGCCTCGAGTGGTTCAGCAGCAAAAGTTGGCGCATGCCCGGTTCGCTCTAAAGAAACATCAAGCATGCCGTCTTCTTTTTTCCCTTGCATGCGGGTCGTATACAAATCTTGTATCTGGTAGCGGTTCTGGTCATCCAACCCGAAAGCTTCACTCACTCGCGTCACTTTGCGAGAGCCATCTTCGGAGAACCGGGTGATCTGTACGACCAAATCAATCGCCGAAGCAACCTGTGCTCGGGCAACATAGACCGGAATTTCAATATCGCTCATCAAAGAAAGCGTTTCCATACGAATCA
>NHBP01000061.1 GCA_002168195.1 Planctomycetaceae bacterium TMED10
TCGAGTTCAATGGTTCGCTCTTGTGATACCATGGCTCCATCCCGCTCGACTTCCGCTCGGATTGTGTATCCCTCCCAGCTTTCTCCAGCCGGTAGCCGACTGGTTTGAAAGACGCGTACCGGACCGGTCGATTTTGTTGCCCGGCCAGCCAAGAACACTTTGGCATCGTTGGGGACATGGATGCGGAGTGTGGTCTTATCGGTCTCTCTCGCAGGCGCCTCGTCCGCAAGTTCTGTCTTTGCGTCCTGAGCGTCGAAAGAAAATTGAACTTCCGGGCGGTCCCCTGCTCTGGCATAGACAACGCGGTTTTCTATGCGTGACTCACCATCGTGATCGACTTTCGCCTGAATATCATACTTGTACCGCATCCCCGCGGCGACGCCTCGAGAGATGTACGTACGGCGGATACCGGTCGTGGTGGTCGGTTTCCCATTCACCAAAACCGATGCACCCTCAGGTACATTCACGGTCAGATAAACCGCGTCAGAGGGCGATGGTTTTGCCTTGCCCGATTTGGAATCACTTTTATCGTGCGGTGCCTCGGTATCCGACTTGTCCGCTTCCACCGGCGCCGGTTCCATGGCATCCGATTCAATCACACCGCCACCGCTTCCATAGGAACCGTAGCTACCGTAACTTCCTCCGGAACTGCCGCAGGAGTTGTAGTACACCACTTGGTATCCATAGCTGCCGTAACTGCCATAGGAACCGTAACTTCCCCCTGAGCCATAGCTGCCCCCTGAGCCGTAACTGCCGTAGGAACCATAGCTGCCACCCGAGCCGTAGCTACCGTGCCGTCGGTGGCGACCCCACGCGTCGGCGTCCGATGTCAGAATTACCAGTCCTGCTATGGCTAAGCAAAACGTCACAGCCAATTTCCACTCTTTTGATGCCATCAAACCATTCCCCTCTTAAACTCATCGGGATGTGTAATAAATTGCCTGATTCCGAGGATAATCGCTCAGGATGGCAAAACAAGCGGTATGCGCAAAAAAAACCGGTCATTAAATATAGGCAATTTGAGAAAAGCTTAGGAATTTGCGGTTTTCCAGGCTTTTTTGCTGCCGCGAGAGTAAGAGAGTATCCGTATCGTCTACCCCCCTGCCCTCTCAGGCGCTGATTCCCTGGGTAAGGAGCATAAAAGCGGTTTCAAGATTCATTTCTTCCTCCTGAAAACGCTCGAGGGCAAAACCACCTTCGATGAGGACTTTTGCGAGCGAGCTATAGTCATCAATGCCCGGATTCAAATAAACGGTAAGGCCCTGTTGATCGGTTTCGATGCGATCGACGATTGCTTCGGATTCAATGCAACGACCAGCTCGGTCGAGATCATCACGCACGCTGATCTTGAGTACCGGTGCGCTACGGATCCGTTGCATCACTTCAGAGACCTTTTCATTCACAATTAATTCTCCGCGCTCAATAATCCCGATTTTGTTACAGATGTCTGCGAGTTCGGGAAGAATATGGCTGGAGACCATAATCGTTTTTCCCATATCTCTCAACCGTTTAATCAATTCGCGGATTTTTATTCTTGCTCGTGGATCAAGGCCACTGGCCGGTTCATCCAGGAGCAGCACTTGCGGGTCATGGACCAACACACGCGCCAAACCAAGTCGCTGTGTCTGACCGCGTGAAAGCGTATTTGCCAGGCTGTCGCGTTTAAATGTCAGATCAACCAGATCAAGGACGCTTTCGCAGATGTCAAGCCGTTTTTCTGATGGAATGCGATAGGTGGCTGCAAAGAATTCTAAATATTCAATGACTTTCATGTCATCGTAGACACCAAAAAAGTCGGGCATGTAACCGACAAGACGACGTATTTCACGTGGCCGTTTATAGATCGAGTGCCCGCAGACATAGGCCTCACCGCTCGTTGGGTCTAAGAGTGTTGCAAGCATCCGCATGGTCGTCGTTTTGCCAGCACCATTGGGGCCGATGAATCCAAATACATCTCCTTCATCGAGTTCCAAATTCAATGTTTTTACAGCATGGAAATTACCATACTTCTTGTTAAGCCCCACGGCGCGGATGACATGCTGGTTCATGCTGGGTCCTCATGTGCAAACAAGACGGGATTCGCAGGCGGAGCCACTCTTGCCGGCGCCTGGATTGTTTCCCGGGGAGAATCAAATTTTTGGATCGGCAAAACGATGCGATAGACGGCTGCTCGGAGCGATTGTGCGTCGGATAAGCACTGGGTGCCATTATAAATATCAAACGCGCGGCGATCCGCCAGGCCCACCAGGACCGCTCCCCCATTTTCGATTAAGTGGCTCATGTCCAAGGTGTTCAAATATTCATTGCGCAGCAGGATCGAGGTTCCGCCGCCGCCGGCCTGATAGAACAGCATGCGCTCAAAAATGCGTTGCACATCGAACCGTTGTGTCTCGCTTTCCATTTCGAGCGGACCGAGTCGAGCGAGATGATTACGAATCGTGCGGACCGATTGGCTCCGGTCGATCGCGTGCGGTTTGTTCGGCGCTAAGTCTCCGAGAGGATAAGCCCATCCGTTGTGGAGTAAAACACAATCTCGTAAGGGTTGTATCATGCGATTGGTAATCGAACCTTCGACCAAGGCATCCTCACCAGGACTTCTCTCAGACAACGTGGCTTCAACTGCCCGCAATCCGGTACTTTGAGAGCGGATACTGAAGCACTTGGTAGACCAGATTGAGAGTGGTACCTCATTGAGCGAAGCGAGTTGCGGTCCATAGCGATAGCCTAGCTCAAACACGGGGGTGGCCAGTGGTGACTCCATTCCACCTAGCCCCCTTCCCGGAAGACCCATCCAGGAAAAAAGCATTGTGTCGGTCATCTGTTTGTTCTTGCTTTCTTTGGCATCTTCCGAGTCAGGCTGCGGTTTGTCTTTCAGCGAGTATGAGGCAGAAAGATCGTATCGCTCTGTTTGAGGGCTAAAAAGAGAGAGCCAACAGGAACCGCGAACCTGCCCCGTAAGCAGATCAATATCGATCACCTCCGCTTGATTCACAAGTTGACGATCGCCTTTGGTGGCGCGAGCGATACCGTAGATGCCGACACTAAAAAGAATCACCGTCAGGGGAAAGCTAATCCATGTCAGTTCCATTCGGCCTCGTAATTTCCTGAGCAAAAAATAATCTCCCACGGCAATGACCAATAGATAAATAATTCCGAATAAAAAGAGTAATTCGAAAGGGATAAATCGGACGCCCTGCCCTTCAAATTGATCGAGTGCTGCTCGGAGTTGTCCAGCTAGGTCATCGTATCCACTATGGGCGAGTTCTCCGCCACTGATGAGGCTGCGCTTGGCCGAATTCTTTTGGTCAAGAAATAGTATGCTCCGAATGACATTCCGCGTTCCATTCCATGTTTCGAATTCAGGCTGTTCAACGTCGACCGCTAAGAACGTCACCTGTCCGAATCCCATTGCCGCGCGAACCAATAGCGGGATGGATTGATCTCCACGTGGGATGGAAGATTCAATGCGACCATGGCGAATACTAAAAACAGGAATCACAAAAGATTGGTTTCGACCGCGGCTATCTTCTTTGATCAATGGATCGGATCCGCCGCCAAGGATCTCAATCGGGCGTAATTGACGAACGGAAATTGTTTTTTCAAATTGTCCGGGAAGAAATTTTTCAAAAGAGTTTGTCCCCGTAAAGAGTTCTGTGTTATTCCCACCGACAGAAAGCACGATATGTCCACCCCACCGCACCCAGTTTTCAACTGCTGTAGCATTAGCTTCGCTGTCGAGAAAATTTTGGATAGAGGTTTGACTTCCGGAACAAAAAATTTGGTCAACACCGTCGTAGCCGAGGGCGTGCGTTGGTAACATCGCCACGTCGTTCATTTCGACAACAACAACCCGCGGCCCTTCGCTATTGAATTGTTGTTTGCATGCTTGTTGGAGGTTGGATGCGGTGCCCAAGCTAATGATCAGTTCGGTGGTGGATGATAGTGGTTTATAGTCGCCTGCTTCCACGGAATATTGCTCTCGAGCAACGAGTTGGTCTTCTCGATATACCGCGAGGTCGACTGTTCCATCAGGCCGTCCAATTTTGCATAGCAACTCCACCATCGGTGGCGAGTCACTCGTATGTGGCGGCACCGTATAATTGACGCTTGTTGTGGTTGGAACGCCGTCTCCATCGGGGACCGTCAAGCGAAGGGAAAGGTGCGTTCCGGTGGGTGCTTCAAGCGAGACAAAAGCTGGCGCCCAGTAGCCAAGTTTATAGTTGCCGGAAAATCCGATCACAAAGTCTCGAACCTCGATGATTGATGAATCCTTGCTGCCAGCACCGTAGCAGTCGATTGCCATGAAGATTCCGCAAGCGGAAATCACTGTGGCAACGAGCAGTTTGATTCGAATCATAAGTTTGCAATTACGGTTTTTCGGTATCACAACAACTACAAACAAGCCGACCACATCCAGGGCAGCCGGAACCATATTTCGCCCGGATCGCATCTGTCAAATCGATTTCTGCGACGTTTGCAATGGTCGCCAGCCATGCCAANACATCAGCAAATTCTNCCTGCTGNTCNGCTTTGCTCCCGCCCCGCAGCGCTGCAGCGAGTTCNCCNAATTCCTCGGCGAGCCACATNAAAGTNCCATCGATNCCTCGTTGCGCATCCTTTTCATGATACATTCTGCGAATCAATTGCTGAAATTCCGCGAGCGATATTTCATGGGCACCCTCCTGGGAGTTGGTGATCGGTTCTTCAGCATTCATGGTGCGTTCGTGGCCANTTTTCTGTGGATGAAGGGTCGATCCTGGTGNTTTTCGATTGATTGGCGGGCAATCAATTGGCTTCCGCCATGGACGTTAACTGAATCGTTGAACGACGTTGCTCTTTCTCTAAAAATGCTCTGCCGTATTTTACATTTAAATGGTCCCAGGGAAGGCGGTCAGAGAGTTCGTAGGGTGCGTTGATTGCACGTTCAAAATCAATCCCCACTTCCTTCATCGCTGCCCACCAACGCCCCGCATTCATGTGTTCTTGCCAACTATCGAATCGACTGCCATTTTCCCAGGCGATCTCAATCGCCCGGGCCATGCGACGATCGCCGCGACTTAGTGCCGCCTCGAGCAGACTCGTCTGGATGTCATGGCATTTAATGTGGACCGAGCGCAGTCGATGCCGACGGTAAAGATATTGATGGGCCCACCGAAAATATGCTTCGGTTTGCATTCCGTTCCATTGATAAGGCGTATGGGCTTTCGGTACAAAGTTGGAGACGCTAGCCGTTACTTTGGGATAGCGCCCGCTTACCTCTTTTCCAATCCGGGCAATCGTTTCTGCCATGTCCACAATTCCATCCAGGTCCACCGGTCGTTCCCCCGGAAGACCACACATGAAATATAACTTGACTTGGCTATACCCATTTTTAAATGCAACGCGACACCCGTCGTACAGGTCTTGGTTCTTGATTTTTTTTCGGATTTGCTCTCGCATATCATCGCGGGCGACTTCCGGCGCTAAAGTGAGACTTTTACGTCGGCCGGCTGGAAGGAGGGCAGCGACGCTTTTTAGTTGATCATTTACTCTTAAACTTGGAACCGATACGTTCACGCCAAGGGGTCGGAATACTTCCTGCATCCGCACAACCAACTCTTCAAAGTGTGGATAGTCACTGGTGGAGAGTGAGAGCAGTGAAATTTCATTGAAACCACTATTGCGATAAGACTCGAGTGCCGCATCGACAATGGTTTTAACGCTTCGGATTCTCAATGGCCGCTTAATCACGGTGCTTTGGCAAAAACGACACTGCCACGGACACCCCCGCATAATTTCGATGGCGATGCGATCATGAATGCATTCGGTGTAAGGCACAATCGGTCGAACAGGAAGAGGAATCGTATCGAGGTCGGAGATCACGGACGGTTGAATGGTTTCCGGCACGTTACTGGTGGTCCGATTGAGCGTGGCATAGCGCCCATCCGGATAATATTCGGGAGCATAGAATTGAGGCACGTAAGCGTAGGGTAACGATTGGGCTAACCGCTCAAGAATTTCTGCACGCTGTCGTTGGCCCGCAGCGCCTGGGAGTATGCCTTGGTCGCGGACAGTCTCTTCCTTCCATTGCAGCCAGCGGTCACAGATTTCAGGAAGCGAGGGTTCTCCATCACCTGTTACCGCGACATCAATGAACGGTGCAATGGGTTCTGGATTTTGTGTGCAGGGCCCCCCGGCAACGATCAACGGATCAGCAAGCGTTCGCTCTGTAGTGTGTAGGGGAATTCCCCCAAGATCCAACATCGTCAGCAGATTCGTATAGCAAACTTCATACTGCAAGGTCACGCCAAAGACATCAAAGTCACTAAGGGGAACAAACGATTCGAGACTGTAGAGCGGTAGTTCCTCCCGCTTCAGGGCTTCCTCCATATCCGGTAGCGGCGCGAAGGCGCGTTCGCAGAGCCAGTCTTTCTTGGCGTTCATCAGCGAATAGAGTATCTGGAGACCATGGTGACTCATGCCGATGGCATAGGTGTCTGGGAACGCGAGACATAACTTTCCGCGAGTTGTCGCATGGTCCTTGCGGATGCTGTTGAGTTCCCCACCGAGATATTGCATGGGAGATTGCACATGGGGCAAGACATGTTCCTCAAGATAGACTTTGAGTTGCTGTCCACGTTTTTCCACGCGNTACCGACCTTTCNCTAAAAAAGCAGTCCCCGNTTCCCGATTATGCCAGATTGTCACAGGAGGCTGTAGGGTAGTTTTGCATGATACATTGCCATCGAGGCCATTGAGGTCGCACAACCGCGCAACCGGGGNAAAGGCAGTTCAGTCTGAATCCTTGTTCTGAAGCCTGNTGAAGCNGGTTGCTCGGTTGCTTGGCCTNAGGGTTACTTGTGGTGTGTGGGATTTTCCCGATAGAATCCAAGAACATTCAAAAAGTATCGGAGNTNAATCCATGGATGAATTTGTGACTGTCGCCCGGGAAGGNGATGTGCCTGAAGGTGCCGGTGCGACATTTACGGTCGAAGATCATTTAGTTGCTCTGTTTCANACGTCAGAGGGCTATCGTGCGATTGACGACCTTTGCCCGCATATGGGCGCATCTTTAGGTAGTGGCGATTTGGAAGGGACGACCGTGAGTTGTCCTTGGCATGCTTGGCGGTTTGATGTCTGTAACGGGAATTGGGTCGATAATCCGAAACTACACGTTGCCTCGCATGAAGTCCGTGTAGAGGGAGACGAGATTCAAATAAGGCTTNACTCAGAGAGTTGATTTGGACGAGCAGTGGCAATCATGGTTCGCTCNCGCCTTTTCTTTGAAGGGATGCCACTAGTCACTAAAGCGTCTGCCGACTTGAGTTCCCTTCCGGTTATGCTACCGTGATGCAGCGTTTGTCTAGGGTTCCGTGGATGTTTTAAGATAAATCGGTTCAGGGATAGATAGAGAGAGGATACAGAGATGGATATGCATCAGTTGACCCGTGAACTCAATGTGCAAAACGATAATAAAATTGTCATGTTGGTTGCAGATGGTCTAGGAGGGTTGCCTTTGCAATTGCAAGGTCAGACCGAGTTAGAGACAGCTGCAACGCCACACCTCGATNCACTCGTTGCGCANGGAACCTGTGGCTTGAGTATTCCTGTTAAACCNGGCATCAGTCCGGGGAGTGGTCCGGGGCACTTGGGGCTCTTTGGTTATGATCCATTGCAATATCTCATCGGGCGCGGCGCTTTAGAGGCGACCGGTATCGGTTTTCATTTAGGGCCGCAGGATGTTGCTATTCGCTGCAATTTTTGCACACTCGACGACAGTGGGAATATCACCGACCGTCGTGCAGGACGAATTCCCACCGAGCAAAGCGCACCTCTGGCTNTTCGGCTACGCGAAGTTTCTCTTCCGGGAATTGAAGTTTTTGTNGAGCCTGTGAAAGAACATCGCTTTGTTGTTGTGTTGCGGGGTGATGGACTCGGAGGCGATGTNGCAGACACCGACCCCCAGGCCACTGGTGTGCCTTTACTGGAACCGATTCCCCGAAATGATCAGAGTCGACGAACTGCAGAAATTGCTGCCGAATTTGCGCGTCAGGGAGCAGCGCTGTTGGCCGACCAAACAGCTGCCAATGCATTTTCAATGCGAGGGTTTTCCGCGAGCCCGAGTTTGCCATCTTTTGAGGAGGTTTACGGCTTGCGTGCGGCCGCAGTTGCGGTCTATCCGATGTATAAAGGTTTGGCAAAATTGGTAGGGATGGAGATAGTGGGAGATGCCAAAACACTCAACGATCAGATGGAAATTTTAAAAGAGAGTTGGGAGCAATACGATTTCTTCTTCGTCCACTTCAAATACACCGACAGTACGGGGGAAGACGGGGATTTTGATGCNAAAGTCAAACGCATTGAAGAGTTTGATGCAGCCATTCCTCAGGTCGCTGCACTGGGTCCNGCTGTTACGATCGTCACCGGAGATCATAGTACCCCCAGTTTGTTAAAAGCTCACAGCTGGCATCCGGTGCCGACGCTCATTGCTTCTGATCATTGTCGTCCNGATCAGTGTACGACCTTCGGTGAAGCAGACTGCCTCNCGGGTGGATTAGGACAGTTCGAAGCCAAGTACATGATGCCTTTGGCTCTCGCACACGCTGGACGCATGGGTAAGTTCGGCGCTTGAAAATTAGACGCGTGGTGCCTGACGCACTTCAGCGTAGAAGACGCACATCAAGCCAATTGGCGCGATCGAGCGTATCGCCGTCGACTGCGTGCCCCGCCTTCAAGCGTATTCCCTTTACTCCTTCTAAATCGACCGAGAAAGGTTCTGCCGGCTCACCCCCGCGGAGCATGCGGCTTCTGAAAGCAGTGTTCCAGTTTGCATCACCGCGCTGGACGTCCACTTCGAAGATGACACTCCCCTGGTCTTCTGCGCTATCATCAATGCCGACCGCACCGTCAAGCCGTTTAAAAGGTTGTTCCAGGCGGAAAGTGAGTTCAGCATCAGTGTGCATTCCAATGCCTTTTTCGTAAAGTTTACTCTGGGTTTGCAGGCGTTCACCAAGCACACTACGATCGCGGCGATAGGGCCAATGAAGCGATAGGAAGGGATGATGTTGATATGCTGCTTCTTNAAGGTCCGAAAGGAAAACGGATTCAAAACCAATCGGTAGCAAGCCCACAATCTGTTTCCGGGTTGCAGAACCTTTTGACGCAATATTGAATGTAAGGGCATTTGCACCGCCGGCGGTGCGAACTTGAATATTTTTAGCGTTACCTTTCCAAGATGCTGCACGGAGACTTGATCCGTCCGATAGTTGGAGAATGAGAAACTGCTGGAGTGGTTCCGGTCGCTCAAGAAGGGCTGGCTGGAAGGCGATCGCTTTCACATTCTGTCNNGCAATGCGGAGTGTTTCNCCGGAATTTCTCAGTAATAGGAGTTCTCGCTCGCCTAGTGCNACCACAGTTCCTTCTAAGAGGTCTTCGTTTTCCATCAAAACAACGTCCCGCTCTCTTGGTTGTTGACGGAGGTGTTCGAGCCAAAGATCGCGCCGTTGTCCATTGGTTTCGGACGTGAGCACAATCGCTTCTATCCATTGCAGTGGAAGACGCGTATTTTCTCCAATACTTTTGGAATCAAAGTGGACTTCATCTTCTTTGATTTGCAGTTGCGTAAAGGCCTCATCCGCGACCAGGCGGCTGCCGTCGGTTAAAAAAAGGACAGGTCCTGCCAGTTTATTGGCAGGATTTCCCCAGCGGATAAAATCAGTCGATCGTAGGCTTCTGATTTGCCCTGCGATGTCAAAGTCCCATGCGCCCTGAGAGGTACATGCCATGAGGCGCGCTTCTATCGGCTTGCCCTCCAGTGGAATTAAATCGACCGAACTCCGTGCTTCGCGTAACGGTGACACCAGAAACAGGCTGAGTGCCAAGAGGACCATGCAAGTGCGAGATGCGTGGTACTTCACGTGATGATTTTCGCTGCGTGCGTGGTGAAACATGGTNAGATTTTAACGCTGAAAAATCGGGAGGTTGTTATTGGGAATTTGTAAGATCAGGCAAGCCATCGCCGTTGCATATTCTGAACAGATTGCATCCGCCCATGACCCATCGGTTTTCTGCATTCCCAGTAATTCATCTCGAATGGCCGGATACCACGTGGCCCACGCTTCATCCCCTGCGTGCCACATTGCCTGAATGGCATAATAATGACCATAAAAATAATGGCTTGTCCGCACGAAGCGACGACGACGGGGAACAAAACGTGATAGATANACCAAACCACGAGCAATCGCGTTGCCTTCATACACACCCGCGCTGAACAGAGCCACTACTCCCGCTGCTGATCGTGGAAAATCGCTGGGACCACCAGAAAGCATATAGCGAAATCCACCATCCGTATTCTGACTTTTTTGTACGTATTCGATGCAGCGATCAACCGTTTGATTGGGCACGTGCAGTCCCGCATTCCGTGCCGCTCGAAGTGCCATCATTTCGCAAACCGTTACCGAAATATCGGCATCCGCAGGTTGAGGTTGGTAGCGCCACCCNCCCTCCGTGTTTTGTGTACTTGCAATCAATTTCACAGCCAGAGAAAGTTTTTTGCGCAACTGCGGATTATTCGACATGCCATAGGCCTGGGCAAGAAAAAGAGTGGCAAATCCATGCCCGTACATGGGGCCATGGCTGCTTGCTGGGGAGTCACAGATGAAACCATTTTGTTGGGTGTTTTCCAGAAGGTAATTCACACAGCGATCAATCTGTTTCCCATAAGGTCCGCGACCCGGTGTGCTGCCGCTTGCCATCAATGCCATGCCGGAGAGTGCGCAGATCGCCACATTCCGCTGATAACCACTGGTGCCAAACGCCCCGTCCTCGGTTTGCTGACCTGCCAGATAGCGGAGGCCCTGATTGATGGATCGATCAGTAGCCGGAGTGATAAAGTCCGTAACCGATTTTTGCGCTTCTTCCCCCTGCAATATCCCCGGAACGAGCATGCCCAGCCCACTGGCCAGGCTTCTGCGGAGTAGCACTCGGCGAGGAAATCCAACACCAATGTTCGATTTCATGGTTTGGACTCCTCGCGTTGTGATTCGTCGGCAAGCCGCCGAAAATACTTTTCAACGGCCACATCGTGTCCCGGGAGTACTTGATCGCCAGAGAGTTGCCTCAGTCGCTCGCGCTCTTTTTCCGGAAGATGCCCCCACACTTGTTTGACCACTTGCAGTAATTCCGCCAGGTTGATTTTGGGCGCCGCCTGTCCCAACCGTTGGCTGCTTTCACGAGAATCCCCTTCTTTAGGCTCGCCTTTTCCAGCGGTCTGTGGGCCAGTCGCCTCAGGTGCTCCNGATCCAATCTGGGTGCGCGTATCCTGCTGACGACCACTGCCACCGGATGCACTGCTCGAAGATGCCTGACCCTGTGATTGTTCCTCCAGTTGTTTCAGTAAGGCATCCAGTTGTTCAATAATCTGTTGTTGAAGTTTTCCAACATGGGGGTCTGTTGTTGACGAAGCTTTGCTCAAAAGCGTCGCTAAGTCTGACATTTTCTTTCCGATCGATACGATCGGATCACCCTCGGTTGCCGCGGTGGACACAGCTTGCGGTGCATCGGGCTCTTTTGCTGGGACTGCCGCTGAAAGTTTCAGCTTGTCACCCGGAAAAATCAGGCAAAGCATCACTACGAGCAACAAAATTCTCCTCAACAAAATCATAACTCCATCCTTTTCGGTTCCGCATGATTGTCATCACGATTTTCCATGTTTTGATTGCTTTCGCGAAGAAGTCCCAGTGTCCAGAGTGCCAGTTTCGCCTGCTCTGGTCCGAGTTGCTGAAGCTGTTCAATAAGTGGTTCCACATCACCCTTTTGGTTCGTTACTTTCTGTATTTCATTTTGGATCGAAAGAATGCGTTGATTCAAATCCATCTGCAGTAACTTCAAAAGTCTGATTTCCGCTAACGAACGTTCTGTCCCTTGCTCTTGTGGACCACCCCCCTGCCCTGCCCCACCACCACCACCACCTTGCTTTTCGGCCTCCTCCTCATCGGTATTTTTCTTGAGTGATATGAGCACCATTTCCAGTTGTCCGATAACATCCTGCTGTAGATTTTGGGTCTCTTGCCCCGTTTGAAATTGCCCGAGTTTTTCGGCCGCGGATTGCATTTTAGCCTCGGTTCCTACCAGGACGTACTGCAGTATTTCAGCAAGCGCAAGACCCTCTTTCATCGGTTGTATGCGGGCGACGAGTGCCAACTGTTCGCGGGAAAGGTCTAAGATATTTGCTTTATCGAGTCGTGTAAGTTTTGGCTTCCTCTGATTGGTTTGTGCAGAAAGCTTGGTCTTTTGCAGCAGGTCTTTCTGGTTTTCAACAAGTTCTGACAATTGTTCCGGTAAGCGAGCAAGCTGGGAATCCAGTTGCGCTGCTTCTGCCTGTTGTCGGGCGTCGGCCAATTGTTTACGAGCATCATCGATATGCTGTCCGGCGGCTTGATCTTGTTGTTCGCTACCGCTTGCATCGCCCTGGCCGGCAGCTTTGCCCGCTTGCTGAGTCTTGTTCGCGGCTGCGTTCAAGCTCTTTGCAGCCGCTGCTGCTTGCAATTTTTCAATACGTTCGGCAAGGGAGCGAATTTTATCTTCCAGTGTTTTACGCTGTTCTTGTATCGCTTGGAGTTCTTTTTTGTTTATCGTCTTCGCCTCTGTCTCGGAACGAGAGAGAGCCGTCGCTTGCTCTTTTTGGATGCTCTGTTGCTCGGTGGCAAGTCGGGCAAGCTCCGCCTCTGCTTGACGTAATTTCGCAATCCATTGTGCTAAATCTTTTTGTTCGGCACCCTGTAGCGTCGCGAGCATCTCCTCGAGTGTCTTTGTTGCCTGTTTTTGTTGTGCAATCGCTTGACCGGTTTGATTCGCCTCCAGATGTTTTTGTGCAGCCCGCATTTGCTGACCGAGGCCCTGCTCCCGACCTTGCTTGACGGCTGCTGCCAATCGCTCCCCCGCATCCCGGTCTTTCGTCTCAAGATCATTTGCCGACTGCTGCATGCGCGTGAGTAAACCTTCGATTTCTCGATTGAGAGTGTCTTGTTGCTCTGCCGTTTGCTTAAGTGCAATGCGTTCGTTTGCTCCCACTTCTTCAAGTGGGAGGCCCGATAATGCAGGCGCAAGCCCTTCGGTTGTCTCACGGATATTTTTTTGCTGCTCCGTGACGACGGTCAACTTTCCGACCATCCGGCGATACTGGTTAAATCGAAGTAACTCATCAACGAGCGGTTGTAGCGATTCGATCGCTTGCTTCTGGTAAGATCCAGCCTGCTTCAGCGCCAGGGCACCCTCGGTCGTTCTGTTCTCTTGGCGGTTTGCTTGCGACGAAGTCGCTAAATCATTTTGTGCGTGTTTTCGCGCAGTATTCAGCGCACTCTGAAGTGGAATTAATTGATTGCTTTCTACGCGGCTGAGCGTTTGTCGCAGTCGCTGTAGTTGTTCAGACATGACCCGATCGTCCATTCGGTTGTACTTTAGATCAGCCTCAAGGGTTAACGTTTTTGCCAGAAGACCGTCGTGCGGATCACTCATCGCACGGCGAATTTCCCGCTCGGTAAGCTCAATGCCCCGAAGCGATTGAACGTCCGTTTGCGTTAAATTTTTCGTTTGTTCCCAGACAATTTCTAGTTGAGTCGTCTGTTCATTCGATTCTTTTTCCCGATGCACAATTCGGGCCAGTTCTGCCAGTAATCCCTGTTGGCGCAGGGCCATTTCTTGAGCCAGTTCCTCTTTTTTTACAATTTGCAGCGTATGCTCGGGCGCACTACGACCCTCGGCAGGCTGGTAATCGTGCGCCGTGGCGTAAAAAGAGATCTCCGTCCCCGCAGCCCATCTGTACGGTGCAAGATCCCAGTTATACTTCACGAGTTGCTGATCTCCTTCTGCAACTTGCTGCTCGATCGAGGCACGATCGAAATTGGTGCGACTCGGTTTTTGTTCCAGTAAAAGAATCGATTTATATTTTTCGGTACCCTCAACGACCGGTTGGAAATGCAACTTCACGTCGCGGATGGCTAAATTGTCTTTGGCAAAGATTTCCAGCGGGAGGACGGCGTCGGAACTTGCGCGATAATAACCAGCGGGTTTTTCAATTTGGACCGTAGGGGGCGATTCGGGAATCACTCGCACGGCTATTCGATCTTCCTCGCCACCCTCGATTCCGTGCTCGTCAATCATTCGTAGCGAAGCGGTTCCAGTCTTTTTTAATCTCCACGTCTCTTCCCCCGAAGCAAAACCAAGCCGACTCGAATCTAATTTCAGCTGGATCGGGGAGCCGCCTTCGGCAATCAGCGTGGCGGACGCGAGTCGTACGCTTGCGTTCCCCGTGATTGTAACTTCGCTTCCCGCCAACCCCCAGACATTCTGGGTCTGCTTCTGAACGGGCCAACCGGTGTATGCGGGAGGATGCACTTCGAATTCAACGGCATCTAAAGTTGGTGGAATAACGGTTTGCAAAGCGTGCCACTCGGTTCGATCGTCCCCACCGACAGCACGAAACTGAAAAGGACGTTGCACATTTTGTCGCTGCGCAACCATGATTCCATTCACACGGTTCATGGGTTCGACAAGGGTTTTTATCATTCCGTTTTGATCAAAACGATATTCGATATTCACCTTTTCGGGCAACTTATTTTTCCGATCTGCAATCTCAGCCTCAAACAGTCCACCACGTCGAACGTGCGACGGGGTGTTTTGAAAGACAAGTTCGTTCACCTGAGGCCAAACGGTATCGCCGAACGGATTCATGAGACGCTCTAGGGCGATTCGCGAACCGAGTGGTAAAACCAGGGCGACAATCCACAGGGTCGCAACGCTGATGCATCCAGCGACGATTGCTATCCAGGCATGACGATAGTGCACCACTTCGCGCACCGGTAAATCCTGTAAGTCATCGGTTGCCTCGCGAATGACCGCACGCCGCATGGCGCCCGATCCTGATGCCGCGTTTTTCTCATCCTGCAAAAACTCAACCGCAGTTGCAATTTTATGTCGAAGCGCTGGAAATCGCTGCTGGATCCGTTGCGCGAGAATCACATCGGTTAAGGGTTGCTTTACAAGCGGTAGGAGAAACCGGGCAACAAAAGTAACGACAGCCAGCACGAAAATGAATGTCAGTGTGATTCGAGAAAGGCGATTGTCTTGCCGTAAAATGAAATCCACACCTGCGATCAATAGCAAAAGACCGGTAGCAATCGATAGAATCCAGCCGCAACTGTAGAAGATTTTTGCAATCCAAGCGCGTCGACGAACTTCTCGAATCGTATCTTGGAGCGTATCAGCCATTGCCTCGTTCTCTACGTTCTCATCCTGCCTATCGACCAAAATGTGATCAGCAAAGAGAGCTGTCTCTCTTATTCTAACTGATTGAGAGCCTGTCGTGGGCGCAGATTGACTGAACGCCCGATAACTCGAGAAAGTTACTGCAACATCGGGAAAAAAGTATCGCGTCGAATGCGCGTGTCGAAGGTGAAAGATGGATCGCTTGACAAAAATGCACCTGGATTGATTCGTCCCGGGTCGCCTGGGTGAACTCGCTTTTTGCGAATCTATTTAGTGTGCCACATGAGGCCAGTAGGTCTTAAATTCGAATTCGGGACTGTTATCAAGATCGTGGCAACGTACGCATATATTTTTTTCCGCTTGCTGGAGCGTTACGTGCATTTGGTCCCGGAGTCGCGTCAATTCCTCTTCATCAACATCCACGTCGCCATTTTCTGCTGCCACGTGCGCAGCTCCGCCGCCGTGACAGTTTTCGCATCCGTTGCCGAATAAATGGGGTGTCTTCTCTTGATCTTCGTATCCACTTGTAAACGGATAATACTCCTGGGGTTCCCAGCCAGTGACATGACAACTGAGGCATTCCGGATCATACTGGCGACCAAGCGGCAGTTTGATTAGCGTTTCGGTGGCGTGCGAGTGCGGAGTGGCCTCCCAGATTTCGTAGGCATCGCTATGGCAATCGGCACAGGTTTCACTACCCACAAATTGTCGCCCTGTAGGGTGGGGATTAGCCTGCAATGCTAAACCAGCAAGGCCCTGTGTTCTGAGTTGATCCTGATAGGCCGCGAACAGTCGCGTGATCGAATCCGTGTCTTTGAATCGTCCATCAAGAGGAATCCGCTGGTAGCGGACCTGTTGCGGGTTTTCATAGAGACCGAGAACACCAACATACATTCCTTTGTGACCTAACTCAATCAATTGAACATGCGGCTGAATCGCTTCCGGTTCAGGCGGTGGTGGGTCACTATCGCCGGCAACAACCACGTAGTTGAAATCGGTAAACGTTTCGCCAAGCGACCTTGCCTCTTCAACAGTGGTGTTCGCAAGCAAAATGAGCAAGTCACACTTTTCACTTTTGAGACGTTTTACGATCGGCTCCAAAGCAGTTTCTGGCGGTTGATATTCATAGTCGGCGTTCTGTAAATTTTCTGCAAAAGTTTCTCCTAAAACTTGCGTTACCCCGATCCGCATCCCTCCCACCTTGATGACTCGATAGCGCTGGATTAATCCAAAATCTTCATCAAAAATAGAGCGCACGTTTGCAGAGACAAAGGGCGATTTTCCTTCCGGGGTGAGCTGTGATAAGAGTGTTTGCGAGGGAAGTTGTAAATCATGCGTACCGAGACCGATCGCTTCATATCCCAGAATGCGATGTGCATCGATTGCGACCTGATATTTAATTGCCGCCTGGGGACCAAAGCGGCGAACCATGCCTCCTAAATCAATGGCTGCAAGGGGCCACTCTTTTTCTTTTAATAGCTCCACAAGAGCCATGCGTCGATTCAGTCCACCCTTCTGATTTTCGAGCCCCGCACATCCGCAAGGTTCGACGTATCCGTCGAGTAAGCCCGATAAAAGAATTGCCGCTTTTGGTTTTTTCCAGTCAACAAAGATACTTCCATTAAGGCTTACATAATCCTTCGGCTTTTTTGCTTTTGAATCGCCATAGGCATCCGCAGGCTCGTGCGGCGCTTTCTGATCAATCTTCTGCAGGACTTTGTCCGGAGGTTGAAAAAGTTCGTTTTCACCCGGATCCACAACTTTTGTGAGCGGAATCCCCGATCTGTGCCGATCGCGTTGGGATTCGCGAATCACGTTGTCACCACAGCCTGCCAAAATCGCAAAAAATAGCGCAAAAAATCCGCATGTTGTGCAGGTCATGTGAGCATGTAAGAAAAATCGATATGCCATCGGGTTCCTTCCCCGCATTCGGTGCTGACTACGTTCGGAGAGATTGTGGCTGTGCTTTACTTGTTCGTTTCAACTGGCGATTCTTCCGAACTCGATGCGGGTTTACTCGTATTCTCTTGAGGATCAATCTCAAGTTTGACACGCAACTCAATTTCAGGATAGTCCGGATGCCCGGTTGCAAGAATGATCTTTCCCTCTGAGTGCGATCCGATTCCGTAGGTACCAGGTTTCGCATCTTTCGGGACCGTGAATATTAGGGGAAACTGCCGAAGTGTTCCTTTTGCTAGCAGAAGATCTGGGCCGGTTTCCAGGCCGATTCCGGGCGGTTCACTGGACGTCAGTTCAACTTTGACTTCGTCGCGATAACGGCCTGCCACTTGCATCAATAAACGTACCTGCCGGTTATTTCCCGCAGCGACTTTTCCTAGATTCAGTATTTGCGTTTCACGGTCGAGTTGCGGACCGAAAAGATTGACCGGCTTNCGAACGGTGCCATTCACATTCAGTCGCACCGGTTGAGCCATCGAGGGATCAGTTTGAAAGATGATCGCATCATGGAAGTTGCCTGTGGGCATCCCTGGTAGAAAGTTTACACGGATTGTGTATCCGGTGGTCGCGTAGGGTTCGGTTATTTGATCGCTTGGCATGGGCAGATAATCGACCTTGAGGAAATCTTTCAAATCCTCGCGACTCAATTTCTCGCCCAGTAGTTCAACCACATTTTTTCCGTAAAAGAAAAGCTTTGCTTCAAGCGTTTTTTCCATGTCATTGGCCAGTCCGGAAGCAAAAAGTGTGGGGGGCTGGAATGCGAAGTCAGGTGTGACAGTCCCTTCGATTTTTAACTGAATGCTCGCTTGTGCCGGATCATTGGTTTTGATCGGGGCGCGTTTGCGATATTTGCCCTTCGATTTTCCCGTCTTCCACGTGAGTGTAACCTTGGCGGTTTCACCNGGCGGAATGGTTCGACGCGAGACTTTACTTACGGTGCATTTACATGAGGGTTTTCCGGGAATAATTTTTAAATCCGATAAACCCTCGTTGCGCAACACGAATGTATGCGTGCCGGTTTGATTTTGATACATCCGGTCAAAAGCGTGCGTGTCACTAGAGACCACCACTTTAGGGCCCGTATTCAGCGGTTCGACTTGTTGTGTACCGGCCAGCACGGGTGCTTCAACGGTCCATCCGAATTCGGAAATGGTGCGCAGAAAGGCCAGTCCAAAACCAAGGCCGACAGCGAGCATGGCACAATAAAAAATTTTCATCGACAAAATATTCCGTTCTGGACCGTTCTGGGCCNTTCTGGGATGCAAGACAGCANNCGNCTTATTCTATCGATCCTGACCGGCAAGCGTCAAATCAGACAGTCAGGATTTGGATCGTGTGCCTGGAACGCTCAAGAAATACAACGACTGTCCGCGAGGGTTAGGCCGAATGAATTTTGTTCAGTGGACAGTGCTCGGCAGTAACGTGTTGCGCAGATAGTCGCGACATTGGTCAAAGAAAGACTGCACATCCTCCCGGCGATAATCGGGGTAGGTCCACTCCCAAGGCTGCCATTTACGATTACGATAACCGAGAGTGACTTCGGCGAAGATACCGCTATGTAGATAAATGCGGTGCGCGTGGTCTTTCGTAGAAGCCAGGACTAATTTCCCCAGCGTCAAATAGCCGGGGTCAAGATTGATCGGGCGAGCAACGTCACGAACGTGCGCTTGCGTGAAATCGATTTCCCATTGATTGGTTTGTTGCTTCCAATGGGCCAAATCTTCAGGTGCTCCAGGTATTTCAAAAGCCCAAAACGTTTTCAGCAGTGGGCTACCCATTGACGCGGTGTAGTAGTCGGTTTCGACAAATTGGAATATAGCACTCGAAAGCGCATGCTTTCCCCAGTCCGCTTCGGCGCGAGCAAGCGCCCAATGGAGTGCTTCCTCGTCCTGACTGAAGCCAGCTAAAATTTTCAGGACTTTGTCTGGCGTGCGAGATTCACCCATGCGTTGGTCGATCCATCGGTCAATATGCCTTCGCAAATACCGCCCGGGTTCGGCTGGGCTGGTTTGAAAAAATGCACTTCCCGTCTTCCTCTTCGGCGTCCAGAGGAATGCATCGAAGCGACACCTTCAGTTCCTTCAGCACCGATTCCATTTGCTCACCTTCCGCGAAGTGGCAGTGGGCGAATCCACCGTGGATTGCCGAAGGGTTGGCCTTATCGGCGGTAAAGAAGTCCCGGAATTCATCCAGAGTATCTATTTGTCTCGTAACCTGCTCTCGGCTTGTGAGCGCTCGGTTGAAAAGTTCCTGCTGAATCGATTCCAACTGGTCAGCAATCGTGCCCACAAAGTCTTTACGCGGTATGCTCTGCTTTTGTTTGGGCGGTTGATCTCGTCGACCGACAAAGCAACTATCACTTTCTACGTCCCGCGGCCCTATTTCAACGCGGAGCGGCACACCTTTCTTGATATGCTGCCAGGTCTTTTCCCCTCCGCGAATATCACGGCGGTCCAACATGACCCGCACCGGCGCACCGTTGAAGGTTTCCCCTTCGAGTGAGGCCTTTAATTTTTCACAATATTCCATGACTAATGTGGTTGTGTCATCGCCACGCAGTACCGGAATAATCACAACATGTTGCGGTGCAAGTCGAGGCGGTACAATCATCCCGTCATCATCGCCGTGTGTCATAATAAGGCCACCGACCAGACGCGTTGAGACGCCCCATGAAGTTGTCCATGCGTAAGCCTCAGAACCATTCTCATCCTGAAACTTAATTTCCTGAGCACGTGAGAAGTTTTGTCCGAGAAAGTGTGAGGTGCCCGCCTGCAAGGCTTTCCGATCCTGCATCATTGCCTCAATGCTGTAGGTCGCCACTGCCCCAGGAAAACGCTCTTCGGCCGTTTTTTCACCTTTGATGACCGGCATGGCCATCCAGTTTTCCGCAAAGTCGGCATAGACTTCCAACATTTTTCGCGTCTCTTCTTCCGCCTCTTCTTGCGTGGCGTGTGCGGTATGACCTTCCTGCCAAAGGAACTCGGCGGTCCGCAGGAAAAGCCGCGTCCGCATTTCCCACCGCACGACGTTCGCCCATTGATTGATCAATATGGGAAGATCGCGATAGGACTGGATCCATTTCGCGTACATTTCTCCAATGATGGTTTCACTTGTGGGGCGAACGATCAGCGGTTCTTCGAGAGGGCCGGCCGGACGAAGCCCCCCTTCCCCGTCAGGTTCGAGGCGATGGTGGGTGACTACAGCACACTCTTTGGCAAAGCCTTCGACATGGGCGGCCTCCTTCTCGAGGTAGCTCATCGGAATGAACAGTGGGAAGTAGGCATTTACGTGGCCAGTTGCCTTAAACATGCCGTCGAGCGCCTGCTGCATATTTTCCCAAATCGAGTAGCCCCACGGCTTGATGACCATGCAACCGCGAACGGGAGAAATTTCGGCAAGATCTGCAGCGCGAACAACCTGCTGGTACCATTCCGGATAGTCATCGCTACGGGTAGGTTGGATCGCGTGCTGGGGTGGTTTAGCCATGGGAAGTCCAAAAAAGGCGGAAACGGTTCAACTAGGTGGGCATTCTATGACAGTCAATGGCTTACTCGCAATATCTCTGGTCCTTGTGGGAATCCATGCGGTGCTTCTAAAATCATCGGGTAGCCTGAACAGACCGCGGTGCAGCAGGTATCGGCCTGTTGATTTATTCCCCGCTTTGCGTAAAGCGGCTCCGGTCCTCCTCTACCTGCTGCTCGAGAGACGAAACGAAGACGCTTCTGAAGGTGAAAATCATGGAACGCCATCCGGTCAGTAAATTACATGCCGAGCAGACAGTCGATCAGATTTTTCTGCTGAGCGGCAAGCAACTCCGTTCGAATCGGCAGGGAAATCTCTATCTGCAATTCCGCCTGTCGGATCGGTCTGGTTCGCTTGAGGCGAGGATGTGGAATGCGAGTGAAGAAAAAGCGGCACATTTTGCCGATGGTGACTACGTCCATGTGAAAGGCACCACCCAACTTTTTCAGGGAGCGGTGCAACTGATTGCAAAAAGTATGGAAAAAGTTTCCAGTGATACGATCGATGAGAATGACTTCCGTGTCCTTCCGGCAGGCGTCATCGATAACTTGCGTGAAAATTTGACGAATCGTTTCTCGCAACTCGCGGATCAGGATCTGCGGAAACTGGCTGACGCTTATCTGGGGGATTCGCAATTTATGGATAAATTCTGTCGTGCACCTGCAGGCATAAAAAATCACCACGCCTATCACGGTGGCTTATTGCAGCACGTGGCAACCTTGTGTGATCTGATCGATCGCACGGCCGATACCTATCCGCAATTGGACCGCGAATTAATGCTCCTGGGAGCGTTGCTGCATGACTCGGGAAAAGTCGAGGAGTTGGGCTATGAGCGTGATTTGTATTACACGGACCAAGGCCAACTGCTCGGTCATATTGTAATTGGTTTGGCAATTTTAGAAAGCAAACTAAGTGCGCTCTCTTCTTTCCCGGCAGATCGTGCGGTGCAGTTAAAGGATCTCATTGTGAGTCATCACGGTAGTCTCGATTCGGGCAGTCCACAGGTTCCGATGACGCGTGAGGCGCTTGTGCTCCACCAGTTGGACGAGTTAGATGCGCGGCTCCATCAGTTTGATCAAGTGATCCGTAGCGATAACAATCCGGATAGTTGCTGGACCCAATACTATCCGAGCCTTGGTCGTAAACTCTACAAGGGAAACGCCGGGCATGAATGAGGACGAACTTCAGGAGATGCTTCTCGAACATGTCCTCGCTCCAGGTTATCGGCCAGTCAAGCCTCGTAAGATTGCTGAGAGGCTCAGGCTCGATGAACAGCAGACTCGTCAATTGAAGAAAAAAGTAAAGCGACTCGTTAAACAGGGTAAGCTCGCTTATGCCGGCGGTCACGCAGTGATGCCGCCCGGCAAAGGCAATTCAGCGGATGGGCTCACGGGTGTTTTTCGGCGTTTACAGGCCGGATACGGATTTGTGCGGCCTGCACCTTCGGAGACGACCGGGGAGCAACCGGTCGATATTTTTATTCCGGCGAAACACTCCGGCGATGCTGCGAGTGGTGACACGGTCCGTATTCGTTTGCGGGACAAGCGAGGCTCAAAGCGCGGTCTGGGGCCAGCGGGTGAGATCATTGAAATCGTCAATCGTGAAACACACCGATTTGTTGGAACTTTTTTTCAGCAGGCCGGGATGTCGCTCGTGCAAGTTGACGGGAAGATTTTTTCAGCACCTGTTCGGATCGGGGATGCAACGGCAATCGAGCCGCAGATCGATGAAAAAGTTGTGATTGAAATGGTGCAGTTCCCTTCCCACTTCCGCCAAGGAGAGGCGGTTATTTTAGAAATACTCGGTCCTCGCAATCAGCCGGGCGTCGATACGCTTTCAATCATTTATGAGTTTGGGCTTCCGGGGGACTTCCCCGACGCGGTCCTTGAAGAAGCGCGAGAAATTGCCGAGAAATTCGACGAATCCATTCCGCCGGAAAGAAAAGATTATACAGATCTCACGGTCGTCACTATCGATCCGATCGACGCCCGTGACTTTGACGATGCAATTTCGCTGCGTCAAACTTCCGAAGGGCATTGGCTTCTGGGTGTACACATTGCGGATGTTTCGCATTTCATTCAAGAAAAAACCCTCTTGGATCGCGAAGCTTATGAGCGCGCGACCAGTGTCTACCTTCCCGACCGTGTGATTCCCATGTTGCCGGAGACGATTTCAAATCACTTGGCCAGTCTCCAACCGGAGAAGGTCCGCTACACGCGCTCGGTGTTCATTGAATTCACCGAAGCGGGAATACCTGTGGGGGTTGAATCGGCTGCAGGTGCAATCCGTAGCGATCGCCGTTTCCATTATGGGGAGGTGGATGCTTTTCTTGCGTCGCCTGCCAGTTGGAAAAAAAAGCTTACCCCGGAAGTTCACTCGCTTCTGGGTAATATGCATACGTTGGCCATGATTTTACGACAACGACGTTTTACACGGGGAGCGTTGGAACTGTCGATGCCCGAGATAAAAATCGATCTCGATACTCAGGGCCGCGTTTCGGGAGCACATCTGGTTGAAAATACGGAAAGTCATCAGATTATCGAAGAGTTCATGCTGGCTGCGAACGAGGCTGTTGCAGAATTATTACAGAGTCAACATCTTCCATTCCTGCGTCGGGTTCATGAACCACCGGAACCACGTAAGCTTCGCGGGCTGACGAAATTTGTTGAAGAGTTGGGCATTCACACCGCCAGTCTTGAAAGTCGATTTGCCCTGCAGCATTTATTGCAAACGGTGGCGGGCCAAAATCAGCAGCATGCGGTTAATTTCGCGTTACTGCGTAGCCTGCAGCGTGCGGTTTACAGTCCAGTCGAAGAAGGACACTTTGCCTTAGCGAGTGACTGCTATTGCCACTTCACGTCACCGATTCGACGATATCCCGATTTATTGATTCATCGTTTGCTTCGATCGTTGGATACAGGTCGTCCCGCGAAGCAGAAAAAAGATGATTTGCATATCAGTGGCGGGCACTGTAGTGATCGCGAACAAAGAGCCGAGCAGGCAGAGCGCGAACTCGTTCGCGTCAAACTCCTTAATTATCTCAGCACGCGGCTTGGTGAAGAGATGGATGCGAAAGTTACGGGGGTACAGGATTACGGACTTTTTGTGCAAGGCACAGCGCTTCCAGCCGAGGGCTTGATTCATGTCGCATCGCTTGCAGATGACAATTATCATTTTGATAGTGCCGCGCACACGCTTTCCGGGCGTCGCCGCAATAATGTCTTCCGACTTGGTGACTCGCTGCGGGTGGCTGTGGCCCAGGTGGATGTGGACCGTCGAGAACTTGATTTTCGTTTGGTTCATGATTCCCGGAGGGAGAAGAAAAAAAAGGCTTCGAAGAGGCCACAGGCAAAAGCATCCAGAACGAGCGGGCGACGTAGCGGATCCGGGAAGGAGTCGAAGGGGGCCGGTAAATCAACCAAGCAAAAAAGTTCGAAGAAATCGCGGCGATCACGACGCTGAAACGATGCTGAAACGATGCTGGAACTAGGTCGAAACTAGGTCGAAACTAGGTCGAACAGCCAATACGCCCCCTGGCGAGGTTGATTCGGAGCGCTAGAATAAGCTCGTANTCTTNTTTTAAGGTGTGAACACGGATGACTTTAACACTGACACAAACCCCCCTGCACGCTTGGCATATGGCTCAAGGTGCAAAAATGGCAGAATTTGGTGGTTGGTCGATGCCCATTCAGTATGGGTCGATCGTCAGCGAACATGTTGCGACGCGCTCTTCGGTGGGGCTATTTGATATCTCCCATATGGGGCGACTGATTTTCCGCGGGTCTGCTGCCGGTGCTTTTCTCGATCGTTTGCTTTCTCGCCCGGTTTCCAATCTCACTGGAGGTCGTGTTCGCTATGCATTGCTCACGAATCATGAGGGAGGTACGGTCGATGATGTCTTGGTAACCCACCTTCGCGATGCAACGGGCCCGTTTTTTCTGATGGTCGTTAATGCCGGTAACCTGCAAAAGGTGTTAGTTTGGTTGGATGCTTGCCAGAAGGAATTTTCTCTCAACCAAGCAGATTTAGAGTGGGAGGACAAAACCCATCAGCAGTCGATGTTTGCTGTTCAAGGCCCGCGATCCGAAGAGGTGGTTCGGTCCGTCTGTGCCTCGGATATTAATAAGATGGGCTACTACACCGCCGAGTTAACCACGTTTGATTCACACCAAGGTGTGCTAAGNCGCACAGGCTATACGGGAGAGGATGGGTGGGAACTCATTGTCCCGGCCATCGCCGCCGAAGCTTTATGGGAAAAATTATTTGCTTGCTGTGAACAAATNGGGGGGACCAGTATCGGACTTGCAGCACGGGACACCTTGCGTCTTGAGGCAGCCATGCCTCTTTACGGCCACGAATTAAGTGAAAAAATTTCACCGCTCCAGGCGGGGTTGGNATTTGCGGTCCNTTTGACGGAACACGATTTTGTGGGACGTGATGCNCTGNTGCGTCTGGCAGAGCANGCAAATTTCCCTCGGCGGATCGGTTTGATCGGCCAGGGACGACGCGTTCCCCGGGATGGTTATCCGATTCGAGTGGGCACCCGCCAGATTGGAAGCGTGAGTAGTGGGACACATTCTCCGACATTGGGCCGGCCGATCGCAATGGGGTTTGTGGAACAAGAATTTGCATCGGTAGGTACCGAGGTTTCGATCGATATGCGCGGGCGTGAGGAAGCAGCCGAGGTGGTAGCATTGCCCTTTTACAAACGCTTGGTAACCTAGGACCGGTAGTTGTTGGGGAGCAGGGTAAATTCAGTTGAAGATCAATCAACGCAGGGAAGGACAATCAGGTGAAACCGGAAGAACTGAAGTACGCGAAAACGCATGAATGGGTGCATGTGGGTGCCAGTCCAGGCAATACGGAGACTGGCAATACGGAGGAGGCTCCTGCATTAGTGACCGTTGGTATCTCTGCCTTTGCGGTGGAAGCCTTAACGGATCTTGTTTTTTTGGAGTTGCCNCAGATTGGTCAACGTGTCAGTCCGGGAGAATCACTTGGTGAGGTGGAATCGGTCAAAGCGGTCAGCGATATCTACAGTCCGGTNGCAGGTGAAGTGATTGAGGTCAACCAAGAACTCCCGGACGCACTGGAGTTGCTAGGCGAAGATCCTTATGGACGGGGATGGATCGCAAAAATTCGGCTTGGCGGGGATGCTGATTTTGAGAATTTAATGGATTACGCAACATACAGTAAAATGTGTGCCGAAGAGGAAAGTTGAACGGATGTCGTATATCTACAACACGCCCGATGACCAGCAGGCGATGCTCGAGGCAATCGGCTGTGCTTCGATCGAAGAACTGTTTGATTCGATTCCTGAAGCACTCCGGTTAAAGCGACCCTTGCAACTACCGAAGGCAATGGGCGANNTGGAACTAACGGGGCATCTTGGCGATCTTGCGNCTCAAAACAGATCACCTTCCGATACGGTCTGTTTTCTGGGCGCCGGAAGTTACGATCACTTTATNCCGGCAGTGGTTGATTACGTGGCCTCACGCGGTGAATTTTATACTTCCTACACCCCCTATCAGCCGGAAGTTAGTCAGGGAAATTTACAGGCCATGTTCGAGTATCAGACGATGGTTTGTGAATTGACCGGAATGGATGTTTCCAATCAGAGTTTGTACGACGGTGGTTCGGCAGCCGTTGAAGGGGTGTTGATGAGTTTGGATGTGACCCGACGACGAGGGCGTGTTCTTGTTGCCGAAAGTGTGCATCCGGAATATCGNCAGGTCGTGGAGACGTATCTTGCTCCCTTGGAAACGGAAGTTGTTACGATTCCCTGTCCGAACGGTACAATCGATCAACAAGCACTGGTCAGTGCCTTGAGCGAAGATACAGGGTGNTTGCTTCTTCAACACCCCAATTTCTTCGGCTGTCTTGAGGAAGTCCATGAGATTGTGGAAAAGGTTCATGCGGCTGGCGGGCTCCTGGTATCGGTGGTTGATCCCATTAGCCTGGGACTGCTGCAGCGACCTGGAGATTATGGCGCGGATATTGTCGTGGGAGAGGGGCAATCGCTCGGTACCCCCATGCAATATGGTGGGCCGTACCTGGGGCTGATGGCATGTCGCGAGGCATTCGTCCGGCGGTTGCCGGGGAGAATTGCCGGTCAAACGATTGATCGTCGCGGTAATCGATGTTGGGTGCTTACGCTTCAGACCCGAGAGCAACACATTCGCCGCGACAAAGCAACAAGCAACATTTGCTCCAACCAAGGTCTCTTTGCACTGCGAGCGAGTGTTTACCTTGCAGCAATGGGCCCTGCAGGCATGCGTGAGATCGCGGAATTGTGTCTTCAGAAAACAGCCTACGCGCGTGAACAAATCGGCAAACTCGATCGCATGGAGATCGTCTTTGACCAACCTGTTTTCAAGGAATTTGTGATTCGAGATCGTGAAAATGCAGTGGATGAGTTTTTAGCCGATGCCGAGCAGGCAGGCATTTTTGCCGGCGTGCCTCTCGCACAATGGTATCCGGATCTTGCAGACTGTTTTTTGTTTGCCCTCACGGAAAAACGAACGCGTGCACAGATCGATCAATTTGTCGAGTTTGTTGTTCAACATACAGCCAGCGGAGTCACCCATGCGAAATAAGCATGCCACGCAGCTTATTTTTGAATTGTCGCAAGCTGGTCGATCGGCGGTTGCATTGCCGGTTGCTGATGTTCCGCCGCAGTCAATTGAGGAAATGATTCCCGACCGNTTTCTCGCGAAGACTTCCCCGAGACTTCCGCAGGTATCGGAACCGGAAATTGTTCGCCACTATGCGAATCTTTCCACGCTGAACATGTCGGTCGACACGCATTTTTATCCCCTCGGTTCGTGTACGATGAAGTACAACCCGAAACGCAATGAGCGACTCGCTTCGATTCCCGGGATTGTCGATGTCCACCCTTATCAGTCCGAGAGAAGTTTACAGGGTTTACTGCGGCTGTTTTTTGATTTACAGCAAATGCTCGAAGAGATTAGCGGTCTGGGTNCCGTGAGTCTGCAACCGGCCGCTGGTGCCCACGGCGAGTTAACGGCGTTAATGGTTGCCGCGGCTCATTTTCGAGAGTTGGGTGAGGAACGCACGAAGGTGTTATCGCCGGATTCGGCACACGGCACCAATCCTGCGAGTGCACGCATGTGTGGCTTTGAGACCGTAACCGTAAAAAGCACCCCGGACGGCTTTGTGGATCGGGAAGACTTGCTGTCCAAGTTGGATGAATCAGTTGCTGTTTTGATGATTACCAATCCGAACACACTCGGGCTTTTCGAGCGAGGGATTGCGGAAATTGCGGATGAGGTACATGCCCATGGTGGGCTCATCTATCTGGATGGTGCCAANATGAACGCGATTCTCGGGATTACCCGTCCCGGCGATTTTGGGGCCGATATGATGCACTTCAATCCCCATAAAACATTTAGCGGCCCGCATGGAGGTGGTGGCCCCGGCGCTGGTCCAATTGCGGTCGCCGAGAAGTTAGCCCCCTATCTACCGATTCCTCGGGTTCGTCGGATTGAGACGGAGGATGGTTTCGATTATCGACTTGATTGGGATCAGCCACGCTCCATCGGACGGGTCCGTAGTTTTTTTGGCAATTGTGGTGTCCTGGTGCGAGCCTACTGTTATCTCATGACGCATGGCCCGGATGGACTTCGCAGCGTCTCGGAAAACGCGGTTTTAAACGCCAACTATTTGCTTAGTCGCGTCAAGCATTTTCTCCCGGTGCCACAGGGTGACCGTTGCATGCACGAATTTGTTGCGTCCGCCGCTCAACTAAAAAATGATTCGGGCATTTCAGCCATGGACCTCGCGAAGCGACTGCTTGACTATGGTTTTCACGCGCCCACGGTTTATTTTCCTTTGACGGTCAAAGAGGCCGTTATGGTTGAGCCCACGGAGACTGAAAGCAAGGAAATGTTGGACAAATTTGCCGAAACGTTGTTCCGCGTCACTGAAGAAACTGCAGATTTGTTGCACGATGCACCTCATACTACGCTCGTCAGTCGGCCGGACGAAGTCACCGCGGCACGCAAACCGCAACTCCGTTGGAAGCCTTCAACCGAGGATTAGGTCGCTGCTTTCGTGGGACGCTGCGAGACCTCCTTGGACCGTAGTCCCAAGTATCACCAACGGGAAGTTCGCGTTAAGGATTATTTATGGAACAAATCGTTTGTCACTTGTTGGCAGATCCCCCGATGCCTGGAACTGTGAACATGGCGATCGATGAGACGTTGCTCCAGACGGTTTCCAAGACAAGCATTCCGATCCTTCGCTTTTACACATGGTCTGAACCGACCCTCTCGCTCGGTTATTTTCAATCTTTTTCGGACAGAAAGAATCACCAGGAGAGCCTTTTGTGTCCTGTTGTTCGTCGTACAACCGGGGGCGGGGCAATTTTGCATGATCGCGAACTTACGTACAGTTTGAGTTGGCCCAAGGGTCAGCGACCCCGTCCATTGGACCAAAAGACGAAGGGGGCGGAGTGGATGTATGCGTGGGTGCATCAGGCCCTGATGGATGTGCTTTCGGAGATGGGTGCGGATGTCCAGTTCTGTAAACCGACTTCCCCGTCCCAAAAACCCTTCCTTTGTTTTGAACGACGAAGCAGTTGGGATGTTGGTTTTGAAAATGTGAAAATTTTGGGCAGTGCACAGCGAAGCTACCGGGGGGGCGTACTCCAACACGGTAGTTTGCTTCTTTCATCGTCGATGTTGACCCCCCAACTTTCGGGGCTCAGCGAGCAAGGATTCTCTTGTCCGATCGATACGCTCCGCAGTCGTTGGTCCGCCCGGATCGCGGCAAAGGCAGATCTTCAGGTAGAGCAAATTGCCCTTAGCAGTGATCAAAAGTGCTCTGCTTTGCAACTTGCGGAGGAAAAATATGGCAACTTAAAGTGGATAAAAAAGCGTTAAATTTGCACAAACATTCGTTTTTTAATTATTAATTCGCCCAATTTGTTTGGGCCGTTTTGCGTTTTGCGTTATACTGCCGGTCATTGAAGATGGTGGCCGATTCGGGGTGAGTCCTCTCCATAACTTGTTATTTTCTTTATCTTACACTTCACCTCGAACTGACAACGTCGGCCGGTTGCGTTGTGCGCGTTGTATGCGTAGTGCGGTTGCAACTGTTTGGATTTTTTGGGGAGAAATAGGTGCGATTGAAGTTGGTGGTTATTGGTGGTTCGCACAACGGTAAGGAAATCCAAGTTTCCGGGCCGAAGTTTTTCATTGGTCGCGACCGCGATTGTCAGTTGCGACCCAATAGTGATGTCATTTCTAGGCACCACTGCGCATTGATTGTTGAAGATGGATATGTCGCGGTTCGAGACTTCAATAGTAAAAACGGCACTCTCGTAGACGGTGTCCGTGTGATCGGTGAACAAGAACTCCGTTCCGGCTCTGAGCTTTCAGTCGGCCCCCTGCGGTTCTTGGTTCAATTGGACGTGGCGGTAGGAGGCGAGAAACATCCACCGGTACAGTCCGTGGGCGAGGCGGCAAAAAGAACTGCCCAACTGGCATCCCAACTGGCACATAGTGGGGACGATAATATCGATGATTGGCTCGATGAGTCGGATCCGAGTGGATCGGATACAGGACTTGTTTCCATCAAAGGAGCCACCCAGCGACGTACCGACCCGGGTCACAATACGAAGCAAAGTCAAAAGACCACCATCAACGATGGTGAAATGACCGATAGCAAGATTCTGGCTGCCAAAAATGGCTCGGGCACCTCTGCGGATCATGCATCCGGGGATTCGGACGAAAAATCGCAGGCTGGTCGCAAGGAACCCGGGAAGTTGACTCGGGCAGATACAGCAAACGAGAAGCCGGCAGATACGCAGGCCGCCGTGCGGGATGCGCTCCGCAAGTTGCGGCAGAAAAAACAGAAAAAGAGCTAATTCGGATTAGATTCCGATGATCCTCGGCTAGCACTGCCATCCCCGCTTTCAGTTGCCTATCGTATGCCATCGGTTGGCCAATGGTTGCTAATAGGCTCACTGCGTCACCATCCAAATTCGCCTTGCGGTCGGCGAGTCGCTTCGCTATCGTCCGCCCCTGCTATGCGGATGCTATGCGGATGCTATGCGGATGCTATGCGAAGATGGTCTGCACGTTTGCAGGCCCTTTCATTTTCCTTGCGCCTTCATTTCGAGCGAGATCAGTTATGGTGGCTAGATTATTGAATGTACAAAGCGGTCGTTGCGGTCGGTTTTCTGCGTGTTGTCGTTCGACAATGCTGTGTGTGTTTGTCGTCAGCATGGTTCTATGTTTCTCCGGTTGTGGAGTTCATTCCAATAACCTCAATGCGACTGGAGCGCGTTACTTCAAGAGAGGCGATAGCAACGCTGCAATCCAGAAGTTTGAAGAGGCCGTTGCCGCCAATCCGGACGATGCGGATAGTTACTACAATCTTGCCGCTGCCTATCATCACCTGGCGACCACAACTGGTGATGCAACCTATGCAGCGCAGGCTGAAGGTTATTACAACCAGTGTCTNGATCACTACGAAGATCACCCCGAGTGTTATCGCGGTTTGGCGGTTTTGTTGGCACAGCAAGACAGACAAGATCAGGCCTTCCGTCTTCTCGAAGGATGGAAGCAAAGAAGCCCCCAACTTGTCGAGCCGAATATTGCTCTCGCTCAGTTACATGGAGAAGTTGGTAACGACAAAGCTTCCGAAGAACACTTACTGGATGCAATCGCCAAAGATACGACGCATCCACAGGCTCGTGCTGCCATGGGGCAACTTCATGAAAGTCGTGGAGATCATCAGCAGGCACTGACCAACTACCATATGGCGCTTCAGCGCAATACGGCTCAGCCGCAATTGCATGCCAAAGTTGCCTCGCTCAAAGGTGGCACGACTGGTAGCCCGCTTTTGACTCCCGCACCTTTGACCAAGGTCGTGACCGCTCCAAGCAATAACCTGCGCTACTAAACAGACCGGACAGACCGGGCACACTGAATGCCGACTGGTATCGGGGCACTGAGGTTGGCAGACGGCTCGTTTCCCCAAACCAAGCATCGCTCGTACGACCGATGGTTAATTCCGGGATTTTTCTAGTGCGGTCTGTAACGCAACGACTTTATCGAGTGATTCCTGATATTCCGCCTCGGGCGACGAATCAGCAACCACTCCTCCACCCGCATGGTAAGAGAGCACCCCGTTCTCGATAATCAGGGAACGGATCACCATGTTCAGGTCCATCGCCCCGGCATAGTCCAGGTAGCCAATGCCGCCGGAATAAATCCCTCGACGCACCGGTTCCAGGCGGTCCAAAATTTTCATGGCCTCTATTTTGGGCGCCCCGGTCATTGATCCTCCAGGAAATGTGGCTCGCACAAGATCGAAGCGATCCCGATCTTTGGAAAGTTCCCCTCTTACGGTCGAGACCATCTGAAAAACCGTGGCATAGGTTTCAATCTGCATCAGCTGAGAAACATCAATTGAGCCAAAACGACAGACGCGACCAAAGTCATTCCGGACCAGATCAACGATCATGACATTCTCGGCCCGATCCTTTTCGCTATCGATCAATGCTTGTCGCAACGCCGCATCTTGGTGCGGATTTATTCCCCGCGGCCGCGTCCCTTTGATGGGGCGACTTTCGGCCCAGCCGGAACGGTCAACGGAAAGATATCGTTCGGGTGACGCACTCACGACGTTGAAGGTGGGCGTTTGGAGGTAGCAGGCGAAGGGGGCGGGGTTGCCAGCTCGCAAGGCGCCGTAAAGGATCCACGGATCACGCTTTGTAAAATCCGATTGAAACCGTTGAGTCATGCATGCCTGATAGATGTCTCCAGCCTCAATATGCTCGCCAATCGTGCGGACCGCTTCGCAGTAGCGCTCTTTGTCAAAACAACGTTGTTGGCTGTCTCGGCCCGACTCTGTCGAGTCGTCTTGAATTTTTTCAGCCGAACTCTTGCTGTGGTCTGCATCCTGTTTTGTAACGATGCAAGTTTCACCGATTTTTTGACGAATTTCCCGAATTGCCCGGTCCCCCGACGCAATGGCCGATTCGTTCGTGTCACCCCGACCGACCACTGAAATATAGGTCTCTCCGGATGCATTGTCGTGACAAAGCACGCGATCATAGATCGCGAAGTAGATGTCGGGAATATTTGTTTCTGTGGGACTTTTGACCGACCCACCAGGGCCGCTCCAGCTACCTGCCTCGTAGCCAAAAAAGCCAACCGCCCCACCGAGGAAGGGGAATCGTCTGCGGGCCTCCTCCTTGAAGGGGGCTGCATATTCGGCCAACAAGTCTCTGAGTGGTTCGAGCGCATCGCCTTGCAACTGCTCAATTTGAGCCCCAGCATATTTTTCACCGCACAGAGACTCAAACCGGTGGATCTCTATGACCGATTCAAAGGGCAGGCTTTGAGGGTGGATGCGACGGGCCTGGAAGACTGCNGTGGGCCTTGATCCGATAAACGAGTATTGACCATGTTTTGATGTGGNCAGACTGCTATCAAGNAGGAATGCATGGCCGNCGTCCCTGAACTTTGAAAACGCTTGCCAGAAGGGCCCACCGAGTTTGAGTCGCTTGAAACCATGGGCAACGCAAGCCGTTGGGCCTTCTGCACGCGGTGTCTTGCTTAAAATGGTCGACATATTGCTTGCATGTTGCTTGCATAGATAAACAAACACGGTCTTTTCCCCTAGCGGGGAAACATGCCAGCCTCTGTTTTAATACATCCGGACATGCCTCACCACAACCCAATATGTGAAGGGGTGAGGTTCAGATGAGGAGAAACACCCGTTCACTCTCCGGAGATATTTTGATAGACTCAGAGAACAGTCGATTTTCCCCTCCTTTCTGCGTGGTCTTTGGCCCCGCTCACCATTCTCACCTCGAGGTAATCCCTTGCGAACCGAACAAGAAATCGCGCGAAGTTGGTCAGGACTTTTCAATGGACAGGATTTAAATGATCAAATACTCGATCAGGCAGAGGATTTGATCGGTGCCTTGCGTCCGGAGAGCCCCTTACGACATCGACTCGACGCGGAGCTTGCAGAATTGCGACAGAAAGTCACGTAGAAACTAGAAACACTCATGCCGCTCCGGAGAGGGAGTGGCAACGTCTGTGCTGACTTGTTAGCGCTTGTTAGCGATTGACGACAAATCCCACGGTCCAGCCAGTAAACATCATGTCCTGGTTGTCGAGACCCGAATACGGGTTGCCGGGCCCATCGCTTTTTCCCCGGGCAATACCGTTGGCGAAGTAAAGCCATTCCCAGCCTGCCTCCAGCGCAAATGATTTGGTGATTTCCCAGTTGGCGTTAAATCGCACATCTCCGGCCGGTGCCCACTTCCACTGATTTACATTGTAGGTCTGTACCGTTCGCGATTCGGGGACCGATGCGACGGTTGTTGGTCCTGATATTACGGTGGGATTAGCTTGAGAGAGCGGAAACCCAAGAGTAGAGCCTGCCGTGGGCGGTGCAGGCGCTTGGACAGGTATTGCCTCCTGAATGGGATACCCGCCGGTGATTTGCTGGCGATTGACGGCAAAAAATCCGCGACCCTCGGCCGAAATGGTCCAGCGACCACGCTGACGGAACCAGCGAAGACCAACTTGCGGCCCAAAGATCGAATTTTCTGCCATGATGCCTAGTGGGGTGTAGCGTTGAGCCGATGTCAGTCCGGCGACCGTTGTTGGGTCAAAGTCGGGTTCCAATCCCGCGGGCGGGAACGGACCAGGCCCAAATATTGCGTTCAGTTGGGCATTCCCAGCATTGTAGTTGAAAGAATCTTGGGCTTTGATCGTTGTGAAGCGACCGCCGAGGAACATTTCCACGTGGCTACCGCCCTTGCCCTGCCCATGCAGGGGTTTGAATCGCCACAGTTTGGAAAATTCGAAACTCGTAAGGCTCCCAACATTCTCAGCTTTTCCGTTGGGGTACGGTTGTGTGGTCACTGAGGGCACATCAATGATCGGGCCTCCGCCCGTCGGGTCGATGCCCGAGGGGTTGAGTGTAAGCACATCGCGTTGCCGATCGGTCGGTTCATCGTACACATTCGGTCCGTTGATCCGCATGAATTCGCCTATCCAGCCATTATTCGTTTTCGACATGTAACCGAAGTCAATCCGAGTCCCGGTGGTGCGGTCCAGTTTGCCCGGTTGCACCGCTGTTTTCGGCCGGTTGACCCACAGGTGGATCCGATCATAGGAAAAGAAAAATCCTGTGTTTGGCTCAATGCCGCCACCGTACGAGCTGATTTCTGCAGGGGCAAAAGGTTGCCAATCCTGGGTGAAGTCCAGCGGTCCGAAGGGCTGAAAGCGTTGGGCGTAGCTCATTGATACGGGAAGGAGCAAAAGTAGCAGCCCCCCGACAAAAAAAGCCCGCACACGAGGATTTAGCATGAGTTCAACTCTCTTGGGATAGATAAATAAAACGCGCGTCGTACAAAAAGCGAAAGGACGTTAGACCTCTCACCGTGCCGGTAATATCGGTCAGAGGAGTCATGCCAGTTGAGTAAGAAAGGTAAAACGGGTCAAAAATACCAGTTGACCCTCTTTGAAATACATTCACAGCATGAGGTGCTGGCGCGATCATGCGTCACCCCGGGAGGATGGGGCGTGAATTGCAGAACAGCTAGGGGATTTTTTGCCCGCAGGCATGCTAGCGTGCTGCGTTGATTCGGTTGATATGGTTCCACTTGGATGGAAGTTGTCGTTTCAACAGGTCACCAACCCATCGACAAAATCGCGTTTACGCGGTGCCACTTCATGGGGCATACTGTCGGTCTGTGCCACCTGCGCAACCTGTGCAACAGCTGCTTTGATTTCCGCGTCTCCTGCCTTCGAAATTGCGCCTTCATGTTTCGCCTCTCGATCAATCAATTAACAACATACCGCTCGACATTCGAAGAGGATGTCTTTCGCTGCCTGCGGTTTGGCATTGGCGGAATGGGTGTCTGGCGCCAAAAAATTGATGATTACGGACTTGAAAAAGCCGGCGAACTGCTGAGAGAGTCGGGAATTGAGGTCTCTAATTTGCTCTGGGCGGGAGGATTTACCGGGAGCGAGGGCCATTCCTACCGCGAAAGTTTGTGGGATGCAGCGCGGGCAATCCGGATGGCCGGTTTTTTGGATTGTCCGGTGCTGGTCATCTACAGCGGAGGTCGGGGTGGGCACACCACGCGTCATGCCCGTCGGCTACTGACCGGTGGCTTGGCCGCATTGATACCGGTGGCTGAAGAGGAAGGGGTTCAGCTTGCGGTTGAACCGATGCATCCTCGATGCGCAAAAGACTGGACGATTCTTACGTCACTTGATGATGCACGGGAGTTGATCGACGATTTGGGACACCCACAATTGAAGCTGGTCGTTGATACTTACCAACTTGCGGAAGAACTCGATACTCCCGATCGCATTTTGGCATGTGGCGATCAAATCGGCATTGTTCATTTAGCCGATGCGCGGGGAAATATTTCTCGCGAGCAAAATCGTTGTCCGTTAGGAGTGGGTAAAGTCGATTTCGATTCCATCTTCGCCGCACTTGCGCAAATTGGCTATCAAGGATATCTGGATCTGGAACTGTTTGGACAAGATGTTGAGGGCATGGATTATGCTTCTCTGATTGCATCGGCCCAATCGATGGTTCAAGAGTGGACCCCCGTTACGGTTTAGAGGACTCGGGAAGTGCTTTTCTATCCGGAATGAATTCAAGGCACACGAGTCGATCTTGTCCGCGGACATAAAGTAGACCATGGGAGAGAATCGGTGCTGCCCACGCAGGGTACTGGAGCGGTCGCTCGCCCTCGCCAGGATCTTGCTGAAGAAGAACCGTTTCGGCCACTTGCTCAAATTTTTCGGGATTTGCTCGCAACAGGCGGAGTTTGCCATACTCCCCGAGGCACACAAAATGGCCATCAACATAGAGCAGGCTGCATCGTGCAAGATTTTTTTCACTCCATTGCACCTCCCCGGTCTCCCAGTCAATGCATCGCAATTCGGCGTTGGCTGAATGCCGTCCGCTTGAGCCATAGAGAAATCCATTATGGTAAATGGGTGTGTTCCAATGCGTCTGCATGGCTTTGCGGCGGGTTTTAGGGGAATCCTGCCAGACCACTTCCACTTTTCCAGGTTTAAAGTCGAGTAGGCTGCTGCCGGGACCGTACGTCTCGGAAATGAACACGCGATTCCCCGCGACAACGGGGTTGCTCGCATTGACACTTTCCAGGCGACTTGCACGCCACGGATAGTGAAAATCCATTTGTCCGTTATCGGGATTAAAGCCGATCAATCCACCGCGGGCAAAAACAAAACACCAGTTTCGCCCCCCTGCCCTAGCGAGCGTGGGTGACGCATAACTGGCCAATTCATTCGACACTGAGTAAATCACTTTTCCGGTTTGTTTGTCAAATGCCACCACGCCAGTGCCATTGCCCTGGACGTCACCCAGTTGTCCGGGCGGAACCGTTGCGGCCTCTTTTTCGCTACCGCCGATCTGGACGATCAATAACTCCCCATGAACGACCGGCGTGGATCCTACGCCGAAAAAATTCTGAATCACTCCAAATTGATTTTGGGTATCCACTTTCCAGAGCAGTGTTCCATCCGACAATTTCAAACAGTGCAGCATGCCTTCGGGACCGAAGATGTAAACACGATCATCGTCAATTACCGGGGAACAGCGTGGGCCGTTGCTATAACCATAAAGATCCTCGTACGTGGTATCGTAGGTGAACGTCCATAGAGCATCCCCTGTTTCGCTATGAAGGCAGCGAAGTCGCGCTTGATTCCCGACACGGTCAAAGTGCAGCAAGCGACCCTTGGCGATCACCGGCATCGCATATCCCTCGGCGATCGGACATTCCCAGATTTTAGGCGGTCCTTCCGGCGGCCAAGCGGTCGTAATCCCGGTTTCCGGTGATTTGCTGTTGCCGCTGGGACCAAGAAAACGGGTCCAATCCACGCCGCTTTTTCGGGTCCCGAGATCGGGAAGCGGCTTTTTAAATTCTGGATCAGTGGCCGGTGTTTGGCCAATCACCAGGGCGATAGTTAAGATTAATTGCATCGAGTGCTTTCCACGTTGACACGCTGACTGCGAAGATTACTATACCCTGTGATGCCCGTTGTCACAGCCACGCTTTCGATTCCGGATACTGAACTCGAGTGGAGTTTTTCCAGAAGTAGCGGACCGGGTGGACAGAACGTCAATAAAGTCAGTTCCAAAGCAACGCTGTTCTGGAATGTGGCAAAATCTCCAAGTCTATCGGATGTTGTCCGGCAGCGTTTTATAGAGGCGTTTCCCAATAAAATAAATAAACAAGGGCAGCTGGTGCTTTCAAGCCAACGGTTTCGAGATCAGCCCCGTAACGTGCGTGCCTGTCTGGAGAAGTTACACGACCTATTAGCGGAAGTTGAAACGGCCCCTCGGAAACGCAAAAAAACGCGCCCCACGCGATCGGCGACTGAACGGCGATTAAGCAACAAACAAGCACATGCGGAAAAAAAACAGCGTCGCCGGCCATTGCGGATGGACCATGGAAGACTTCGAGATGATTTTTAGCAGCCGCGCCTCGCGGCCTCCATGTCCGATGGCCCCTGGCAGGTTATAATTCAAAGCGGTTTTTGTTCGAAGCAACAAGCCTGAATGTCTGGTGGTGTCTAGTTCAGTTGACGATGAGGATTGTGCGTTGAATGCTAAAAAAAAACGCGCCGGCGATACTGAGAAGCAACCACTTACCGTAGGGCAACTCACAGGGCAGATTGCGGAATTGCTTGAGGGAAGTTTTCCTACCGTCTGGGTGGCTGGGGAAATATCGAACTTTTCACGCGCTACGTCGGGGCACTGTTACCTTTCAATCAAAGACGAGGATGCGCAGATTGGGGCCATCCTCTGGAGAAGTACAGCAGAGCGACTGGACGTGAAGTTGGCAGATGGAATGGCCGTTGTCTGCCAAGGTTCACTCGACGTGTATGCTCCGCGCGGCGCGTATCAGCTGGTGCTTAAAAAAGTTTTGCCGCGTGGTGAGGGCGAGTTGCAGCGACTGCTCCGTCAGCGACGAGAAAAGCTGGCCGCCGAAGGATTATTCGATAAAGAACGCAAGCAACCATTGCCACGCTTTCCGCAACGAATCGCCATCGTCACCAGTCCTACTGGCGCGGCAGTCCAAGATTTTTTGAAGGTTTTAGAGCGACGGTGGCAGCAGGTCTCGGTTGTCGTGGTGCCGGTCAGGGTTCAGGGCAAACAAGCGGCAGGCGAAATTGCACGCGGAATTGCCTTGGTGCCTCGGTTGGAGCAACCCGTAGACGTGGTTGTGGTGGGACGCGGTGGCGGTTCCCTCGAAGACCTCTGGGCTTTCAACGAGGAAGAAGTCGTACGCGCGATTGCCGACTGTCCGCTCCCGGTCATTTCGGCCGTGGGGCATGAAATTGACATCAGCCTTTCGGANCTCGTCGCGGACATGCGGGCATTGACTCCGAGTGAAGCCGCTGAGTTGGTTGTCCCCGATCGGGCAGAGCTTTCGGAGCAGCTTGTGGGTCTTGCACGACGCCTTCAGAGAGGACTCCGCGGTCGCGCGTCGGAATCCCGAATGCAACTCCAGGCGATGGCGACAATCCCTGTTTTTCGAAAACCGTATGAGAAGATCCAAAGCCTCGGAAGACAGCTTGACGAGTTGGATCGACGCGGTCGTCTTGCAGGCTTTTCTNTTCTAAATTTGCAGCGACATCGTCTTGCGGGGTTGGCCGACCGTCTGGAATCGCTTAATCCACGAGCAGTTCTTGATCGAGGCTATACATTGACACAGCGATTAACCGATGGCAAGTTAATAACATCCGGCGATCAACTGCACGTNGGGGATCAATTGACGACGCGGTTTGCAAAAGGACGGACGACGAGTCGTGTCGAAAAAATAGAAACAGAAGATTGAGCAGAAAGAAAAATCGTGGCAAAAAAGAAAAAAAATGACGCGGCGACCGTGCCGAGTTTTGAAGAATCGCTCGGTAAACTTGAGGCAATCGTTCGGTGTCTCGAGGAAGGGAATGTCGGACTGGAAGAATCGCTCAATCTTTACGAAGAGGGGGCAACACTTTTAAAGCAGGGACATCAACTTCTTGCAGAAGCAGAGCGTCGGATCGAGCAAGTGAGTGGAATGGATGCGGATGGAAACCCTGTTTCGGAGCCTTTTTCCGGATCAGACAAAGANGCCAAGAAAGATGCCAAGCAGGGCGCGTCCGCACGAAAGCCGTCTGCCAAGGATTCGTCAAAAAAAACGCAGCGGGACAAAAAACCATCGAGTGAAAGCGAGTTGTTCTAAAAAGAGCCGCGTGTTTTTGCCGAGTGATCCCCGTGCAGGGGGGCAGTCGTTCCCCTTCCTTTTCACTATTAAGCGGCTAGAATAAAAGGAGTTAGGTGGCCTGGCGCACACGTCGTTTAATGCCATCCTGTTTTCGGGCCTCCTGGTGATCGGTGTTCCCTATTCCGTTGGGCATTTCTCATGGCAGTTTCACCGCCGATGGATTTTGTCGAGCACGCTCAATGTCTGCGTGAGGAGGTCGACCGTGCGCTGAGGGAGGCATTGAACTTTTCAGGGGAATGTCCAGCCAAGCTGGGCGAGGCGATCCATTATGCTGGGTTGGGCGCGGGAAAGCGTTTAAGGCCCATGCTGGTGCTCCTTGCCGCAGAGGCCTGCGGTGGTAATCGTGACGCGGCAATGCCTGCGGCGCTGGCGGTCGAGTTGGTCCACGCCTATTCACTGGTGCACGATGATTTGCCGGCCATGGATGACGACGACCTCCGTCGTGGTCGGTCCACCTGCCATCGGGCATTCGACGAACCGACAGCGATCTTGGCGGGAGATGCCCTGCTTACTCGAGCCTTTGAGATTTTAGCAACGAAAATTCCTTCCCCGGAGATGGCAACCGGTTGTATGGCAGTCCTCGCGAAGGCCGCAGGTGCTGAAGGCATGGTCGGTGGTCAGATGCAAGACTTACTAGCAACAGCGGCGAATGAGGAAGCAAGTGACGCGGAAAAAGAACGACAGCTTGAAGCCATGCATTGCAGTAAAACGGGCGCTCTTTTTGTTGCTTCTTTACAGTTGGGCGGAATTGTCGCTGGAGCGACCGCTGCGCAGCGAGCAGCGTTGCTCGGCTTTGGCGAAAAGATAGGTCTGGCATTTCAGATTGTTGATGATCTTTTGGATGTAGCCGGAAACGAAACACAGATCGGTAAGCGAGTCGGCAAAGATGACACCTTAGGCAAACTGACTTTTCCCGGTTTGCTTGGCATTTCTGAAAGTAAAGAGCGTGCACGCGGGTTGATTCTTGAGGGATGCACGCATTTGGAGCATTTCGGTAATCGCGGGACGGCCCTGCGAGAATTAGCTGTTTATCTTGGTGAAAGGGATTCTTGATGGATCAGATCCTCTCCCGGCTGGAGTCCCCCGACCAACTCCGTTCCATGGACAATGCGACCCTTGCGCAGTTGGCCGAAGAGATACGCGACACACTCTGCAATCTGCTTTCGCATCGTGCAGCGCACTTTGCGTCGAATTTAGGGGTGGTGGAGTTGTGCCTGGCACTGCATACGGCGTTTGATTTTTCCAGCGATCGTTTGATTTGGGATACCGGGCACCAAATTTATCCGCACAAGATGATCACCGGTCGCTACCACGAGTTCGGGTCGATACGGACAAAGGGGGGCCTGATGGGCTACCCCAATCCGAATGAAAGTCCTTACGACTTATTTATGACCGGGCATGCTGGCAGCAGCGTTTCAACGGTGTTCGGATTGAGAAGTGGAGACTCATTGTTGCGTCCCACAGAGGAGCAGCACGCAGTCGCGGTGATTGGAGATGGGGCATTCCCCTCAGGTATTGTCTATGAGGCAATGAATAATGCAGGTGGAATGAAAGAAAAATTGCTTGTCGTTTTGAATGACAATCGAATGTCGATTTGTCCGCGTGTCGGAGGATTGGCCGACATGCTTGACCGGATGCGAATTACGCGTTCTTACACTGGAATCAAAACAGGGCTCGCAAGCACGCTCGACAAAGTTCCGTTGGTCGGCATTCCAATCGAAAAGTTTTTAGGTAACTTTAAGGAAGCACTCAAAGCAGGTTTGCACGGCGGAATGCTGTTTGAAGACCTTGGCTTCCGTTATGTTGGGCCGATTGACGGGCACAACATTGCTCAAATGCGAAAGTATTTTGAGATGGTCAAGAATCTTGACGGTCCGGTGTTGTTGCATGTCGTAACGGAGAAAGGACATGGTTTCCGGCCTGCGGCAGAAAATCCGGTCTATTTTCATACTCCAGCGCCCTTCACGATGCAGGAGGAGGGTTGGTCGCCACGCAAACCTACCGCCATGACCTCGTATACGCATTTGGCAGCGAGTGCGATCGAGCAGGCAATGGACCGCCGGGCGGACGTCACCGTATTGACCGCTGCGATGTGCCAAGGGAATCGACTCGAATCCATTCGCGATCGATTTCCNGAACGTTTCTTTGATACAGGGATTTGTGAAGGACACGCGGTAGCCTTTGCGGCGGGTCAGGCGAAGGCCGGTTTGCGTCCGATCGTTGATATTTACAGCACCTTTCTGCAACGGAGTTACGACCAGATATTCCAAGAGGTTGCGCTGCAGAATTTACCGGTTACTTTTATGCTTGATCGAGCTGGTCTTACCGGTCCCGATGGCCCGACCCACCATGGTGTTTTTGATTTGGGATATCTCCGTATTTTCCCGAATATGACTGTGATGGCTCCGGGCGATGGAGATGATCTTAAGGCCATGGTTGAATTTGCGATTACGCATGATGGGCCTGTCTCGATCCGCTATCCCAAAAGCAAGGCAGATTTTATCAAGCCCCAGGAGGAATCCACCGGGCGGGCGCCGATCGAGTTGGGTAAAGCAGAGGTCCTCTCTAAAGGAAGTGACGGCACGATTCTCTGTTGTGGTACGTTGCTGAGTGAATGCCGCGAGGCAGCGGCAAATTTAGCAGAATCGGGGTTGAGTGTGGGTGTGGTGAATGCCCGCTTCGTGAAGCCTATCGATGAAGATTTGATCAAGAAAATCGCGGAAGAGTCAGAGTTTGTGGTGACCGTTGAGGAAGCATCCCTGGCTGGCGGTTTTGGAAGCGCTGTTTTAGAGTGTCTCAATCAGACGCAACTTCCTCAACCGAAAATCGCCCGCCTCGGTATTCCTGATCGCTTTGTCGAGCATGGCGATTCAAAAGAATTACATGCCGATCTGGGTCTCGATGCAGTGGGGGTTGCCAACACCTGTCTTCAACTGGCGCGACAGTGTGGAATCGACTGTGGTAGTATCGCCCAGCCGACCGGTTGATCAGGCTTTTAGGGGGTAAATAATTGTCAGTCGAAGTGCTCGGACATTGAGAGGCCGCAGCGCACAGACAATGAACAGAAGGCCTGCTCGATAATGCATCGAACCGAACAGAAATGCGATCTTTTAAGAGTTCTTTTTTTAGGGCATGCGGATAATCCTCTCGTCCGCGAAACCGCCATATCGCTTCGCTCTCAGATAGAGTTGGATGCGAAGATTGTGCTTGAAGATTTTGATGGTTCAGCCGATCTTTCGGCGGTCGAGGCTGATCTGGCCGTTGTCTTTGGTGGTGACGGCTCCATCTTGCGGGCAGCAAGACAAATGGGGGTTCGGCAATTACCTGTCCTTGGTGTCAATTTGGGACGACTGGGTTTTCTTGCAGACTTAACTCCAGAGGAACTCCCAGGCGTGCTGTCTGAAATACGTGCGGGAAAATTTGTCAGTGTCGAGCATCTGATGTTTCAGTGTGAAGTGATTCGCAATGATCAAGTCATTGTTCAATCCTTAGGGCTCAATGAAGCGGCGATCATGGCGGGGCCGCCGTTTGCCATTCTGGAGGTTGACTTATATGTGGATCGTGAATGGGTGACCGCTTATCGCTGCGATGGTTTGATTATCAGTACCCCCATCGGATCAACAGCCCACAGCCTTTCGGCCGGTGGGCCCATCTTACGCAAGGAAGTGCAGGCATTTGTTGTCACTCCTGTCGCCGCGCATACGCTGACAGTCCGCCCGGTGGTCGATTCGGCCGATCGAGAGTACACGCTGCAGGTGGCACACGGGCACCCGGAAACATCATTGGTTGTCGATGGGCAACTGCTTTCCCCCCTCAAGTTGGGTGATTCTGTGCGGGTGCGTCGCGCTGAACCGAAGTTCCAGTTGATTCAAGTCCCCGGACAATCGTATTATCAGACACTTCGAAAGAAACTGGGTTGGGCTGGACGGCTCGGATCCGGTACACACGAAACATGAGAGAGGTCTGTCCTGCGACTTGAGAAGTCTGGGGCATGACCCAAGGGAAGGACCCCGAGAATGTCGAATCACGCAGTGCCGTTTCTTAATCGGCGGATGGTGATCGCTCTTACCGTTTTTCTGCAAATGGCATTTGCCTTCGCGTGCTGGGGTGCGGTTGGCAAAACGGCCGCGGTAGATCAAAAAGATCCGCAGCGGTATCTGCTTCGCTATCGATTCGGTCAGGGAGATCAAATCCGTACCAAAGTCGTCCACCAGGCGTCGGTCCGTACGACCATCGAGGGTACAAGTCAGACTGCAAAAACCGTTAGTGTATCTGTGAAAAGCTGGAAAATCGTTGATGTCGATCCCGATGGAAAAGTTACTTTTGAACATGCGGTCGAGTTTGTCGACATGAAAAATGATGTGACTGGTAGGGAGACAGTCAGCTATGACAGTCGGGAAGATGACGAACCGCCTGCCGGGTTCGAAGACGTTGCTCGTCGCGTAGGCATCCCACTAACCCGTGTTGTCATGGACGAAACGGGCACCCTGCATCAACGCAAAGAATTAGCTCCTGGGGCAGCAAATCCGACACAGTTGGTGCTTCCACTGCCGAAGGATAAAATTGCAGTCGGCAGTACGTGGACATTCCCGGATGATGTGGTCGTCAATTTGCGGAATGGAAACTCTCGTAAAATTAAATGTCGACAACGATTTGAATTGCTCTCGGTAGAGAATGGGATTGCAAAAATAAGTATTGCAACGCAGATTCTTACACCGATACGCGACTACCCGGAAATTGAGGCGCAATTGGTTCAACGAGAGTCAGACGGTATTATCGAGTTCGACATGCAGGCGGGTAGAGTTATCGCTCAGCAGATTGATCTCGATCGGCGAGTGACCGGGTATCCGAATGCGAAGAGTAGCATGCATTATCGAACGCGTTTCACAGAAACATTGCTTTCCGGGCACGCGCGGACCGCACAGCGTAAATCGAAGTCAAAGTGATAAAAAGTGAACCAGCCGGTGTGTTGAAGATCACATTCTTTCCGCAGATGCGACAAAGGGATGGTCGTGTCGATTTCCGGATGATGAAGTCGATCCACTATTAAGAGTCTATTTGCGCCGGTCGTGCCGAAAAAAGCGACTTTTCCGATGCACTCTTGGCACAAAGCCGCCCTATCCGTTTGGAGGTATGCCAAGCTGCATGGCCGCTTCTGCCGATATTGAACAGTGGTTTCTTAGTCGATGAAAATAACCCACTGCCAGGATGGCAAGAACTTTATGCGTCGCATACTGATCTTCACCCTCTGTTCCATTGTTTTTGCAACGGTAGGCTTCTTTTTCTTGCCCGCTGCAACGCGAGGAACTGTTGCGCTCTTTTTTACAAGCCTAGTTAACGCAACTCGTGATCCAAGCCCCGCTCAAAGTTTGCCACTTTTAGCGATTGATAACGGAGTCAATGACGATCGTAATGCTGACGCATCCGCGACAAGCTCGGTGGATCTGCAGAGCGAATGGCGGACAGTGTATGGGGAGTTGGCTCCTGCCATGTCATTAGAGCAAGCGATAAGTTTTCAAATGACCATACAAAATATTTTGAAAAACTGGCCTCAGGTTTCGACCGGTATCAAGGAAGACGGGCTGTTTGGTTACCGGGTTCCTCTCGTCAGTGGTACGGGAGAAAGTGATGTTACTGGCGCATTGACATATTTTTTTGGTTCTGATCGTGTTTTGTATCGCATTGATTTCAAAGGAGATACCGGAGACGCTCGAAAACTGGTTCTGCATCTAACGCAAAATTTTCAGATGGAACGACGAACCTCGGCAGAGCAAGGCGTTTATCTCTATCAGACACCGGGAGAGGTTCAGGCAGTCGGTGAGTTGAGGATTTGTCCTCGCACCATCATTCATAATGCACATCCGCATCAACGTTTCGAGTTGTCGCTGCAATTAAGTCGTTTCTACAGCGATGACATCGAACTCTAAACGCCGTTGCGTGGACTGGCTCTTTTTTTTATTTGAGCTATCGTATCCAAGATGGAGACAGCATCTTTGGAAGTCCGGGTTGTACCCCCCGCGCGGGTCTCTGCCGTTGCAGACGAATTCAGTGTCGAGCAAGGTGAATGCCATTCACGGAAGGTCGATTATCTAGAGGCGTTTGAGGCAGAGCGATCGGTCGGGTTCTTAGGTTTGGAATGGTCCGCCGGCGGTAATGTGTGGCTATGGGGGCCAAAGATCAAAACACGTGCAATGGCTCCGACGAGCAAGGTCGCCCGTGCATTGCTCGGAGAGGCCCAGCAACGGATCGCGCAGCAAAAGGCCACGCTCGCGCACGTGATGCTCGATCCCAGTCAATTGACCGAGGCGAGTTGGTATACGGAGTTTGGCTACGACAAACAAATCACGTTAGAATTACTGGTCTACCCCCTCTCCGCTGATGGGAGTGCTGATGGTGTTGACGGCAGAACAGCGAATCCTGCTCCCGCCGAATCGGTCTGCCAATCCATCGCCTATGAGGCAGAATTTCACACTCGATTCTCAAAGGNGCTTGCTGCCTCGTATGCGGAATCCCAGGACTGTCTGGCGATTCACAGGCAGAGTGATCCGGAGACGGCACTTGCCGATTATCGCGACACANNTTTATTTAATCCCGACCTTTGGCGTCTGTTTCAGTCGGCAAATGANGATTTTGGTTGCCTTCTTATGACNCATCATGCGACCGAGGCCTCGCTCGAAATGGTCTATCTNGGTCTCAAGCCCGCGTTTCGCGGTCGAGGTTGGGGGCATTGGGCAACGTCGATCGCGGTAGCCNAAGCGAAGCGACTCGATTGTCGGCAGCTAACGGTTGCCGTGGACTCCCAGAATGCGGCAGCCCGCCGCCTGTACACCGGGTNGGGATTTTGGTGTTTTGACAGGAAAAGTGTACTCATTCGGACCGGTGACTCCTAGGTAATCGGTCCGTAAACCCCCTACCCTACCACAAAATGCAGGTCTTGATTTGGTTCAACCCATACCCTTCTCTTTGCTGAACAAGTTATCCACCATCAAGGATGAAACAGCCATGGAGGCCGGATTTATTTTGCGTCGTTTTGCCACGCTCTTTTCAAGGGTTTCAGGCAACAAAAAAGTGCAACACAAAAAAACATTGAAAGTTGATTGTGGGCGGTTTGACAGTCGCCTTCCCACGCGTAAAATCGCAGAGTCGTGTTGAAAAAGCTTTTTTCGCGCACTGCATGAAGGGTTGCCGAGTGGCAAGGAGTTTGCTGGCCGAACTTATTGTTCCCAGCGAAAGCAGGCTCCGTCGGTGATCGGCTCTATCCATGTCGATGGGGTTGTTTTAGTGGCTAAATTTGGATCGTAGCGCGCTTCTTTTGCGCTTTAAGGAGTGGTTCAGGACGTGACCACCGTAGGTACGGAAATCGATGTACCGCTGCGCGATGCTCTGATAGAAGAGATCGGTAAGGAGCGGTATCAACTTTGGTTTGCAGCCAAAACACGATTGGCTTACCGCNATCAAATNTTGACTTGTCATGCNGTGAATGCNTTTTATCAAGACTGGCTGAGAGCCAATTTTCGTGAAGCGATTGAACGTGCGGCTGCTGCTGTACTGGGGAAGGCGGTCACGATCCAGTTTGCNGTTGACGCGGANTTGTCCTCCGANGACTCCGTTTCTGCAACGTTAGCNNTGGAGAGTGAACCAGCGGATGACGTTGACCAAACCGTGCGTTTAAAGCGGGCCAATCCACGTCGTGATCAAGCACCACTGGTAGAGGGAGCGATTCATGCTCGTGGTGCCAATACTTTCGCCACAAAAAATGCATCGTCTTCATCATCTCGGCCATCGTCTCGCTGCGAGCGATCCTACGCGACATTTGAAGATTTTGTCGTCGGTCATGCCAATCGCGTTGCGCAAGCATCCTCCTGCATGGTGACAGAGAGTCCCGGATGTCTCACTCCTCTTTTTTTACATGGCAGTACCGGAGTTGGTAAAACCCACCTGCTTGAGAGTATTTGGAGTAGCACTCTGGAAAGGCAGCCCACGGCTCGCGGTCTGTTTTTAACTGCCGAACAGTTTACCAGCCTCTTTCTTGAAGCCTTGCATCACAGTGGNTTGCCGAGTTTCCGCCGTAAATATAGAAACCTCGAGTTGCTCATTCTCGATGACATCCAGTTTTTCGGGGGTAAAAACGCGACTCTTGGTGAACTTCTGCAAACGGTCGAGAGCATGCTTCGCCGTGGAGGACAAGTTGTNCTTGCAGCGGATCGGCCTCCGGCTGAACTACAAAANTTTCCTGTGGAATTAATCTCCCGATTTTCGGGTGGCATGGTGTGCAAGATGCTGCCGCCGGAGTTGGAAATGCGGAAGGAAATTGTGCGTCGGTATGTTTCAAAGCGCGGGTGGACACTGATTGAACCCGTTCAAGATTTGGTCGCAACGCGGATGAGCGAAAGTCCCAGAGAGATTTTTGGGGCGCTGAATCGACTGCAAGCCACCGAACTGGCCATGGAGAAGCCAATCTCTTTAGCGGATGCTGAAGAAGCACTTGCGGATCTGTTTCTCTATCGAGGTAGAACCATTCGTTTGATNGATATCGAGAAGGCAGTCTGCGATACCTTCGGCCTGGAGCCCAAGAGTTTACGATCNGCACGTAAAATNAAATCGATTGTTCAGCCTCGTATGCTAGCGATGTGGTTGGCACGTAAGTACACGCGGAGAGGCCTTACCGAAATTGGCGAATATTTTGGTAATCGAAGNCATGCTACGGTGATCTCTGCTCAGAAGCGAGTGAGCGGCTGGATGGATCGTGGAGATGTGGTGCANTTGGCCGATCACACTTGTCCGATCGAAGATGCAATCCGCCGTGTCGAGTCCCGCATGCACGCCTGATTCCCGGTTTGCATTTTTGCTGCGTTAACGTGATTGACGAAAATTTCGGGCGTTTCGCTTGATTTCTTTTTGCATCCGTTGGGTAAATTTTTTATCGAGCGATTCCAAGTCACCAAAGAACTTTTCAAAATCCNNAATTTTCTGCTCCTCCGACTCGGCACGCCCCGGTTTTTTCTCNCTCANGAACTTGAGATATTTTATAAAGTCATCTTGCTGATAAGTGAGTAGGAAATAAGTAACCGCCCAGGCTTCGCTGTAGGCGTCTAATATTCCTTGTTGGCCACCAAAGCGTTTGTCTTCTGAACGACCCTGCATACGCTTGCCATTTGCGATCATGCTGTAAAGAGAATCGCCCGGTCTTCTTTGTAAGTAATTCCGAAATTGAACGAGCCGNTTCATATTGATCTCCCCCATGCCACGCCATCCTTTTTTGCTCCTTAGATCGGGGGTCTCAAAGTACATGGCCATGCCCTCATTGAGCCAAATCGGGATATCAGAAAGTCGCTGCTGGATTCCACAATTAAACGCGATCTGGTGTGTCGCCTCATGGATTACGGTCGCAACAAGNTGGCCCGCCTGAGGCTGGGAAAGTAAACGGTTGATTTCAGATATATTCCGGGATTTGGATGCCCTTCCAGATGTTTGAGGATTGGCAGTCAAGTCGTAGGTCGCAATCCTGTTTGTGATCAGGTTGTAATAGCCATCAATGGAATCAACCGCGTTNCCNACCTCTCGTCCTGCATAGTGGTGCCAGGTTTCCTTGTCNTTGCAGATGATTGCGACCATGGGCATTTCTGGAGGTGAAAGGCTCATATCGCGACGCATCCAATAATTGTTATACGCGCGAAACAATCGTTCAAAGAGACCACCGCACCACTGGGCATATGCTTTAGAAGTGTTGTAGCAAATGAGGTAATGCTTTGTTTTATGAATAGAAAAACCAGAGGGCAGTTCTTTGAGAATTTCTTTTCCCAGTTCTGCCTGTTCCATTAAGGCAAAGGGAATGTCATCCGTGCGTCGCTTTTTTATTTGCTCTGGTTGCAAAGGCCATAATTTACCTTGGCGATCTCTCAAGATCATGCCGCCGTCACTGGCTTCAACGACGATCTCTCCTTGTACCGAAAAGCTGGCCCCATCCTGATCGACATCTACCGTTTCGATAGCCGATGCGGTTTGGACCGATACTTCCAAGCCAAGGATCAAAAAGATAAACCACGTTGCCAGTTGCAACAGGTTGTTGCGGTTCTGAAGTACTTCCCTCCAGAGCGATTGCACGTTGTTTTGCATCCTGGGTGCCATGAAGCCCATCATAGCCAGAAGGGTAATTTCGCGCCCACACCTTTGTTTTTCTCGGTAAAAATCGCTAGCAGTTTGCGAATAACGGTTGTTTTGCGACGAAAGGACGGTATTGGCCTACCCATCCCTCCTTTGCTATAGTCCCGCCCCTCTTTGAGTTATTTTTCAGATCGGAAAGGTTTGAATGCGTCACTCTCAATGCGTTTGGTTGCTTTGTTTGACATGGCCCCTCGCCTTTCTGGCTAGCGGGTGCAGAGGGGTGAATCTATCCTCAGTGCCACTGGCCGATGAATTGGGTCTTGTCGCAGTGGAACCTGTACCGAAAGAAATAAAAACCCGCTATGGACCGACCTCAAAAGACAGACTTCAGGTAATTCGTAAGCAGCGTACTCAAGCAAAGCACGGTTCTGAAAAAGTCAAACAAGAGATTTCAGAAAAATTAGCGGAAGAAATTCAAACCGAACCAAATGCTTTCCTGCGTCAAGAAATTGTTCGGGCGCTAGCAGAATGCGATACGCCGCTGGCAGCGAATATTCTTCGCGCTGGTCTCAACGATGAAAGTGTCGATGTGCAAATCCAGTGTTGTCGCGGGTGGGCTAAGTGGGGCACGGCTGAATCGGTGAGCGTGCTCGGCCAGATACTTGATAATAAGCTGGCCGCCATCGATTTGAAGATCGCCGCAATTGATGCACTCCAAACCGTCGGACAACCGGAAGCGGCGACCTTTCTCGTTCCCCTGCTCGATAAGCAGGAAGATCCAGCGCTTCAGTACACTGCACTAAAGGCATTGCAGAAAATTACCAAAAAAGACTTGCTTGACGATCAGGAAGCATGGCAAGCCTATCTCGCTGAGGAAAAAGAAAAATCTTCTCATCTAGAGGCAAAACGCGCCTCTTCGTCGACTGGCCGAACGTTTTTTTGGTGGCGTTAAATTTTATCTGGTCGTCATAAGTTAACATCGACATCCCTCGTTTGAGGCTGTCTCATTCTTGAGCATTTGCGTTATCAAACCCTAGAGACGGCGTAGTTTCCGTTATTGGTTTTGTAGTTTCAAAACGCAAAATCCGCATAGCTTCTCGTAAAATTAAAGTCTTTTGTTCGCACACTTTGGATCGTGGTGGACGCTTGGCAGAAAAATGTCCGATATCAAAACATGCATGCCGGAAGAGTACCTTCCTGTGAATGATCCCTGTGGGTCCCTGCCTGAAATTTGATTAACAAGTGCCTCAAGAGGGGCTTGTTTCCTGCATATTGCGAAGAGTCAGCCGAACGTAGAAAGAATCCCTGATGACCAAGGCCCCCGCATTTGTGAAATGGTTCTTTGCAATCATTGCCTTCATCGGTGGATCCATTGTGGCCCAGTTGCTCCAGCCGCCCACAGCGAAGACGGAAGGTCTTGGAGGAATGACGCTGGTGGCTCAATTGGAGGCCGCCCCTACTCAAGCCAATGTTGATACAGCGGCTGTTTCCATCGTGCCCTCGTCCCCGTCGGACGAAGCCGATGTTCCTCTGCCGGATGTTGATTTGATCCATCCGGCAACGATCGCCACCTCTGAAACTGCGGTAACTGCATCGGCAGTACACTCCGCAAAGTTGCCGACCGAACCGAACAAGGAGCCCGGGGCCGAAGTCGATGCACCCGCTACGGCTATTACCCATACGGGGAAACAACCCACGCCACAAAAGTCGGTGACTCCTGCGGCTTCGAAAGATTTGCAAGTTGCAAGGCATCAAGATACGCAACCTGAGTTGTCACCTCAGAAGCCGATATCCCGTTCCATTTTGCAATCTACCTCGGGCAGTCGCTCCTCAAAAAAGGTGGTGGCATCGAACTCGATGACAGAGGAAAATATATCTCTTACATCGCTTCCAAAGCTTTCCACCGCGGCAAGTGATTTTCAGACTATCCGCCGCGATCTACCCGGCCAGTTCCAGCCCCTTAAGGGCCTCTCCCGATCGGTGGAGCCCGCCGAGTTGCCCAAGGTTGCGAAAAATCCGACAGCCCCTTTTTCGCCCGCAAGTGTTTTACCGACGGAGATCGTCCCGGCTGCCAAATTGGCACCATCAGTCAGTGTCATTCCGCCCAAGTCGCAGAATCAGTACGCACAGCGTTCTGTAGAACCGCGGCACCCAGTGGCAAAGTTGATCGCTCCGGTAGAGAGTGATGTCGCGAGAGTGACTCCTAGAATCGCTACGACAAAAGATGCCACGATCGTTGCGGGAAACCGAATACCGCAAAAAATTCAGATACAAAATATAGCGAAGGCCCGAACCACCGCCACGCAGAATACAAAGTCGACAGTAAATGAAAAGGTCGAATCCCAGACGGTCAGCAAAAACTCGACTGAACTCAACGCTGAATTGACCGCTTTGCGATCTAAACTAAAGCGTGTGATAAAAATGTATCGCGAGCAGGAAATCAGCGTTCGTGAGAAGAGTGCTTGGTCTGTGATGCACTCGTTCATTGGCTATGGAGTAGAGAAGCAGGTAAGGATCGATCATCAGGGCAATCGTGCCAGTGCGATCGGATGGGTTTGTTTCAATAACCCGTGCCGAGGGGTACGCCTGTTTTATCTGAAGAACGGAGAAATTTACGGTCGACTCGGTCCGGGAAATCAGGGTCACGAGGGACAGTTTCTCGCGATGCTTGCCCAGTCACGAGTGCACGCTGATTATCCAATGAAGATCGAGGGCCGTGACTTTACGGTGCTTGATCTCGTCGAAAGAGAGAAGAGAAGTTGTCGACCAAAAACGGAACTTACTTTCAAACTGATAGGGCTCTCGCATTATCTGGACAGCGACGAAACGTGGAAAGACGATCGGGGTAGTAATTGGGATGTCCCGCGGTTGATCAAAGAGGAGATGCAGCAGCCGATTATTGGTGCCGCGTGTGGTGGCACGCATCGATTGTTCGGTCTCTCATACGCGGTCAATCGACGCGTCCATAAGGGGCAGCCGATCGACGGCCAGTATCGACGAGCGGAGATATACATCAAAGATTATCAGAAATATACTTTTAAGATGCAAAATCCCGATGGAAGTTTCAGNACACGATTTTTCTCGGGCCGTGGNGCTGCAAATGATCCTGATCGACGATTGCTGACCACCGGTCATATCTCTGAATGGCTTGCCTTCTCGCTCAAAAGGGATGAACTCACCGATCCGCGGATGGTGCGAGCAGTCGATTATCTAGCAAGCCTGCTGCTGCGTGGTAAATATCCCGGTTGGAAAGTGGGTCCTTTGGGACACGCATTGCACGCGATCAATATCTATCATGATCGGGTCTTTAAGGATGCCGCAAACTCGCCAGTCGTTGCGTCTCGCCCTCGCTAGAGACCGCAGAGTTCAAGTAAAATCTTCTCTCCGGCAATTGTTTCGGCAACGTTGAGCGTTCTCCGGATGCGTTGGCTTGAATGCCCCCTTATATCGAATCGGGTGGTGCGCGTGCCGGAACATGCCGGCCCCTGCCGGCCATGGCGCGCACTTGAATTTCAACGCCATCCGCTTTAGGATGCCCGCAAGCCCTTTATTTCACGATCCTTTCTGCGGGTGGTGCATTCTTCGGCCCCGCCTCGCGACAGCCTTCGGTCGGTCAGATGACGCAACAGGAATTTAGCGANGACTTCAAGGCGATTCTCGACGTTGCGCATCGACTTGCGGATCACAACGAGGCAGATGCTGTTCTGGTGATGCTGGAAGGACCGACAGATTGGCAGCAGTTACTTGCGTCGGTAACCAACCACAAATTGCTGGTCAGTGCCGATCGCGACGATTTCTTGCAGGGTGCAGCAGCAGCAGGCATCCCTTCTGTCTTAGTCAATATGCCCCAAGCCCCCGTCTTTGAGAAATTGACGCAGACCCTTCTCGAAAGTGTGGCGGATGAAATTTTATTGCCGGGAGCAGATGTTGTTGCGGTCTATAGTGGATTCGAAGCCGATCGCTATGATTCGGTCAGCATGATTCACTTAGATGAGCACTTGAGTCGATTGACGGTCCGTGATATTCGGATGATTGAGACCAGGGTGCCTCTGGAGACGTTAAAAACGGTTGTCGATCTGGCGGTCGAGATTGGACGTGATGGTCGCGAAGGTAAAGCCATCGGTACGATGTTTGTCGTGGGTAGTACGAAGGCCGTGTTGGAGCGTTGCCACCCGGTCGGATTTGATCCGGTAAAGGGGTACAAAAAATCTGAACGCGGCTTAGGAGACAGACGGGTTCGTGAAGGTATCAAAGAAGTCGCGCAGATGGATGGAGCGTTTGTGATTGGCACCGATTGTACCGTGTTGGCCGCTGCCCAGTACGTGGACGCGTCGGCCGAGGGATTAACCATGACCAAGGGGCTCGGATCGCGGCATTGGGCCGCTGCCGCAATCAGTCGCAAGACCAATGCAGTCGCGGTGACAGTGAGTCAATCGAGTGGTACGGTGCGGGTCTTTCAAAATGGGGAAGTCATGCTCCGGATTGAGCCATTCAGGATGCCGATGAAGTGGAAAGATTTTGAATTCGAACCACCCAGTGTCGACTAGTGGGCAGTCAACGCCCCTTGAGCGAAACTTTCGTGCTGCCTCGCCTCATCATGCTGGCTTTGGTTAGGTTTAGGTCGTATTGCTAAGAGCGGCTTCGATAATCCGGTCGGGAATTCCTAGATCGGCAATATGCAGTTCGCCGACATAAGATTTGCCAACCGGATGGATCAATCCCGGTTTGGCCGCCAGGAAGGTACACGTGTGGTCTGCCTCGATGGCAATCCCGGGAACCGACCCCGTATCGCAATCGAGACCGCTGGGTATGTCGACTGCCAACGTGTTGGCGGTTGCCTGATTGATTGCCTCGATCGCCTGCTTGATCGGGGTTCGAGGTGCACCTTTGCATCCGGTGCCCAGCAGGGCATCCACGATCCAACTCGCATCCGATAGGATGTGAGAAAATTCATTGCTCGATACCTCTCGGTGCTCGACGACCGGTGCGTCCATCGCGCGGAGAATCAAATAGTTGGTCCGCGCGTCCCCGGTGATCTTTTCAGGCGGTTCCCAGTTCAGTACCTGAACGTCGTAATTTCTTGCAAGCAGATGCCTTGCAATCACATAGCCGTCGCCAGCGTTGTTCCCTTTGCCGCAGCAGACGACAATCGGCGAGCTGACTTGCAGTGCACAGAGCAGGTCGCTCGCACCGCGGCCCGCATTTTCCATTAGCACAAGGCCACTAATGCCGAAGTTTGTAGTTGCGCAGCGATCGATTTGCGCTGCTTGTTCTCTGGTGAGGATATGCATAGATCGGCTCCGAGCTGGCATTTCGTTGGAANGCTGTTCTGATTATATTTGTTTCCGTCCTATTNTTTTATGGTGGTACTGTGAATGCCTATTTTTGATTTTTCCTGTCGGGATTGCCACAAAGAGTTCGAGGTCCTTCTGCGATCTGATGAGATTCCACGTTGCCCGTGCTGTGCGGGGGAGCAAATCGACAAATTGTTGAGTCTNCCAGCGATACCGCGAGGACGCGAAGCTAGCGGTGGGGCCTGCGAAAGCCTGCCGATCGGCAGAGGCCCTTGTGGGGGTGGTGGCTGTGGCTTGCCGGAATGTGATTGAGTCTTTCTCTCAAGAGATGGCTATCAAAGCAATGCGTTGACCTATGCCCCGAGCGATAAATTGAACAGAGATCCCTACTTGCTGTTTAAAACTCACCCCTGTTCCCATGGTTTGAGCGAGCAGGCGTGCCGTGAGATCGCTGACGCCGCCAAGGTGGTTGTTGCAGAACCGGGCCAAGCGATTCATCGGCGGGATCAACCGATGACGTCCGTTTTCCTGATCGTCCATGGCCGATTGAAGCAGGATGTCTATGACGTTCAAGGGAAAGCCCTGATGACCCGTTACCAGGTCGCGGGCGGACAGTTTGGAGGAATTGCGGCGGCCCTGGGGGAGCCGATGCCGATCGATGGTGTGGCGGCGGATCCGTCGACCCTNCTCCGTTTTGATTATGCGCGTTGCCTGGAATTAACGAAGAGGCACGATCAATTCCGGCTGAACTGGCTGCGGATTCTGGCAACTGCCATCAAGTCGAATCTTTTTCAGGACCGGTCACCCGTTCGCTCCCGAATGGTTGCCTTCTTTCATCAATCTTCCGAAACACGTCAGCTGACGACACAGTTGCTGCAGCGACTCCAATCGTTGGGAGAGTCGCCCTGTTTATTGACCGATGCTCGAGATCGCCGACCGGTAGAAGATGTCCGGATGCGGGTAGCGCCGAGCGAGGGCAAAGACCAACTGGGGCCGGAAGAGATCCGCCGTTTAGTCGGTGAATGGTTGGCCGATTCTCAGCGGGTCGTCTGCGAGTTGGCTACGTCTTACGATATTCAGCGGGCCGGTAACCTGGTCGAAGTTTGTGAGCAGGTTTTCTGGTGCGTCACAGCAGAGAATTGGCAGGCCTCGATTCCCGTCTTGCAGCAGTTGTTGGATCGGTCGCCCGGTTGGAAAAACAAGATCAACGTGGTCTGGATGTTGGACAGTGAAGAGGCACCGCTGGCCTCTGACTTGCGCGACCTTGCAGCCCGCGACTTCAAAATCTGTCGTTCGACACTGTTGCCCAAACAGGGGAAGGTATTGAGTTATGGCGTCCAACGCCTGGTCCAATTCCTGCGCGGGGTGCAAATCGGCGTCGCCCTGGGGGGTGGCGCTGCCCGGGGGATGGCTCACCTGGGTGTCCTCAAGGTATTGGAACAAAATGGTATCGTCATCGACAGGATCGCAGGGACCAGTGCGGGGGCGATGACCGGGATAGTCTACGGATCCGGCATGGCGGTCGACTACGCCGTGGACCGGTTTGTGAATGATTTGCGACCTTCCTGGTTCTTCCGGCATGTGCCCCGTGGGGAACATTGGTATCTGCTATACAAATACAGGACAGGCCAGTTTGACCCGATGCTCCGAAAATACCTGGGTAACAAGTGTCTAGAACAATTACCCTTGCCGGTCCATTCGATTACCGTTGACCTGGTGACGGGGCAAGCCGTGACCCGGGATGAGGGTGATGCCGTTCATGGAATTATAGAAAGTATCAACCTCCCGGTTCTCGCGTCGCCAATTAACCGGGAGGGCCAGGCTTTGGTCGACGGTGGATTGATTAATAACGTTCCTGCCGATGTCCTGGTCTCGCGGGGATGCAATTTCGTGATTGCCGTCAGCGTGACGACCAAGATGCAACACGAATTCGCCAGAAACCGTCCCGATACGCCGACGGCAAAGATGAAAAGGGCCTCGACCCTGCAAACCGTCTTGCGAAGCTACCTGGTNCAGAGCGTGAACATGAACTCGATCGGCGTTCAGCCAGCCGATATTGTGATCGAGCCGGATGTCTCCAATTTCCAGTTGACGGAGTTCGCCAAGACTGACCAGCTATCGGCGGTGGGCGAAGAAACCGCCCTGGAATCGATCCAGCAGATTAAGCAGCAGCTCAGTCACCTAGATAATCGTTTGTATCCATCGCCATGAACTGAGCGGGGTATTTTTCCTGGTCCAAGCGGTGTCGACTCATTTAGATTGCAGCGACAGAGAGGCTCGTGCACTGAACGAGAGACTGTGTCACCTGATACGCAATCCATGTTGATGGCATACGGCGCAATTTGGCATCCGCCGTGCGATAGCAGGAAGCGATCCAGACAGCAAAAAGGTGCAGCGATTGCCAACTCGATGCCCAAAATACTGGGTAACTGCAAAGAGATCCGCCCGGGCCGTGTGGCGGCGGCGGCTGTGGTCTGCCGGAATGTGGTTGACGCATTCTGGTCGTAGGAGTTTGTGGTTAAGGCAGTACATAAACGGCACCAAGCACGGCACCGGCTTGCATCAAACCACCCCGAATCGAAATGGGAACCGCAGGTATATAGCGTGGTGCGGGGTCCCCGGGCCGGTAATGCCCCAACGCATAGACGCATTCCTGAGGTGGTCGCATTCCCATGTTGTAGGGGAGAATGGCGACATTGCAGAAGAAGTGGGCTGCCGAAAGAAACGGTTGCGAAACGCGACCAATTGAATGGCCATATCGCTCGGCCTGGATTTCGCGGAAATAGAGTGGCTTGTGGCAAAGCCCCGAAGCAGTCCAGGCAAAATTAAGGGGTTCTTCCTGGCTAAAGCGATAGCTATTGAGCGGAATCTTCTGTGTTTCTATATCGCAGGACACCGGAAAGTCAGCACCCGGGACACCCGAAACAGCAATATTTAGGCTGATATCGGCAAGGGTTCGATTGAGCAGGTATTCGCGTGAGGCGCGGCAATCGCGATCGTAGGCATTTGTTTCGGCTGCGATGGCCGCATCGATTTCTGCTTCAATTGCTTTCGAATCCATTTCTAAAATNGGCTCATCGGAATAGAGGTCGAGAGATTCAAACGGCGGAGTGCTAGGCCGCGTTAAGTCCCGAGGGGCATCCTCCAGCAAATTATTTTCAATGGGTGGTGCTGTACGAGGCGCTTCATTTTCCGGTTTCTCTGTCGCAGTCGGATTTTCAGTTTCCTCTGGCTGTGCAAGAATGCTCACTTCACTTGGTTCACTTTTGGCAACGGGTGCCGGTGTGCTGCGTCGAGGAACAGGGTCTTGCTTCAGTTTTTCAGNAGNTGCCTTCTGTTCCGGTAATGCATTTGGGATTTTATTGCCCTCGGTGCTTTCAATCGCTTCCCGNCCCTCTTNGTTGTCTTTGTTNTNTGNGNTGTNTNGCCGGTTTTGCGTGGTTTGTCTCGCGATTCNCCGCCCCNGTATCCTCGAGTTTGCTTTCCACCTCTGCGTCGCCTGCAACTGCCAAGACAGACTGATCGTATTTGGCAACGACGGCTGATTGGTTGGAAGCCGTTTTCTGAGATGCCTCCACAGGAGGATAAGACGTCGCCTCGATCACGGTCATACCCGCTTGCTCAACACGCTCCGCAGGCTCAGGAAATGATAGTTTAAGCCGGGGGTGCTGAACCTGTTCCGCTGGCAGGTTCGTCGCAGTCGATTCCTGATCAACAAAACCAAATGTTGAATTGCGGATTTGACCGACAGGACGTACGGTGGATTTTCCCTTAATAGCAATTTGTCCCGCCGGACTAAATGGGACGATCTGCTTGCTTGATTCTGGTTTACGGTTTGTCGCCTGCTGATCTCCAAAAGGATCGCGCACTCTATGCTGAACCGAGCCTGTGGGCGTCAATCTTGCCCGCATTAAATTACGGTTTCGCGACGACTGCTCTTTTTCGTGTTGCGACTTCCAGCCATCGGTGGATGGTCGCGGGGCCTCCGCTTTTTTAAACACGACTTTCGGGATAGGTCGCGATCTTGAAGACCAATCGGTAGCTTCGGCTGGTCGGTTTGTGAAGAGAACAAGACCCGCTAAGAGCATAGCCAGGCCACAGCCAAGACACGAAGTTTCAATTGCCTTCGCCGCCGGCATGTTCCGTACTGTAGTTTGTCGCTTCCTGCGTGATAGCAATGTCATGCGGATGGCTCTCCCTAACACTTGCCGCTGTGACCTGAATAAATTTCGCTTCTGATCTCAACTTCTCGATATTCGGTGTGCCGCAATACCCCATGCCTGCTTTCAATCCACCGACGAGCTGATAGATGAACGGGCTAAGGTGTCCTTTGTAGGGGACGCGGCCTTCGACTCCCTCGGGTACTAATTTATCTGGCTGTTTCTCTTTTCCGCGCTGTCGATAGCGTTCACTCGATCCCTTGACCATCGCCCCGATCGATCCCATCCCTCGGTAAACTTTAAATGTGCGTCCCTGGTAAAGAATTTGTTTTCCTGGACTTTCCTCCAAACCAGCCAGAAGACCACCGACCATGACCACGTGGGCACCGGCGGCAATCGCCTTGGTGATGTCCC
>NHBP01000062.1 GCA_002168195.1 Planctomycetaceae bacterium TMED10
GATGGCGTCAGCCCGCTTACGCTCGACCACACTTATCTGACCTCGCAGTTGCGACAGACTGACATTGTGAAAGAGCAAAGTGAAGATGGTACCGCAATCGGTGACGCCGTGAGTCTGGCATTGGAGAAACTGCAATCCTTAGATAGTCGCAATAAAGATGAAGCTAATAAAGTCAAAAGCAAAATTGTGATTTTATTGACCGATGGCGAGAACAACGCAGGTGTTGTTGATCCTGTGCAAGCGGCTGAATTGGCTTCAACTCTGGGGGTAAAGATTTACACCATTGGCGTAGGGACCACTGGGCGAGCACCCGTTCCGATAACCCACCCCCTGACGGGTCGTAAAAGTATTCAATGGGCAGAGGTTCATATCGATGAGGATACGCTGCGAAAAATTTCTGATACGACTGGCGGAAAATATTTTCGAGCGACCGACACCGAATCGCTTCGTGCGATTTATGAAGAGATTGACGCGCTGGAAAAAAGTCGCGTCGAAGAACAACATTACGTCGATTATCGAGAGCTTGCAATCGAGCCTCTGGCAGCCGGTTTTTTTACACTGCCACCCTTGGTGCTCCTAGCACTTTTAGTTTTAGTGTTTCAATGCGTTTTAGCAGCAACGATTTATCGCCAAGTACCGTAAGACCGAGCGAGGGAGAGGAAACACGATGGATATCCAGATTGGTAACATGAGCAGCCTGTTTTGGGTCTGGGCCGTTTGCCTGGCGGTTGTTGCAATGGTCGTGGCACTGATTGCCCGGGCACGGGCAATCAGTAAATTTGCGACCCCAAACCTGGTGTCGCGCATTCTTCCGGAAGCGAGCTGGAAGCGAAGCGGTATCAGAATTGTATGCTTGGCGGCTGCGCTCTTGATGATGCTCGCCGCCTTGATGGATGTGCGTTGGGGCAGGAATTGGCGTGATGTGCCGCAAAAAGGAATCGAGGTTGTTTTTCTTCTCGATATTTCGAGGTCGATGCTGGCTGAGGATATCAATCCAAATCGACTTGATCGTGCAAAGCAACAGATCACAGATATGCTCGACGTGATGGAAGGTGATCGGGCTGGCCTGGTGGTGTTTGCCGGTCGTGCAAAACAGCAAATTCCATTAACAAGCAATCACCATGATTTTAAGTTGATGCTGGAGGAAGTCGGCCCGCATTGTCTGGAACGTGGTGGATCTCGACTGGGAGATGCTATTCGGGTAGCGAGGTCGTGCTTCTTAGAAGAGTCAGACGACCACAAGGCCATTGTCATTATCACGGATGGAGAAGATCACGAGAGCAAGCCGGTCGAAGAGGCACAAGATGCATATGCCTCACAGGGAATAAGAACCTTTACAGTCGGTTTAGGCAGTATGGAAAAAGGAGCCCGAATCCCTGTCCGTCTGGCGAGTCAGAATCGTTCTTATTTGCAGCATGAAGGGCAGGAAGTCTGGTCCCGGATGAATGGGGATGTCCTTAAACAGGTCGCTCTGGCAGGCGAGGGTGCCTACATTCCAGCGGGCACAAAACAGGTGGATATGGGTGATGTCTATGGGTCGTATATTTCCTCGGTGGAGCAAACCGAATTCGAATCGGCTCGTATAAACAGCTACATTCCCCGCTACCCATGGTTTGTCGGATTGGCACTTTTGGTGCTTGTGATTGATACCCTTTGGATGGCGGGGATTGGCCAGCAGATTTTCGGGGGAGGGCGACAGTCATGATTCATTGCCATTGCATACGATTTTTCGCATCAGCAGTTGCTGTTTCGTTTGGTGTTTGCGCTTTAAGTGCGACAGCGACCGAGCCGATAGGCCAATCGCAGCAATTCCTATCCACGGATTCTTTTGAACAGCACGGGAAAGACAGTAAGCTCGCTTTTGAGTCGGTCTACAATCAAGGCGTCGCTCAATATCGCGAGGGTCAGTATGCGGCTGCCCGCGACCTCTTTACGCGTTCGACCGCAGCTACCGATCGGGCTCTCGAAGCCAAGGCCCGTTTCAACTTGGCCAACTGCGACTATGCCGAAGCGGTTTCTCTCCGCCAGGAGAATCCAGAGGAAGCGATCGGGAAATTAGAAACGGCGATTTCACATTATCGCGGCGCGATTGAAGCCAATCCGCAGGATGCCGATGCGCGTGCCAATGCGGAGTTGGCACAGTTATTGATCGATCAGATTCAACAGGAGCAGCAGCAGGACGAACAACAGCAGGGTGAGCAGGAGCAAGATCAGGACGAGCAGCAGCAGGATGAACAGCAACAAGACGATCAGCAGCAAGATCAGCAAAGCCAAGATCAGCAGGAGCAGCAGCAGGACGATCAGCAACAGCAAGACGAACAACAGCAGGGTGAGCAGGAGCAAGATCAGGATCAGCAGCAGCAGCAGGATCAGCAAAGCCAGGATCAGCAGGAGCAGCAACAGGATGAACAACAGCGACCGTCCGGTGACCAGCAGGGCGCAGGTTCCCAGGAACAGTCCGAGAGCTATCAAAATCCGGGTTCCTCAGAAGATGGACAGGAACCGCAGGCAATGACACAAGAAGAAGCTGAAAAAATGCTTCAAGCCGTGCGTGATCGCGACCTCAAGCGTCGTTACGAAAAGCTTCGAAAGACACAGCGTTATTATCAACCTGTAGATCGTGATTGGTAAACTGTGAGGTAAAATAATATGTTTCACACATTACGTAATAAAATATTGCCTTTGGCTTTTGTGGGCCTGGTTCTATCGGTGACGCAGGCCCGTGCTGCCACCGTTGAAACTGCTTTGTCGGCGGATCACGCCTACGTGGGGATGCCAATTTCTCTTTACGTACGCATTAGTGATGCCACAAGCCATGCGCAACCAGTCATCCCGGAAGTGCGCGGACTGCAAATCAAAGCGTCAGGCGTGCCAAGTCGTAGCTCTCAGACGACGATCATAAACGGTCGTCGTATGGATCGAACCAGTGTGACCTATGCATGGAATGTCACTCCTCGGGAACCGGGGCAGTTTGTAATACCGCCAGTTCAATTTGAAGTTGACGGACAAGTAAAGCAAACACGGGCGTTGAGATTCGCGGCCACCAAGAGCGAAACGGGGGATTTGCTCTTTGTTGAAGTCGATGGAAAGCAGGAAAAGATTTTTGTCGGGCAACCACTGGATCTGGTGCTGCGTGTTTTGGTGAAGCCTTATCGGGACCGACAATTCGATGTCACGCTTTCGCCAGGCGATATGTGGAAATTGATTGCAACAGAGCATTCACAGTGGGGAGCATTTGGAGAAACACTCGAGGAATTGGCAGAAAATCGTCAGCGAGTGAACGGGCAGCAGGTACTTCACACGGATGCAGAGGGCGAAGACCAGCTTTATTACGCCTATGAAATTCCGGCGATCATTTATCCCACGCGGCCTGGTGAAGTCGATACGGGTGATGTTCAGGTTGTCATGCGTTATCCGACTGTTTTGGAACAAGACCGGAGCTTTTTTTCCTCCGGTGGTTTAACAATTGCCCAGGCGCGACCGCTCGTAGAAAATGCAAAAATTCCGTCGACGCGTGTGGTTCCTGTCCCAGAACAGGGTCGACCTGCAGATTATCGTGGTGCGGTGGGTCGCTATGAGATGATTACGCGGGCGCAACCACAAAGCGTAAAAGCTGGCGATCCGATTACCTTAAATATTGGGATTCGTGGTGATGGCCCGATGGAGTTGGTTCAAGCGCCGCCGCTGGCAGCATTACCTTCATTGACCGAAGCATTCAAAGTTCCGGATGAATCACTTGCTGGCTTGGTTGAAGACGATGTCAAAGTTTTCAGTATGGATATTCGTCCGCGACGAGCCGGAATAACAGAAATCCCCGCGCTGCCCTTCAGTTTCTTTGACCCCCAGATTGAAAAATTTGAAACTGTCTGGAGCGATCCGATAGCGATTGAGGTAGAAGCCGCAGACCAACTTGCGCTTTCGAGTGTCGTTGCATCGTCTGCTTCTCAAGCCAAAATAACACCGCAAGGAAAATCGGTAGCACCAGGGACGCAGATTGCACTGAACCACCATCGAGGGCCACAGCTTTTAGACGACACGAATCATGCATTCGGCTGGGCCGTCTTTTTTGGTCTTATCTGGGCCCCCATCCTCTTCTTGATAATCGCCATCGTGCAGTTCGGCCCGCGGATACTGGACAGATGCTACGGAGGTCGACGCTCGGCGTATAAACGTGCCAGTCATGATCTGGCTCNTGCGGGCGNTGCGGAAGAGGTCTCTTCGGTACTGTTGACCTATATCGCCGCATTGGCCGACATCTCTTCGAATTCTTTGACGCGAAGGGAGGCTGTCGCCTTATTGCAGGACACAATTCCTGAGCAGGAAGTCAAAGAATTTGATCAACTTCTTGCCAGTTGCGAAGTAAGCTGTTACGCCGGCGTTTCTGATGCCGATGTTCAAACACTCATTGTCACCGCCCATCAGCAGCTAAAAAATATCAGTCGTCGTCACATTCGACCAGCCAATACGCATCGAACAAAACGATGGCTCCGAACCGCCCTCTTATTGGTAGCATGCTCTTTATTTGCCGGCCTGTTTGGTAATGCGGGTGCAAGTCTCTTTGCGGCTGAATTNAATCGCGACCAGCTGAACCAGATTTTAGACGAGGCATCTGNCGCCTATCAGCAGGGCCTCACTGCTACTTCAGATGCCGCAGTTGCAAAAGAAGCCTATGCTCAGTCGGCCAGTAAGTACCAACTTCTGGTGGATCAAGGCGTCAGAAATGGAAAATTATATTCGAATCTCGCGACTGCCTATCTGCAATCCGGTCAAGCGGCATTGGCATTGGCGAACTACGAACGAGCACTTACCCACTTTCCCAGTGATGCAGATGCTCGCGCCGGTCGGGATCGCGCTTTGTTTTTGTTGACCGGTGAAGAGCAAATACAGAAACAATCTATTTTCGAATGGTTCCAGTATTGGAATGCAAAGGTTTCTCAGCATACCCGCCTTTGGATCGGCATTTTCTTCTGGTCCATTTTTTGGGTTGCTCTAGTTGCCGTGATTCTCTTGGAGATTCGGGTTGGTCGGAAAGTGGCCGGTGTTGCGGCTTTCATATGTTTGCTCTGCGGCGTTTCTCTTGGTTTTCAATATTGGTGCATCGACTCCACAGATCGAGGTGTCGTTGTCGTGGAAGATGTCCAGCTTCGTGAGGGGAATGGAGCTGCTTTTGCCTCCCTTGGAGGCGCATCACTTCCAGAGGGAAGTCGCTTTGAGCTGGTACAGAGAAAAGGAGATTGGATTGAAATTCGGACGAACAATGGTCGAGAGGGATGGATGGCCGCTGATGCTGCGGAAATGATCTCTCCGTCTTCCCCACACGCGACATAAGTGGTTTCACTCAATTTTTTTAAGGAGATTTGTCATGAAGAGGCAGTTTTTTACAGGTGCGAGCCTTTTGGCNCTCACTGCGTTTTTTTGTGTTGCCTCAGCACGAGCTGAGGAGCAACAGGTGCAGAAAGTAATTACCACGACTCCAGCAGGTCAATTTGCAGCCGCGTCGGCAAGCGACGCAACTCAGATCAATATGGACGACGTGAGTTATTGCATTGGCCTCAGTTTCGGTAAAAGCTTACGGGGTCAAGAGATTGAAGTTAATTTAGCGGCATTCAACGAGGGCATAGAAGCTGGCGTTGAGGGTAAAGANTCGAAGTTATCCATCGATCAGATACGCGATGTGATGAACCAGTTCCAGACTAAGTTGGTTCAGAAGCAAATGGCCGCAGAGAAGAAAGCTGCAGAGACCGCCNTGGAAAAAGAAAAAGAATTTCTCAAAGAAAACAAATCCAAATCCGGTGTGTCTTCTACCGAGAGTGGGCTGCAGTATCGTGTGATTAAAAGNGGCGCTGGTGAACAACCTGCTAGCGAAGANCTTGTTACGGTCCACTATCATGGATTTCTCCCGGATGGGACAGTTTTTGATAGTTCCTANCAACGCGGTGAACCGGTAACGTTTCCTCTTAATCGTGTCATTGCTGGCTGGAGTGAAGCACTGAAGCTNATGAAAGAGGGAGATAAATGGGAGCTTTATATACCTTCTCACCTGGCTTACGGTGCACAAGGCGCCGGTAGCGAAATTGGCCCCAATCAGACCCTCGTGTTTGAGGTCGAACTACTTAAAGTCCAGGCTAAAAACAGCGGACCNAAAGCAGCAGCCCCTGGCGTCAGTTAATTGTATCTGAATGGTCAATGTTTTGATGATTGATGTGGGTGGCAGTTTTATCTGCCACCCACTTTTTATGCGCTTTGTGCGGTAGACGGTCNTTTTTCCTTTGTGGGAAGTTCCGCAAGCGCTCGGCGGGCAATCACGATTAGATAAACGAGCATACCCATGCAGAGCATAAAACCTGTGACTGTGACGGCAAGGTGCGCCATGTCGAAAGAACCGCTGACGGTTTTTGCGGTACTGACGTGGTTGAGTAAATACCCAAAATAGACTTCAACGAAAAAACCGGGAATGAGGCCGANGCAAGCGAGAAGAAATANGGNAAANCGAATACCGGTGGTTCCTAAAAGATAGCTGACGGTTGCCGGATTCAGGGGTACGAGTCGCAATAATAGGAGTAATCGCAGGCCCTCTTGTTCAGCGGCCTGCTCGACGATCGAAAAGCGAGGATGTTTTGTGAGGAAATTTCGAACTTGCTTTCGGAACAAGGTCCTTGCGAGATAGAAGTTAATCATNGCCCCAATCACACCNCCGATAAACATCAGGAGTGTACCCCAGAGAATCCCAAAGAGTGTGCCCGCAATAATGGCAAATACCGTGTCGGGAACAAAAATGGAAGAGAGTATGATGAACACAAGAAGGAAGACTAGCGGTCCTTTTGGTCCCTGGGAGGCAATCCAGTCTTTTAGTTTCAAAACCTCCGGTCCGAGCCATTCCCCGATCGCAATCGCAAGGCCAATGGCAAGCATGATCNCCGCGATATGGCGGATCAGTGTACCTTTGCCTCTTCCACCTCCNGTTATCTGAATGCTCTTCGCTGTCATCGCACTCTGTGATGCAAGGGTTTACTTTGTTTCTCTGGCAGTTTCCAGATCGTTACGGATCGTTTTACCTCAGGNCACTTTTTATTGCCCGCTCCGCTCAATCTGTTCTCATCTTTTAGCCTAATAGTCACCAAAATTTTTTTGTCACTCTCNCCGCTTAAAATTTTCTTTCAATGTTNACTAAGAGGTTTACTAAGAGGTTTATTAAGAGTTTCTGAGAAAGGTTAATAAACACCAAGTATATTCGTTAGTCATTCATTGACGTCAGCCTAGCCATATTGGATAATCCGCTAACAAAATAGGGTGTTTTCTCAGGGGATGTAGCATGCGGTTTCTGCCTTTGATCATCGCGGTCGTGGCTACGCTTATGTGTTGTCTGCTTGGTGAAACGGTCTCCCCGTATTTTCATCTATTGACATGTATTTCGCTGTTTCTAGCGCTNGTCGGTATCTGGGATCTGATCCAGGTGCGGCACTCAATCACACGCAACTATCCCATCCTAGCCCATTTGCGTTTTCTGCAGGAGATGATCCGTCCGGAAATCCATCAGTATTTTATTGAAAGCGATCTTGATGGACATCCTTACAACAGGAATCAGCGGTCGCTCATCTATCGTCGTTCCAAAAATGTGGAAGATGTTTTGCCCTTCGGTACCGAGTTGGATGTTTATGGACGGCATCATGAGTGGATCGATCATTCGATGGCTCCACATAAAAAATCGGAAGAAGCTTTTCGAATATCCGTTGGCGGGTCAGAGTGCCAGAAACCTTATTCTTGCTCGATATTAAATATTTCGGCCATGAGTTACGGAGCGTTGAGCCCTTCTGCCATTTTGGCGATGAATGCGGGGGCAAAAAAAGGCAACTTTTATCAATGCACCGGAGAGGGAGGGCTTACCTCTTACCATCGGAAAAAGGGGGGCGACCTTGTTTGGCAGATTGGTACCGGCTATTTCGGTTGCAGAAACGAGGACGGCACATTCTGTGAGGATCTGTTTGTTGAGCACGCGATTCTCGACCAAGTGAAGATGATCGAGATTAAAATTTCTCAGGGTGCAAAGCCGGGTCATGGCGGCGTGCTTCCTGCAGCAAAAATTACTCCGGAAATAGCAGCAGCTAGAAAAATTCCGATGGGGCGTGATTGCATCTCGCCTCCGGGGCATACGGCTTTTTCAACGCCCCGCGGATTATGCGAATTTATCGGTCGCCTGCGTGAGCTTTCAGGAGGGAAGCCAGTCGGGTTTAAATTGTGCGTAGGGCACCGAACCGAGTTTCTAAGCGTTT
>NHBP01000063.1 GCA_002168195.1 Planctomycetaceae bacterium TMED10
TCGAAGCTTCCGCTCTGTGAGCAGAACGGCAGAGTATGTCAGTCGATAGTTTAAATATAGATGCATTGGCTTGGCTTGTGTTGCGGGCCGTGTATGCATGGATGTTTCTGTATCCGGCTTATGGTTTGATTAAAGACTGGGACAGCACCGTGCAAACAACGGCGCTGCTCTTTAAATGGCGTCCGGACCTGTTTGCATTTGGATCGTTACTCCTGATGATTTTTGGTGCGGTTGCGATTTTGTTTGGCATTTATGGTCAATTTGCGGCCATCGGATTCATCGGATTCAATTTGGGGGGTGCCGTTTTGCACTACCGATTGGCACGACTTCTCAAGCAGACGCATCTTTCGAAAGAATCCACGGCAGCAGATCAAGATGCCCTGGAGGGAGCAATCAGCCTGGGGATTGTCGGCCATGTCACATCGGCTGAGAAAAATTTTGTTTTAACCGCAGTTGCTTTTTTCTTTGCGATAAAAGGCACAGGTCCTTTGAGTCTTGGTGCCGGGTTGGGAGTGTTTTCTGTCGGGGTCCTCTAAAAATGCAGGTCGAAGGAGTGCGAGCAATGGTCAGCGAACGTTACCGAAAGGGTTTGACGGAGATGCGTCGGCACTTAGGGACTCCTGAGGCAGATGAATACATCGCAAAGATTAATGAAGTGTCGGCAGAATTTGCCAAGCTCAATGTCGAATTTCCATTCGGAGAACTCTATCGGCGTGACATCCTTGACGACAAGACGCGCGAGTTGTGCGCCGTCACTGCGCTCACCGTTTTAGGGCACGCTCTTCCCGAACTGCGGGTTCATGTAAAGGCGGCTCTTAATTGCGGCGCGTCGAGGGAAGAAATTGTGGAAGTCGTCACACAAATGATTGCCTACTGTGGGTTCCCAGCGGCGACAAATGCCTTGCTCACTGTGAAGGAGACATTCGAACTCATTGACGCCGAACCCACAGACGATTAGACGCATCGATGGTCGCTTTTAGGCCATAATTCCCCATTTTTCCCCGCCCTGGATTTGGCTAGAATAAGGTCGCCTCCGATCGGGGCGGGTGACGGCCGCTGTGTTATCTTTCCCCGATATTGTCACGCAAAGTCAACGAACAAGGATATATGCAATGAAATTTTTTATCGTTCCCATGTTAGCCATTCTTTTGTTTGGCTTTGCGACTGCTGCTCAAACGGCAGAGGCGGATGCCGTATGCCCCGTTTCAGGAAAAAAAGCAGCGAAGGTATCAGTGGATCACAATGGTGGTGAAGTTTATTTCTGTTGTAAAAATTGTCTTAAGGCTTTTAAGGAGGATGCAAGTAAGTTTTCCACCAAAGCCAACGAGCAACTGATTAAGACTGGTCAGGCGAATCAACAGAAGTGTCCGATCAGCGGTGGCAAAATGAAAAGCGGCACCGCATTGGAGGTCGACGGAGTGCCGGTTGCCTTTTGCTGTAAAAACTGCCGCAAGAAGGTCGATCAGGCGAGCGGCGACGAAAAGCTTGCTTTAGTTTTTGGGGATGAGGCGTTTAAAAAAGGCTACAAAGTAACGGGCCAGAACGAATAGGAAGTTGGCAAGCAAAGTGCGGTAGAAGTCCGCTAGGAGGATCGTTTTCTCTTTGGTGAAACCGGTTCTGGCGGCTTGACGCTGGGGATGGCCGTCCGCGATAATCGAAGCACGGGCGGTGACGTCCACTGGGTCACTCTTTGTGGCCTAGTTGTGGTGGTTGTGGCCTGGCAGTCGAATTTGATCCCGCTGATGTGATGATGATAAAGGTGATGTAGCGATGGCACATAAAAAAGCAGGCGGCAGTACTAGAAATGGTCGCGATTCCAATGCGCAACGACTCGGTGTGAAACGTTTCGGTGGCCAACATGTTCGGGCAGGCAATATTCTTGTGCGACAAGTCGGCAATAAATTTCACCCAGGTGCAGGCGTTGGTCAGGGTAAAGATTTCACCCTGTTTGCCTTAGTTGAGGGCTTTGTGCAATTCGATCGCAAAGGTCGTCGCATCAATGTGGTAGGCGGTTAGCCAGGAATTCGTCCAAGGCCCCTTTGGGGTCCTGGGATGACGAAACTTGAAAATTATAGGGATGTCGACAGGACATCCCTTTTTTTATGGACTACGCGCAATGTTTATTGATCGAGTTCAAATCGAAGTTGAAGCAGGACGCGGTGGTGACGGCTGCCTGAGTTTCCGCAGGGAAAGGTTTATTCCTCGAGGAGGCCCCGATGGGGGTAATGGTGGGCAGGGGGGTAGCGTGGTGATTCAGGCGTCTGAAGGAGTGGATCATCTAGCGGTGGCAGCACATCGAAAGCATTGGCGGGCACGGGCTGGATCAGGAGGCCAAGGGAACAATAGGCACGGTCGTGGTGCGGCGGATACTGTTATCGAAGTTCCTCCGGGAACCATTGTTCGAGATGCCGAGGATAATTTTATCCTCAAAGATTTAAAACAGGCCGGCGATTCAGTGATTGCCGCCAAAGGTGGAAAGGGAGGGAAAGGGAATACACATTTCAAATCGGCGACCAATCGTGCACCTCGACACTTCACCCGCGGCGGGGATGCCGAGGTAAGAAGGCTCATCCTGGAGTTGAAAGTTATTGCTGACGTCGGGCTCGTCGGTAAGCCTAATGCCGGAAAGAGCACACTTCTTGCTCGTCTCTCTCGGGCCAAACCAGCAATTGCTGACTATCCATTCACAACCAAACGACCCCATTTAGGGCGTGTTGATGTCGACCGCGATCGTTCCTTTGTGGTTGCAGATATTCCGGGCTTGATTGAAGGAGCACACCAGGGCGTCGGATTAGGGTTGGAGTTTCTCAGGCATGTTGAAAGAACAAGAGTGTTTATCCATCTGGTGGAACCGACTCCGAGTGATCAGACCATACCATTGGATAATTATCTAGCCATTCGCAGTGAACTTGCCCAGTACCAGGAAAGCTTAACGAAGCGGCCGGAAATTATTGCAGTCACAAAGATAGAATTACCCGGCGCTGAAGAAATTCGCGCCGATCTGGCCGAGCAACTTGATCGGGATGTTTTGGGGATTTCAGCAGTCACCGGTGTTGGTTTAGATGGACTGCTGCACGCGGTTATGGCACAACTCAGTCAAACGCCGACAGAATCATGAATGCCGATATCAGCAAGCCTTCGGTGGCAATCGATGTGGGAAACAGTCAAATTATGGCCGGGCTGTTTTTGCAAAATGCGGCAACCGCTGACCTATTGCCACAACCAGACCGAACGTTGTCGCTCACGACACAACAGTGGAATCCGGTGGAATTAGCGCTTTGGCTCGCACCCTATCGTCCAGCCGATGTTGCTTGGTTTATAGGGAGCGTGCATGACAAAGCGTCTCTTGCGCTGAGAACGTGGTTGGATGAAGAGGAAGGCAACCCAGTGACCCGACTCCTGACTTTTCAGGACCTTCCGCTCACGATCGAAATTCCCGATCCGGCGGCGGTCGGAGTAGATCGTTTATTGGGTGCGGTTGCGGCAAATCGTATCCGACCAAAGGAGCGGCCTGCGATTGTCATCGACCTGGGATCAGCGATTACAGTCGATGTAATCTCAGCCAAAGGCAGCTTCTGCGGCGGCGCCATTCTTCCGGGCATCCAGATGAGTGGGCGAGCATTGCACGCCTTCACCGAACGATTGCCTGAAATTAGTCTGACTCCCGGTCCACCACCTTCACCAGTAGGAGAGTCGACCGAGGAGGCGATCTCAAGCGGCATCTATTGGGGGACGATCGGTGCGCTGCGGGCCCTGCTTGCCGAACTACATGCGGAAATGTCCAGCGACCCGATGATTATCGTGACTGGCGGAAATGCAGCCCTCGTGGTGGAGGCACTGGAAGTCGAGGTCCGTTGCGAGCCACATTTGATCCTCGCGGGCATTGCAATTGCCGTCGAAACAATCCGTAAAGCAGCAAGCGGTGGTTGAAAATTCGTCCGGAGATATCTCAGTGAATCGAGTTATTCTACTGTCCGCTGCAGGTTATGCCGCACTCGCCTGCTTGCGAGCCGAAGGACCGGACATCCGTACTCTGGTCGGCCGGCACTTTATCCCCAGCGGTTCGCTGCAATGGAATCGCTGTCGAGTTGGTGAACTCCTCTTCGGGCATTGGGAACAGAAAGATGGTGAGGAAGTTGTGGTGAGCTTATTGGCTGCAGATACCGTGGAAATTCACTGCCACGGCGGCGCGGTCTCGCAAAATTTACTTCTCAATTCTCTCGTGGCAGAGGGTTGTCAGGTGGTGAAGTGGGAGGACTGGCTTGCGCAAAATTCAGGTGATGCAATCGAAAAGTCCGCCAAGTTGGCACTCAGTCGCGCAAAAACACAGCGTGTTGCGATGATTCTGCTCGATCAGTTACAAGGCGCACTCCACAATGCCATTAAGGACGTGATAGATCAATTAGCAAACCAAGATTTGCAATCTGCTGCGACCGCTTTAGAGTCACTGATTGCTCGAATCGATTTTGGAATGCATTTGGAAAAAGGTTGGAGAGTGGTCTTTATTGGTTCTCCAAATGCGGGAAAAAGCAGTTTGATAAACGCACTTCTGGGCTATCAGCGTTCCATTGTGCTCTCTAAACCTGGCACCACACGCGATGTGCTCACGGCAACCACTGCGCTCGAAGGCTGGCCCATAGAACTAATCGATACGGCTGGTCTGCGATCGTCGAATGAACCATTGGAAGAAGCCGGCATGCGACTGGCTGTTCAGGAGGCATCTCAATCGGACCTCGTGTTGCTTGTATCGGATGCTTCTCAAGATTGGACAACTCAACAAGACCGCTGGCTCAGCCAATTTCCAAATGTTTTAGTGGTACACAACAAACAGGACTTAGCTGGTGGTCGTGGTGGCAAGCGACCCGAAGGGATTGAGACTGTGGCGATCTCAGCGGAAGGATTGGAGAATTTATGTTTTCAGATCGTGCGTCGCACCGTGGGTTCACCGCCAGGTAACGGCGTCGCCATCCCATTTACTCCCGGGCAGGCGTCTGCCCTTGGTCGAGCATACGCATTGACCGATAGGCAGAAAGCGGCCGAAGCGGAGAAGCTTCTGATTCGATTGCTGTGCGATGAAAACGCCCCAATAGTGCAAAATACATAAGCGGCTATTGATTGGTTAAGGGTGCCCAACCCAATCCAGATGGTTTTATTTTCTGAGGCTACGAATAGCTCTTATTTTCCCTACTTGCCCTGCATTCTCTCCCTTGGTACCACTGGTTCATGGAGTTTACCGTCTAGCGACCTGCTTTTGCTCTGTAATTACTCTGCAATCGCAGCCAAACACCCCATGGATTTAGAGGAAAAGCGATGATGCGTCGGCAAAGCGTCTGGTGTTTGTTTTTCGTGGGAATGATGACTCTCCTTAGCGATCGGTGCGCTGGGGAACCGCCGGGATTGCAAGTTTGGTGGACCGATTACGGTGCTGCCTATCGCCTTGCAGAGAAAGAAGAAAAGCCACTCCTAGTGGTTTTTGAAGCGTTTGATTTCCCAGGCCCCGCGTTGCAAGCATCCTTGGAATTAAAGCAGAGTCCGAGTTCCAGTTTGCTGAGCCCTTATATTCTTTGTCGGATTGACACTTCCACAAAGAGCGGACGCGACTTGGCCCGACAGTTTGGCGTGCCGGGCCTTCCCAGTGTTGTCATCACCGACAAGCGATTAAAGCGCGTGATTTACCGCCGGCCTGGACCTCTTTCGGATCTCGACTGGGCAGTGATGCTGGTTTCCTATCGAACAGGGGAGAGTCTTCCGGATCGTACCTCCCAGCCTTCCGAACAGCGCACCGTTTGCTATACATGACGGTAGCATCCTCGGTGCCCGTGTGGCACCCGACGGGTTGACTCGGAAGTGGCTGATACTGACACCGCATTGTCGTCAAGCTTAGCGGCATCATTTGTATGCCGTGTTGTATGCCGCGGTCACTCGCATGTTCAATCACCTTGGGCACCGGTAAAATAGACTCATGTTCGGCCCTGAGGTCGTGAGATATGAGGGGAATATAAAACCATGCTTTTGCGGTTAATACTGCTCTTCACGCTTATCCCGTTTCTGGAACTCTATCTTCTATTGGCAATTGCCGCGAGAACATCCGCGCAATTTACCTTCGCCCTGGTTGTGGCAACTGGAATTTTAGGAGCCATACTTGCTCGTCAACAAGGTTTTCGCTGGCGGGAGAAGATGGCGGCACAATTACAGCAGGGCGAACTTCCCACCGATGGAATTTTGGATGGATTAATGATTTTTATCGCCGGAGCTTTGCTTCTCACCCCGGGAGTACTTACAGATCTTTTGGGATTTGCACTTTTAATTTCACCGCTACGATCCCTATTCAAGGCGCGGATCCGCCAAAAAATAGCACAATCTTTTGAAGCGGGAGTTAAAAGCCACTATCAGTGGACATCCGATCAAAGTTCAAAATCTGCGGATCGAGATAGAGTTATTGAAAGCTATGTGATTGAAAATCAGGAAAAGCCCGATAGCAAAGAAGATACGTAAGCGAACTTCATTTTACTCGCTCTCGAAAAATATCGAAAAATGTAGTTGCGATCTTAGAGGCCCTGGGGATTTGCCAAAAAAAGCGGATTTTCCCGATCTGTTGAACGCTCGTCATTGAGCAATTGGCGGACCGTCATATTTTTGATCCAAACATCTAGAGAACCCTCGAGCATGATGGAAATCGCAAATTTCCCATCAGGTGGACTGCGTCGATAGAGGACACATTGATGCACTTGCGCACTTGGTTTTAAAGGTTGCCCCCGTTCTGATCCTTGACCGGAATCAAAGATCAAGACGTTATTTTTTTGCGACGTTGCAAGTGATTTAACAGTGACTTCGGCCTGAAATATGTAGGGTTGTCCTGCCGGGAGATGGAGTAAAGAACTTTCGATGACCAACGGCGATGCGTTTCCTGTCCCTTTTTTCCGTTTAGACCAGAGGTGAATGGCTATCTCCTGCCCATTGGCATCACGAGTCACCTCAAACCCGTTGTCTGGCTGCATCGCGGATGCATTCGCAATGTTCCACGTGCCGGCAGCATCCGTAAAGTGATCGTTCAGGCTTCGCGCCAGCAGGTCATCCCCAAGCCTCGCCTCGGCCAAAAGTTCTGTCCAGGCAAGGGCCACGGGGAGTGTATCAAAACGCGCAAGGGCAACTTGCCGCGTTGGCGGGCCGAGGGTTGTCGCAAACCGATGCCAGATTTTCCATTGAACAGACCGCAAATATTGAGAGGCCTTGAGATCTTTTTCAAGTGTGTGGCTGTCTTGCGTATTTGATTTTGTGGACCATTTTTCCGAGGCGATTTCTCGCGTAATGCCCAATAAGAGATTCGGGTTCAATTCCGTAAACGGCCCTTTTTCCAGGTGATGACACGTAGCGCGATGAAGTCGCGTTTCTTCCTGCAATAGCCAATGAAAGATTGCTTGCGCCTCATGCTTGATCGCGGCTATCTGCTTTGCAGTCTCACGGATTTGCGGTGCATGGCTCGTTAAAAGAATCGCTGAATTCTGATCCGGGCCATGCGTCTCGACTTGAATACCACCAGCGACCCGTTCTCGATAAGCGGGTCGTATGTCAAATGGACGAATGAAAAAGGCGCGCGAAGTCGCAGGTGTATCGGGCACGGTCACTTTTTGCGAATCGGTAATGGGTCGAGAAATGTATGTCCCGTAGATACCAGAAGCTTTTGAAATCACGAGAGATCCACGATGTTTCTTCAGTAATGTGATGCGGACATTGGGGCGACCACTATCAATTCTTTGCGTAGCCACCTTGCCGCAGAGATACGGCGTGAGCAATTCGATTTCCATGAGAACCAACCGGAGTGCTTTGCACCGTCTTCGGTTTGCCGCATTAGGATCGTTTAAAGGAGTTCGCGAGGCAAATATAAAATGCTGCCTACCTTCCGTTATTGCGCGAAACACTTGTTCCCGAATTTCGGAGTAGGACAGATCGACACGCGGTGCGGGCACAGAATCGAAGGCCGCATGCAATGGGAGTGGATATTCCGAAATGGGAGAGATTTGCGTGAAAATGTTCTCCATCGCAGAAGAATCAACAGCCGAGGTCATTTGTGGTTGAAGGTTCTTCATGTTCATCAGTTGGATTTCTGACAGGCCCTCGCCCCCGCTCGGTGGATACCAGATCAATGCATCTTTGGCCGGTGCCGCTGCGGCCGACCTTGAGAGTTGTCTTATTGCTTTCAAATCCGGTGAGAGCAACCAAAGCCCATGTTTTTGTGCTTCGAGAAGTTGCTGGGCGTTAGGTGATTGCGTGAGCAGAATACCATTGAATCCGATTTTTTTTAGAACAGCAAAGGGCTCCCCCTGGTATTGGATTGTTCTTGATATCGCCGGTCCGTCATGCTTGCGGAGTTGATTTTTATTAAGCTGCGAAGGGAGGCCCGATGATTCGGAACGATCAGCAACTAAGTGCTGTGAATCGCTTTGGCGTGTCACAAGACTGCGACTCGTCAGATCGTCGATGTAGGCCGTTATTTCACCGCGCCCGCCATGCAGATTGATCATAATCTGATCAATATAAGCCTCTCGAGCATCCACCTTACCCGGTTGACCGCTTTGTGCAATTCGTGCTTGCCGACGTACTTTGTGCAGGATTTGATCAAGAAATACCTGTTGCCATCTTCCAACGTCTTGATACGTATTCCCATAAATTTTTAATGTTAAAGATTTTCCGGTTTCGGAATCGATCGATCTGGGCAGAACGACGCGAGCTGCAAGTTGCAGTCCCGGACGGTCGGCACGAATCCAAAGTGCGAACGAAAGTTCTTCGATGACCGATGCCATTTCAATGGCTGTTGCCGCGTATGCGAATGAACCCCCGGAAGAAACGAGGTGAAATTTTTCCGACCATAATCCGCTGTGTACAGGACTACGGACTCGGGAGTGGTCGAGGATTTGGATCGTCGAATCGGTATCTTTTACTTTCCAACTGGTTGTCGGGCCCTCAAAAGAGTTGACAGAAGTCGGAGCAGCCTGCACGCTTGAGACGATGTTTGTCCCCCACGGCTCCCAAAGTAGAGTCAGGAAAATTGCGACTCGAATGAACCGCTTCCCTCGGGCGCCCCCCAGAGGAGGTGCCAACTCGGCCGATCGGTCTGTTTTGTTGCAAGATAGCGACATGCGCGTTTATGGAAACGATAGCGATGTGGCAAGAAAACCACATTTCACTCCCGGGCGGCAAAGGGTATCTAAAGTGCGCTTCTATCAGGATTTGCGACAATTAGCCACCCCAAAATCAACATTTGGTGGCGATCAGTGAACGGTGGACAAAAATTGACAAAATGCTTGCCAAGACTAGGCTTACGGCATTACGATGGGTAAGACGCCAGACGGACTGGCACGAGTACTGCGGTAAGCAATAGGGTATTACCGCAATCCTGGAGAACGACTTACGATGAATGATATACAACCTCTTGTTGCTGACGCTGACAAAGCCTCAGAAATGCCCGCCGATGTACGCCAACTTATGTCTGCGGTTTCAAATCTTCCTGCTCAATATCGGGCAACACTCGAACCCGCATTGATGCGTGTTGCGGCGAGTACTAAGCGAAGACGTCGAATTCTTTCCCTCGTGCAGGATGCGCTGAGCCAACTAAGATTGGATATGAAATATTTGATGTTCGACCTTGAAGCAACGCGTCGTGAACGAGATACCTATCGCGAGCAACTGGAAGAACATTATTAATGCAGCAGATTGTGCATCAGGTCGAGTTTGAGGCAATTGTCCTCAAGCAGGCCGGCGGGAGTAGGTTGGTATAAAGCAATGGGTTCCCTTTCCTTGTCTTAGAGGGGAATCAGACGTGGTGGATGTTGGCATTTTATCCTTGCTTCTTCGAGAGGTCTTTTCTTTGGGTCGAATGCAAATGTTGAGTGTGGGTAACGCAGAGCCATTGTTGTTTTATTCGCGCTCTGAGATTTTGTAGGATGTGGTTCTGATTCCGGGGCCATGCAGTTCAATTGAAATTTCTGAGCCACACGTTTGGTTTCCGCCTTGCGTCGGCGACTCAATTTTCAAAAAGTCTTTGCAGGTGTGAGTAAATTTAAAGATGAACAGAAAATCAAATAGTAGACGATTTATCTCGTTGATGAATCACTGTGATAATCTACGCCTAGCGTGCAAGAAGCTCTCTAAGTTGATCAAAATACGCCCTCAGTTTATGATGGAGACTTCGGGGTGTTGTCATCGTCCGCCTGCACAATCCCACAGCGGGGGCAATGTGGTTGTGATCGGCCGAAGCCCTCGCGGTTAATTTGCATATGTTAATTGATTCAGCAGAAAAACTCGCGCAAACTCTATTTGATCTCAAGCTTATTGATGATCGCCAGCTAAAAGATATTTGGGCAACGCTTGGCAGTCGCGGTGTATCTTTGGAGCAATTCTCCGAAGCACTATTGGGCCGCGAGTTTTTGACGGGCTATCAGTTGAATCGCGTGCTTCGCGGAGAGAAAAAAGGTTTCTTTTTTGGCGAGTATAAAATTCTTTACCTTGTCGGTCGCGGTTCTTTTGCGCGTGTCTATCGAGCGGTACATCACGTCACGGGTGAAATTGTTGCCTTGAAAATCATGCGGCGAAGTTGCGCGAAGGATGCACAAAAGGTTGAAGATTTCCGTCGCGAAGGCACAATGGGCATGACGTTGCGGCACCCAAATATTGTTTCAATTTTTGAAATTCTCAGCCATGAAAATAGACATTTTTTGGTAATGGAGTTTATCGAGGGACGTAATTTACGGGAATTTATAAAAATTAGAGGGCGGTGTGAACCGGACGAAGCAATCCGATTAATCAAAGACGTGGCGGCGGCTCTCGATTATGCGCAGCGCAAAGGAGTGACCCATCGCGATATCAAGTTAAGTAATGTGCTGGTGTCCGGGCGCGGCATCGCCAAGCTTGCTGATTTTGGTCTGGCAGGTGGATTGGATCAGGTCGACAACCTTACTGAGCAGGCGAATCCACGAACGATTGATTACGCAGCACTAGAGCGATCCACGGGAGTCCGTCGAGATGATCCGCGGAGCGATATTTATTTTACAGGCTGCATGCTCTATCACTTGTTGAGTGGTCAAGCTCCCCTTTCGGATACCAGAAATCGGATAAACCGATTAAATAAAGAGCGTTTTACGAATGTTGAACCACTGCATCAAATCGCGTCTCAACTGCCGCGATCCATTTTGGATGTGGTGTCTAAAGCAATGGAAGTTGATCCAGAACGGCGCTATCAGTCTCCCAAAGAGTTACTCATTGCACTTGAGGCAGCCCAAAGAACCTTAATTGAACCGGATCCAAACCAATGGCAGCATCAGGATGATGATACGGTTATTGAGGAAGAAGAATCCCTCAGCGCACGTCGATCCAAGCCACAGCGCTCGGTGATGCTTATTGAAGCAGATCCCAAAATGCAAGATATGATGCGATCGCATCTGAAAAGTCGAGGCTTCCGAGTATTGATGACCGAGGATCCCCGTCGTGCTTTAGGGCGATTTAGTGAACAGGAGTTACCGGCNCAGTGTCTGGTCTTTAGCGCAGTAGANCTNGGGGAAAGGGCAGTTNAAGCATACGANGCGTTCACCTCNAACCCGGCGACAATGGGCGTTCCGGCAATNCTTCTTCTGGGTAAGCANCATGAAGCGTGGATCCATCGAACCGATGGCANGGAACATCACGTNGTGTTGCAGATGCCGATCACGGTGGGAAAGTTCCGNGAGGTNCTCGATCACTTAGTGCCTCACGCGATTGCTTAAGNTGGCTTCGTTCTTTTTTTCACCCCAGTTGTTTGCCGATCACGAAGGCGCATAGGGTGCAAAGTGGNGGCATGAAAAATTCGGGATTGGCAACAAGATACGTCAGTTCGGATNCCANTCGACCGGTGTCTGACCAGTTTCTTTGAGATAGGCATTCGCCTGTGAGAAGGGTTTGCTGCCAAAAAATCCGTTTGATGCCGATAATGGTGATGGATGAACACTCGTGATCACATGATGCCGATCACGGTCAATCTCTTTGCATTTATCTTGTGCCTTACGGCCCCAGAGAATGAAAACTAGATTTTCNCGTTCATCATTTAGACACCGAATCACGTCATCGGTAAAGAGTTCCCATCCTTTGCCCTGATGTGATCCTGCGTGGCCTTCTTCGACGGTGAGGCAGGCATTTAAAAGTAGCACGCCCCGACGCGACCAACTCTCCAAATTTCCATGGCCCGGATGGCTGATACCGAGATCGGCCTCCAGTTCACGATAGATGTTTCGTAGGGAGGGTGGTGGTTGGACATCTGACGCCACTGAAAAGCTGAGCCCGTGGGCTTGGCCGGGTCCGTGATAGGGGTCCTGCCCGAGAATTACAACCTTCACGGTATCAAAAGGTGTCAGTTCAAACGCCCGGAAAATCTGACTNCCAGGGGGATAGATTCGTTTCCCATCGGCTTTCTCTGTGCGCAAGAATGAACTCAGGGTGGCCATGTAAGGTGCNTTAAACGGACCGTCCAGTCNTGTTTTCCAACTTGCTTCAATCTTAATGTTGCGANTGGTATTGCNCGCTTCGTGTGACTCGGCATGCACGACGCCAGGGGATGCATCGCGGCCACCAGGTTGAGCCGAATTTCGGGTTTCACCCTCTTGATTGGTCTTATCTGTCAAATCTTTTACAGGATTTACCATTGTTACCTTGGGCTCTTTTACGTTCGCGTTCAGCGTCTTCTCGGCCGAGATTTTTTCCCCCCGAAAGTTTTCTACAGAAGCATGTGTGACGCCAGCCAGATGGAGACTTTCTAATTGATTCAGCACTGAACGCCGTAAGTCTTGATTTCCGCTCACAAGGGAATCCTTTGCACCTTCACTAGAAACACTAGAAAAACGACTCAAGAAATTTTACTGATCCGGCAAAGTATACGGGTTAGATGATCCTTGCGTCCAGGTATCAGTTGGCATTCTTTTTTTCTGTGGGGTATCATGATCGAGTCATCAACTTTAATATGAAATCAAGAAATTTTGATTGCCGATTGGAAACGCTTTAATACGCTGTGATCTATCTCGCCATGCAACTGCATGCAACTGATGCGCGCATTCCGCTAACAACGTGGTGCCAGATAGAGGAACGGTCAATGCCAAGGAATTTGAAGCCTTGAAGCCTTGAAGCCTTGAAGCGAGCACCGGCCAGTACGTTCGTTCATTGGATTAACTAGTTTGCCATGGGACTTCCTCAAGTAGCAATTGTTGGCCGCCCCAATGTGGGAAAGTCGAGCGTTTTTAATTGGCTAGCCCAAAAGCGATTGGCGATTGTCGACGATCAAGCGGGTGTCACTCGAGATCGCCTCTCTTATCTCATGAGTCATGATGACCGCTACTTTGAACTGGTTGATACAGGAGGCATCGGCTGCGATGACGTCGATAATCTTACGGAGCAAATCGAGGAGCAGATTCAAACGGCAATCGATTCGGCAGATGTAATTTTATTCGTTGTAGATACACAGACCGGTGCCATGCCATTGGATGACGAAGTGGCAAAACGGTTGCGACACGTTGTGGATACTCCCGTACTTTGTGTAGCGAATAAGACGGACAATGAATCGCTCGATCCCAGTGCGGATGCTTTTTACAAACTGGGGAGAGGGCGGTTGGTGCGAACCAGTGTGACGCAAAATAGAGGGCGACGCCCACTTCTCGATTTGATCGTGGAGCGATTGCCAGAATCTGTCGACGAAACCGTTGAGCCCGTTTCGGATACAAACGCAAAAATTGCGATCGTGGGACGTCGTAACGTCGGTAAAAGCACCTTCATCAACGAACTGGCCGGAACGGATCGCGTTATTGTGAGCGAGATTCCAGGAACGACGCGGGACAGTGTGGATGTGCGATTTGAAGTCGATGGCAAAATATTTACGGCGATTGACACACCAGGCTTACGTCGCAGGAAAAGTGTCAAGACAGACATCGATTTTTATGGATTGCATCGAGCACAACGAAGCATTCGGCGAGCCGATGTTGTGCTCATGTTTTTTGATGCGTCGCAACGTATTAGTAAAGTCGATAAACAGCTTTGCGAGACGATTGCCACTCAATATAAGCCCTGCATTTTTGTAGTGAACAAATGGGATCTCAATGCCTCTAGTATGCTGACCGACAAATGGGTGCAGTATCTGCATGATACATTCCGCACAATGCCCTATGTGCCGATTGCTTTCATTACGGCCAAAACGGGAAAAAATGTGAAAACATTGGTGAATCATGCGCAAATGCTTTTCAAGCAATCGCAGTCTCGGGCCTCGACCGCAAACCTGAATAAAATTTTGCGAAGCGCTTTAGAATATAACCCGCCACCGTTAGACCACCATCATCAGTCAAAAATCTATTACGCCACTCAGGTAAGTACGTGTCCGCCCACGATTGTGATGTTTTGCAAAAACCCAAAATCGTTTGCGGCGCCATATCGCCGATACTTACTGAGAGCGATGCGCGATAATCTTGAGTGCGCGGAAGTTCCCATTAAGCTTTATCTTCGTAGTCGTGACCGAGATGACGCGCGGGACGAATTGAATGTTCGTTCGAAATAAGCGATTAATCGCCTGAAGAGGCAGGTTTCAGGAGTGACGCTCAAGCAGTGAAAGTGGTCACTGACGAGAACGTACAACACCATTTTGTATCGCGATTCTGCGGTTTTCATCCGTGTGGAAGATCAATGTTCTGTTAAGCAAAATCTCAATTTTTCAATAGGAAATAGGCAAAGCAATGATCGTTGGTGTGCCATGTGAAATCAAAGAAGATGAATACCGTGTGGCTTTACTTCCTGTGGGCGTTGAAGAACTGAATCGAGTCGGACATCAGGTATTGGTTGAATCCGGTGCCGGCATTGGTTCCGGGATTGCAGACCACGAATATCTGCAGCATGGCGCAGAGATGGTGTCAACTGCAGCAGAGGTTTTTGACCGGGCCAACATGATTGTGAAAGTGAAAGAACCACTTCAAGCGGAGTGGCCTTCACTCAGACGCGGGCAACTCGTTTTTACTTATTTTCATTTTGCTGCCAGTCGTGCCTTGACCGAAGCAGTGATAGCCTCTGGTTGTACGGCAATTGCCTACGAAACATTAGCGGATGACAGCGGCAAGCTTCCTTTGCTTACGCCAATGAGCGAAGTTGCCGGGCGGATGAGTGTTCAAGAGGGGGCGAAGTACTTGGAGCGACCACAGATGGGTCGGGGTATTTTGCTTGGGGGTGTACCCGGGGTTGCTCCGGCGCACATTACCATTTTGGGTGGCGGAATTGTCGGAGCAGGCGCCGCGAAAATTGCGGCCGGTTTTGGTGCAGATGTCCATATCCTGGATATCAATATGGATCGGCTTCGCTATTTGGATGATATTATGCCTGCCAATGTCAATGTTTTGTTCAGTGATCGCCACACCATTCGTGAGCAGCTCAAACGAGCCGATCTTGTCGTAGGTGCCGTTTTAATTCCTGGCGCTAAAGCACCCTGTTTGATTGAACGAGAGCAACTCGGATTAATGAAGCCGGGAAGTGTCTTGATTGACGTGGCAATTGATCAGGGCGGCTGTGTAGAAACGAGTCGCCCTACAAGTCATAGCGAACCAACCTTTCTGGTTGATCAAGTTTTACATTATTGTGTCACGAATATGCCGGGAGCCGTCGGTCGCACAAGCACCTTCGCACTTTGCAATGTGACGCTACCTTGGGTTTTGAGATTGGCGAACGATGAACTTCGTGCGCTCACTGAAAAATATCCAGAGATTGCCCGGGCCGTGAATGTCATCGATGGGTCGGTGACCAATCGTGCAGTCGCGGACACGTTTAATCTGCCCTACGAAGATCGCTTTCGCGTTTAGTCAAAGATGTGGGGTGCGCAAAATTCGGTTCTTGATTGCTCGGTTATGCTTGCACTGCGCGCATCATTGGGGTTTCTTGTTTTGATCTTGAGGCAGCATGGTTTGCGCCCTAATTGGACTATCAATGGCCAAACACGATCTCTACAATCCCACGGCTTGAAACTAGGTAATCGGAGTCATTAGACCGCTACGGGAGGCCTCAATGCGATCGATCGCAGTGATTAATCAGAAGGGTGGTGTCGGTAAGACAACCACGACTGTCAATGTAGCGGCTGCGCTTGCAGAGAGCGGGCAGCGTGTTTTGGTTATCGATATGGATCCCCAGGCGCATGCGACACTCCATATGGGTATGGAGCTTGCTCCAGGCGAATTATCTATTTACGAAGTACTTTGCGGAAAATCATCGCTGGAAGATGCGACTCGAAAAATAGAGACCAACCTCTCCTGTGCAGGGAGCCACATCGATCTAGCCGCAGCTGAAATGGAACTATCTAATGTTGACGGGCGCGACTTAATTTTAAGAAATCGATTAGAGGAGGTATCGGAAGATTATGACTATGTCATCATTGACTGTCCTCCCTCCCTGGGCGTGTTGACGATCAATGCGTTGGCAGCTGTAGACGAGGTTATTTTGCCGATGCAGCCTCATTTTCTGGCGTTACATGGCTTGAGCAAGCTCCTACAAACCATTCATCTCGTGGCACAGCAACTGAACCCGACCTTAAAGTTGATGGGAGTCGCCTTTTGCATGTTTGACTCCGGGACCCGTTTAGCCGCTGAAGTGAGCCGGGATGTAGAGCAGTTTTTCGAGCAATCTCGCGGCCAAGCCGTACCCTGGTCCGAAGCGAAAGTCTTTTCTTCACGTATTCGTCGCAATATACGTTTAGCAGAGGCCCCAAGTTTTGGACGTTCTATTTTCAACTATGCACCAGAGTCCAATGGTGCTGTAGATTATCGGCAGATGGCAGATGAGTTATTAATGAGTCGTGGTGAGGGCGAATCAAGCAGGCGCGTCGCAGCTTGAGTTAAGAAGCCTCAATTTCGCGGCAAGTGACATCTGAAAAAAAATGTGCCTCGGTCCATTTTTGAAACCATTCTTGCAATGAGTTTGCCAACTCGGACAACTCAATGTCAGCAGAAAGTGTTACCGCTTCGATCACCTGCCCAATGGTATCTCCCTGAAGAATCCTCGTTAAGAGTTGATATTCAACAGGTTCGATTTCCAGACGGCGGACCACATATTGCCGCCGATTGAGTGCGACATATTGTTCCCGTGGTGCGGGCATATCCGGACTTTCATCTTGTCGAAAAGCGGTGTAGTAATCGTTGACCGGAAACCGGAAGGCGAGAACGCGCAAACTGGGAACGGGTTGAAGATTCATCTCAGGCCAGCTGTCCGGATCAATCGTTTCGATTTGTGCCAAGTCCAGTGGAGATTCTCCCTCGGAGCCTGGGCCATCGAATACCTGCTCAATGTTGCGTTCCAGTGCAGCCAAGTCGATTAAAAAGTCAGGCCAGTCCACGCGACCTGCTTGACTTTCTTGGGCATCGGGACGCGTCTGCTGAAGATGCTGCGCAAAACGGTCACCTAATTCACACAGTGAATAACTTTGCGAGGGGTATCTTTGCAAATATGCGAGTGAGAATTCATTAAAGAGTTCCGTTCCCAAGGCATATTCCAGGACAGGGAAGCTTTCGCGCAGACATTCCATGAGTCGAGCGAAGTAAGCGTTCCCATAAATCCCCAAACGCTCAGCACTGGTTAAATTTTGGGAGGGGCAGATCACGGTATCCAAAACGGCCGGTTCAAGGGGAATGGCCTGCTGCGCTTCCTCCGATACGATCCCCGCCTCGATTCCACCCGCATGAGAAATGACGGTCTGCATCCAGATTTGCAATTTCTGTAAATCGAAGCCCTGCGACCCTTCCATAGCAAATGCCTTTTTGAATAAGCGTTGGATGTAAACGTCAGTCGACGTATGACTTCGTGTTTATTGCACTTCCGGGCTGACGTAATGGAGTGGATGCGGCACAGCTCCGGTTTGAGCAGTCGAATCGTCTTCAATCACGGCATCGCCTTTGGGTAATTGATCTTCCATGTGGTCTTTCGCCTTGAGCACCTCAGCGTGAACTTTTTCAAAGGGTGGAATTTGGGCATCCCATTCCAAAAGCGTCGAAATTCCACCAGTGCGGCTGTGGACTTCCCGATAAAGTTGCCAAACCGGATCAATCACTTCCGAATCGTGGGTGTCAATAAGATGTGTGCCGCAGTTGGTATGACCAGCGAGGTGACACTGGACCACGCGATGAAAAGGAATATGCCTCAAATAGGAATGAGGATCAAAGTCGTGATTGACACTTGATACGTACACATTGTTAACATCAAGCAGCAACCCACATCCGGTGGATTCAGACATCTCGGTAATGAATTCCCATTCTGTCATAGTGGATTCAGCAAAGGTGACGTAGCTGCTCGGGTTTTCCAGAATAAGTGGTCTCTCTAAAAAATCTTGCACCATTTCGATGCGGTTACAGACATGTTCGAGCGTTGTTTCATTGAGAGGTAGCGGCAGCAGATCATGTGTATTGCGGCCGGCAACGCCAGTCCAGCAAAGGTGATCTGAAATCCAATGTGCTTTTATCTCTGTTGCCAATTTTTTCAGTTTTTCCAGATAGTTGAAGTTAAGCGGATCGGTGCTCCCAATCGAGAGAGAGACTCCGTGCATCACGATCGGGTAGCGCTCAGCAATTTTGTCGAGGGTGTCACGCGGCCGACCTTTCGAGTCGATGAAGTTCTCGGAAATAATCTCAAACCAATCAATCGCGGGATGGTTTTCGAGAATATAGGGAAAGTGAACCGTGCGTAAGCCAATTCCGAGTCCCAGATTGGGATGTCCCAGACGTGGTTCAACCATCGAAGGACCACCTTAAAAAGCGTTTAAAGCTCTCGAAAAAAAAGCATGTCGCGTGGCGGAAGGATTGCCACGCGACACACGTGCTTGAAATCTACAACACGAATTATTTTGCCGGGGCATCGCCAAATTTTTTGCCAGCGGCTTTCATTGCTGCCTCAAAGTTTGCGCGTGCTCTTTTCCAGGCTCCATCATTCAACGGAACACCACACTCGCCTTTTCCTTTACAGGCATTTTCGCCGGGTCGCTCACCGCAACCACCTTGACCCTTGCAGTCATTAGAGCCATGACAGGTATGCTTGTTTGCCGTGTGACAAGATCCTTGCCCGGCGCACGAATTGCTTCCACCTTTGTGCCCGCCACATTTTGGATTCAAACCCCGACAAACATTTTTACCTGAGAGCAATGGACTTTCATCCACGATTGTTCCCGCTTCTGCTCCTGCAATACCGTTCACTGCGGTTCCAGCAACCACCCCTCCAACGGCCGCAGCGGTTAGTTTTGCAAATTCACGACGACTCAGATTGTTTATACCCACAGTAAAATCTCCTTCTCAAAAGCGACCGATTGAATGAGCAGATGAACAGAAAAATTTCTTGAGCAACGAAAAGACAAGTATTTTTATTCGCTGCAATTTTATCCACTTCACCTAACTCCCCACCGCGTGGCTTCACAATATCGGAAAAAGAGCGGATTTTCAAAGAGGGGGGCATAAAATGACGCATTTTTGCGACGGGCTTTTTGGAAGGCCGAGGTGAATTGCAATCGTTCCGTTGCTTGAATGCTTGAATGGCAGTCAAACGGCGCGGTGAAGCCACGGCTTGCGGCATTGACGGCATCGTTCAGAGTGAAAAATTACGAATAATTTATGAAGGGTATTCACGTGTCCGGCTGCCCCAAGTGAGGGGAGCAGAGTTGCGTCACTTTGGATTTGCTCAGTCGAACATCGGGTGAANAGTCCGGNGCCCCAGTGNCAGTGCGTGTCCATTCGCTACAGAGTGGCAAACCAAGGGCCATTGGCTGCTGGCGTGCTGCGTCTGGCTGGGGNATTAGGCCAGTTTTTCCGATTATGCGCCCCGGTTTAAATGGGTTTTTGTACAAAATATTTGAACTGTTGAGCAGAGATAGCTATCCTGTGAGTATCCGGATAAAACGGCGATCGCCGTGGCCCGTTTGGGCGCCTGAGGATGTAATATTTCGCGTTTCAACTACTGCCTTATCTCATCTAATTTTTACTACCCGTTGGGGCTCGGAGAGTTTGTTGTCTACATCATCCAGCAATGATTTTGCGACCGTTGATTTGAATCCAACGCAGCCATCGTCTTATTTTGGGCGATTCGGTTGGCTTGGCATGGCGGCGACCGTGTTGATGTTATGTGTTGCCATGCCTTTTATTGTGGCCCTGGTTCTTCTTACAAAATTAACTTCACGCGGTCCCGGTATTTATCGCCAGACAAGAGTCGGCTTCAAAGGAGAGGTATTCACTGTCTACAAAATCCGTACGATGGCCAATGATGCGGAATCAAAAAGCGGTCCCGTATGGACGGCAGGTATCTCGGATCCCCGTGTCACAGCGTTAGGGAAATTTATGCGAGCATCGCACCTCGATGAGCTTCCCCAATTATTCAATGTGCTCAGGGGTGAAATGTCCATCATTGGACCAAGACCGGAACGACCGGAATTTACTCAGTTTCTTGCCCAGGAGATTCCGGGCTATGTAGGACGCTTGAGTGTAAAGCCGGGAATTACCGGGTTAGCACAGATCATTCTTCCGGCGGATAGTGATCTTGAGAGTGTTCAGAAAAAACTCGATCTTGATCTGGAGTATGTGCGTGGTGGTACTTTGGTCCTTGATTTTAAAATTGCAGTATGTACAGCCATTAAGATGATTGGCATGCGTTCTTCGGATGCTGCAAATTGGTTGGGAGTGATGAAACACACCTCACTGAAGAATGGTTTTGATGCGAATCAGATGGTGATTGCACAGAGTCCGTCAGAGGCAAGTCAAAAAGACACGAGTGTTTCGCACCCCTCAGTTCGAAAAAGCGTATCTTTGAATGAATTAGTTGAAGGCGTGTCAGCAAAGGAGCAAAGTGAAAGTTCCGGGCAGGTTGACGCCGATCAGAGTGAACGAGCACTGGATGACAGTGTTTTGGGTGATGTGTTAGATGATGATCTTGTAGCCAGGCAGTTGGCCGAATCAAGCGGTCTTGGTAGCATCGATGATCCAGATTCAGGATCAATGGGATCTTTACCCACTTAGATGGCCACCGCTCATGGAATCGTCTTCAGACTCTATGCTGAATGCCTTTACGGTCGACGTAGAGGATTATTTTCAAGTCTCTGCATTTGAGTCGTGCGTCGCACGCGAACGATGGCCCGATTTTGAGAGTCGCGTTGAGGCAAATACGTTACGCATAGCTGATCTGTTGGAAGAGACTCAAGTTCGCGGAACTTTTTTTATTCTGGGTTGGGTGGCGGAGAGATTTCCCCGATTGGTGCAGGAATTGCATTCCCGGGGGCACGAGATTGGCTCTCATAGCTACTGGCATCGATTAATTTATTCGCAGTCTCCGGAAGAGTTTCGTCAAGATCTAAGGCGTTCCAGGGATGTTCTCCAGGACATTATTGGTGTTCCTGTTGTGGCGTATCGAGCCCCCAGTTTTTCCATCACACAAAAGTCACTTTGGGCGCTTGAAATTTTAAGTGAAGAGGGCTTTGAGATTGATTCTTCTATCTTTCCGGTTTATCACGATCGTTATGGTATTGCTGGTGCACGTCCCGACATTCATCTTCGAGAGACGCCGTCCGGTCCGTTGGCAGAATTTCCTCCATCTGTTTTTAAGCTCGGTTGGTGGAATTTGCCCGTGTCTGGAGGGGGGTACTTCCGCCTCTATCCATTTGCATTCACACGATATTGTCTGTCCCAAGTAAATAAACGCACAAAACACCCGTTTATGTTCTATATTCATCCATGGGAAGTCGATCCGCAACAGCCCCGCTTGTCGGGACCTTCAGCAATGTCGAAAATGCGCCATTACGTGAACCTGCACCGTACTGAGGCAAAGCTCCGTATGTTACTTCGGCAGTTTGAGTTTGGGCGCGTTGATCGCATTGTTGCCAAGTATACTAGCTCGATCCGGAGTGCTTGCTGATGAGCGATATGTTGATTGATGATCCGGAATCGAATGTCGCCCAGACCGGGTCCGCCTTGCCCAGTCCCCCCCGCGGAAATCGTGGAACCTTGATTCGCCCTCGTTCCGGTTGGGCGTTCGTTAACGTGGGTGAACTCTGGCGTTACCGAGAACTACTATTTTTTCTCACTTGGCGTGACGTCAAGATACGCTACAAACAGTCCTTGCTGGGCATTGCCTGGGCCGTCATCCAGCCCACTTTATACATGGTCGTTTTCACCATTATTTTTGGGAAAATGGCAAAGGTTCCAACGGACGATATTCCCTATCCATTATTCTCTTTTTCAGCGTTGATTCTCTGGAATTTTTATGCCGTGGGTATCGCTCAGGCGGGCAATAGTTTGTTGCTGTCGGCGCCACTGGTCACGAAAGTTTATGTGCCACGACTGACGATTCCTTTTGCGTCCGTAGGTTCCGCACTTTTCGATTTTTTTGTGGCTTTCAGCGTGCTGTTGTTGGTGATGGTTTTTTATATCAATTTTTCCACAGCAGACACTTCAGGGGTGATCGTAGGCCCGATTATGTTGATGGTGTTTCCGGTTCTCTTTTTAACCATCTTATTGGCGCTGGGAGTCGGCACAATGCTTGCCGCTTTAAATGTGGCTTACCGCGATTTTAAACATACGATTCCATTCTTAGTACAACTGTGGATGTTTTCGACGCCTGCCATTTATATGTCCGTCGATGAACCCGCAGCAGCGGCTTCGCCCCCGGCAGTTGTGCAGCAAGATGGAATCGCCGCGAGTGAGACGCAGGAGAAAAAAACGGCTGTCCAGAGCGAAGCAGGCGCAGAGACCTCCGGCGAGATGGGTATCTGGGCCTATGTTAAAAAAATATTACAGTTGAATCCGATGAATGGTCTTATTTCAAGTTTTCGAGCTGCATTGCTCGGGCATGCATTGCCGTGGTCAGAACTCGGTTACTCAGCGCTCGTGGTGATTTTCGGATTCATTTTTGGTTGCATGTATTTTTATCGGCTTGAGCCAAAATTTGCAGATATTATCTGATGCTACTTTCTCTATAAAAGTGTTGGCTTTATGGTTCCTCGTATTAAAGTAGAAAACATTTCCAAGTGTTATCGGATTGGGCAACAATCGGCGAGTGGGAATGATCCTAGTTACCGTATGCTTCGCGATGTTCTGATGGACGCGGTGAAAGCGCCCCTGCGTAATCTTCGCAGTGGTGCCGCACTTGGTCGCGTGGAAGATTTTTGGTCGCTCAGTGACGTGAGCTTTGAGGTGAACGAAGGAGATGCCTTGGCAATTGTGGGTGCCAATGGCGCTGGTAAGTCGACGCTGCTTAAGATTCTTACGCAAATAACGACGCCTACCAAAGGATATGCAGATTTACGCGGTCGTGTAGGAAGCTTGCTAGAAGTTGGTACAGGTTTTCATCCAGAGTTGACCGGNCGCGAGAANATTTTTCTTAACGGTTCGATCTTGGGAATGACCCGATNGGAGATCAAATCCCAATTTGATCAGATTGTCGACTTCGCGGGGATCGANAAATTCATTGAAACGCCGGTNAAGCGATATTCGAGTGGGATGAAAGTGCGACTCGGTTTTGCAGTTGCAGCACATCTTGATTTGGAAATTCTTTTAATCGACGAAGTGCTGGCAGTAGGTGATGCGGAATTTCAAAGGAAATGTTTGGGGAAGATGGACGAAGTTGCCCAGTCTGGGCGGACGGTTTTGTTCGTGAGTCACAATATGGCGGCGGTNGAGAATCTTTGTCCCCGCGCGCTGCTTCTCGACCATGGGCGCCTGCTGATGGATTCAACAAGTCGGGATGTGGTTTCGACCTATCTTTCGAGACTAGGAACCACGACGGGAACGCGCGATTTAACTGACCCGACAATCGCTCGTGGTGGTACGGGGAAGGCGAAGTTCGAACACATCGAGTTGAGAAATATTTCCGGTGCATCCCTGGGAAAGATTGGTATGGGAGATGGCATCCATTTGCACACGGTTGTGCAAGCAGAACAAGAGGTGCGCGGTGCATTCGTCAATTTTATTATTTCGGATTCGCGCGGTGATCTGATTACGATCATCCATGGAAGTGATCAAGGAGATACAACATTTGATTTGGTCTCAGGAAAGAGACAAGTTGTTGATTGCCGTCTACCGCGTTTGAATTTGCATCCCGGGATTTATGCCGTATCTATCGAACTTCGGAGTGGCTATAACCTGAAGGCGGTAGATTTCATTGAGCGGGCAGTCGATTTTGAAATTATTCCTGCCGATGTATTTGGAACCGGAAAGCATCCTAAAAAAGCACAAAAAATCTTTCTAGAATCCGAGTGGTCAGCGGCAGCGGAGTCCTCCTAATGCGAGCAAGTATTGCGGTGGGAAATCTGCTAAAAGCCCTAGTTTGATTTGGTTCAATCCAATTAGGGATGCGTTAGGAGTCAATCTCTGAGTCTGCGGGACGTGCTCAAATGTCTGAAACTGGATGCGATAATAAAACACAAACTGTGAATCGCTGTTTATTCGTAGCACACACCTTTCCCCCGATTGCCGCTGTCGGAATCTATCGCACGCTGCGTTTTATGCATCATCTTCCATCTTTTGGCTGGGAGGGGATGATTGTTGCGATGGAAGAAGATGCCGTAAGCGGGCATCCGATTGACCATACATTGTGCGACCGGATTCCGGCTGGCACGATCGTTCGGCGCGTTGGTGTCTGGAGGCCTTTGGATCGCTTTGTCGAGTGGTTGAAGCACTTTGGCCGATCGGCTGAAAAATCGTCCCGGGGGCATAGGGATCAAGGCGATTCGACAGTGACCAGTACCTCATCGCACCTGGCTAGCGATGAGGAAAGTCAGAGCCATCGGCGCACTTTTGCGAGTTTCATCAAGAACTCCCTGCGGAGTGTCCGGGACATTCTTTTTTTTACTCCAGATAACTGTGCTAATTGGATCGGCCCAGCGGTATTGGCTGGTTGTCGTCTCGTGCGACGTTATCGCCCTAAAGTCATTATCTCTTCGGGGCCACCTCATAGCGCACATTTGGCCGGTGTAGGCATTCATTGGCTCACGCGGATTCCGCTAGTGTTAGATCTACGAGATCCTTGGGCAAGTGACGAATGGCTCGACCAAGAAGACTATCGCTTTAGAATGTGGATGCAAAAAAAACTTGAGCGACTATGTGTCCGGTGTGCAGATTGTGTGATCCTCAACACGGAACGTTTGCGGCAAAACTTTGTTGCCACCTATCCCAAAAAGTGGGAGCACAAATTCATTGCAATCCCCAATGGTGTCGACGATCACATTGTGAAACCGGTAGCAGAGTATGTATCTCTTTCCAAGCCGCGCAAAGAAGATGCGCCTCTTACGTTTTGCCATCCGGGAAGCATTTATTGGCATCGCAGTTTAATGCCAATCATTGAGGCCATCCGACACCTTAAGCAATCTGGAGAGCGGATACAATTTGAGCAAATTGGCTTAGTCGACCATCCACCAGATCTTGCGGAGCGACTGGTGGAATGGGATCTGCCAGAAGTTCATCTTCGCGGCCGCTTGAGTCATGAAGAAACTCTCAAGCAAATGGCAAATTCCGATGTTTTGGTTGTAATTCAGCCTATGTCGACACTGCAGGTTCCCGCTAAATTGTATGAGATGCTGATATTCAGGAAACCGATTCTCGTGATTACCAGGGATGGAGCGACAGCAGATTTGATTAAGGAATATGAGATTGGTTTGATTGCCGATCCAACGGATCCAGAAAAGATTGCCCACGCGATCCGCACCCTTGATGCGCGAATGAAAAGCGAATCGATCCAAGGCGATTGGGATCGGGCAATCCATGCCTTTGATAGCCAAAATCTCACTTCCCAGTTAGTGAATGTGATGACAAAGATCACAAAATAACAAAGAGACGTTTAGTGATTCCTCTGCTAACACTTGCGCTCTATTTTGCCCTGTCGGTGTATTTTTTGTACAAGGCAATGAACCGGTCCATCTGGGGTGTCGGGTATTACCTTCTCAATTTCTTTGGGCAGCCACAATATTGGGGTTGGGGGCAGGTGCTACCTGGCGGAATGCGATGGAGTCTCTTCTCCGCCTTGATCATGCTAGGCAGTGTTTATCTTAATGGGCAAGAAACAGAATTTCGTGAAGATCGTGGTATTAAAAGAACTTCGATGTTTGCACTTCTTTTGGCGATTAACGGATTAATTGTGCAATATGCCTTTTCTATCAACTTCGAGAAAAGTTGGCCGATCTATGTCGAAATGGCCAAATTTGTAATCCTTTACTTTGTGATGCAGAAGGCCGTTCAATCACGACAAGATTTTATCTTGTTGAACTGGTTTTTTTTATGCGGTTTATTTTATTGGGGCTTCGAAGCACGCATCTTGGGCAATTTAACGATGCAGCAAGGGCGACTGGAAAACTTCGGTGGACCAGGCTGTGCGAAATCGAATGAATTGGCAAATATCGTTGTTTCGTTGTTACCAGTGTTTGTGGGCCTGATTGCTTTTGTGAAATGGAAAGAAAAATTTATTGCCGCAGGCACGATTCTGCTAGGGATCAACTTGATGATGCTCACGCAAAGCCGCGGTGGGTTTGTAGGCCTCATGGTTTCAGGGATGACCATTCCGCTCGTCGCTTCCGGTCGGGCCCGTAAACGTGCCCTCCAGGGAGTTGCGTTGGGCATACTCGCTTTTATCGTCCTGGCGGGTAATCCGGAGATCATGGCTCGTTTTATGCGCACATTTACCAGTGACACGAGTACACGGGAAGCAAAACGAGATACAACATCGAGTGAATCCCGAAAGTTTTTCTGGGAGGTTGGGTTAACTATGATAGAGCAGACGCCCTTCGGTACCGGAGGCGATACATTTGATTCCAAAAGAGCCAGGCGAATCATGCAGAGCAGGGGTGCATTTCACTACAATAATTCGGTTCATCAAGGCTACATCAACGAGGCACTCGATTGGGGCGTACAGGGTCTTTTAATTCATCTTGGGCTTGTATTTTCAGCCATCTGGTGTGCATTTAAAACCATGCGTTTCCGTAAAAAAATTGGTGACGTTGCCGCGGCCTTTTATGGACCCTGCTTGATAGGCGGATTCGCAGCATGGTTGGTGGGGTGTCTGGTAGGAGACTTCTTCTATCTCGAGTGGGGATTTTGGCTCGTTATTTTGGCTGTGTGTTACACGAGAATTTTTGGCCAAGAAAATTACGGTGTTCTTGCCGATACGAAAGTAACACAAGAACAAGCAGACGATGGTGATCAAGATTTGCTGCGAGAACTCGCCGTAGATGGGGCCTAATTCAGGAAAGAAATCCAGAAATTTATGTGTGGTATTACGGGCGCTTACAGACTGTTTTCGGCTAAATCGGTTCCCGAGGAACTTATCGATGGCATGTGTCAGAAAATTGTACATCGAGGGCCTGATGATCAGGGGATGTATGTTTCCGGGCCGATCGGCCTGGGGATGCGACGACTAAGCATTATCGACCTGCTCACCGGATCGCAACCGATATTCAATGAAGANCGGACGATTTGCACCGTGTTTAACGGTGAGATTTACAACTTCCAATCTCTGCGAAGTGATTTAATCAAACGTGGACACACGTTTGCCACGCAGGGAGATACAGAAGTTATTGTTCATCTTTATGAAGAGTATGGGATCGACTTCGTTAAAAAACTCAACGGCATGTTTGCCATCGCCATCTGGGATGAGCCAAAAAAGAAACTCACCATCGTNCGCGATCGGCTTGGCCAAAAACCACTTTATTATGCCTCAACGTCAGACGGACTTTACTTTGGGTCAGAGCTTAAATGCCTGTCCGTCTGTGATTCAGTGGCCCGTGAAATGGATCATGAATCTGTTTTTCACTTTTTTACGCTTGGTTACATTCCCCATCCATGGAGCATTTATAAAGACGTGCGTCAACTTCCCCCAGCAGGGCGACTGGTGGCCGATGGNAATGCACAAACAATAAATATCGATCGCTATTGGCAACTCGAAGGAGAGATTGATTCTGACCGATCGCGTGAAGATGCGAGCGAAGAACTTTTTCACCTTATTGAAGACNCCGTTAAATTGCGAATGATTAGTGACGTGCCGCTNGGCGCATTTTTAAGTGGTGGACTCGACTCGAGCATCATTGTTGCTCAGATGGCACAGCATAGCAGTAGCCCTGTAAAAACGTTTCATATTGATTTTGCAGAGTCCGATTACAGCGAAAAAAAATATGCCCGCGCTGTTGCGGAACGATTTGGCACAGAGCACCACGAATTGGTTGTCAATCCTTCTGCAGTGGATGTACTCGACGACTTGGTTGATGCCTTTGATGAACCGTTTGGTGATTCATCGGCGGTACCGACCTGGTATGTTTCACAGATGACGCGACAGCACGTTACCGTTGCTCTTGCGGGCGATGGAGGTGATGAAAGCTTTGGTGGATATGACCGCTATTTAAGAATTCTTGAACGCCCGAAAATTCCTGGATTATTTCGAACATGCCTGGGCATCGGCGGTGGGGCGGTCCACCGTTGTCTTCCCCGAAACGCTCCGGGACGTCGGTATTTTCGTTCCTTGGGGCTTGATCACCATCAGCATTTTATTGTCGGTACGGGCGAATTTGAGACGCGCGAAGTTTTGTCCCGGGAATTCATCGAGTCGATTCAGCAGTTTTCGACCTACAATGCGATTGGTCGCGGACTTAAGACGATCAATCACCGGGATCCCCTTCGGCCCTATACGAGTTTTGACCTGCATTACTATCTTCCTGATGATATTAACGTGAAAGTGGATCGCATGAGCATGGCACATTCACTCGAATTAAGAGCGCCTTTTCTGGACTATCGGATTGCCGAATTCGCATACCGTCTTCCAGCAAATTGGAAAATAGATCAGAAAATCACAAAGGTCATGCTTAAAAATCTTTTTGGCCAGCGATTGCCAAAAGAAGTGACCGCACAGCGAAAGTGGGGTTTCGCTTTGCCGATGGAGCATTGGCTTCGGAAAGATTTGCGTCCTGCCCTGGAAGAAGCATTGGAAGATCCAGTGATGGAGGCAGCAGGTATTTTTTGCAATAAAGAACTTCGATCTTTAGCAAATGAGCATTGGGACGGTAGCCGAGATCGCACAGAAGTTCTCTGGCGTTATTTGTTTTTCAGGCGATGGTGGTACAAGAATATGGGTTAGTCATTTATAAAGTGGGTCGGCTGTAGTTAAAGGCAAATCGAGTCGCACGCGGAGCAGACTTTTAAGAGGAAAGCCGATTTTTAACAGACGGTCGTTACGTATTTCTTAGCGGGCATTATTAAATTTTGGGGAAAAGTATGTGCGGGATTGCCTCGATTTTGCTTAGGTCATCCGAGTCGCCACAATTAGATGTGGCACTGCGTAAAATGACCGATGTCCAAGAGCATCGGGGCCCTGATGCACAAGGCCAGAAGATTTTTTCAAATGGTGATTTCCACGTTGGTCTCGGTCACCGGCGATTGAGTATCATCGACCTGACTGGTGGTGTTCAGCCGATGGCGAATGAGGACCATAGTATTTGGGTCACATACAACGGGGAAATTTATAATCACTTAGAACTGCGGAAAGAACTTATAAACCGCGGTCATCAGTATCAGACCCATAGCGACACAGAAACCATCGTGCATGCCTATGAAGAGTGGGGGCCGGATTGTGTCAACCGATTTCGAGGAATGTTCGCATTCGTTATTTGGGATTCAGGTAGGCAGCGACTTTTTGCGGCCAGAGATAAATTGGGTATCAAGCCACTTTACTACGCGCTCGGGGGCAACCAACTTCTCTGTGCTTCCGAGATTAAGTCCATATTTGCGTCGGGTTTATGTTCCCCCCAACTCAACGATACTCGTTTGCCGGAGCTACTAACCTTTGGCTACTTGTCGGGGCAGGAGACACTTTTTGAAGGCGTTCAGACGCTTCCCCCCGGTCACCGGATGTTCTGGAGCACTGAGGGTTTGGCAGTCGAACAGTATTGGGATATCCCCCAAATTCCAGACGAGCCTTCGATTCGCAGTGAGGCCGATTGGATCAGCCAATTTACAGAATTATTTGAAGAAACAGTGAGTTTGCGACTCATGAGCGATGTCCCGCTGGGAGTATTTCTCAGTGGTGGTCTCGATTCGAGTGCGATCGCAGCGACGATGGCAGGGCAGATGGGAGACCCGCTCAAGACATTTTCAGTAGGCTTTGATTCACAATATTACAGCGAGTTTTCGTTTGCCCGAGAAGTCGCGACTTCCATCGGCGCAGATCACCATGAAGTTGTTCTGCATGCGGAAAATTTAATTTCATCAATTCCAAAGTTAGTCTGGCATGAAGATAAACCAATTCGTAATCCCTCAAGTGTCGCACTCTATCATGTGGCTGAATTAGCCAGAGAGCACGTCAAAGTTGTGTTGACAGGAGAGGGCAGTGATGAGTTGTTTGCTGGTTATCACCGATATTGGGCGACGCTCTTTAATTTGCGGTGGGGGAATTATTATGAACGATTAACGCCACGTTGGGTGCGTGAAAAGTTGATACGGTCGGTGCTTTGGAAGTGGCCGTTACCGCTTTCGGTAAAGAAAAAGCTGTCCCATACGTTTTTTAATCATGCAATGCGACCCGAAGAGATTGTCTTTGATAACTTTCATTCCATCTTTCCCGGACGTATTCATGAAGCACTGTTCAGTCCTGATTTTTATAATCGGGTGAAAGATGCCAATCCTTATCAGGATNCAGTCTCTATTTACGAGAGTCGCCCTGGAAAAGATGCCCTCGATAAGCTGTTGTATGTTGACCAAAAGACTTATCTTGTTGAACTTCTCATGAAGCAAGATCGCATGAGCATGGCCGCTTCCATAGAAAGCCGAGTGCCGTTTCTCGATCAGGAGATGGTTGAATTTGCGACGCGTGTGCCATCCAACCTAAAACTGAATGGTAAACGCGTAAAGTATCTTGTGAAGCAAGCGATGCAAAAGTTAGTTCCCCAATCTATTTTATCTCGCGAAAAAATGGGATTTCCTGTTCCTTTAAGACAGTGGCTTCATGAGAGTCATGGTTCTCTCTTTGCAAGCGTACTTTCCAGTGACCGCGTCAAGCAACGAAACATCTTTAACGATCATTTTCTCAATACCCTGCTCATGGAAAATGATACCGGTCAGCGGGACCACACGGATGCTCTTTGGACGCTAATGAATTTTGAAATCTGGNCAAGAATCTTCCTCGACGGTGACGATCCCCAAGAAGTCTCCAGCGAGATCATGTCAAGTTGTAAAACNGATGGCTTGTCCCGTGGAGGGGGAATAGGTTCCGTATAATGAACCCGAAGTTCCGTAAACTACTGGGTATGTCGGTGCGAGAAATTCTTTTCCGTTTCCGGCATCATTTCGCTNCCGCTTCAGAGCGCAGGCGATTTCTGTCAGGCGCATTCGAATGGTCAGATGGAGAATGGGCCGACAAACTTTGTAGTGGTCATCATTCGCATCTCGTGCCTCATGAGCTTGCTTCATGGTGGCAAAACCATATGCAAGAGCGTGTGGAACCGGTGATGTTTCTTTCGCCCGCCACCTTGGCCAGTACAACTGCCCTTTATCGCGATCTCTTTTCGGACCAAGTTGAGTCAGTTGAAACGCGTGCCCAATTGAGTTGTAGCGGACAGTTTTCTTTTCTGGGTAGCGATGTAATTATGCAGGAGCCAATTGATTGGAACCGCGATCCCAAAAGCGGTCATCAATGGGATTCTGTTTTTCACGCCGATGTCGATTTTGCTTTTTGCCAGGAGGGTGGAGGTGATGCCAAATATATCTGGGACATTGCCAGACAAGACTATTTGATTGACTGCGCACTGACGTTTCATTTGACGGGAAATAAAGTTTACAGTCAGCAGATTGTGCGTTGGGTTCAAAGTTGGATTGAAGCAAACCCTTACTTGGAAGGCATTCATTGGAGCAGTGCACTCGAAGTGGCGGTGCGGGCACTCAACTGGCTCTGGAGTTACCAATTGTGTCGCCATGAAAACTTTCTGTCTTCGGAAGAGCATTTGGCGTGGATCAAGGCTTTTTACCACCACGCGGCTTTCCTGCATCGGCATATTTCCTACTATTTCAGTCCCAATAACCACATCATCGCCGAGGCAGTGGCGCTTTATATTCTCGGTTGTTTTTTTCCGGAATTCGACGAAGCCGCAGAATGGCGAGCGCATGGATGGAAGGTGATCGAGGACTATGGATTGCAGCAGTTTTATGAGGATGGCGGCAGTACAGAGCAGGCACTGTTTTATCACAACTATTGTGTCGGTTTTTTATTGCTTGCCGTCATGCTACGGGATGNGCAGGGAGAGCCTGTATCACAGCAATTAAGAGATCGTTTGGAGCGGGCGCTCGAATTTACGCTTTGGATGACTCGNAGCGACGGNACGGTCCCCAGAATNGGNGATGCGGATAATGCCCGCGCGTNTTGCTTTAGCCATCTCCCTCTCTGGGATTTTCGAAATCTACTCTCAATCGGTGCAGTTGTTTTCCAGCGAGCAGACATGAAGCATGTCGCCGGAAAATTCTATGAAGATGCGGTATGGCTGCTCGGTGAAAAAGGTTATCGCTCATTTCAAAATCTCGCGGCCAGTCCTCCTGCGGAGACGACTCGCAAGTTTCCCGCAAGCGGTTACTATTTAATGCGCAGCGGTTGGGGCACTGACGAAAGTCATTTATCTTTCGACTCTGGTCCAATTGCAGAAGGCCTCTATACCTCTGCGATTCCCTCTTCGGCGCATGGCCACAGCGATCTTTTGTCTTTTACCCTTGCAATTGCGGGCAGGCCTCTGGTCGTCGANGGCGGGTTTTANACCTANGACGAGGATCCACAGTGGCATCGTTACTTCCGNGAGGCCTCGGCNCANAATACGGTTCTTGTTGACGGNGCATCGCACGCAAACTATCACGCGTCCAATGCATGGTCTTCAGTGGCTATNCCCGATCCGATCAATGCNCATGCGAGTCAGCTATTCGATTATGTCGAGTCATCACATAGCGGTTTTTTTAATGTGTCTCCTGCGATCTGTCATCGACGAGCCATCTTTCACGATCGCCAAGACGCCTGGCTGATCATGGATCGCCTATCCGGTGGTCAGGGTATGCATCGGATTGAGGTTTTTTTTCACTTAGCCCCTTCCCGGGTGACACCGCTTGGCCGTGGTCAGGGGATTTTGATCCAAACCGATCTTGGTCTTGAGGCGGAACTGGAAGTCCACGATTGGCCGGACTGCCACATCGAGACCATTGCAGGCGGCGAAGGTCCCGATGGTGGTTGGATTGGTACCGGCTATGGTTATCGGGAAAGGGCTCCGGTAATCCGGATTTGGGGAGATGCTTGCCTGCCAAACTCCTTCAGTTTTTCGATCCGGAGAGTGGAAAAGACGGGTTCATAAGGTACGATAAAGAGACGGAAAAATCCGGGCTTTTGGCCCATGAATTTTTTATGGGGTCGGGGCCCGGAATCTGCATGAAAATTCTCTTTATCCAAAATCGGATTCTGTTTCCGACAAACACGGGTGGTCGGATTCGCACTCTCAATGTGTTGCGCTATTTAGCAAAGTGGCATGATGTTACTTATCTGTGCAATTTAGAAGCGGGTGAGGAGTCGCATTGCGATGCGATGCGGGAAGTGGGCCTGAAACTTGAAACGGTCCCCTGGAAAAGTCCGGCTCTGGGTGACTTCAAGTTTTATATTTCTCTAGCGTTGAATTTTTTTTCCTACGAGCCTTTCAATGTGGCCAAGGATAATAATCCCTTGTTGCGGGCGCGAGCTGAAGAATTGGTTGCGCAAGAGAATTATGATCTCGTTGTTTGCGATTTCATTATGATGGTACCCATCGCAAAAAATCTTGCTTGTCGCGGTAGTCTGTTGTTTCAGCATAATGTTGAAGCGCAAATATTTGAGCGTTATGCAGAGACGGCATCAAATTGGCCGAGACGAATCGTGATGTCGCTACAATGGAAAAAAATGGTACGTTTCGAAAAAGAATCTGGCAAGTATTTTAATGCGGTGATCGCCGTTAGTGATCAAGATCGAGAGCAGTTTGAACGCGATTATGGATGGACGCACGTTCACGTGATCGATACGGCTGTCGATGTTGATTTTTTCCAGCCTCGAGAAGCGGAGTTGCCGAATCAAGTTGCTTTTGTAGGATCCATGGATTGGTTGCCCAATCAAGAAGGCGTCGAGTGGTTTGTGAAACAAGTNTGGCCACTGGTAANACAAGAACACCCNAATGCGGAATTTAAAATTGTGGGNCGCAACCCCTCGCGTCAAGTCGAAGCACTTGCTGATGAANCGGGNGTGGANGTGCTAGGNACNGTACCTGATGTGCGGCCNTATTTGGATCAGGCAGCGNTGGTTGTCACGCCACTGCTGGTAGGTGGGGGAACGCGCATTAAAATATTTGAGGCGATGGCTATGAAAAAAGCTGTTGTCAGCACTTCGATTGGGGCAGAAGGTTTGAAAGTTGAGGACCAAAAGCACATACTATTGGCTGATTCGGTTGCAGAATTTGCAAATGCTGTGAATCAGCTTTTGACGAGTCAAGAAATGAGACAGCAAATAGGACACGCAGCACGGACGTTGGTTTGCGAGCAGTTTGCAGCCGAGCCGGTTGCACGTCAATTTGATGCTGTTTGCCACGAGGCCGTGAAATAAGTATTTTTGTTCGCAGCGTCATTCAGAGAGAAATCATTGGTTGTTTTAGAAGGCCCGCTTGATCGTACTAGGAAGTAAATTTTATGAAACGCATTGCTGTGTTTGGGACCGGTTATGTGGGCTGCGTGACTGCGGCTTGCTTGAGTCGTGATGGATATCACACGATCGGGGTGGATATTGATAGTGAAAAAGTCGCCGCTCTGAATGCGGGGGAGTCTCCGGTTGCCGAGCCTGGCCTTTCTGAATTGGTTTCGGAACAGGTTGCTGCGGGCAGATTGCGAGCAACGGAAGATTTCCGGGATGCGATTCAAGAAACCGACATTGCCATGATTGCGGTAGGCACCCCATCAGACCGGGCGGGTGCGGTTTCAACAGGTGCCTTGGAAAAAGTGATTGAGTCGATTGGCCAGTCTTTAAGCGAGAATAGTCATCCCTACACGGTGGTGATCCGCTCCACGCTGCTTCCGGGAATTTTAGAAAATAGGCTCGCCCCGTTACTGGCTGAAACATCGGGCAAGAAGCTTGGTGAGCAACTTCACATTTGTAATAATCCTGAATTTTTGCGAGAGAGTGTCGCGCTTCGGGACTACGATGCCCCTCCCTTTGTGGTTGCCGGCGCATCGTCTGCGGTTGCTGGTGAGGAAGTGTTAGGGCTTTATCACGGGATTAAAGCGGAAAAGATCGTGACCGATACGCATACCGCTGCACTGCTTAAATACGCGTGCAACGCCTATCATGCGGTGAAGATTGGTTTTGCCAATGAGATTGGCGCACTTGCACGATCCTTTGGTGCGGATGGTCAACAAGTGATGGATTTAGTTTGTCGCGATACAAAGCTTAATGTATCCAAAGCTTATCTGCGCCCTGGTTTCGCTTTTGGTGGTTCTTGCCTACCCAAAGATTTGCGGGCACTGACTCGGTATGCTGAAGAAAGTGCGATGCATGTTAGCTTACTGAGGTCCGTCCTGCCGTCCAATCAGGAGCATTTGGATCGCGCGATTGAACTCATCGAAGACCGCGGTAAAAAAAAGGTGGGTCTTATCGGCTTGAGTTTCAAGGCAGGTACGGACGATTTACGAGAGAGCCCTTTTGTCACGCTCGTCGAAACACTCGTGGGCCGTGGTTACGATATTAAAATCTTCGATCCCGGTATTTCGATTAGTCGTTTGAAGGGTCGGAACTTGGCTTATATCGATCAACGCTTGCCTCATCTCGCAGCGTTACTCGTTGAAGATTTAGAGCAACTGCTTGAGCATGGCGAACTATTGGTGCTTGGTAATGATATTGCCGATGAAGTCGATTTAAGTTCTCGTTCTTCGGATCAAATTGTGGACCTGCGGCGATGTCTCGTCATTGCCGATCACGAGGCTGTCAACGCTTAGATTGATTAGAGCGTTTCATTACGAAACCTGAATTGTGGCCCCTGGCGAGCAAGCATGACTTCAGCCACCGATTTGCAGATTGAATGGGTCACCGGTGAGGCGCTGAAGCATCCCGAGTTTTTGGCATCCTGGGCAGCATTTACCACTCGGACAGATGGTTATTGTAGTAGCGCTGGTTGGCTGTTGGCGACCAGTCAAGGCCTGAAGCACGACCCCCATGTCCTGATTGCCCGTCGCGGTCAACAGTGGGTCGGGGTGCTTCCGCTTTCGTTCATTCGTTCTGCGTTGTTTGGTCGCTTTCTCATTTCGCTGCCCTATGTCAATACAGCAGGNGTGGTGGCACTCGATNANNAAGCGGNNGCGGGGNCTTATNGATCGNGCNNTNGACTTGGCNGANNCNNTNNATGTTCGCTATNTAGAANTNCGNCACGAANNNCCNGTNGNACANNCNNGNTTGAANCNGCANCGGACNGACAAAGTNCANATGCGNTTACCACTTCCGGACACTGCGGACGACCTCTGGAAGGCATTGAGNCCAAAGGTTCGAAATCAAATCAGGAAAGGCCAAAAGCAGNATTTTGAGATTCATTGGGGCGGTCAGGACGTATTAGAAGATTTCTATGCCGTCTTCAGTCGTAATATGCGCGATCTTGGTACACCGGTATTCAGTCGTGACTTATTTTCGTCCATTCTCAAAGCGTATCCTGATGAGGCAGAATTTTGCACGCTGACGACAGGAGGTAAAGCCGCTGCTGGATCACTGCTCATTCACGGACCTGGTAGCACGCAAGTNCCCAGTGCCAGNGCGCTNCGNGAGTNTAATCGTCAGAATGTAAATATGCTCATGTATTGGCAGTTGCTTTGCCGGGCGATTGAACGCGGGCAGAAGACATTTGATTTTGGCCGCAGCAGTCAAGAGAGCAATACGTTTCGTTTTAAAAAACAGTGGGGTGCAGAAGGGCAGCCTGCGGTTTGGCAATATTACGTCCGCAAGGGAAGCATTTCAGAAATGCGCCCGGAAAGTAAAAAATATCGGTTGCTGATNAANACNTGGCAACGACTTCCGGTCCCCCTGACGCAATGGATCGGCCCTCCTATTGTCCGCGGCATTCCTTGAAAATTTCAAGGTGAAATGTTCTCTCTATGAAATATCATTTTTCAATCTACTTGGCATGCATTAACACTTTTCTCATTCTTGGGACGGTGATCGATTTTGCGCCCGAAGTGGTCGAAGCGGCAGAGCCAACGCAAGAGACGCCAAGGGTGATTGAAGTGAAGGAGGGTGATGACCTAAACGCNGCGCTAAAAAAAGCACAANTAGGCGATCAAATNGTTTTGGACGCAGGNGCCCGCTTTCCGGGCCCGATTGTTTTGCCAAATAAACCCGCATTCGAAGGCCAAGGTCGCAGTCCTTGGATCACGATCCGAACGTCGAAGTTGAGCGATCTGCCNTCTGTGGGANANCGGNTCGNTCCGGAACACGCGGAGTCGATGCCCANNATTTATACGGATACGAGCTACCCCGCNATTACGTCAGAGTTTCGTGCCCATCATTANCATTTTATTGGTATCGAAATTACAACTACCTCCNAAAAGTCTTACGATTTGGTNCGCTTTGGATTCGANACNANGCGTGGGCGAGCGCATGCAACATCGATCGATCAATTGCCTGACAAAATTGTATTTGAGCGGTGCTATTTACATGGGTCCCGCACCGGAGATTTGCGCACCGGGATCACGATGAATACCAAGGCATTCGCGATTTTTGACAGCTATATCTCCGAGGTGCATGAACGAGGCGCGGAAGCACAGGCACTGGTCGGGTTTAACGGGATTGGCCCATTTAAAATTGTCAATAATTTNCTAGAGGCCGCNGGTGAGAACGTGATGTTTGGGGGCGCTGACCCTAAGATAGATCAACTCGTTCCCTCTGATATTTTAATTGAGCGGAACTACTTTTTTAAACCTTTACGCTGGAAAAAGGGACATCCCGATTATGAGCAGTGGGTGGTAAAAAATATCTTGGAGTTCAAAAGTGCCCGACGTGCCGTGGTGCGGGGTAATTTATTTGAAAATTGTTGGCCCGCTGGGCAATCTGGAAAGGCAATTTTGTTTACGGCGCGTAATCAGAATGGTGGTGCGCCGTGGACTGCCGTGGAAGATATTACCTTCGAGAATAATGTACTGCGAAATATTAATGGTTTTATCCAAATTGGATCTGGTGGTAGGGAAGGGCATTCAACAAAGCCGCTAAAAAATATTTTTATTCGCAATAATTTAATGTTGAATGTCGCAGAAAATAATTCCAAGGGCATCCGCTCTTTTTTTGAAATTGATGGCAATGCGGATCGCCCGCCTACGACCAATGTAAAGATTTTGCATAATGTGGGTTTGTTCGTGCCCGGACACGGAAAATCATTAATGACGCTTGGATCGTCGGGTAAAGTGATCGACGGACTCGTGTTTGAAAAGAATATTTTTTCTTGCGGGCAATTTGGCGTCTCAGGATCCGGGTGTACTCCGGGCATTCAAACCATCAATCAGTATTTCCGCAACTGGACATTCCGTGATAATATTCTGGTCGGGAGTGTCGGGCAGAAGAAATA
>NHBP01000064.1 GCA_002168195.1 Planctomycetaceae bacterium TMED10
GGGGTCTACCACGTCTCAGCCACCTGGAACCATCAATACAACAACAACTACAACGCCACCGATGCGCAGTACAGCATCNCCAANGCNACCGATGAAGCNATTNGGCAGTGCGGTGATNAATCANACCAATGTTCCGAGCGAGTTCNTNGANAANGGCATCGCGTGGGGCACGCTCGATACGGTGACTGTCACAGGCGGTGAGCTGATCGTGACGGTCTCTGGCGGCAGCAACCCGAACCGGCACACGGTGGCCGATGCGGTGCGGATTGCACGCGTTGCCGAGCTGGGTGGTTCCTCCATGCGAATGGCCGATGCCGATCCGTTCGGTGGTTCGCTTNTGGACCCACTNGAAGATTCGCTCGATGATCTGGCCAGTGAGTGGGCAGAGACACCTGAAGATGAAGAAAGCCTCATCTGGGGTGAGTGATACGANACNGCCATCACTCGCTAACGTTTAANACNGTTCGNCACNANTNGCAAAANGTTGCAAAACNCNNNCATCGNTGTNNANCGCGGGCNGNACACAGTTTTTGAGTTTCTCGGCTACATCCTGGAATCGACTACGGAACCGAAAGCGAAGGTTCTTTTCTCTGAGGTGTACTTTTTAACTCTCTCCCGGCAAANCGTTTACACGCATCGCCCCTCGCGGCCACGACTTGTTGGCGGTCATCCCCCGACGCCACACTCAGCTCCCACTTCTCTTTTGCTGGCCTCGCCTCCCTGGTGGCCGAGTACAACAAGCGATACTGCCCGACTTCTCTGGGTAACAAACCATCGCGCCATCGAGGTCAACGCTATGTTGGTCATCATGCTCTGACCGAACAGCTGAAGTAGAAAAATGGCAAGGATGAGAGTGGGCAGGGAGGATGCATAGCCGGCAAGCAATGCCGCCCCGGCCAGAATGGGCACCACCAGAGCTACCATGCGCTGGGTCTGCACAACGTCAATGAGGCGCCCAAAAAATGGAATACAAAGCGCGCTTGCCAGCGTAGCGGAGATATAAAGTCGCCCGAATTCCCGATGCGTCAGCCCAAACATTGCCCNCCATTCCNAANCAGAGGCAGAGATGAAATACGTTTGTCCAAAGCTGGAAAAGTACGTGATTATGAAACCGCCGNCGATCCAACGAAAGTTGTGCTTTATAAACTNAAGCACTGATGTATTTCAGCCTTCACGCGGAAAACAGACGGGATTGTAGCGGCTGCGAATGGGCTCGCCGGCACCGACATCGGGCATGAACTTGCGCCAATCGCCTGAGATCATCGTCGGAGCCGGAACGACACAGGCACCGTCTTCGAAATAGGTCGTTGCCAGAACCATACGAGACTCCGTCATGTTGTTGGGACCTGCCGTNTGAAAGGATCGGGAATGGTGAAAGCTGATCTCACCCAACCCGAACGGACCGTCATCGACATCCACTCCGTGCTCGGCAAAAACATTGCCGACAGTGCGGTCATAACTCATATCAAACCTGCTGCTTTCTACCGATTCAACCAGTCGGTAGGTTTCCATTCCGACAGCAAACGCGAGTGGCCCCATATNTTGAGGTATGGCCTGGAGCGGAATCCATGCTGTGCAGACATTATTGGTTGCNATAGGGAAATGCTCTGCGTCATAGTGCCAGGGAGTGCGTCCACATCCAGGTTCCTTGGCCAGCGAATTATCATGGTACAGCCTGACGCGTTCGACACGCATAAGCGCTGCAGCAATCTCTGCTATNCGCGGACTNAGGACGAATTGCCGAAATATTTTATTCGTCAGCCACATCATCTCACCACTGCGAAAATCCAGCTTTGGATTCTCACCAAGGTCATCACGCAGCGTCGTTTCCATCTCCTGGCGGAGCAGGGCAAGTGCTCCTGGCGAAAGAACTCGTTTGAGCTTCACGTAGCCATCGCGATTGAATTGCATGATCGCAAGCGGGTCGAGTTCGTAAGAGGCGTTAAGCTCAGCCTGTAGATCAGCCATTTTGGGCAATGACTCCAGATGTTCCGGCGNCTCGTTTTTTTCAACCGAAGAACCGGATGCGCAGACAATCTCATTGTCTGCACTGGCCATATACTGATTCCACCATTGCTGGTTGTCATGCTTCCATTCGCCAGAAATTTCTTCCTCGCGATCTTGGGGCTTCAATGTAGGCTCATCAGTCATTAAATCGACTCCCGATACCTTGGCATCGCGTAAGGTAAGACCGCCCTCGGTGTGAGAAAAAAGTGTCATGCCGACGCGCTGNGGAAATCGATACTCACCCGACTCTTGGTCGTGGCAGGATGCAAGATAGCNCGCCAGCGGCTCACGCAGNAACATTTCTTNGAGGCTGAAAGTATCATCAAAAGCACATCGCTGCAGATAAGACTCGAGGAGTTGTGGTCGGTCTGCAGGCACTACCGTGGTGTAATCAAGCACGCGNGTTTGCACATGCATGCCAAGTTTTTTCAGCGCTGTTTCGACCTGGCCACCATCGCTGTATGGGGTGTCATCTCCATCGGCCATACTTGCAAGATATTGGTCATAAAAACCGACGTAATGACCATCGCGCATTCCCTGCGCGATGAAACCGAAACCGTCATTCGAAAGTGAGTTACACATCCGTGCCAACCCCTGCTCGAGTTCCTCGGCTGGCACGCAGTAGAGTGCGTGCGTGGCCCATGCGATATCGTAAAGACCTGCGTCTTCATCCCAATCTTGGAGCGTGCAGCAGAACTCAGACCCTGCATGGAACGGAGCAGCCAGTGCTTGTTTGGCCTCGCGCACGGAAAAATCGCTCGGGTCGAGCAAGTCGTAGTCGAGCTTAAAGTTAGGCGTTTTCGAGAGATCGGCAACGCCAGGGCAGGCGAGTAACGCTTGAGGAAACTTGCCGCTGCCGCAAGCAACATCGATCAATCGGACTCCGCTTTTTCGGTTAGCTAGAGACTGGAATGCGGATGCCCAATCATAGGCCTCAGCCAGATATCGGTAGTCAACGCGAGCCAGTTCGTAAAAGGCCTCCATCTCATCGCGTCCCGCGTCACTCCAATGTTCGCAGCTACGCTCAAAGGTATCACTTCGCACCGTCATCATTACTCCTTAGTCTCTAGGGTCAGGCCCGCGTGGATACGCGCAACCCACGCGGAACAATAGCCCGCTCCGTCCATTCGAACAGCAACTGCACCCCAATAGCAAGGCCAGCAGCAGGCACGGCGCCCTCCAGAATGAGGCCAACGTCGTCGAGGCGTATGCCGGCGAGAATAGGTTGGCCATACCCGCCGGCACCGATCAGAGCACCGAGAGTGGCCGCACCGATATTAATGACGGCTGCCGTTTTGATTCCGCCAAGTATAGACACTGCGGCCAGCGGCGCTTCCACCAGACGCAAGCGGGCGCCGGCGGGCAGACCCAGTGCCTCTGCGGATTCAAGCAGTTGTATAGGAATAGTAGTCAGGCCAGTGCAGGTATTACGCACAATCGGTAGCAGGCTGTAAATAAAGAGTGCGATGACTGCCGGACCGGCGCCTATCCCGAAAAGGGGAATCATAAAGACAAGCAGTGCCAGCGCGGGGATAGTTTGTGCTATGCCTACGACGCCGAGGATGACATGACCAAGACGGCGCCATCGCGCGGCTGCAATACCCAGCGGCACAGCGATCAGAATTGCAGCAAACAGTGAAATGGCTACAAGCGCGATATGCTGTCGGGTGTAACGCCAAAAGCGCTCCATGCGAGTGCTGGACTTGGCGACGACCTCGATCCCTAGGTTTTCGTTGAGAAAATCCGCCGCAACCAGAACCTCCTGCACCCCATCCAGCTTGACGCGCGAGTTCATTGCGATCATCTGAGCCTCATCGATTAGGCCCTGCATACNGAGTATGGCCGCGAAAACTTCTGGTCGTTCTTGCGCCAGTTCAGCCCGGTAAAGAAGTACTGCCTCGTAAGGAGGGAAGTAGCCCAGGTCGTCTTCGAGTGTGCGCAGAGAGTAATAGGCGATTTCGGCATCGGTCGTGTAAAGGTCAGTCAGGTCGACGTCGCCAGCCTCTAACCCTCGGTACGCCAAATCGTGCTCGACACCGAGAACATCCAGTTGGGGCAAACCGTAGTGCAAACGTAAGCCAGGCCAACCGTCGCCGCGCTCGGTAAACTCCGTGCCGAAACGGAATACAAGTTCCGGGTGCGCGCGGAGGTCTGATATACGGCGGATGTTGAGACGCTCAGCAACAGGCTCGCGCATACCCAAAGCAAAATTATCGCGAAAACCGAGAGGTTGGCTCATGACGAGGCCCGCCTCAGCGAGCAGGTCTCGCAGTTCCGCATTCGAAGCCGGCTTATTCTGCGCGAAAATTTCATGCGTGAGCGTTCCCGTGTACTCAGCATAGATATCGATTTCGCCTGATACCAGCGCGTTAAAGACCAATCGCGTTCCACCGAGAGCCTGGCGATGTACAACAGTGGCCCCTGTAGAGGCTGCGATTCCTCGAATGAGCTCCCCAAGAACTACGCCCTCTGTGAAGTTCTTTGAGCCAACTATGATGGCGCGGTCGTCAGCAGCAAAACAATTCTCCGCTAGCAAGAGCCCACACAAAAAACTGATCACGATGCGGCGAGTCAACGGATTGTCTCCATTGTTTCAAGTGGCGAACGCTGTGCCTGAATGAAACTCCGGACAAAATCATCCGCAGGTTCACGCAATAACTGCTTCATCGCACCTTGCTGCACGATTCGACCATCGCGCAGAAGGACTATTGTATCCCCGAAGAAAGCGGCTTCACCCAAATCGTGCGTCACCATCAACACGGTNTTGCCAAGNTCCGTAAATATTTCACGTAGATCGNCTTGAAGGTCCCGACGGATCATCGGGTCGAGCGCCCCGAGCGGCTCATCGAGCAGCAGCACTTCAGGGTCTAGCATCAGGGCNCGAATTAAGCTTACGCGTTGCTGCTGTCCTCCGGAAAGCTGAAGCGGGTAGCGATCCAAAGCATCCGTNGGAAAGTGAGTGAGTTCGGCCAGTTCGCTAATGCGGGTCGCGATGCGTTCAGCAGACCAGCCTAAATGGCGTGCCATTAGCGCTGCGTTGTCACGCGCAGACAGATGTGGGAATAACCCCCCATCCTGGATCACATAGCCCATCCGCTGACGCAAGTCAGGTAGGCGGGCTGGTTCGAGGAGCTGGCCCCCGAAATGGATGCTCCCCTCATCAGGTATTTGAAGACCAATAATTAAACGTAATATCGTCGACTTTCCGCACCCAGACGGACCGATCAGGACGGTCGTTTGTCCGGACGCAATTGACAAGTCACAGCGCTCAAGTGCGCAGACATCGGAGTAGTTCTTGGAAACCTGGTTAAGTACAAGCATTGAATGGCCGATCACGAAATAGCAGGCCAATGTCGGCTGCGTTGAAATAGGACGCTTTCTGTATACATTTGATAGACACTACCGCAAAATTAATTGCAAAGCGAAACCAGATTCGGGATAAATTTAAAGTCGATATGAATATTAAAAATATACGCCAAGAAATGGCGCTGCTCAATGATGTCGTACCACTAGAGGGGCAGCGCTTATCAGCTTGCCTTCACACCTATGAGGCCGCCAGCAATCAGCGAGAGCTAATTCTCGAATGGTTTACAGACCAGGTGATTCCTCAAATACCCATGGATAGTGCCTCGTTTCTGAGTATAGGGTGTGGAGCAGGTGAGCTCGATGTGAAGATTCTTGCGGCCGTAAAGCCGCATGCTTCGACCATTGCCTATGTTGGACTTGAGCCGGACTCCCAGCAGTGTGAAAGATTCATGTCTAGTATGGAACTCGCAGGCGATCAAAATACCCGCGTAGAGACGCTCAATACTAATTTCGAAAGGTGTACGGAGCAGCGTCGCTTCGATCGGGTTTTGATGGTGCACTCGCTCTACTATATGGACGATCCAGAACGAGCGATCGACAAGGCTCTAAATCTGGTCAATGAATCAGGCAGACTCATCGTCTTGATTGCATCGAACGATACCCTCAATGAACTTTCATCATCGTTTTGGAAGATGGAGAACGGTGGCTCAAGCTGGTTTAGTGAGGATCTGAGCAAGCACCTCGAAGAACGTGGCGTTTCTTTCGAGCGGAATCGTATCGAGGCAAGGCTGGATATCACTTCATGTTGCGAGCCCGAATCCGAGCAAGGCAGTCAAATTGCAGATTTTATCGCGCAGGTGCCTTTAGGGGAATTACCACCAGGCCTGCGAACAATGATATTCAGCTACCTTGAGGCAACGTCTCAACTTGATGGTGACTTACGCTGGCTCCCGCATAATGTCGACGCTTTTGTAATCTAGCCAGACAGTCAAACTGGTTCGAAATACATAACAGCAAACCAGCGGTCTTCATCCTGCCAAACCTTAACGGGGGCGAATCCTGCTGATTTGGCCAGCTCAATAAATTCATCCGGATGATATTTGTAAGAGTATTCGGTGTGGACGAGCTCGCCTTCAGCAAACTCGAGCTGATGTCCAGCTAATTGCGCCGAGTGCCTTCCTATACATCTTAAATGCATCTCGATGCGACCATGCTCAGCGTTGTAGAGCGCGTGATGCGCGAACTTATCGGTGTCGATATCGCCTTCAAGCAAGCTATTAAGGTTCTCCAATAAGTTAATATTTAACTGCGCAGTCACACCGGCAGAATCGTTGTAGGCAGCATGCAGAACATCGGCATCCTTTTTTGTGTCTACCCCTATCAAAAGCCCGCCCGTATCCTGCATTTGCGCACGCATGGCACGCATAAATTCAACCGCGGCCTCCGGCTCGAAATTACCGACCGATGAGCCCGGATAAAAGAATACCGGTGGTGCATCAGCCACAGCAAGATCGATATCTAGGCCCTGGGTGTGATCGCATACCTGTGGTGAAATTTTCAATTCGGCGTAATCGTCACTAAGTGATACGACGCTGGCTTGCAGGTGCTCGCCCGATATGTCCATGGGTATATATGCGGCTAGATCAAGTTCAGGCAATAACCAGCGAATTTTTTCACAGGAGCCGGCACCCGGTTCTACCAACGTCATACCTGAACCGATAGCGGCACAAATTTCGGCGCGATGACGAACCAATATGGCCTTCTCAACCCGAGGCACATAATACTCATCGAGTTCAGTGATAGCGTCGAATAACGCAGACCCTTTTTCATCGTAAAAATATTTTGGTGAGACTTGCTTGGGTGACTGCGACAACCCGGCGATGACCTCTTGCGCAACCTGAGTGAGCTCATCAGAAGGTTGTTCAATCTTCTCGGCACTAGATAAATTCATAGCAAACATTAATCCTGGTATGCTTCAAAAAGCTTGCGCCGCGTGATTCTTCGAGCCGTGCCGTGTTTACCGAAGTCTGCTTTCATGACGCCAGTGTCGCCGCAGTGCATGGAAAAGTAAAACATTTTTTAATTTTCCAAGCGAGCGAAGGCAAGTGGGATTGCCGGCAACAACGAGAGCATGCGTGAGGCGAGCGAGACGGGCGAAAAGGCTAGTTGGACCTTGACAGGCCTCGCCGACGGCACGTATTACGTCTCGGCGACCTGGAATCTTCAATAAGATAATCGCTACAACGCTCCTGACGAG
>NHBP01000001.1 GCA_002168195.1 Planctomycetaceae bacterium TMED10
GCTATGGGAACAAAAATCTCCCGAAGGCTACTTAGCTATATGTGGTATATTACAAAAATATATAGACCAAGGAATCTCTGTTAATACTTCTTATAATCCCGAACACTATGAGGATAATAAGATACCAATGTCAGCAATGATACAAGATACTGTCACTGCATACAAATATGGTTTAAAACAATTGTACTATTTCAATACGTTTGATGGAGCTGGAGAAATGACAGACGGAGAAACATATCACGCGTATGACGGAGAATCAGAAACTTATAATGTAGATGATGAGGACTGTGATTCGTGCAAGATTTAAAAAGTAAGATAAATAAAAGAATGGATATTCTTCAGACTTGGATGGAAGAAGATTATCACATGAAAAGACCACAAGTAGTTTATGACCATACACTTACAATAAGTAAATTTTGGTCAGTACTTTCAGAAGAAGACAGAGAATATATACAATGCGCTCAAGATGCAATAACAGAAAAATCAACAATATCATGGAAACATAATGCCAATACTACAGAAAAATAAAAAATCCCATTTAGAAAAAAACATGTTTTTAGACGAGCCAGTTGACGTTGCTCGTTATGACCAACTTAAATATCCACAAATAGATAAAATCACTGAAAAACAACTAGGATTCTTTTGGAGACCAGAAGAAGTAGATGTATCAAAAGACAAAAAAGACTTTGGAGAATTAACTGACCATGAACAACATATATTCACGTCTAATCTCAAAAGGCAAATACTTCTGGACTCTGTACAAGGTAGGGCCCCGAACCTTGCTTTCCTTCCTATTGCTTCGTTACCCGAAATTGAGAACTGGGTCGAAACCTGGTCCTTTTTTGAAACTATCCATAGTCGTTCTTATACTCATATTATTAGGAACGTTTATGCAAACCCTTCAATAGTATTTGATTCTATGCTTGATGTAAAAGAAATTATGGATTGTGGTTCTGATATCGCAAGATATTATGACGATTTAATAACAGATAATAATTCAGCTACTAATAAAATACAACATAAAACATCATTATATATGGCAATGCTTTCGGCGAATGCTCTAGAAGGAATACGTTTTTATGTATCCTTCGCCTGCAGTTGGGCATTCGCTGAGCTTAAGAAGATGGAAGGCAACGCTAAAATTATTAAGTTTATTGCAAGAGATGAAAATACTCATCTTGCAGCAACTACAGTTATGATTAAAAACTTAATAAAAGAAGATAAAGATTTCGAAAAGATAGCGAAAAAGAATGAAGAACAAGCTATTAAATTATTTGTAGATGTTATTGAACAAGAAAAAGCATGGGCAAGATACTTATTTAAAGATGGCTCAATGATTGGTTTAAATGAAACAATATTAGAAAATTACGTAGAATGGATAGGATGTAAAAGAATGAGAGCAATAGGTTTACCTTGTCCATACACAGTTCCTCAGATGAATCCACTGCCTTGGACGGAAAAGTGGATATCTGGAGGAAACGTACAAGTCGCTCCACAAGAAACAGAAATAACTTCGTATATAACTGGTGGAGTTAAACAAGACGTTGATGATTCAACATTAAAAGGATTAAGCTTATGAAAGAATTAGGAATGACATTATTAGGATGTTTTGCAATAGGATTATTTTTTGCAATGAAAGTATATCCAAATCTAGAATACTCCGGAGTTGGTGGAGGACATTCTTGTACAGGAGAATGTTATGAGGAATATGTAAGAGTAAATGGAACATCAGTTGATATATTAAAAGCAAAACAAGCTCTTGCTGCAATGGATGAATTTAGTGCAATCAAACCTTTATGGGCAGGTTGTGCAGCATGTCATGGTCAACAAGGCGAAGGTATGGCAGTATTTCCAAAACTAGCAGGTCAATCAGCTGATTATATAGTTGACAGACTTAATACATATAAGAATAGAGGAGAAGTTGGTCCTATGAGTTCTACTATGTGGGGTCAAGCAGGTATGTTATCAAGTGCAGACATGGAAATGTTAGGTAAATATATTGAGACATTATAATGTTTATACCTTGGTTCACAAAACCCGAAACGGAAAAGAAAATATTACAAGCAGCTAATCTTGCACCAAGCGAAGATATGCTGGAAAAAATTGTAGAAGTACACCCTATGAAACAAATAGCAATTATGTCAGTAGTTCAAGTATTAGTATTTGGATTTATGTTGCTTAGTTTCTGGATAATAAATTTATATATAGAAGGATTATAATATGATAATAGAAATTTACGGTAAAGATAATTGCCCGTACTGCGATATGGCAGTAAATATATCACAACAATTCATACAAGAAAGCGAACACAAGTATGAATACTTTAAATTAGACAGAGATTTTACAAGAGAACAGCTCTTTGAAAAATTTCCAGGAGCAAGAACTTTTCCACAAGTCACTATAGATGGTCATGCAATCGGTGGTTATACTGAATTGAAAGAACATATTGAAGGAACACGGTCTGTGGAGTTCTTAACAGAATGATTCTAGAATGCGAATATTGTTATTCACGTATAGTCATTAAACCAGATGAACCTATTAAAATAAATTTTTGTCCTCATTGTGGTGAACCCACAGATGATTCAGACGAATTAGACTTTAATGAATAATTGGATATATCAAGGACTAAAGTTTGAGCCTGATGAACCTTTTACATTCGAAAGATATGGAAAGGATTGGTATGGATTCGTATATTGTATAACTAATCGAGCTACAAACAAAAAATATATAGGCAAGAAATTCTTTTGGAAGCCTAAAACATTACCTATAACTAAGAAAAGAAAAAGACGTCAAAGACTTAAAGTCGAATCTGATTGGCGTACATATTATGGTTCCAATAAACACTTACAAGAAGATGTACTAGAGATGGGAGAAGATTTTTTTTATAGAGAAATAATCTACCTATGTAAAACTAAAGGTGAGTGCGCGTATTATGAAGCAAAAGAACAATTTGACAAAGAAGTTTTATTAAGTGAAAATTACTATAATGGTATAATCAATTGCAGAATTGGTGGAAATGCAGTAAAAAACTTAAAATAAACGTTTACATTTGCTCAAAAGTATGGTATAATATAGGTATATGACTAAAAAATATAAAGATAATGTTATTCAATTTCCAACGAAAAAAGAATTAACGCAAAAAGAAGAATCAGAAATCCTAGACGAATTAAGTAATGAATGTGTAGAATCATCTCATATACTTATGGAAGTCATGGAAGAGTTTATTAATACTGGTCAAGTAACTGAAGGGTTAATGGATTTAAATTTCAGAGATGAAACAGTCCAAGAATCTAGAGATATGTTTGTTATAGTAAATTTATTAAATGCAATGTTTAATCGTTATTATGGTATACCTCATGGTCTACATCAAACACTTGATAATGCTTATATAAAAGTAAAAGAAATGATTCTTATTAATGAAGAAGCAAATCATGATTTGGCTGATTTTGTATTCACACCAGAAGGTAGTGACCAAGAAATTCTCTTTACTCCTGATTTTGATTTAGACCCACCGGAAGAGGACCCAGATGATACTAATTGATTATTCACAAATCGCGCTATCTAATATAATAGTGCAAAAACTAAATGATGAAAGCATGATAAGGCATATGATACTTAACAGTATTCGAATGTATAACAAAAGATATAGAGAAGAATATGGACAACTTGTTATATGTGCTGATGGTATGAATACATGGAGAAAAGAATTCTTTCCTGAATACAAAGCATCTCGTAAAAAGAACAGAGATAGTTCAGGACAAGATTGGTCAGAAATCTTTAGGATTCTACATACAGTAAGAGATGAAATAAATGAATATATGCCATACAAAGTTGTACACTTAGAAGGCGTAGAAGCTGATGATGTTATTGGTACACTTACAATGCAAACACAAGAGTTTGGCCAAGCAGAACCAGTAATGATTATATCATCAGACAAAGACTTTATACAACTACAAAAGTTTAATAATGTAAAACAATTTAGTCCTATACAAAAGAAATTTGTCACTGATAAAAATCCAAGAACTTATTTGTTTAATCATGTAATGAGAGGAGATAGTGGAGATGGTATACCAAATGTTCTTTCAGCTGATGATACATTTATATCAGAAAAAAGCCAAACTCCTTTAAGACAAACAAAGATAGATAATTGGTTAGAAAATGCTGATAATCTAAGAGAACACATGGATGATGAGATATATCGTAACTATCAACGTAATAAAAAGCTTATTGATTTAACTGATATACCAGAAGACATACAAGAAAGTATTATAAATACTTTTAATGGGCAAACAAAAACACCTAACATGAGAGTGTTAAACTATTTAATTAAAAAAAGATGCAATCATTTGATTGAGGTCGTGGAGGAATTTTACAATGGCTAGAAAATTAATATCAGAAGTCCTAGCAGAAGCAGGCAAAATCGTACAGCGTGAAGAACGTATAAAGTTCTTACGACTAAATAAATCACCAGGTCTTACAGACATACTTAGAATTAACTATGACGATAGTATAGTATCAGTATTACCATTAGGAGCTCCGTCTTATAAACAAGATGACGCACCTAAAGGCTATGAGTATACAATATTAAATAAAGCATATACACAATTTAAGTATTTCTTTAAAGGACCTGTAGCAAATGATATGAAACCTCTTAAAAGAGAAGGTTTATTTTTAAATCTATTAGAGTCACTTAATCCAGAAGAAGCTGAATTGCTTATATCTGCAAAAGATAAAAAAATGAAAGCTAAGGGTATAACTAAAAGATTAGTTAATGATGCCTTTCCTGGATTATTAGTAAAATAATCCTTTACATTTACCACGCATTGTGGTATAATATATATTATGAACATTTTTATACTCAACAATGACCCAGTGCTAGCAGCACAAGAGCAATGTGACAAACATGTTGTTAAAATGATTGTTGAATCAGCTCAAATGCTATCAACTGTTCATCGTATGCTTGATGGTACTATGGAACGTAGACCATCTAAGTCAGGTGCAATGCTTCAGTATTGGAAACTTCATGACGACCGTGAAGATATAGTATACAAAGCATGTCATTTCAATCATCCATCAACTGTATGGACAAGAGAATCAAAAGCTAACTATGATTGGCACTACAAACATTTTATAGGTCTATGTGACGAATATACTTATCGTTATGGTAAAGTACATTCAACAGATACAAAGCTAAGAAACCATCTAGTATATTCACCAAATAATATTCCAATGAAAGGAATGACTCCATTCAAACTTGCAATGGGTTCTAATCCTGAATGTATGTTTGAAGATGCTGTTAAATCTTATCGTGCATTCTATCATACTAAACAAGCAAAGTTTAATATGGCATGGACAAAACGTCCACAGCCAAAATGGTTCAATGCTGTATAAATTTCACGATTATAAATTTGAAAAAATCGCTAATAAGTATTACGATACAATTCGTAGTGCTATGAATAATTTAGGTCATGAAGAATCTAATGAAACAGTTGATATAAATTTTTATAATCATATAGTTAATTCTTCCGCGTGTAACCGGCCGGTGATTATAGTTAAACCCACAGCTCCCACGAGTCGTCACTTTGCCCTAGATACTATGGGATACGCGAATTCGAGTGCACTCTCGTACACAAGGCCAGATATAAACGATGATATAGAACAGATGGATTGGGAAAGTATATTGCAATTAAAAAATACTAAGCCAAACAAATGGGATGATTCAGTATTACTTAAATGGAGAGATGCTAAAGATATAAAAGATGACCATATACTAATTATAGGTCAAATGCCAGATGACGAAACAGTAAATGGATTTGGCTTTGGTGACCATATTAAAAGAATGGATATGATTATAAATAAATTAGAGAATGAAAACCTAGTTATTAAATTACATCCAAGATATAAAAATAAAACACTTGTAAAAAAATGGAAAGATGCTGGTCATCATGTTATAACAGGCTTTGATTGTATACATAGTATATTACCAAAAACAAGAGTAGCAATTGTAGACAACTCAACAGCTGGTATAGAATGTCTTATGCATGAAGTACCAATTATATCTCATGGCTGGCCAGAATATCATTGGGCTACTCAAAAGTTGCAAACATTGCCACAACTAGAAAACTTGGTAAATGATTTGTCATGGTATAGACCAGTATATGCAAAACAATTTATTGAATGGTATATAAATCATTACTTATGTCATGATATAAAAACAACTGAAAGAAGATTAAAGGAGATATTAAATGCCAACTGAAAAACAATTTAAAAGAGCAGAAAGATTACTATTAGGACTATATGTTTTTATTCCATTAGTGTTTATACTTGAAAGGATATTATAATGCCAACATATGATTTTCAAAATAAAGAAACTGGTGAAGTTGAAGAACGCATCTTAAAGATATCAGAGTATGATGATTTTTTAAAAGACAATCCTCAATTAAAACGAGTATATTTAACAGCACCTCATATAGACCATGATGGTGGTCAATCAGTACTTTCAAGAGCAGGTAGTGGATGGAAAGAAGTACAAGATAGAATTAAATCCGGTATGCCACCAAAAGATAGGAGTAATATCAAAACAAAATGAAGTTTAAACATGAAGCAGTTGACCTAGGTTATAACGACCTTGAAGCAGTCACAGGAGATAAAGGGAGATTTTATACCGACCCAGAAGGAAATAAGTACGCATCAGTTACGACAGTATTATCAATACTTTCAGAAGAAGCGATACAAGCGTGGCGTGCGCGCGTAGGTGAAGAGGAAGCAAATAGAGTATCGCGTATTGCAAGTAGTCGTGGAACAACAGTTCATAACATCATAGAAAAATACGTAGCAAATGACCCTGACTATCTTAAAGGAGAAATGCCACATAATGTACAAACATTTAAAGATATACAACCCGTCTTAGACGAAAGTGTAACTAAAGTTTATCAACAAGAAGCTCCTCTTTATTCTAAACACTTAGGTTTAGCTGGCAGAGTAGATTTAGTTGGTCAATGGAAAGGTGTTGATTCAATCATTGATTGGAAAACATCGCGTAAGTTGAAAAAGAAAGAATGGATTAGTTCATACTTTATGCAATGTTCAGCTTATGCTATTATGTGGGAAGAAAGAACTGGTGTACCTATAAAACAATTAGTTGTTTGTATTGCTGGTGATGAAGGACCACAGGTCTTTATAGAAGACAGAGATAGATGGACGAAAAAGTTATTGGAAACAATAGCTGAATATAAACGTAGAAAATTATTTGGGAGATAAAATGAATTTTTTATTTAAAGCATTAATAGCTAAATTAGAAGGCGAAATAGAAGTATCAAAAGCTAATATCAAAGTATATGAAAGACAACCAGTTGGTATTGGAGAGCATATCGACATTGTAGAAACTATTGAAAAAGAAGTTGAAAAGATAGCTCATGCACATGATAAAATTGAGGCAATAAACACTTATTGCAAGTAAAAAACTTATAAATAGATATTTACATTTAATAAAAAGTGTGGTATAATATATCTATGAAAAAGTTTAACGAGTTTTTAACAGAAAAAGCAGGTAAAGGATTGACTATATTTGATATAGATGACACTTTGTTTGTGTCAAAAGCTCGTGTAATCGTAGTAAATACAAATACTGGAAAAACAAAAGCTTTGACTCCTATGGAGTTTAATAGTTATAAACTAAGAAAGCATGAAGAGTATGACTATGGAGAGTTTAAATCAGCAAAGCTGTTTTATCAAACTGCTACTCCTATAGGTCGAATGGTAGAAAAAGCAAAAGCAATTATAAAGAACGCTACTAGAAAAGGTTCAAAGGTTATTATTGTCACAGCAAGAGCTAACATGGATGATAAAAAGCTTTTTGTTAAGACATTCGAATCTCATGGTATACCAATGAAAGATGTATACATCGAAAGAGCTGGGAATATGAGCGGCTCAAGTGCTGAAAATAAAAAAGTTATATTTAGAAAGTATTTAAAAACGGGAGAGTATAGTAGAATAAGACTCTTTGATGACCACAAAGAAAATTTAAAAGCTTTACTTGATTTGAAAAATGAGTTTCCTTCAGTAGATATGTTTGCGTATCTTGCTAACTTAAAAGGAAGCGTTAAAAGAATAAAATAGGAGAATATTATGCCAACAAAATTAGGAAAATCGCATACAACAATAGACAGAGTTACTAAAAAAGCTACAACTGTTCATCCATATATAAAAGGATTTGCAAAAACAGAACTTATAGAAAAATATAATGATGATAAAACACGCCCAAAAGATAAACAAAAGATTAAAAACGAGTTAGTCAGAAGAGGTGGAGTTATATTTAACTAATGAGCAATCTCGATAGAATTAAAGAAGTTCTTAATTTAGAAATTTACTATAAGAAACAGAAAACTTTATTTCGTAAGAGAATAATTAGTAGTGTAATAGCGATTTTATTAATTGGTGCAGTAATATATATGTGGTACAATGGATACGTCTAAACAATGGCATGGTGGAAAGGGTTCTAAAAGAAGGAACTCAAACGAGGACGCATACGCTGATGGATGGGAGCTTGCCTTTGGTAAAAAGAAACCAGAAGTGAAGGCTCGTAAAGCTCAGCCTTCGCATTCTATTACACAAATTCATAAAGATAAGTCAAAAGTTATACCTAGGAAGTATAAATATAATAACGAGGAAGAAATATGAGCATAGATATAGACCAGTTTGATTTTGGATTTACTGCTGTAGATGAAGATGAACTAGAAGTAGTACAAAAACAAACACAAAAATTAGAATCAACAGCTGGTAAAGCTGAAGAAGTTGAAGAAAAATTAAATAGTTTATATAATGCAATCTTACCTTTACTCTCAAATTTAAAAGCAAACCCAGAAAAGGATTATATCTACTGGCCAAAGAGAACAGAAAAAGTAGAAGCCTTTGAGGATTTAATTGCAGGGATAATTAAATAATGGCAATACAAAGCTCAGGCCAAATATCAATGGGAGATACTGCTGGTACAAATAGAAGAATATTCCAAGAAAAAACAGGATTAACTCAGTCAACAGTACAAGCACAAAATATAAGTTTACGAGGTTTATCAGTTGATGGAATCGCTGATTATCAAGATGAAGATGGAGATGATGTTGATGTAACTGGTACACCAGATGGAAGTACTCCTTATAAGATGTCAGAATTTCATGGATATAGTCAATCTTTCAGTACTAATTTTACTGGTTATACTACTAATAGTGGCGGTAAAGCTAATATAACAAGATATAGAACAAATCTTACTAGCAGTACTGCTGTTATGAGTGATGGTACATTTACTATAACAGTTGAATCTGCAAGAGGTACAAATGCTGGTTTACGAATTATTTGGGGTAGCAGTTCTGTATCAACTGGATGGACCTCAGTGACGATTACACACAGTGCTGGAGCTCCAAATCAAGGTTCGAGCTATACTGTAAATCGTTCAGCAATGTCGACAAGTGTTATCTCTGGACAATACTCGCACCAATTATTAAATAACCATACTGATTTTTATTTAAGTGGAGATAATTCAGCGGGAAATATAACTTTTAATGATTAGGAAATAACATGGCAAAATTTTTAGAAGAAACAAGCAATATACTTAGCAACCCTGACTTAGTACGTCAAATAGCTCTTGAACAAGAATACTATACAAAAGGCAATCACCCAGAAATTATAGGTGAAATGGTATGTCATATTAGTAAAGACGTATCAAAAGAGTTTGGAATTTTAGCTGATGCTACTCAAGAAGTAATTAGTAATTTTCAATCATTAACTAATATAGGCGTTACAGATTATAAAACATATTTACAATATAATACATCATCTACTGATGCTCCTTATGTTCATACCGACCAATATTTAACTTTAGATGAAGAAGATATGCAAGTACATTATATAGGAAACGTTTATATTACTCCACCAGATATCGCAAAAGAAAGTACAAGATTTGAATTCTTTACAGCTAATGACCTAGATGATTCAGCTGAGATGAAAGATTATTTAAAACTTGCTGATGATAAAATTACAGCTCTTGCAACAAAAGCTTTTGAATACAATAAAGCTATCACGTTTGATTCAAGCATTCCACATAGAAATGCTCCAATATGCGATAATTATTGGGGAACAACACAAGCTGACAGCCCATTATGCTTTACTGTTTTTATGACTACATCATAACACAAACCTTTTATTATGAACATACTGAACATTCAATTACCTAAAAATCATTTCCATACTCTACTTCATTTAGCTCAAAATAAAGAGCATAATGTTTATAGTAATTGGCATGGGACTACAAGTTATGAAAATGCTTGTGGTATACACACATTATCTAAAGAAGATAATACTATATTAAACTTTCCTTTGGATGATTGGAAACCAAAAGTAATCAAATTTGTTGAGCAGTTTATTGACCATTATAACATTGACGTATTACAAGTTGCTGACCCTCGTAAAGCATATTTACATACCCATTTTCAAGACAAGGTTCAATATATTGGACCATCAGAAATAGCGGCACAACTAGAAACAGATAAATTATTTTCTAAAAGAATGGCAGATACTGTTGGTGTAAAAACACCTGGTATAATAAAACAAGGAAAATATTCTGATGCAGATTATGGTACTAATCTTACCTTTCCTGTTATAGAAAAACCTGCACATGTTTGGTCACCAGCTGTAAATTTATTTAATGAATCAGATGTTAAAAGAGCAATTGAAAAAATGCACTTAGGAGATTATCCTCAAAGTGGCGACACTAATGAAGAGTATTTTATAGAAGAATATATTGACGATATGATAGAAACAAATGTATTCTTTGTAATCGTAAATGGCGAATATAGGATTACACATACACAAGAAATTATAGGTGAAAATTTAAATAAAACAATAGACCAAAATGTTTGGTA
>NHBP01000002.1 GCA_002168195.1 Planctomycetaceae bacterium TMED10
AACTTTTGCAATCCCTCTATCTATAGTGGTTTTAGGTATCCACCAACCAGTAATGTAAGTATCTGCTTCGTTTCTTTTATCCATCTGAACACTATCTTTTGCAAGACCAGGTTTAATATTTACTGTCTTACCAATCAAATTAAATTGTCCCTGAATAATAGAAGCAACATCTTTGATAGAAGTAGAACTGAAGGAAGTAATATGAAGAGGATCTTCTGATTTAAAGTCAGTGAACTTTTCCATCCCAGTCTCTAATGCCTCACAGCAGTCCTCAGCATAAAGGAACTGACGTTCTTCTGTGCCATCAGTCATCATTTCAAATTCTCCTTCTTCAAATCCTTTACGGATGAAGTCAGTGATCACATGAGCCTTCTCCATATCTTTTTCAATACCATAAACATTCCAGAACTTAACAGTCAGTCCTTTGAGTGCAGTGGTATGAAGTTCACCAACACGCTTCATTACACCATAAGGAGAGTAAGACATGTTACTCATTTGAGATGAAGCAAAAACAAATCTCTTCTTATATTTGCCAAGTAAACGAAAAGTATTTGCCATCATGCGAGTATTGTTATTCACAAACTCAAATGTATGCTGATACTTTTTGAGGTAACGTGAACCACCCACATCAAAGGCAAGAAAGAAAACAAAGTCGGCACTCTCAATTGCCTTCTCTATGATAGTGCTTGGTGTCACCCTCAAATCATATTGAACACCATTTACAATATCAACATCTGTCACATTATGTCCCTTATCTTTTAAGTAATCAGATAGATAAGCACCGATCTGTCCAGCAGATCCTAGGATTGTAATATTCATATACTCAAATCAATTGCCGTAAGTGTGGTTTGCTACAAAAACTTTAAAGTTCCAGTTGTGTTTTTCATACTCTAGATTATTAATGACTTTAGCATTATACCCAAGAGAAGAATCAGGAGTAAACATTGGACACCCTTCTTCGGTGATCCTTTGTAAGTTAGAATAGATTGTACCATATTTATCCATCACATCAGAACCTCCCCATGCGATGATATCAAGAACAGCAAAGTCTGCTGCTCCAGTTTGAATCCAATCTGGACCAGGTTGAACATCAAAGACATGCAGTTTACTTTGATCATAATCCTCAAACTCACCAGGAGGTTGTAAGAATAAAAGATCACTTCTCATACGAATCACATAGTCATACTTAAAGTTATTTTCTTCCTCATATTCTTTCTTCAGTTTGATTGCTTGCTCAATACCATAGAACATAGAGATCTGATGATCCTTTGGATGAGTTGCGTGCCATTGTATTCTCCAAGTATCAGAGAACATGTGCTCAAAGTTTCTTGGACGTTCATAAGAAATCTTTTTTGGTTTCCAGTTCTCATCAATCCATTCTTTAATCCCAGCATCTGGCCAGGTTCCTTGACCAACATCTGATCTAAACTGAGATCCAACTAATGATTCATCAAACCATAAATGTGCAAAAACATCTACATCATTTTGACCTAAACGGAAATGTTGTTTATGGTTTTCATGGCACTCAAGAATACTTCTAGGTCTTCCTGAATAACAAAGGGCAATTCTTGTCATGGTAACATGTGGGGGTAATCTGTACAGATGCCATATGGCACTTCATCTTTAATATGTGTCTTAAAACTATCTACCATCTCCCAATCAAGAAGTGGAATGATAGTTTTGTCATCAAAAGTTTGTTCTATATCATGCAACCAAATTTTTTTATTTGATGTGTATGAATATGGATCACCAGTGTGACAAAAGGATTGGAATATTTCACAGGTCTTTGCTGCTTCTACATTTTTACAATGCAACCAAAGATTATCCTGTCTCTTAAAGAACCAATTCCAAGTTACTTTATATTGTGGTTCATCATGACCAAGCCAAAACTCACCATCAATATCCCATACATCAATCTCTACATCATACCCATTACCAAGAGCACAATCAATGTAACTAGGAGCATTCTCCCTACCAGGAACTCGTCCTCGGATATTACCTCTGTGAGATATAATTCTCATACTTCCTCAATGCGTAATGATTTATCCTCAATAAAGAGATCATAAAATGGTTTATCAACACGGAGTTCATGATACTTACATCCCCAATCTGACAGTTGTTGTTGTGTCAGATTAGTCCAATCAATTTGTTTCCTACTACCTCTTGCTGTCCAATACACAATCGTATTTCCTTGGTCATACAATTGATTAATTTTATCAATGTTATTTTGAATTGGTTTTGCTTTGGTGTAATCGTGAGTTGTTCCAAAATCTGTAGATGATTCTCGATTACAAATCGTTTCATCAATATCAACATAAATCACTTTCATTGATACATTTTTCTCCTATGTTTTTCACTGGGACATTTGTCTATCTCATCAACCTGTTCACTCGTAAGGAAATTAGTTTGCCCAAGAACCTTAGATCCAATAAAAATTTCTGCAGATTTTTCACACATCATTGTGGATGCAATACATTCTTTATGAGAAGAGGATGCTGTTATTATACCATGGTTTTCAAGTAATATCAATTTAGGAAAGTATTGATACTCTTCAACAAATATAGTTACATACTTTTTAATTTGTTCAAGTAATGGTTTACCTGGCATTGCATAAGGAACTACACAAGACTTAGCACCATTCCTCACTACCTGATCAGGAAATAACCTATGATCTGCAAAGGAATAGATCTGCTCAGAGCACAACACCTGCATGGTCTTTGTTGGATGAGTGTGAGCTACAAAATTAATATCTTCAAACTCTCTCAAGATCCATGCATGAAAACCAGTTTCAATACTTGGTTTTAATCCTAATGAATCAAAGGGCACCCCCGTCATCTTACATGCAATCATCTCAGATTTTCCAAGTTTGGTCAATGAAGCACCACTTGCCTTCATCCAAAAACTGTCATCATCTCGCACAGAGACATTCCCTTCACCACAAATGGCAAAAGAACTCAATGCCCATGCAAGTTCTAGTATTGAGGTATCCATTTGAATAAAAATTTGGATAGTTTATTTAGATCTACTTTCCAAGGTGAGTTTAATCCTCCAGAGATAGATAATGATCCATCACTCTCAACAGATTCTTCTTGCTTGTCAGTAAACTCAGTATACTCGAAATGAGTAAGATCTGTATGTTCCATAGAATACCCAAATCTAAAATTCACATCAAAGAAAGTTGGACTATCAATAGAGAAAACTTTAGTTTCTGGTGGAGAGAATATGACATTACACATTCCACCACCAATTGGACCTGCAACATACTTTGCATTCCTAAACATACCAACCTTTTCTTCCATTGTCAAGTTCTCGCAGAACACTTCTTCAAAACCCCAACTGATAAACATCTCTGCAACTTCATCTTCGTTAACACACTTACGACGTTCCGTATAGTTCGTTCCGATGTTTGATGTGTCACCATTTAACCAGGTGCGACGAGAGATATAAATCTTTTCAGGGCCCACATAGTCACTCTTCATCTGATTAACAACATCAAATACTCCTTTATGTGGACGACAATTAGATAATCCATTATGTGTCAATGATGATGAAATACATACACTATTATACATCACATCCGTATCAAGAAATACCACATCTTTTTTAGTGATCCCTAACATCTCAAGACTATCCCACACAAATGGATAAAGATCATCTTGTCCCTCTGGAGGACTGACAAGTAACTTCATGTCAGGATGAATATATTTTTCATTGAAGTAAGAATATAGATATGGCAGAGTATCATATATGAAATGATAATAGTTTGACATGTTATACGCAAAGTAGAACATTGGAACATCACAAGTCTTTCCTAAGGGAATATGCTCTATCTCATAATTCATACCACTAGTTTCATATACAGTTCCTCTATCAAGAGACATAAACTTTTCTCTGAGAGGAAGGTATAACCTTTTGTTATTATAAGAATATACAAGAGGTAATGGATAATGTTTTGATAGTCCAGTAATTTTTACACAACTAAAATATGCAACTTCTATAGTTCTACCACTTTTATCCGTAGTAGATATTTTTCTCGTAGGACCATGGTCCCAATATCTAATTGGTAAAGTAATCTTCATTATATGTGTAAGGATGCCAAGTCACTTTGTTAAAAAATTTCTGCCAGTACCGATATGTTTTTAAATCATTTGGTGTTCCCCAACAGATGTAATGATCAATCTCAAAATTCTTTACATTATATCCCAACTCAATTGCTTCATTCAAAAGATTATCAACATAGAATTCACCATTTGTTCTTTCATCTTTTTTGTAAAGATTCTCTAAAGAATTAAAATAAATCTGCTTGTTTCTAAAGAACATTGTACCGACAATAGCATATTCATCTACAGGGTTTGTTCCTGTAAAGTTCTTTACATTTACTTTAGTAACATTTCCAGATGCATCCACATCCAACCAAGAATACATATCAGGATTATGATGTGCAGTGTAGTTATTCTTATAACTCCAAACTACAATATCATTATCCAGGTCTTCAATTAAGTCAGCAAACTTATCAGAATCATATAGTGCGCCATTATCACATGCAGATAAAATAATTGAAGACTCATCATCAATCTCATCCACTATCTTTGCGGTGGTACAAGCTTGACCTTCGGTTACCTCATTAATCCATACAACATTCCCAAAATCCTCAATAGGAAGCATACTCATATGAGATGTTAAACAAGCAAACACTGTCTCATCTGTTTCAGGAAGACAGTGTAGTGCCCGATCAACCATATACTGTCCGTTAATTTCAATAAAGGGTTTAGGAATACCATATCCCTCTTTAGAGAATCTACTTCCTGCTCCAGCCATCGGCAATGCTGTTGTACAGTTCTTAATTTTTAATGGTTTATTTCCTTCCATTACTGCACGATAGTAATCAGACCATTGCTGATACATCTTTACATCTAGTGGTGTTCCCCACTGAAGCATATTTGAGACCTCATATACAGTGTTGTATAATCCATCCCTGATCATCAGATTGTGAACCAAACTAACATAATATTCTCCATTAATATTGACATCATCATCAATCAACTTCTGAAAGTAATACTTTACATACTTACCTTTTTTGAAATAATAAGTTCCAGTCGAAGCATACTCCGACATCTTGTCGTCAGTAAATGGTCTCTTCTCACGAATCTCTTCGATTTGATATGACCCCAGTCTCAATCTACAGAATGCATAATTATCACCACCCAACATATGAGGATGAAATCCTGTATATGAAACTACGCATCCATCACATTGAGTATCATCTACATGAGATTTAAAATCATCATAATCCCAGTTCATAGAAAAATCACAGTAATTTACGATGACTTGCTCCTCATCATCGATGTCCTTCAATGCCTGAAGAACACTGTGAACTGGACCTAACTTGTGAGGATCAATAACTCTAATCGAAGATCCCTCAGGGAGTTTATGAAGTAAGAGACCTGCAACATCAGTTTCATCATGATGCTTTCTGTTCAGTATACACACAAATTCAGAATCTTTTGGATAAAGATCAATGATGTGTTCGATGACAGTTTTACCATCAATCTCTAAAAGATACTTCGGTACTGTGTATCCAGCATCCATGAACCTGCGGCTCATACCAGACATAGGGATAACAACTTTCATATTAATCTCCTTTAATTACTCTATAACTGTCTTCATCAAAATGTTCTGTAGAAAATTCAAATAACTCAGATGATTCAACAGCAATCATCTGATGCCTCAGTCCACGATAGATGTGAAATTTATCTCCTGGTTCTAGGATGCAGTCATTTGCTTTTGCCAGGTCATCACTATCTCCATAGTATAATAGTATTCTACCAGACTGCAGATAAAATGTTTCATCCTTTAAGTTATGATAGTGCCATGAACACCTCTTTCCTTCATCAAAGAAAAGAAGTTTACCACAATACTCATCGGTATTGACAATCCATTTTTCATATCCCCATCCTTTAGGGACATGTTTAATTTCTGAAGAAATCATCGGAGTGTATTCCTTTATCATCTACGTAATAATCACCAGAAGGTTTTCCAAGAAATAATTGATGATACTTACATCCCCACAAACTTAATTGTATCTCAGTAAATTCATAAAATTCTTTTTTTGCCAGGTCTGCATTATTTTTATACCTACCCATTCCTCTGGCAGTGAGATATACGATGGTATTTCCATCGTCGTATAGTTTATTTATTTTATCAATACGATCCTGAATTGGTAATGCCTGCTCATATCTCATCTCATCTGTAGGACCAGGAGTGCATATAGTACCATCAATATCAATCACATATCTCATTTACATCCCTCTCAGATAATACATAAGTTCCAAAATGTGTTACAGCAATCGCAGCTGCTTTATTTGCATATGGTATTGCTTTCTCTATTTTAGCATACAAGAGATAAAAGTAAACAAGTGCAGATAAGAAAGTGTCCCCAGCACCACAAACATCAAATACTCCTACTCCAACTCCTGGATAGTTTACACCTTGATAATCTGCACCACCAGAACCTTTGGTTACAATTAAATTATTAGATTTAGTTTCTAATTTAGAATATTCATCAGCATTTATTTTAACATATGCATTATCTGTGGGTAATACTTTTTTCTTACTATCAATAAAGACAGGTCCATCAAACCACTCAACCAGTTCAAACATTCTCTCAGTTGTAATAAATCCCTTATCATAATCCGATATGACAAGGGCATCAAAGTTATTTTCTGGTAGATCATAGTCAAGAGGTTTAGTAGGATTCTCTACGTCAACTCTAAGAAGTTGTTGATTATACCTTTCGTCAATAAATCTACGTTTAATAATCCTTTCTTCTTGAGTAAGGATGTAAACCTCAACTCCAAATGACATGAGATTTTCTCTCACATTCCATGCCATCCCCATTTGCCTTTCTACTCTAGTTTTCTTAAGAATAGGTACTGGTGCTTCTGGATTAAGTCTTTCACATATCCCATAAACATATTCATCGGTACAACTATCTCCGATCAATAATACTTTGAATTGTTTTTGTTGTGGCATAATCACCTATTCGATCAAAGAATCTAAGTTCAGCAGCATAATAAGATCCAATTACAGACTTTTCTTTCCAGTCTGATCCTACGATCATTATATCAGGTTTATATGATTTGATCATATTTTCTAACTCTTCGTCACACGAAAAAGTATCGACACCATCTACTGCTTTTAAGTTTTCAAGAAAAAACTTTCTTTCTTCTTGACTATGTATAGGTCTGGTAGGACCTTTCTTTTCCTTTACTCTATCATCCGTATCAATCCCAACTAATAAAAAGTCTCCCAAACTTTTTGCATAGTTCAGGAGTTCAATATGGCCTCGATGTAGAATATCAAACGTTCCGTTGACGAATATTTTCATAAACATACTGAAGAGATTTTTGTAGTCCGTCAAGTTCAAGTCCTAACTTTAAAAGTTCACCACCACTTCCACAGTATGCTCTATCATTACCAGATTCTAGAACATCAATAGGAACTTCATAATCAGAAAGATTATTAATCATTCCAGCAACTTCTGAAAGCAAAGTCACTTCTGGATAAACAAGATTAAGTTCTTTAGGAAGATTGCTACCACTCTTAAGGTAAAGGTCAATAACTTTGAAGGCATCACGAACACCAAAGAAGTCCATGAACTTATCTTTGAATACTACAATCTCACGTTTGTTGATGTAATTGAGAATATTTGCAGTAGTGAACATATTACTTGGGGCACATGCACCAAATACATTAAAGAATCTCAGGTTATATACATGATTAAGTTGACGACAACGTTGAGTAATCAGATACTTTGAGAGTCCATAGTAATCAGTAGGAATTCTTTCACCAAAGTTTTTTTCATCTACTTTAAAGATATCATCCTGACGACCATATGCAGCACCACTACAGATATTAATCATTGGAATCTTTTGTGCTGCTAGATTCTCAAACATCATCATGTTATTGTAGAAGTCATCAGCAATATCCGCACGGACACGACGACCACCACGAATAGCAGCATGAATAATAAAATCAATCTCCCGATGACGGAAGAAAGAATTTACTGCATCAAAATTTGAGTAATCAATATTGTAACATTGGACAGAATGATCTTCTTCTAGGAGAGGAATAATTTCTTTTCCTAGATTACCACGATTTCCAGTGAATAAAATTTTCATCGTCTAAGATTAATGTAAGATGGTTTTTTAGAGTACAAGAATTTTTCAATATCAACTTCTTCCTTACTCTCAGGTCTAAACACTTCAATACCAGGAAGTGATTCTAAGACCTTTGTGTCCTCACATGCATAGTGAGAGAACCCACAGGGTCCATAGTCGTCATCACGACCACTACCCACTAGTTTAACAGGGATTTGTTCATGATGCAAATAGTTGCGGATGAACTCAAATGGACGATACAGAACAAAAGGAGTAATGGAATAGCACACGGGGATCTTACCTTCCATAGCAAGACCCACACCCATACCAATCATCAGTTGTTCTGCAGCACCAGGATTAATTACCCGATCAGGATAATCTTCTCTCAGGTGATCGAATACTCTATATCCAACATCACCAACAAGAAGAAAGATGTCCTCATTCTTCGCCATTTCCTCAGTCAAGAGTTCTTGAAATCTACGTCTCATAATGATGCAATAGCCTCCTTATATTGTTCTTCAGTAAAGTTAGTATAGTGTGCATGAAGACTATCATCAAGTCCAAAGTGATTCACTTTAGTTCTGTGGAACTTAAGATTGGATGGACAAAATGCATTCATTCTCTGCTCAAGTAAAAGAATATTGATTGCATCATATGCTGCCCATCCATTCGCATTCACATGAACTGAGATGTTATTTACACCTGCATCATTAATGTACCTCAGTGCCTCCCATACAGACCCCTCAGTGCTCTCTCCATCAGAGATCATACAATGAACATGTCTATTGGGATTAGCAATAGCACGACCAACTGAAACACAAATACCCATACCCAGACTACCAGTGGAACAATGGATATGATTTAATTCATTGCGTTTAGGATGCTCTCCATACTTATCAAGGAGTTCTTGAGCATCAAGTCCATAATACTTCTCAAGAACAACGTAGAGTGCTACTACAGCATGTCCATTAGATAAGATAAAGATGTCATCTTTGTTCTTGTTCTTGTAGATATCATCAATGATATGAAGGCATGAAAAATAACTCCCTAGATGGTGAAGTTTATTTTCATAACAAATATCAAGGAGTCTACGATAAAGTTTCTTCATCAATAAACGAGCATACAATCTGCTTGGAGTTTTTCAACAGTCCTTCCAAATCCTTTTAAACGATCAGAAATCTTATTGAAGTTCTCTGCCATCATACCACGTTCTTCAAAATCATGCACCTCTACATAGAGACCATCAATTTTTGTTAATGCTTCTTCAAAAGATTCTTCAAAAATAATTTCATTCTCAAATCCCTCAATATCCATCTTAACAAATCCAATACGACCCACATCAAGAGAGTCAATAATACTATTAAGTGTTTTCGTCTTTACCTTAACAGTCTTACCACTATGAGGATCTGTTCTATGAGAGATGAATGAGTTCATTGTAGAGTTGCGTTCATGAATATTAAACTCAGCCTCACCATCTTCTGTTCCAACAGCGATGTTATGTGCCTCAATATTTTTAATACCAGCAAGATCCACCAACTCATTAAGAAGAGCAAAGTGTGAAGGTGTTGGTTCTACTGAGAATACCTTTTCACATACAGGAGCAGCAAAGATAGAAAACAATCCAATGTTTGCTCCAAGATCAATTAGATTAATCTCTTCCTGGTCCTTGAGAAACCAGTAGAAGTCAGTATTAAACTGCTTTAGAATATGAACTACACACGAATGTTCTGCAAAGGCATGATTTTTATAACTCTCTGATGATGAAAGATCAATCACATTTCCCGCAATGTCGGAGAATTTAAGAAGATTTGTCATGATGTTACTTTATGAATGTATTGTAAGGGTTCTTCAGCAATCACGGTCTTCATCCACTCACGAAGACCACCGTGCTCTTTATTTAGTTTTGCGGCAGCAGAACCACCAGCTTGATGCATAACTTTAATGCACATTGGATCTCCTGTTTTGGGATCATCAAGGTAAAGTGCATCATCCTTCACATAGATCTGTGCCCAACTTTCCCAGTGATTATTATTTTCACCCCAAGTATTACAAAGACCATAAGAAACATTTGTTCCCATAGCATCAATAATTTTTGTAGTGTATTTTCCTGAGTGAAAGATCTGATTTAAAGTGTCTTGCTCATCACCAATACCATGAGCATATGGATTTACTTCATCTTTAATTCTCTTTGCCTCTCTATTCAGTTCATGCCATTCATGCCAGAACTGCTTATTGTTTGAGGCAATTAAACCAGCATTAATAAATTTTTGAACTGGAATATATTCTCCATTTCCAAATGGAGGTAGATGCATAATAGTAATACCTGGATGAGAACTTGCTTTATCTAATGAGTTGTTGTTACGAACTCCAATAATGTCCTCATCACTTTCAAATAGTTCAGTCATCGGTCCAGTTACAACACAGTCACCATCAATATGGACAACCATATCATAGTCATCAACAAAAGGAAGACAACTTGGTGGCATCATCCACACATTATTCAACCAAGGATCTTTCACCATTGCTTCCTTAGTTGCCTTTGTATCAAACACAAAGAAATCTACATCTGAATGAAAATGGTTGAATGAGTTTTTAAGTTCATCCAAACCAATGTAATCAATGTAATCATCAGTAACCCAAGTTGTTACAGCAATCTTTTTCATTTCTCCCCCATAATCATAAATGCGTTATTTAAATCAATACCTGATACAAAGACATTCTTATATCCCCTATCAATCATGTAATCATAAATGAATTCAGGTTTCAGACAGTGCTTATGTCTTCTATTATTCCAAGGTCTCCAATACTTCTGACTATAATCAGGAAGATAGAGGAACAAAACACCTCCATCTTTAAGTCTATCATACCAATAATCCATTGTAGCAACCCAATCAGGGACATGTTCTAGACAATGACTAGAAAAAATGTAGTCAGGTTCAATAGGTGGAAGATTATCTGCTTCCCATCCATTATCAAATGATAGGTCAATAGGAACAGAATCTGGGAAAGCCCATTCCTTCTTCATACATCCAACATCATATCCATACCCACTACAAACATGCTTGGCGAATGGAATAGCAAACTGTGATGCATTCCCTATAGTTTGAAAGTGTGGATAGGTGTCACCTTTATACTCTACTACTTGCATATCATCTCATGTGGGGTACTGAATAGATAATCAATCTCAGTTTTGTTCTTCTCATTATGTGCAATAATTACATACTCATCATAAGAAGTATCTAAGACATCTATAATATAATTTAGAGATGTATTAATTGTATACACACTCTTTGCTTTCTCAAAAACTTTACACCAATCAAATAGAGTAAACCCCTCAATGTATTGAAGTTCTACTGCAGGAAGATTATAGTTTTCTGGTTTCAGTAAATCACAATCCCTATTTTCATTGTAGAGATTGTTGATGAATACAAACTCAGAATCATCTTTGAGACCAAGAACATTATAGTACAAGTCATCTTCTTTTTCAAAGTTACGATCAAACTTAAAATAATCTTGCCAGTCTGAATAATCAAGTCCAACCATTGAGTACTTAGAACTCATAATTTTACCATCATTATGAGTCATATCTGCCGTAGCAGTACTGATGAAAGCACCATTCTCTTCAACTACTGCTCCAGCACCACGATCATAGATTTCCTTTCCTATAAAATCATCATCAGTTGTAGGAAAATCAATGTCTTTAATATAGTCCTTAATCCAGTAGATGTCAGGTCTTAATGGCCAAATGATTTTATAACCATTCTGCATCATCACTCTAGCAATTTTCTGGCAAAAGAAAACATCACCGATGCCAGCAGGTTGCTTAATCAAACAAGGTTTCATACGTAAGCTACTAGGATATAATCATCATCTGGATTGATAGATTTATAATAAGTAAACTTATATTCTGGATTGATATCCAAAATTCTTGCCTTTAGTTCTTCTTGAGATCCACTAAAGTAAATGGGAATATCATCAATAACAATTGTATGATCCTTGATATGATGATCTTTAATCATATCAAGTTCTTCCATTGTCGGAACACCACCACCCTCAGCATGTGCATCCAACCAGAAACAAGCTTTCTGATCTACCTTCT
>NHBP01000003.1 GCA_002168195.1 Planctomycetaceae bacterium TMED10
TAAGGAAGTCTCTAAGGTTCATATTGATGGACCTCTTGGAGTTCGTGGACGTAACTCTAATAATGATGTAATCCGTAAAGAACTTGATTGGGACTATTCCCAGACCCTTGAAGAGGGTATTCGTAAAACTTATTCTTGGATTAGTTCTCAGATTGAATCTGACAACTACACCCCTTTTTATCACCCCGTTTAATATGAGTAAATTAGGACCTTATGCTTCTTATGATAAGGAGACTGGATTTCATCCACACCCTCTTCATGACAATATCAACTATGTTGGTAGTTTTGAAAGACTGAATGTTGATGTTAGAGGAGTCATTCATGTTGGAATGTGGGATTTTGTAGAGCATTATTGTTATAGTAAGTTGGTTGGAGATAAAGTAATTGGTGTTGAGGCAAATGAATTTGTTTTTGATACAATGTCAAAACCAATTGCTGACAGGTGTGGATACCTTTCTTTTAATGAATGCGTTTATAGTGAAGATGGATTAGAAAAGCAATTTTATCTTGCAAATGATTGTTCGACTTTAAATCCAGTAGCATATTCAAATCATCTGTCAATGAAATTGGCAGGTGGTAACTTTGTAAATGTAATAACTAAAAAATTATCTACATTAATTCAAGAAAATAATATTGATATGAATCAATATGACTTCTTAAATATTGATGCAGAAGGAGCAGAACTTGAGATCTTAAAAGGTTTTGAAGATCACATTAAGTACATTAATATGATCTTTATAGAAACTTCTCTTAATGATAGAAACAATACGGGTGCTACTCATGAAGCTATTGCACAGTGGTTGGTGGAAAGAGGATTTAAATTAGCAGAGATGTCAGACTCATATCAACAAGAAGGATGGGGTGATTCTATTTTCTTGAGAAATAATAGAGAACTGGAACCTTTCAATAAAGAAAAGTATTTACTGAAATGAAAAATTTTAAATTATTGAATGATACCTTTATTCATCTTACTAATGGAAATAAAGGATATACAACTCATGGTAAAGAGTCAAAGTATATTAAGTGGATTCATGAGGGCGAAGGTAAGCAACAACTTACTTTTACTAACTTAACTCCTAACGATGAAACATTTTATATTGATAGGTTCATCCCTGCAGGTCTGCAAGACAATGCAAGTAAAACGAAATATGGAATCATCTTAGAGTGTTGTTGGTTAGTTGAACCACTTATCCAGGATATTAAAAACAATCTTGATAAGTATATGAATGCTTATGATAAGATCTTTACTTGGAGTGAAGAACTATGTGCTCTTCATGATAGAATTTGTTGGATTCCTGGTAACGGATCTTGGATTCGTAAACCTCAAATTTATCCAAAGGATAAATTGATTTCTATTTTAGCATCAAACAAATCTCATCTTCCTGGACACCAACAGAGATTGCATATGCTAGATCAATTAAAGGATTATGCTCCTTTGTTTGGTCGTGGTTTTAATGAAATAGAATATAAAGAAGATGCACTTGCAGACTACATGTTCTCAGTTGCTATTGAGAATAATGATCAATACTTCAGTGAAAAACTTCTTGATTGTTTTTTAACTGGAACTATTCCAATTTATTATGGTACTCCCTCTGTTGGAAAATGGTTTAATACTGAAGGTATGATCATCCTTGAAGACAGTTTTGATATTGAATCTTTGACTGAGGATGTGTATTATGATAAAATGGATGCAGTCAAAGACAATTTTGAGAGAGCATTGAAAATGGAGATATTGGAAGACTTCATTTATGAAAACTATTTTAACGGAGAAACAAAATGACTAGAGAAGTATTTGAACAGGCACTGAAGGAAGGTATTCATTCTTTCTACTATATCTTTAAAGATTTTGGTATTGGTAGAGACTGTAAGCACTTTGTTGAAACCGGAACTTACATGGGTGATGCAGTAAACTATGCTGTTGGTCTGGGATTTGAACAGATTTTTAGTTGTGAACTATCAGAAGAAAGATATAATCACTGCCTTGAAAAGTTTAAAGACAATGATAATGTTAATCTTTGGTTGGGTGACTCTAGAGATTGTGTAAAAGAAATTCTTAAGAAGGTAGATCAGAAAGCTTGTTTCTGGTTGGATGCACATGCTGAGGGTGGTGGTGTTCCGACAATGGAAGAACTTGATATGATCAAAGATCATCATATCAAGGACCATACAATTGTTATTGATGATATTCCCATCTACTTTAGTGGGTCTCAAGAAGAATTAAAGGCAAGAATTTTGGATATCAATCCAGAATATAAGTTTACTTATTATAAATCTATCAATCCAGATGATGATTATATTCTAGTAGCTTACGTATGAAACCTTGTTTGATTAAGCAACCTGCTGGCATCGGTGATGTTTTCTTTTGCCAGAAAATTGCTAGAGTGATGATGCAGAATGGTTATCAAATCATTTGGCCATTAAGACCTGACATCTACTGGATTAAAGACTACATTAAAGACATTGATTTTCCTACAACTGATGATGACTTCATAGGAAAAGATATCTATGATCGTGGTGCTGGAGCAGTAGTTGAAGAGAATGGTGCTTTCATCAGCACTGCTACGGCAGATATGACTCATAATGATGGTAAAATTATGAGTTCTAAGTACTCAATGGTTGGACTTGATTATTCAGACTGGCAAGATTATTTTAAGTTTGATCGTAACTTTGAAAAAGAAGATGATCTATACTATAATGTTCTTGGTCTCAAAGATGATTCTGAGTTTGTATTCATCAACAATCTCTACAATGAAAATAGGGATTGTGATTTACTGAAACCAGAAAACTATAATCTCCCTGCGGTAGAACTTCAATACATTGAGGGGTTTACTCTATTTGATTGGTGTAAAGTTTTTGAGAAAGCAAAGAGTGTGTATACAATTAATACATCTCTAAATTATATTATAGATGTCTTGGATACTTCTTATGATGAGTATGTAATTATTGCACATAATGAGAAGAACAAAACTGAGATTGATTATCTATTCAGCACCCCACATGAGATGATATGCAAGTAGTAGAGTATAAAGGTGACACCTATCCACACTTTCAAACTATAGGGAATGCATCACAGTTTGCTATTCCATTCGCCAAGCATGTTTGTAGTGGGTATGGATATGATGTTGGATGTATGAAGAAGGAATGGGCTTTCCCAGATTCTGTTCCTATTGACCTATCATTTGATAATGGATGGGAAGCAGATAATCTTCCACCTATTGAACCTGACTACATTTTTTCTAGTCATTGTCTAGAACATGTCCCTGATTGGGTTGCTACAATGGATTATTGGTATGATAGACTTAAAGATGGAGGTGTTTTGTTCCTCTATCTTCCTGATTATAGTCAGAAGTATTGGAGACCTTGGAACAATAGAAGACATAAGCACTGCTTGAAACCTGAATTCATTTATGATTACATGATTGATAGGGGATATAAGAATGTCTTTGTATCAGGTATTGATTTAAATAACGCATTTATGATTATGGGGGAGAAATGAAAAAGATTGCTGTAACAACTTGGGTTACTGATGATTACATTGATTACATTGGTTTGGATGAACTTAAAAACTCATTCAAATACTTTCATTCGGATGTAGATTTCTTTGTGTTTGATACAAAGGCAACTAAGGAAGCAATGGTGAAAGATCCTTGGTTGAATAATGTGTGGATGATGCCACCAAGTTGTCTTCCTTTTGTTGATGACTATGATATGGTTGTCCATATTGATGGTGACTGTGTTGTAACTGGACCGATGACTGAACTATTTGAAAGTGATGAGGACATTATTGGAGTTCGTAACAACAATTCATTAGATAAAGCAAGTTCTCATCCAGGAATTACTATTATGCATCTACCTCCATTTGGAAATGGAGAATACATTCCAGTTCAAAAATTTATTAATGCTGGTTTAATTGCCTCAAACAATAAGCAGTTCTGGCATGAATGGCATGAACTGAATAGAGAGGCAAAGAGAATTAAAGATGAAGTAAATCCATATGCTCATGGTATTGGTGATGAGCAAGACACTTTAAATCAGATCTTTCACTCAGGAAAATACACTACAAAAATTATTGATGCTATGGGAACAAATGTTTCTTATGGTCTTTGTAATACTTGGGGTGAAAATAATAATCACTGGGAAAGTTGGGCACAGATCTATGTGAAGGATGATGCACTTTACCTTGATGATCCCAAAACAGGAGATCCAATGTGCATTAAAGTTATGCATCAAGCTGGTGGTTCTGCTGCCGCAAAACTAAATAAAGAGCACGGTGGTCTTCGTGAGTGGATGAAGACCGTGATTGCTGAAGAACCCTTACAATACATTCATAAAGTAACATCATGACAAATCTTCTTAAATTCTCCGACATTGCGGGAAATGTGATTGATCTTTCATCATCAGAGAGTTATAAAAATCATGCCTTTGCAGAACATTCGTGTGTAGTTCATATTCTAAAGCAGTTTAATACTGACTTCTACTGGTTTCTCAAGGACCAGGAAGAGATTAATCTAATTGATCTTGGAGCAAACATTGGATTGTTCTCCATCTTTGCTGCTCCTGTATGTGAAAAGGTATTCTCAGTAGAACCAACTCCTTCACACTTTGCTCTTCTTAATGAGTTGGTGGATCTTGCTGGTATTAAAAATATTGAGGCACATAACATCGCTGTTGGAACAGAAGATGGTGAGGCTGAGTTTAATATTCATGAACGTAACTCTACAATGAACTCATTCATCTCTCATAGAACAGATCCTCATAGTGGTAAGACTGTTAAGGTAAAGACGAAAACACTTAATAGTATTATTGACTCTCTTGATGTGGGTCGTATTGGATTTGTTAAGATGGATATTGAGGGATTTGAGAATGAAATTATTTTTGAAGAATCTTTTGAAGAAGCATTAACAAAAATTGATGGTCTCTATGTAGAGGTGCATGATTTTGAAGAACGTGGTATGATGGCAGAGAACTTCAATAAGATTTCTGATCGTTTAAAAGGATTTGGAAGGACTGTTGAAAAACTCCAAGCAGATTGTATGCTCGTTTATTGATGAAGAAACTTTATCGTAGACTCCTTGATATTTGTTATGAAAATAAACTTCACCATTTAGGGAGTTATTTTTCATGCCTTCATATCATTGATGATATCTACAAGAATAAGAACAAAGATGACATCTTTATCTTATCTAATGGACATGCTGTAGTAGCACTCTACGTTGTTCTTGAGAAGTATTATGGACTTGATGCTCAAGAACTCCTTGATAAGTATGGAGAGCATCCTAAACGCAATGAATTAAATCATATCCATTGTTCCACTGGTAGTCTGGGTATGGGTATTTGTGTTTCAGTTGGTCGTGCTATTGCTAATCCCAATAGACATGTTCATTGTATGATCTCTGATGGAGAGAGCACTGAGGGGTCTGTATGGGAGGCACTGAGGTACATTAATGATGCAGGTGTAAATAACATCTCAGTTCATGTGAATGCGAATGGATGGGCAGCATATGATGCAATCAATATTCTTTTACTTGAGCAGAGAATGAATGCATTTTGTCCATCCAATCTTAAGTTCCACAGAACTAAAGTGAATCACTTTGGACTTGATGATAGTCTTCATGCACACTATACTAACTTTACTGAAGAACAATATAAGGAGGCTATTGCATCATTATGAGACGTAGATTTCAAGAACTCCTGACTGAGGAAATGGCGAAGAATGAGGACATCTTTCTTCTTGTTGGTGATGTTGGATATAGAGTATTCGATCACCTGAGAGAAGATTATCCTGATCGGGTAATTAATCCTGGTGCTGCAGAACAACTGATGATTGGTATGGGTGTGGGTCTTGCTATGGAAGGTAAGATCCCCGTGTGCTATTCCATTACTCCTTTTGTTCTGTATCGTCCATTTGAGTTCATCCGCAACTATTTGCATCATGAACAAATCCCTGTTAAACTAGTGGGTAGTGGTCGTGATGACGACTATGGACCCTGTGGGTTCTCTCACTATGCATGTGAGGACACAAAGGTCTTAGAATCACTTCCTGGTATTGAAGTGTTTAGACCTGAGAGTAAGGAAGAAGTTGATATTGAAAAATTCTTGTACTCTAAAAAACCATCTTACATTAATCTTAGACGATGAAAATTTTATTCACTGGAAATCGTGGTAATCTAGGAAAAGAAATTATTCCTCTCCTAGAAGAAGATCATTCTGTCCAATGTTACAATATTGATTACTCAAATTTTGATGCAGTAAATTCTTTCTTCCGTCATCGGGAGATTGATTTTATTATTCATGCTGCTATTCGTGGTGGTCGTCGTGTCCGTGCGGATATTGCTGATGACTTCTACAATAACATGATGATGTTTGAGAATCTAGCAGCACAAAAGATTCCAATGATTAATATCTGTAGTGGTGCTGCATATGGTCGTCAGGATGATATCTTTAAAGTAGATGAAAAAAACTTTGGTGAAAGAATTCCTACTGATTACTATGGACTCTCAAAGTATCTGATTACTCAACGTTGTCGTCAACTTAATCATGTATATAACCTGAGATTCTTTAATGTATTTGGTGCATGTGCCCCAAGTAATATGTTCACTACTGCAAATATTCTCAATTACATCAACAAACGTGAGATTGTAGTATTCAAAGATAAGTTCATGGACTTCTTTGGTGTTCGTGATGCCTTCAAAGTTATTGACCTTTACCTTAAGAGTGGTAGCAATCTTCCTAAAGAACTTAATCTTGTTTATCCAGAAGTGACTTTGCTTTCAGAGGTTGCTGGAATGATTAATAATCTTTCTGATTATGAAGTTCCTATTGATGTTCTAGAATCTGGTAATGATAGAGCATACTGTGGAAGTGGTGGTGAACTTTTAAAGTTAGGACTTGAACTTGACGGACTACAAAAATCTCTTCAATATGTTTATGAAAATATTCGTCAACGGAACGTTTGATATTCTACATCGAGGCCATATTGAACTCCTGAACTATGCAAAAAGTTTAGGAGACTTTTTATTAGTTGGGATTGATACGGATGATAGAGTAAAGGAAAAGAAAGGTCCTACCAGACCTATACATAGTCAAGAAGAAAGAAAGTTTTTTCTTGAAAATTTAAAAGCAGTAGATGGTGTCGATACTTTTTCGTGTGACGAAGAGTTAGAAAATATGATCAAATCATATAAACCTGATATAATGATCGTAGGATCAGACTGGAAAGAAAAGTCTGTAATTGGATCTTATTATGCTGCTGAACTTAGATTCTTTGATCGAATAGGTGATTATGCCACAACAAAAACAATTCAAAGTATTATTGATCGGAGATAGTTGTACCGATGAATATGTTTATGGGATATGTGAAAGACTTAATCCAGAAGCACCAGTACCTATTCTTAAGAAAACTAGAGTAGAAAGGCAAATGGGGATGGCATGGAATGTGAGAGAAAATCTCATGTCATTTGGAATTGAAGTTTACATTCTTACTCAAGAAGAGAGGATTATTAAACGTAGATTTATTGACGAAAGGTATAATCAACAACTTCTTAGAGTTGACGTAGAGAATCCTACTAAACCTCTTGACTATGATCTACCAGAAAATAACTTTGATGCCCTTGTCATATCGGATTATGATAAGGGATTTATTACAACTGAGAGAATGTTTGAACTGGTTGAGTGGTTTGATGGACCTGTCTTTATTGATAGTAAGAAAAGAGTATTACCTACAGATAATGCATATGTTAAAATAAATGCTGATGAATATTCTAAATTAGAAACTAAATCTAATAATTTAATTGTAACCAAAGGTTCTGGTGGTGCAGATTATCAAGGTGTAAACTATCCAGGAGTTGGAGTAGGAGTATTTGATGTTTGTGGTGCCGGTGACACTTTCTTATCTGCACTTGTTTACTTTTATCTCTTGTATGCTAAAATGGAGAAAGCAATACCTTATGCAAATAAAGCAGCTGCGATTGCTGTAACACATTTTGGAACTTATGTATTATCTGAGAGGGATGTAAATGAGATATGTGATTGATATTGATGGTACTATATGCACTCCTGGTCCTACAGATGAGATGAGATATGAGCAGGCATTACCAATTCAGGATCGTATTGATAAAATAAATAAACTATACGACGATGGAAATACCATCGTATATCTCACTGCCAGAGGAATGGGTAGGTATAAAAATAATGCAGACCTGGCAAAAAAAGAATTTTATGAATTTACTGAGATACAATTAAGTTTGTGGGGATGTAAGTATCATCAATTATTTCTTGGAAAACCTTCTGGTGATTATTACGTAGATGATAAAGGAATACACTCCGATGATTTCTTCAGAAATTAAACATGTCCCTAAAGGATGGGGATATGAAAAATGGATTGTCAATACCGATGAGTATTGTGGTAAACTTCTTTTCTTTGATGAAGGAAAGAGGTGTTCATGGCACTATCATAACTTAAAGGATGAAACATTTTATCTGCAGTCTGGTAGAATACTATTATACTATGGAGATAGTGATGACCTGGCAAAAGCAAATGACTGCATCCTAGAACCAGGAGATAAATTTCACATCTATCGTGGACTGAGGCATCAGATGATTGCTGTTGAATCATCTGAGTTATTTGAATTTTCTACAGAACATTTTGATGAAGACAGTTATAGAGTAATTAAAGGAGATTAATATGAAAGTTGTTATCCCTATGTCTGGTATGAGCCGCAGGTTCATGGATGCTGGATACACAGTACCGAAGTATCTTTTAGAGATTGATGGTAAAACTGTCATCGAACACATCATTGATCTTTATCCAAAAGATTCTGAATTTGTGTGTATACTGAACAGAAAGCATCATGATGAAACTGATGTTGCAGGTCTCTTACTTCATAAACTCCCGGAGGGATCTTCGATTAGAGTTATTGATCCTCACAAGTTAGGTCCAGTTCACAGTGTTCTTCAGGCATTGAAGGACATCGATGATGAGGAGCAAGTCATCGTAAATTACTGTGATTTTTCTATGAACTGGGATTATGATGATTTTAAATCTCATGTAGATGATACTCAATGTGATGGATGCGTAGTTTCATATACAGGATTTCATCCTCATATGTTGGGTGGTGATAATTATGCATTCTGTAGATTGAGACTGGGGTCATATCAAATCGAAGAGATTCGTGAGAAGAGACCATTTACTGACGACAAGATGTCGGAGTATGCTTCGACTGGAACTTATTATTTCAAAAAAGGTAAGTATGTAAAGTATTACTTTCAGAAGTTGATTGATGATGATGTCAATATTAATGGAGAATATTATGTTAGTTTGGTTCACAATCTGATGATCAGGGATGGATTATACAGCACTGTATATGAGGTCTCAAATATGCTTCAGTGGGGAACACCACTAGATGTAAAGATGTATCAGCAATGGTCTGATTACTATCGTGCAGTAATGGAAGGAAATAAACCATTAAAAATTAAGAACTGCACAACAGCATTGCCGATGGCTGGAGCAGGAAGTAGATTCTCTAAAGAAGGATATGGTATTCCCAAACCCTTTATTGAAATTAACGGGCAGTATATGGTTGATAGAGCACTACACTGTCTTCCTGAAACAGATGAGACAGTGTTTGCTTGTTTAAGATCTCATATGAGTATGCTTCCTATTGATGATTTTGGAAATGTTATATGGATTGATGAGGTAACTGAAGGTCAAGCTTGCACCACTGCAAAGATAGTAGATGAGATTGATGATGAGTCTTCAATCATTTTATCTGCATGTGATAATGGCGCACTATACGATTCCGATAAGTTTGCTGACCTAATTGAAGACCTAGACAATGATATTGTGGTCTGGAGTTATAAAAATAACTACACTGCACATCACAATCCTGATATGTATTCTTGGTTGGATGTAAATGAATCTGGTAATGTTACCAAAGTAAATGTAAAAAACTTCACAGGAACAAATCCTGTGGATGAATATGCTATTGTCGGTACAATGTTCTTTAGGAACAAACAAATTTATTTTAATTCTTTAGAGAATCTTTACAAAAAAGATGAAAGAACAAATGGTGAATTCTATGTTGATAATCTTTTGAATGAGGCAATTGAGTTGGGATATA
>NHBP01000004.1 GCA_002168195.1 Planctomycetaceae bacterium TMED10
AACTTCGAAAGCATCGAAGATACTTATAAAGATATGATTAACTATTGTTCTTTTGCAGTTGCTTATGCTAGAGGTAAGATGGAAGGCCAAGACCCAGAAAGAGATATGTTTAATAAAAAGGTGACTAATGTACACAGTGAATAATACTACCGATGTAGCAGAAATATTTAAAAATCATCTAAAGTATAAGCACTTTGCCAAAGATAAAACAGGTGTAAAGACTATAGAAGTAATTGGTGCATCTTTTGTTGCTGATAAACCAGCAATATTTGGTACTCCAAATGAAGAGTATATCAAAGCAGAAATAGATTGGTATCAATCTAAGTCAACAAATATTACTGATATATATCCTGATGAAGATAAAGAGCCACCACAAGCTTGGCAATACACAGCAAATATTCATGGTGAAATAAATTCTAATTATGGCCATTTAATATTCAGTAAAAAATACCATAAACAATATCAACAGGTTCTTAGAGAGTTATGTGAAGTAAATCCAGACTCACGTAGAGCTTCAATGATATATCAAAGACCAAATATATGGCGTGAATATAAAGAAAATGGTAAGAATGATTTTATTTGTACGAATGCAGTGACCTATTATATTCGTAACGGATATTTACATGCTGTTGTTCAAATGAGAAGCAATGATGTTATATTTGGCTATAGAAACGATTATGCTTGGCAAAGATATGTACAAGAAAAACTACAACAAGATTTATATTATGAAGGTATAAAATTAGACTTAGGTTATATCTATTGGCAAGTACAAAACTTACATGTATATGAGAGGCACTTTGACCTTGTTAAATAAGTGGGATAAAAGATTTCTTGATATAGCTAAATCTGTATCAACTTGGAGTAAAGACCCAAGTAGAAAAATTGGAGCTATTGCAGTAAGAAATAGAAAAATATTATCTACAGGATATAATGGATTTCCTAAAGGCATAGAAGATACTGAAGAAAGATATAATAATAGAGAACTTAAGTATCAATATGTAGTACATGCTGAAATGAACTGTATATATAACGCTGCAGAAAATGGTATATCATTAAGAGATTCTACTCTTTATATTTATGGTTTACCAGTTTGCAGTGATTGTTCATTAGGAATAATACAAGCAGGAGTATTAAGAGTTGTTGCAGTCTCTAAAGCTACTCCAGAAAGATGGAAAGCTGCAATAGGAAAAACAGATGAAATATTTAAAGAGGCAGGAGTAGAATATGAATTCGCCGAAATTTAATAAAGAAGAATTAGAAAATTCAAATCGTATATTTAAGAGTGCAACTCCTAAGTACACGTATGATTGGTATATAAAGTGGGGTAGTTCTATACTCTTATTATGTGCTATGGCAACTAGGTCAAGTCCTGACCTTGCAATCTGGGACCAAGTATTATCTTTAATTGGATGTGCTGGTTGGTTAGTGGTTGGTAATATCTGGAAAGATAGGGCATTGATAATTTTAAACACAGCAGCAGTCATTATCCTCGGAAGTGGTCTGATAAGTGTTATAACTAATAGTATATAGTGAGCTACTCTGGTACGCCAGTCAAATTTCTCACTCAAATAAACTGATATAAGGAGAATAATATGTCAAAAATAAAAGCCGGAATCATCGGCGTCGGAAGTTGTGCTAAATCTTTAGTAGAAGGAGTGCAATATTATAATGAAAATCCTGAAGATAAAATAGGTCTAATGTATGAAGATATCGGAGGATATTCAGTACATGACATCGAGTTTGTTATAGGATTTGATATCGATAAAAGGAAAGTAAATAAGAAATTAGCAAAGGCTTTAAGAGCTCAACCTAATTGCGCTATGGACCATGTCGATAAAATTACAACTACATCAAATAGTTCAGCTGTAAATAAAGATGCAATGGTCTATTCAGCTCCAGAAATGGACGGAATAGCTCCACACATGCATGATTATCCAGATGAAGTTACGTTTGTAAATGGAGCTGTACCAGCAGAATCTTTTGAAAGGTCTGTTGAATTATTACAGTATCATGATGTAGATGTATTAATTAACTATTTACCAGTAGGTTCAGAAGAAGCTTCTAAATACTGGATTGATGTTGCTTTAGAAGCAGGAATACATTTCGTTAATTGTATACCAACATTAATCTCAACAGAAGATGCTATGACAACTGAACAAAGATTCATAGATGCAGGACTCACAATTGTTGGTTCAGATATGAGGTCAGCCTGGGGAGCTTCAAGAATGTCAGAAGTTCTACAAGGTGCTATGTTAGATTCAGGTCTAATGGTAACACAACATATTCAAATGAATATGGCTGCTGGTTCTACACAAGGACAGGAGCATATCAGAACAGGAAGAACAGCGAATACTGATTTTCTTAATATGGCAAAACAATATAGATTACATAACAAACATGTATCAAAAGAAAACGTTTTAAAAGGACAGAACAGCGTAAGAGGAGAATCAACTGCAGGTATGACATTATTTGCTGGTCCATCTCTTACAGTTCAACAAAAACCAGGTGGAGATTATATTTCATCTGATAATAAAATAGCAAACTTTGATATGGTTGCTTATGGATTTGCAGGAGCAAGATATGAAATGTCAGCTAGACTTTCAGTTCAGGACTCTCCAAACTCTGGTGGAGTTGTTGTTTCAGCAATTAGATTTTGTAAGGTAGCTTCAGAGATGGGCATTGTAGGATATTTAAGAGGACCATCAGCATGGACTCAAAAGACTCCTCCATTACAGCTCAAAACTCAAGATGCCAAATTTGAATGTGATGCTTTAGCTAGGAGAGTATTGACAGATATAACTACTCCTCAGCTCAAAGAAAATAGACCGAAGGCAAAAAATCTGCCTCACACCTTCCAAGATGCGAAGAACGATTATGAAAATTAATTCGTTTGACATCGATGGAGTAATCTATTTTGGTGAAGGCACCACAGGCGTAAGACCCGGTAAAGATGACATCATCATTACTGGGCGGCCTTTCACTGACAGAGAAGCTACTGTAAAAATGCTAGAATCAAGAGGGATATATAATACTCTCTATATGAATCCATTAAAAAGAAAAATACCTGACTATCGTATTACACATGGTCAGAAAGATAATCCATTATATGGTAGAAAAGCATCTGGTATTTTTAAAGGACAAATGATTAATATGCTAAAAGACTTAGGTGTAGAAATACAAATGCATTTTGAAGATGACCCAATACAAATTAAAGAAATTCAAAAGAGATGTCCTGATGTTTCTATTGTACATCTTAAAAGAGATAACGAGGAACGTGTCAAGTACTAAATATAATTACGACTGGTCGACCTACGATAAAGAACTCATGAAAGAGTTCAATTGGTTTCTATATAAAGTAAACCAAAGGTCAGCAATTCAACTTGGTTATAGCGATGAACAATACGAATCAGTAAATCGTCATGGCAAAAATGACTTTGGACTTGGAGAAGACGTAGAGTATTTTCATCCAACAATTACCTTAGATGACCGTATGAGATTTATAGGTCAAGAAATTGCAAGCTTAGATACAACAATAATGAATATTGTCGGCAATACATTTATATCTCATTTCTATGGTGGAAGAGGAGTTCATTTTCTTGCATCAGGAGAAGATAATGTCTTTGTTGATTTTGATAAGATAGCAGATAATGACCAAGACTATATTCAATTTGTTCGTAGTAATTTAGATAAAGCAATAAAGAATAAGCAACCAATTTGGGGAACAACAGAATTACATACATCTATTCAAACAGCATCTAGAAACTTTTGTCGTGAAAAATACAATGACAAGGATAGAAAGTTTCATGCAGTTGATGTATGTGAATGGGTATCTTCGTTTAGAGATACTGGATTCTTAGAAAGAATGCAACAATGTAATCATATGTCAGAAATATATACTCTTTTAAGAGAACAACCTGGCATTGGACATTACTACGGATTTCATGGAGCTGCTTCTTCATCTGTATTACCACAAATGAAGTATCATCATGACCAAAGATTTGTATCACCTGGTCCAGGAGCTGTGTATACAATACAATTAATGTGGCCAGAAGCTCCAAAGAAATTGTATGATGAAGCAATATACTATATGAGAGAAAATTCAGATGAAATAGGATTAACAAAGAATGTCGAATTTCATCCTAAAGCTTTTAATATAAATAAGAAGGACGGTACAAAATTGTTTCAATACGAACAAGATTCTCTTAAATACTACGGAACTGAAGTGTTGTCATGTCAGTTTGGTGTATACCTACAGATAAGAGAAGATGAGCGAGCATGCGCGCGTAGACGCGTAGCACGTGTACAGAAGACGAATAATCTTACTGAATTCTTTGAATAAAAACGTTTACATTTGTGCCAAAGTATGGTATAATATATCTAATGAAAAATATAATTAATTGTCCATTTATTCCTATAGCCAAAAGGCCAGGCTCTCATAGAGGAGCTGCAGGAGTAATGTATGGCGATATGATAAAGGAGAAATATGGAAACTGCGATGTTAACTATGGTGGAGAAATTCAAGACCACAATAATTATGATAACCTTTGGGTCTATCACGGCACTGATTGGTCTGGTGGAATTAATATGTTTGGTGGCGTATACGGTTTTCCTTATGTTAAGAACACTGTCAACTTTTCTAAGTTCAAAGGCAGAGTCTTTTCAATTGGAATCGACTTCCCGCCGTATCACGAAATGGTTAAATCAAAACTGGAATCAGCTAAGAAAGAGGTTCAACCGGAATGGCATGAAGTAGACCTTAAAAATCTAGAACGCATGTACAATGAAGCCGAAAGAATTGACTATCCTAATCCAACTCGTAAAATAGTTATTGGTGATAGTCATTCCATCTGCATGTATCGACCAGGTTGGACAGTAAACAGTGTTCCATTCAAAACTTTAAATGGTGCTATCAACGATGGATTTGATAAATATATCCCATTTGACTATGAAGAGATAGAATGTTATTTTGGTAATATTGATATAAGACATCATGTAATCAGACTAGGACAAAAGATAGAAGATTTAGCTGATAGGTATATTGAAGAAGCAAATAAATATAATGCAAAGATATATGAGTTGCTTCCAATAGAAGATGTCAGTAGAAGAATACCACAATCAGGATATTATAAAGGACAACCATTTTACGGTTCTTGGTCAGAAAGAAATGATGCAAGAAATAAATTTAACGATTACATAGAGAAAGAATACGGTATCAAAAGATGGACTGGTCATCTCTTTAATAAAGAAGGTAAGCTCGATTTTAAATATATGGAGAAACCACAATCAATACATTTATCCAGAGAGTTCTATCCATATTGGAATGGAATAGAAGCAGCAGGATTAGAGGAGTTTTTTGCATGAGTTATGCGAGTATAGTACCACTTATAGGTGGAGAAACATTGGCAATGGAAAATGTCTTTGGAGAAAGACCAAAGTATATTATGACATATGAGGGCTTTCAAGCTAATGAATCTCACTTATTACATCATTATAACCATGAGGTCCCATATTTGAACCTCTCAGAGGGAGCGAGTTACACAGAAAAAGTTAATGTGATTAATACTGTATGCCCATGTGCAGGGCTTAGCTCACTGAGTCCATCAGCTGCAAGTAATAATCCTATGAACGAATGGATGTTTACATCAGCAGAATATGTACTTGGTGAGGTACAACCAAAAGTATTTTGGGGAGAAAATGCTCCAAGGTTAGCAAGTAAAATGGGAGAACCTGTAGTAAAGAGATTAAGAAAGATTGGAGAAAAACATGGTTATACATTTAGTATCTTTAAAACAAAATCTATATTACATGGATTGAGTCAAGTAAGAGATAGAACATTTTATTTCTTTTGGAAAGGAGATGAAGTACCATTGTTTGAATATGTATTAGAAAAACCAACAATGATAGCTGACGATATAAGAGCAGTTGAAAGAAAAGATGATGACCCAATGAGTCAAATACTTTGTAATGAAAAGATTCCATCAGAAGAACCATATTATAGATATGTATTAGAAGTATTAGAAGGTGGTATTACACATACTGAATTCCAAGATAAGATTGAAAAAACAACTAACCCTATGGATTATATAGAAGAAAGAACAACATATAAAGAAGTAGCAAAGTGGATGAGAGAAAATGGTTATGATAATGTCGCAAAGAAATGTGATAGACAATATCATAAACTTAAATCAGGTGGTAATATAATGAGAAAGACAACTGAAATACCTAAAGATAAAATAGGAGCTTTTGTCGGTCATATGCCAACTCAATTAACTCATCCTGATGAAGATAGATATTTAACAGTACGTGAAGCTTTATCTCTCATGAAACTACCAGAAGATTTTATATTACTTGAACCAAAGAAATCGCTTAATCATATTTGCCAAAATGTGCCAGTGACGACAGCAGAACATGCAGCAAGAATGGTTCAAAGATATTTAAACAATCAGCTAGAAATGGTTGATACTAAATTCCTAGTACAGGATAACAAAAAAAGAACATACAAATATGAAAAAAACAGTTTACAACTCACTGATTTTATGGTATAATAGTACTATAAAATTTAATAAAGGAGGCATATGCCAAGTATAGATTTAAGACCTAGGAAGAATCGTAATCCTAGAGATAAAAGACCACCAAAGGAAATACCCTTTGATATTGGTCTAAGAAGATTCAAAAAAGCCTGTGATAACGCAGGTATCGTACAAGAGGTACGCAAAAGAGAGTTCTATGAAAAACCTACAGCCAAAAGAAAAAGAAAAATGGCTGAAGCTGTTTCAAGAAGTCGTAAACAACAAAGAATGCTAGACGCATTTAGTAGGCCATCAAAGGCCAGGAGAAGATAATATGTCTATAATGGATAAATTAAAAAAGAATAGTAAGATTAAAGATACTTCTATTCTATCTGATTCAGTATTATTTGCTGAAAAAGATATAACTGTCACTGATGTACCAATGGTAAACGTTGCGTTATCAGGTGATATTGATGGAGGATTAACTTCAGGACTTACAGTTCTTGCTGGCCCTTCAAAACATTTCAAAACTTCATTTGCTTTATTGATGGGTGCAGCCTATCTTAAACAACATGAAGATGCAGTAATGCTATTTTATGATTCAGAGTTTGGTTCACCCCAATCTTATTTCGAATCATTTGGGATTGATACCGAAAGAGTATTACATACACCAGTCCAAAATGTCGAACAGCTAAAGTTCGATTTGGTAGGCCAACTTGAGAATATCGAAAGAGGAGATAAAGTAATTGTTGTTATTGATTCAATTGGAAACTTAGCCTCTAAGAAAGAGTTGGAAGATGCCCTCAACGAAAAGTCAGTTGCTGACATGTCGAGAGCTAAAGCATTAAAGGGATTATTCAGAATGATTACTCCTTATCTAACCATGAAGAATGTTCCTTTACTTGCTGTTAATCATACCTATCAAGAAATTGGATTGTTTCCTAAAGCAGTTGTTTCAGGTGGTACAGGTATCTATTACTCATCAGACAATATATGGATTATTGGAAGACGTCAAGAGAAAAAAGGTACTGAAATACAAGGGTATCATTTTGTAATCAATGTAGAGAAATCAAGGTTTGTAAAAGAAAAATCTAAAGTACCAATCTCAGTAACGTGGGAAGGCGGTATTGCTCAATATTCAGGATTACTTGATGTTGCAATGGCCGGTGGATATGTAGTTAAACCAAATGTTGGTTGGTATGCTCAAGTTGATATGAAAACAGGAGAAATACTAGAACCTAAAGTAAGAGAAAAAGATACTCTTAAGAAAAAGTTTTGGGAGCCAATCTTTGAAAATACAGACTTTAAAGAATTTGTCAAAACATATTATTCTATTGGACATAGACCAATGGTTGATATTGACCTTGATATAGAGTCAGAAGATGTATAACGTAAATCAAAATGATTACTCAATTGTAGAGAATGAATCAAGCGCATTTCAAGGTGTCAAACTTAAGACAGGTACTTGGAAGAATGTTATAGTCATATATGGACAAGTTGGTGTCAAAGAAGATACTGCTTTAGATATGGCAACATTAAGCTTTAACTTTACAGTACAAGACCCAGCAGATTTTAGTGTAGACGAACTTGAGAAAGATGAATCATTTAAGAATTACTTAGGTTCAATACTACAATATATAATAACAGATTCTTTAGATTATGCTAAAGAAAATAATTTATCAACAATAGGAATTGGAAATGGAGAATCAACTACCGACACACATACTAAATCATCTTCTTCATAACGAAGAATTTTGTAGAAGAGTAGTTCCTTATTTAAAGAATGAGTATTTTGAAGGTACACACAAGACTGTGTTTGACCTTATCGTCCAATTTGTAAGCAAACATAATAAATTACCAACATCAAAAATCTTAGAGCTTGAGTTAAAGAAAATACAAGCTCCTGAAGATATATTAAACAATGCTCAAAGATTAGTCACAGAAATTATCGATAAATCTGATATCGATACTGATTACCTAATTACCGAAGCAGAGAAATGGTGTAAAGAAAGAGCAGTTTATAATGCTATTATGGATTCAATAGGAATCATTGATGGCAAAGATAAAGAAAGAAGTGAAGGTGCTATACCTGAAATACTATCTGAAGCTCTTGGTGTTTCGTTTGATGAACAAATAGGTCACGATTATATTGATGATAGCGAACAAAGGTTTGATTTTTATAATCGTAAAGAAGATAGAATACCGTTTGACTTAGATTACTTTAATAAAATAACAAAAGGTGGTCTACCTAATAAGACACTTAACATTGCCTTAGCCGGAACAGGCGTAGGTAAGTCATTATTCATGTGTCATTGTGCAGCAGGAGTACTTAATCAAGGAAAGAATGTTTTGTACATAACAATGGAAATGGCTGAAGAAAGAATCGCTGAAAGAATTGATGCGAATCTTATGAACCTTCCAATTGAATCTCTTAACTCATTACCTAAAAATGTGTTTGATGATAAGATTGGAAAAATTGCAAAATCATCTGTAGGTAAACTTATAGTGAAAGAATATCCTACTGGTTCTGCGCACACTGGTCATTTCAGAGCTTTACTTAATGAGCTTAAACTCAAAAAGACATTTAAGCCTGATATGATATATATTGACTATTTAAATATTTGCGCCTCAAGTCGCATGCGTGGCATGGGTGGAAGTATAAATAGTTATACCTATATTAAAGCCATAGCCGAAGAACTTCGGGGATTGGCTGTGGAATTCAATGTTCCAATAGTATCGGCAACACAGACCACGAGGTCTGGTTTCAGTAATACTGATGTCGGTCTTGAGGATACATCTGAATCGTTTGGTTTACCAGCAACGGCTGATTTAATGTTTGCTCTTATTTCAACAGAGGAACTAGAAGAATTAGGTCAATTGCTAGTAAAACAATTGAAGAATAGATATAACGACCCAACCAAGTACAAGAGATTTGTAGTTGGTGTGGACCGTTCCCGCATGAAACTATATGATGTAGAGGAATCGGCTCAATCAGACATTATGACAGAAATGGTGCCAGATAAGCCGATAAATAAGTTTGGTGAACGCGAAAGTAATGACTCGTTTGCTGACTTCAAACTATAGACGGAGAACTATATGAACATGTTAAATACAGCAAAAGCATGGTTAATGGCAAGATGGGCAGAACGTACATCTTGGGACGGCGGACTTATTGTCGGCTTATCATTATCATACCTATTACTAGGTGGCTTAGTTGACTTAGTAGCTTGGGTAGCCCTTGCTTACGGTGTATACACTTTTATAGCAAAAGAAGTATAACACTCCTTTAGTAATGATTATCATGGGGGAGCCATCACAGCTCCCCACCTTTTCTCTCACATCAACACTTTCTCACAATTATTTTCAAAAAAAGTGAAAATAATCGTTTACATTTGCGTAAAAGTATGGTATAATATATCTATATTTAAAAATAAGATAAGGAGTTAAATATGACATCATTACAAAAAATACAAAAAGAAGTCCAAGCTATGGGCACAGGTTCAATTCTTAGAGAATTGGAAGGTGGTATGAGACCAGGACTTTGCGAATCATTCGATATGAGAGTGGCTTTCACTGATAGAAATAAAGTGATTGACCAACTAGTAGAGAAAAGAAGTCAAGAACTTCATATGAAAACTGTACTAGAACTAAAAACTGGAGCAAGAGTATGATATTATCAATGACACATATTGCTACAAATATACCTGTAGACATCGAATTAGATTTAG